>JACZKP010000077.1 GCA_014860005.1 Verrucomicrobiota bacterium | reverse complement strand
TCGGAGGCTTCCTCGGGCGCAAAGGCGACGGCCTACCTGGCTGGCAAACCATCTGGCGCGGCTGGCAGCGCCTGATGTGGATGGCCGAAGGAGTAGAAACCTTTAACCAACGCTAAAAAGATGTGGGTAATGACAAGCGTTTTAACGGTGGGTGCGATTGGGCAATGAGCCGCAAGCCCCGTCAGGGGCGGCAGAATGCCGACGCACACTTCTTCCGTCCCTCCGGGACTGGCGCTCGGGACGGAGCGGCCCCAGCGATGAATCGCTGGGCTAATGTCTTTCGTCCCTGCGGGACTGGTAAGCACGGGCGCTTCGGGAATTGCAGGAAGTAAAATGTTGTTCATAATCACACTCCTTCGGTAATGGCATCAGTCTTCCTTGACGGTTGTATCGTAGCGCACGCCCTCTGGAACCGGCACGGCCACAGGGACGATGACTCCCTCGCTGCCATCCGTCTGCCGCGTGGAGTCCACCGCGATAAACGCCGTGTAGGCGGACATCAGATTGTAATCCAGTGCCACTTGTTTGATGTGATCTGGCAGTTGTGCGTCCGGCTTAAGCAGGGATTGGTCGGCGAGGTCGGCGATTTTCATTCGGGCCCACACGCTGGGCAATGCGCTGTTCGCCTCGCCGCCATCCGCCAACGGTGCGGGTACGATGAACGAGACTGGAACATTGGCTGCGCTTCCGGCGACGCGGAGTACCGTGTCACCGTTACCGTTGAACCGGCCCGTCAGAATCACCGGGCGGCCGACAAACAAATCCGGCACGGCACGCGGGAACACTTCTTCAACCTGCATCCCGCCCCAGTCAATTTGCAGGTCCGTCAGCGCCGGATGGCTGATGCGATTGAAAAAATCCTCCATGACTTGCGCTCCGTCGTCGCGCGGACCGAGATACGCAACCGCGCCGCGACCGGCCTTCGCCATTTGATTTAGCAAGTATCGGTTCGGCGAGGAGCCAACGCCGAAACTGAAGATTCGTGAAGCGCCCAGCCGTTGGTGGATTTCGTGGAGGATTTCGCCTTCGTTGCCGATGTAGCCGTCCGTGAGAAAGCAAACGAACCGCAGGCGTTGCGGGTCATGCGGGAAGTCGAGTGCGGCTTGGATGCCTTTGATCATCATCGTGCCGCCTTCGCCTTTGAGCGAGTGCAGATACGCGAGGCCACGTTCGATATTTGCCGGTGTCGCCTCCAGCGGACGGTGGCCAAGTTGCGCCGCGTTCATGGAGAAGTTGATGAGCTGGAACGAGTCGCCCGGTCGCAACAGGCGCAGGCCGCGCTCGACGGCGGCTTTGGCCTGCGCGATGGGGATGCCGGACATGCTCCCTGAACAGTCCAGCACAAAGACCAATTCCAGCGGCTGCCGCGCGAGTGACGCGAGTTCCTCCGGCGGATAAATCATGAGGGTGAAGTAGCCGCCGCGCGCGTCCCGATGCGTCAGTAAAGAGGACTTGGTCCGCTCGCCCGCGACTCGATAGTGCAGCACGAAATCCTTGTTCGGCAAAGTGTCGTGCGGTTGCAGCGTTACCGCGAGTTGATGGGACGAAGGGGACTCATGGGAGACGGCATGTGTGACACACTGGAATTCCTCGATGGTAACTCCGGCTTCCACATCCACGCGCAATGAGATGTCGTGGCCATTGCGTTCGTGGGGCTGGAGATACTGGATTTCGGTTTTCTGGCCCGAAGCGCCGTGCTCGCCCAGTGCGATTGCGCCGATGCCAGTCGTCGAGCCAAGCGGATTGAAGCGCGGTCCAACGACCATCGGAAAGACAAACTCATACCAACCGTCAACGTAAGCCAGCGTGTGAAAATACTTGATGGTCACATCAATCGCTTTGCCCGGTTCGATGTTAGCCACAGATTGTGTGAAGATGTTGGGCCGTTCCTCGGTGAGCAATGACGCCACGTAACCCTGCCGTTTGGCCGCCTGATAAATTTCCTCCGCCTCCTGGCGCTCGCGGATGATGCCGCGAATCCGCCGATCGCCAATCGTCATGATGAATTCGTTCACCGCCGCGTTGTGGGGAAGGGGAAATACATACACGGCTTCGATCTTGGTGTCGTAGGGATTGTGGAACTGCTGCACGACTTGCACCGTGCCGATGTAACCGCTGACGGACGCGCGCACGTCCGTGTGCTTGAGGGGCATGGGGACTTCCTTGTTGGCGACTCTCGTCATCAGCGTGCCGGAGCCGGGAAGATCATCATTGGCTTCAGCTTGCGTCTCTGAGGAACGGGCGATGATCCAGAGTTCGTTATCCTCTGATTCGGAAAAGGAATGCGACTTAGAGCGCAGTCCGCCGGTTAACAAGCCATCTTGGCTTTGATTTCGATTCAAGTAGTTGCCTAAGTACCAGTCGAATCCTAAAGCTCGGTTCTCAGATGCGCCGTGTGTCGGAGGGGTTGCTCCAATCGGAAGCTGTTTGCTCGCACATCCAGTGATCACCCACGCCCCGAGAGCCAATGTCAGGAATAACAGAAAAGTGACAGGGAATTTATGTGCTGGTGAATGGCTTTTCATTTTGCCCTCTGTTTAGTTGTCAGAATAGGTGACGCGATCTTGTTGCCATCGGCACTGGCGGCGGTTGCCAACTTAGTTTCAATTTTCAATTCGTTGGTGTCATTGATTTGCAGATGAATCGTTGCCACGCGCGTCTTGCCAGCCGGAAGTTCTTTCGCCGTGCTAAACGCCGCTATGATGACGCGTTCGCGTTGCATCGCCTGTTTATCGTAGAACGGCGGTTCGGCAAAAGCCGCGTGTTCGCCGCCCTCGATGCCCACGATTTTCGCGGCGTTGTTCGTGACGGAGAATTCCAGTTGATACGCCGCGAGTGGCTTTTCTTTTGAGTCCACGAAGATGTCCACCGCCACGAAACGCGTGTCCTCCTTGGCCGAGGTTGAAGATTGGGCCGACAGTTCGCCGCAGAGGACAAACAACCCCAGTGCGGCTGCCCAAGTTGCGTAGCGCAGATTTCCAATCTGCCGTATCGCGGACTTGCACTCCGCTGACCGTCCGACTGCAAAAGAGGTCCAGCAGGTTGAAAACCTGCGATACAGCCCAACGCGGCCAAGCAGCAACCAAAGGAGCGCGGACAGCTTTGTCCGCGAGTCCGAAACGGCGCCGAAGAAACGCGCGGACAAGGCTGTCCGCGCTCCGAGTAAATCGTCGCGCCGGGCGACGATTCCCGGGGATATTGATAGACTGCAAATCTGCGCTACCTTGCCGGGCGTCTTCACGATGGCCCGCCTTTCTCCAGTTTCACGGCCAGTGCCGCGATCACTTCCGCATCACGGCGGTCCACGACGCCATCACCGTTGAGGTCCAGTGTCGTATGCGGCGGTGTGCCAACATGCAGCTCGCGGGCGAGGTAAAATGCGTCGAGGATGTCCACGTGTCCGTCGCGATTCAGGTCTTCGCGGGCGAAATCCGGTCGGGCCGGTTTCAGCAGTGTGTGCGCCAGCAAGGCCAACATCACGCAAGCCGAGGCCACCGCCGGCCACAGAAACCACTGACGCCAAGCGTGTCTATCCTTCGATTGCGGCCTCGCCAGATGTTTTCGAGCGGCGTTCAGTACAGCCGCATCCACCGATGGCGGCACGAACACCGGCTGAGGCGTGATTCGCTTCAGCGCGCCAACCAGTTTGGGCGGCGCATCCATCTCGTCGTCTGCATCCGGTTGGTTGTGTTGTGTCGCGTCCATTCGATGGTTTAAGTGATCCAGCGGCCGGAAAGGTTCATTGCGTGAAGAATTCTTTTGTGCGCGGGTCCTGGCGCAGGGCGGCCAGCGCGTTGTGCAAGCGGGATTTCACCGTGCCGAGCGGAATATTCATGGCGTCGGCAATCTCCGCGAGGCTCAGTCCGTCCACGAAGCGCAGGAGCACGACTTCGCGCTGTTCCTCGGGCAAATGGGCCAGCACGACTGCCAATTCGCCGACGCTGCCGGAGCATGTTTCAGTGGCCAGGGTTTCGAGTAAATGCTGTTCCCCTTCGGTGGATTGATACCGGCTGGCCTTGCGCCGGGCAGCGATGGACAGGTTTTTCACCGCCGGATAGAAAAACGTTTTCAAATTCGCGGTCAGCTTGAATCCCGGGAATTTCTTGAGGAAGTAGAGAAACGTTTCCTGCATCACGTCCAGCGCGAGGTCCTCGCTGCCGGTGAAACGATGCGCCAGGCCCGTCACCCAGTCGCGGTAACGAAAGTACAAGACCTCGAACGCCGCTGGGTCGCCGGCATTGATTTCGGCGATCAGTTGCAGATCACTTTGCGAATCGAACTGTTCTGGCGATTCCACCCGGGCGATTGGCCAAGCACTTGGGGGCATGGTTCACGGCATTGTTCCGTGCCTTCAAGTTCTTTAGTGAGTCTGGCCGGCAAAAGGTTCAGATGAATTGGGCCGTCCGGTTCGCCTGCCCGCTGGCGCTATTGCAGCTTGAGGAAGTTCTTCAGGATCTGCCTTCCGCTCTCGGTGAGGATGCTCTCAGGATGAAATTGCACGCCCCAGATTGGAAACTGCTTGTGCTTCACGCCCATGATTTCGCCCTCCTCGGTCTCGGCGGTGATTTCCAAGCATTCCGGCAGGGAATCGCGCTGGATTACCAGCGAATGATAACGCGTGGCGGCAAAGGGATTGGGCATGTCCTGAAACAAATCCTTCCCGTTGTGCTTAATCAGCGAGGTCTTGCCGTGCATCATGCGGTAATTGACGACCACATTCCCGCCGAAAACGTGGCCGATGCACTGATGCCCGAGACACACACCCAGCGTCGGAATGGTCGTGCTGAACGTACGGATGATTTCGTTCGACAAACCGGATTCGCGCGGCGAACACGGGCCGGGGGAGATCAAGAGGCGGTCCGGGTTCAGCGCGCGGATTTCCTCGACAGAAACCTGATCGTTGCGATGAACCTGCATCTCCACCTGCATCTCGCCGAGATACTGCACGAGGTTGTAGGTGAAAGAATCGTAATTGTCTATGACCAGGAGCATTTAGGTTTGCGGGAATTTATCCGGCTGGCACAAAACCTCAACGTTTTTTCCGCTTAGCTTTGAACAGCTCCAACTGCGGTTCCTTGAAGAAATCGTAGTTCTTGAGAATGCGGATCACTTGCAGTAGATCGGACTTCTGGTAATTGCGGTTGACCTCAGTGTGCGCGACGAGGTCGGCCAGCATCGTTTGGAACGGGATTACGGCGTCCACGCCCTTGGCGCGCAGCAGGGCGATGCTTTCGTTTCGCGCCTGCGCGGCGTGGGGCAGGGCCGGGACGACCAGAATCTTCAGCGGCGGGCCGTCCTGTCCAAAAGCCCGGGCGGCTTGTTGAAACACTTTGGGCTCGACGAACCGGTAAATCTCCGGCGCGTTCGCCAGCACCGACGGGCTGAACGTTTCCGTGTGCCAGCCTTTGACCACCACAATCGCGCGCTCGACAAATTCCAGGTCGGCCGAGGTCAAGACGAACGGCGACGCGCCCTCGTGCGGGCGCGGTTTGGGATTCAGGACAAAAAAATCAATGTCGTCCTCCTCGCGCCGGGTTTGGATGATGTACTTGCGGTGTTGCCGCACGAGAAACGCGTGCAACTCGAAGTATTCGCGGACGATGGTTTCGCTGACGCTGGACAACTTAGTTGCGGGTTGAGGGTTGAGCGTTGAGCGCCTGTTCGATCAAGGTCGTGGGCATCTTCTGTCCCCAGACGACTTTTCCGATCCTTTCGGCGAGCACGAAGCGCAATTGGCCGTCGGTGACCTTCTTGTCGAGTTGCATGGCCGCAAACAATCTGCGGCGTTCGGCCCGGTTCAACTTCATCTGGGTGGGCAAGCCGGCGCGCGTGAACAGATCGTGAATTCGTTCCACGTCACGGAGCGGGAAGCCAATCGTTGCCGCCGAAAGCCGGGCTGCCGCCACCTGGCCAATGGAGATCGCTTCGCCATGGAGAAATCTGCCGTAATGTGAAATCGCCTCCAAACCGTGGCCAATCGTGTGCCCGAAGTTCAAAATCGCGCGCACGCCGCCCTCGGTTTCATCCTGGGCCACGACTTCCGCTTTGATTTCGCAGCAGCGCGCAACCACGGCGGCCAGCGTGGCCCGATCGCGTTTCAGCAACCGGGGCACATCCCGCTCCAGCCGAGAGAAAAGTGCGGCGTCGTAAATGATGCCGTACTTGATGACTTCGGCGAGACCGGCGCGAAATTCCCGTTCCGGCAACGTGCGCAGCGTGTCCAGATCGCACAGCACCAGCCGTGGCTGGTAAAAGGCGCCGACCAGATTCTTTCCCGCCTTGAGATTCACGCCCACTTTTCCGCCGACCGAACTGTCCACCTGCGCCAGCAGCGTGGTGGGCACTTGCACAAACGCCAGGCCGCGCAAATAAGTGGCGGCCACAAAACCCGCGAGATCGCCCACCACTCCGCCGCCCAGGGCGACGATGAAGGATTTGCGCTCCAGCCGATGCTCGGCGAGTTGGTCGTAGCAGGTCTGAACGGACTTGAGGCTCTTGGCAGTTTCGCCTGCTGGCACCACGATGAGCGACGGAGAGAAGCCCGCTTTGACGAGGGCATTGAACGTGGGTTTCGCCACCAGCCGGCCGACATTGGTATCGGTGATGATGACGCAACGATTGCCGAGTTTAAGCCGCACGCACTCGGTGCCGAGTTTGCCGATCAAGCCGGGGCTGATCTTGATGTCGTAACTGCGATTACCGAGAAGAACTTTGACCGTGCGCACAACCACAGCTTAGAGATTGCGTGCCGCCGTCCGCAAGCACGCTTCCGTCGGTGGAAAATCTTCGTTGTGCCGGATGGGCGGTCGCCTATGCTGGTTCGCATGAATCCGGTGGCGCTTATCACTGGCGCGTCCCGCGGCATTGGCCGCGGCATCGCCCTCGCACTGGCCCGGCTCGGCTACGACTTGGTGGTCAATTATGCGGGCAACCAAACGGCGGCGAAGCAGACCGCGCACGACTGTCTCGCGCTTGCGCAAGGGTGCGGGAAAACAATTCGCGCCGAAATCTGCCAGGCCGACATCAGCCAGAGCACCAACCGCCAGACGTTGGTGGAATTTACTAAACGGACCTTCGGTCGCTTGAACCTGCTCGTGAACAATGCCGGCGTCGCACCCAACGTGCGGGCGGACATCTTGGACGCGAGCGAGGAAAGTTTCGACCGCCTTATCGCCATCAACGTCAAAGGCCCGTATTTTCTCACGCAACTCGCCGCGAAATGGATGATCGAGCAATGTAGCCGCCGAGGTGACGAGGTGGATTCGCCGAAGGAAGTTGGTCCGCCGCTTCACGTCGGCGGCTACCGTCCCAAAGTAGTTACCGTCTCCTCCATCTCCGCCTACACTGCCTCGACGAATCGCGGCGACTACTGCGTGAGCAAGGCGGCGCTTTCGATGCTCACGCCGCTGTTTGCCTCCCGCCTGGCCGAATACGGCATCAACGTCTATGAAATCCGCCCCGGCGTCATCGCCACCGACATGACGGGCCCGGTGAAGGAAAAGTATGACAAGCTCATCGGTGAAGGATTGACGCCGATTCAACGCTGGGGCACGCCCGAGGATGTTGGCCGGGCCGTGGCCGCCATCGCGAGCGATGCGTTTCCGTTCAGCACCGGCGAAGTCATCAACGTGGACGGCGGGTTTCACCTCCGACGACTTTGAGTCGGCGGCTTCGAAACGGTTGGGCTCTGCGGATGGCTTGATAGCTGTTCCGCCGACGTTTTGAATTGACTTTTTTCCGTGAGCCTTTGGAATCCTCTCGGTCCAAGAAAGAGTTGGCCAAACATCGCAAATCAACAAATCGTACAGAAATGAAACTCAACAATTCCTATCGCCTCAGCCTGCTTGTTTCCACCGTCTCAGTGCTCACGCTTTGGTGCTTGGGCCCGGCTTGCAGGGTTAAATCAGGACAGGGAGCACCATCCGGGGCGTACTGCCTCGACCTCGCGAAATACCAAACGGCTCAGTTAACTGACTCACTGAATAGCCCTGCCTATGTGAAGGACAATAACCTGGCAACATTCCCAACAGGGCGGCAAGTCTTCTTAAAGACCCCGTTCCAAGTAAGCGGTGTGTTGCAGCTATCCGGCAAGAAGCTCCAAGAGTGGGGGCGAAACGAGTTCCCTGAGAAAATAAGCAACATCCAAGTGGGCCGAGTTTGCTCTGATCTTCATTTGCTTCATGGCGCCGGCGGTGTTTATGATCAAGACGGCACCACGATTGCCAAGCTGATCCTCCACTACTCGGACAACTCGACAAAGGAGATTGAAATCAAGAATGGCGTGCATGTTCGCGATTGGTGGGGTGAACCAAACCAGCCGATCACCGGTACCAATTCGGCGCTGGTGTGGACCGGCTCCAATCCGGCTGTGAAAAAGTATGGCGGCGAGAAACCCGGATCGCTGCGCATCTACAAAACCACTCTCAAGAATTCTCAGCCCGGGCTCTCCTTGACGAGCATAGACTATACATCAACGATGCAGAACTCGTCCCCCTTCTTGCTTGGCTTAACCGTTGAGTAGAGTAGGCGCTCAGGCTGCTTTGACCCGTTCCAGATTTCGGATTGGCGCTCGGCGGACGTTCCGGCCATCATCTATGGCAACCGGACGAACACCATGGCCATCAAAATTGACAACAAACTGACCCCGCGAAAGCTCGTCCCGCAAATCGAACGGCTGTTCGAGCTTTCGGCGCAGAAAATCCTGAGCATCGAGAAGACGTGGAAACCGGAGCAGGGGACGCCGGTGTTCACGGTGAAGGGCAAATACACCTCGCGCGGCTGGACCGAGTGGACGCAGGGCTTCCAATACGGCTCGGCCCTGCTGCAATTCGACGCCATGGGCGATGAAAGGTTTTTGGAGATTGGCCGGCGCGGCACCATCAGTCGCATGGCGTCCCATGTGTCCCATATCGGCGTCCACGACCACGGCTTCAACAACGTCTCAACCTACGGCAATCTCCTGCGCCTGATGCGCGAGGGCAAAATCCCGCATAACGAGGACGAAAAGAACTTTTACGAACTGGCGCTCAAGGTCAGCGGCGCGGTGCAGGCGGCGCGCTGGACCAAGCTTGCGGATGGCACGGGTTTTATTCACAGCTTCAACGGCCCGCACTCTTTGTTTGTGGATACGATCCGGTCCTGCCGTGCGCTGGCGGTGGCACATCAACTCGGTCATGTGTTGATGGGTGAGCAGGACGCGAAGATTTCATTGTTGCAACGGCTCGTGGAACACGCGCTCAACACCGCGCGGCATTCGGTTTATTATGGTGAAGGACGGGATGCCTATGACGAGCGCGGACGTACGACGCACGAGGCAATCTTCAATACCGCGAGCGGCATGTTCCGCTGCCCGAATTCGCAGCAGGGTTACTCGCCTTTCACCACCTGGACGCGCGGACAGGCGTGGGCGATCTGCGGGTTTGCGGAGCAACTGGAGTTCTTCCGTAGGACAGGCGTCGCGCCTGTCTCTAAATCAAATCGGGAGAAAGAAGATGGAGACAGGCGCGACGCCTGTCCTACGTTTCTGCGCGCGGTTCAGGCCACGGCGGATCATTACATCGAATATTCCTGTGTGGACGGCATTCCGATGTGGGACACCGGCGCGCCGAATCTGCACCGCTTGGGCAATTACGTGGCCAAGACTTCCGATCCTTACAACAAGTCGGAGCCGGTGGACAGTTCCGCCGCCGCGATTTCGGCGCAAGGCTTGATCCGGCTGGGCAATTACCTCGCGGCTTCACGCAACACGCAACACGCAACGCGCTACCGCCAGGCCGGCCTGACCATCGCGCGCACGCTGTTCAGCGAACCCTACCTTTCCACCGATCCCAAGCATCAAGGCTTGATCCTCCATTCCGTCTATCATCGCCCGAACGGCTGGGATTACATCGCGCCCGGTCAGAAAGTGCCGAACGGCGAAAGCTCGATGTGGGGCGACTATCACGCGCGCGAACTGGCGTTGTTGATTTTACGCGAAGCTCGCGGTGAGGTTTATCCCACCTTTTTCGGCTGCGTTGGCTGAACGGGATCCGGAGACCACAATATGGCGGCCATACCTTCTCTTTCGAAACTTCGCGCCGGCGTCATTGGCACCGGCTTCATTGGTCCCGTTCACATTGAAGCGCTACGCCGCCTCGCCGTGCCGGTCACCGCACTGTGTGATGTGCCGGCGCGCGTCCGCGCGGCGGCTGATCGGCTGGGGGTGCCGCAGGCGTTTGGGGATTATCGTGAGCTGCTCCGCTCGCCGGAAGTGGACGTGGTCCACGTCACGGCACCGAATCGCTACCACGCCGAGATGTCCCTGGCGGCATTGAGAGCGGGCAAACACGTCGTTTGCGAAAAGCCGCTGGCCATGAATACGCGAGAGACCGCTGCAATTATGAAGGCCGCCCGCAGCGCCGGCACGGTCTTCGCGGTGAACTACAACGTCCGATTCTATCCCGCGGTGCTCCAACTGCGCCGCGCCGTGGCAACGGGCGAGCTTGGGGACATCATCCACGTCAACGGCTCGTACTTCCAGGACTGGTTGTTCAAAGACACCGACTACAACTGGCGTCTGCTGCCGTCCGAGGGCGGCAAGCTCCGCGCGGTGGCGGACATCGGCACGCACTGGATGGATACCGCGTCCTTCATACTGGGCGCGAAGGTCGCGTCCGTGTTTGCCGATCTCGCCACGTTTCATCAAACCCGCAAGCGTCCGCTCGGCGAGGTGCAGACGTTCGCCAAAGCCGACCGCAGAGTGAAATACGCGACTTTCAAGGTCGCCACGGAAGATTTCGCCAGCGTGCTGCTGCAGTTCGATAACAACGCACGGGGCAATCTTGCCGTCTCCCAGGTTGCCGCGGGACGTAAGAACTGTATCCGCATCGAAATCTACGGCTCGAAGAAGTCCGCCTGGTGGTGTTCCGAGTCGCCGGAGACTTTGCACTTCGGCAATCGCGACGGTGCGAATGAGATTGCCGTGCGCGCCACGCCCGCGTTTGGCGAAGGCGCGGCGGGCTTCATGGATTATCCGTCCGGGCATGTTGAAGGTTTTCCGGACACCTTCAAGATGCTGTTCCGAAACATCTACTCGATCATCGCCGCCGGGGGCAAAGGCGAACGGCTTTTTGCCAGTGCGCAAGACGGCCACGCGGAAGTGGCCGTGTGCGAGGCCATCATTAAAAGCCACGCGACCAAACGCTGGATCAAGCTATGAGTCTCGATCCAATTGACCGTAGCAGCGACGCCTCGTCGCATTGGGGTGACGGCGACGCCTCCGTCGCCAGACTCCAAATCGTAAATCGTTTGCTGCGGCACAAACACGCGACGAGGGCGTCGCCGCTACTTTTACCGCCACGCAACCGCATCGTTCCCACTCCATAACCAATGATGAAACTCGGATTGGTCACCGCCATTCTTCCCGACTTGAACCTCGACCAGGTCCTCGCCTTCGCCGCCGCCGAGCGGTTCGCGTGTGTCGAAGCCATGTGCTGGCCCGTCGGCAAGGCCGAGCGCCGCTTTGCCGGCGTCACGCATCTTGACGTCGCCGGCTTTACTCAAACCCGCGCCGACGATGTAAACGCGCAGTGCGTCAAGCACTGCGTCAACCTTAGCGGGCTGGGTTATTATCCCAATCCGCTTGACCCCGACCCCGCCGCCGCGCGCCGCCAGGTGGACCATCTCAAGAAGGTCATTCGCGCCGCGCCCAAGCTCGGGTTGAAGAATGTGAACACTTTCGTGGGCCGCGACTGGACCAAGACGATTGATGAAAACTGGCCGCGCTTTCTCAAGACCTGGAAGCCCATCATCGCGCTGGCGGAGGATTGCGGCGTGAAAATCGGCATCGAGAACTGTCCGATGTCCTTCACGCGCGACGAATGGCCCGGCGGCAAGAACCTGGCCGTTTCACCCATGATCTGGCGGCGGATGTTCAGCGATATTCCCTCAAAGAACTTCGGGTTGAACTACGATCCATCGCATTTCGTCCTCCAGCGCATGGACCCGCTCAGTCCTTTGGCCGAGTTCAAGGACAAGTTGTTTCATCTGCACGCCAAGGATCTGACCGTGCATCCAGACAAGCTCAACGAAGTCGGCATCTTTGCGTTTCCGCGCGAGTGGCACACGCCACGCATTCCTGGCTTCGGCGAAGTCAACTGGGCGCAATTCATGGCGAAGCTGTACGAAATTCGCTACGACGGCCCGGTTTGCATTGAAGTCGAGGACGACACATTTGGCCGGACGCTCAATGGGCGGAAGCAAGCTGTGCGAGTTGCAGGAAATATCTTGCGCCCATTTTTTGGGCGAACTTGCTGTGAATTGACTGATTCCCAAATTGATGGCGCTGTCCTCGCTGTGGCCCGTCCGATGTGGCAGAAGGTTGCGATGATGATCAGCAAGGCCGCAGATGGATTGGGCGGAAACCTGCGAAGGGACGACGAGGGACATCACCTTATTTCCAAACGCATCAAGGTCCTTGTGCGTAACGGCCAGTTAGTGTCGCAGGGTAATCTCAAGAAATGGCGACACAGCGAAGTGCGGCTGCCCGGCAGTACTGTCGAGCATCCGGTCGCCTCGCCCAGAAGATCTCCCCGCTAAAGCTTCGCGCCTTTTGCCTTACGCTCCCATGAACTACTCCTACGAACAACTCGCCAAGATGATTGACCACTCGCTCCTGCATCCGACGATGACGGATCAGGAGTTGGAGGACGGCTGCCGGCTGGCTGCCAAATACGGCGTGGCCTCCGTCTGCATCAAGCCTTACGCCGTGAGGCGCGCCGCTGAATTACTCAAAGGCAGCGGTGTGCTGGTCGGTGCGGTAATCGGTTTTCCACATGGCAACAGCGCTACCGAATCGAAACGTTACGAAACCGAATTGGCTTGTCGCGATGGCGCGGCAGAGATTGACATGGTCATCAACATTGGCAAGGCGTTGAGCGGTGACTGGGATTATGTCGAGGGCGACATCAAGGCGGTGTGCGGGGAGGCACATCGCCACGGTGCAAAGGTGAAGGTGATTTTCGAGAACGATTACCTGACCAAAGGCGGCGCGGGCCTCAGCAGCGACGATTTCAAACGAAAACTTTGCCAGATCAGCGAGCGTGCTGGCGCGGATTGGGTCAAGACTTCGACTGGCTACGGTTTCGTGAAGCAGGCGGACGGCAGTTACAATTACAAGGGCGCGACCGAACACGACCTTACCCTGATGCGCGCGAGTTGCTCGCCCAAGGTCCAGGTCAAGGCTGCCGGCGGCGTGCGTGATCTGGACGGCCTGATCAAAGTGCTTGATCTTGGCGCGACGCGGTGTGGTGCGACAGCCACGGCTGCGATGCTGGATGAATACCGGCGCCGGGCGGCGGCTGAACAAGCCGGCGAAGCGGCAGCGGCAGGCTCCGGTCAACTCGGCAAGGGCGGCTATTGACTGGCCTTCGGTGATGCGAGCCTGCTCACAATTGTGAACTGATGCGTCGGGCATTACCCATCATCATTTTGATAGTTTTCGCGGCCGTATTGGCGGCAGTGATTGTTTCCACAGCGCGCAGCGCGCCCGAGCGTGCGTTGATGCTGCCAGGCGGAGTGCAGGCCGAGTTTTTGGGCACCACGATTGGCAACGCGACTTTCTCCACGGAACTGGCCTGGCATCGCTGGCTAAGGAAAGCCTTGCCTCGGAAGTGGACCGGCTGGATTCCACAAGCTACCACTGCCAATTGCAGCAGCGGCACGAACAGCGTGACGGTTTACCTGCGGTTGACCGCTCCCGCAGGCGCGATGATCGGTTCCACCCCGTGGCAGGGCTACAGAACGGAAGACGACACGGGCTTTCGCTATCCGCGCGAAGGCGGCGGGTGCAGCACCGGCGGTGCGGCGGGTGAACAGCTTCAGGGGTTGATTTTGCGCTCGTATCCGCGCCGCCAAGCCAGCTTCTGGTTGGACCTGCTCGACCAGACCAACGGTGTGATGGCCCGTTTGCGGGTGCCGAATCCGGTGCGCGGTCCATTTCCCGAGTGGCAGGCATTGCCCCTGCCGCAAACACTGACCAACGGTCCTGTGACTCTCACGCTCGAGGGCATGCACGAGACCGGACGCGCACCGTGGGTTTACGTCCGGCCCAAGTGGCAACTGACCGCCACCGATCCTGCGTGGCGCGAAGCGCGCGTGCGTTCCTTCACCTTCATGGATGCTACGGGTAATGAGGGCCAATCGCTCTCGCGGCGCGAACCAGCCTGGCAGGCGCGAGCGCGGGTTTACCGCGAGCGCTTCGAGGATGTCGCACCGACCGAGCGCATGACGGTGACCAACCTGGCAATCCCGCGCGCGGGTGAGTTTGTGGCGATTGATCAAAGCGCCGAGCTTGTCGGGGTGAGGGTCACAGCCCTGGTGCTGGCGGGAGCGGGAACGTTTATGGTCACCAACGGTATTTCCCGGGCCATGCTGCCGCCAACAACCAAGGGGTCGGGCCATTCGACTTCCTCGTTCGACCACACGGTGGTGGAATCATGGCAGGGTGAGAAACCTTTTCTGCTGGTGGAAGTGCAGAACGCGCAACCGGACGATGAAGTTTTCATTCGTCTGCTTGACGAACAGAATCGAGTTGTGAAACTGGAAAGAGAGGGCGGTTGGTCCGGAAGCCGTTCCAACGTGCGGTTCTATCGGCGCGACTTCGATCGGCTCGAAGATGGCCAATCGCTGACGCTGGAAATTGTCGTGAGCCAGCCGTTGGGATTTGAATTTATGGTGGATCCGGCCGATGTACAGGCGACCAAACCTTGATTGCAGCAATATGAACAACAACAACCCACCGGTTAAACTGACGCGTATTCCGTCGCTCAAGACCGTGGAGGATTTCCGCGCGCACGTCGCTTCCCTGGGCATTGAACTGCCGTGTGAAGACGCCATCGTCCCCGGTTCAGCTTCGCCCCTGGCGCAGCCGATTGGCGACGTTCTGATCAATGGCAAACGCATTGGCAATCGCTGGGCGATTCATCCCATGGAAGGGTGGGACGGCACCACGACCGGCGGTGTTACCGAAGAAGTGCGGCGCCGCTGGCAGCGCTTCGGTGAGAGCGGCGCAAAGTTGATTTTTGGCGGCGAAGCCATGGCGGTGCGCCCGGATGGACGCGCGAACCCGAACCAAATCATCATCGTCGAGGAAAACAAGGCGGGACTGGCGTCGCTGCGTGAGACGTTGGTGAAGGCGCATCAGGAACGTTACGGTGCGGTGGACGATCCGGTGATCGGTTTTCAACTCACCCACTCAGGACGGTTCTGCAAGCCCACGGACAAGAAGCGCATGGAGCCGCGCGTGGCGTTCCGGCACCCGATTCTCGACCGTAAGTTCAACGTCACCAGCGACGATCAGATGTTCACGGACGCGGAGATTGAGGAGCTGATCCAATGCTACATCCGCGCGGCGAAGATTGCCTGGGACGTGGGTGCGGACTTTGTGGACATCAAACATTGCCACGGTTATCTGCTGCACGAGTTTCTCGGCGCGCACACGCGGCCCGGAAAATTCGGCGGCAGCTTCGAGAACCGCACGCGGATTCTGCGCGAGATCATTTCCGGTATTCGCGCCAGCGGAAACAAGATCGAACTGGGCGTGCGATTGAGCGCGTTTGATTTCGTGCCGTTTAAGCCTGCAGTAGTGGTACAGGCGTCTCGCCTGTCCGATTCAGCAGACAACGGAGGGGTGGAAACTCACGGGCGAGACGGCCGTGCCACTACGCAACCGGGCAAACTTGGTCCGGGCATTCCCGAAGATTTCTCGCATTGTCTGCCGTATCGCTACGGCTTTGGCGTCAACGCCAGTAATCCGATTGAACCTGACCTGAGCGAGGCGATTCAGTTTGTTCAATTGTGCGGCGAGTTGGGCGTGAAAATTGTGAACCTCAGCGCCGGATCCCCGTATTACAATCCGCACATTCAACGTCCTGCGGCGTATCCGCCGAGCGATGGCTATCAACCGCCGGAAGACCCGCTGGTCGGCGTGGCGCGCCAGATCAACGCCGTGCGGCAGATCAAGGCGCACGTGGCGAAACACCAAACACCAAACACCAAACACCACATGCCGATTCTCGTCGGCACCGCTTACAGTTATTTGCAGGAGTACCTTCCGCACGTGGCGCAGTACGTCATTCGGAACGGCTGGACGGATATGATCGGCATTGGTCGAATGGTGTTGTCGTATCCAGAGATTCTGGCGGACGCCGTGGCGAAGGGATCGCTGACCACGAAATCCATCTGCCGGACGTTCAGCGATTGCACGACGGCGCCGCGCAACGGCATGATCAGCGGTTGCTATCCGCTCGACAAGTACTACAGCGCCAAGCCGGAGTTTCAGCAGTTGAAGGAAGTGAAAAAGAACGTGGGTGGATAGCAAAGGACAGGGCAGCCGACGAAACGATTCGCGCCCAGGGCGTTCGGGAACGCCCCGTCAGTCAGCTCCGTCGCTTGCGCTGAACTTGCGCTCAATCAGCCCGAAGAAGGTGTAGGGGTCAACCACGACGACCGGCAATTCAGGATGCCGCTCCCGCAGCAGTCGTGAAACCTGCGCATACCACGACGGGGGCTTGAGGATGCTCCTCGCCCAGAGAAAACGTGCCGTGCCGTTGACCTCCTTGGCGAACGTGGCGATGACTTGCGCCGCCTTCTCAGGCGAATCCGGCAGGTCGCGCTCCGGGCAGGTTGGCACGCCGGCGATCATCCGCGGCCCTTTCTCAAAGTGCGTTCCGCAACCATCGGGACTGAACTGACGATAGGCGGCGAACTCCAGTTCGGTGGAAGCGCCACTGGAACCGTCGAGGACGAAACCGGTGATGGTCATGTTCCATCGCTGGTAGTAGGGCCGGCAATAGTCGGTCCAGAGGTCCAGCGCCGGCGGCAGTTTTGAGTCGGGCCGGATCGTGAGACCGCGCGGGTTCAGATAGCCGGCCCCCGAGTCGCCCGCAATGAAGAAATCATTCGTCGTGGCGTGCCGGTAAGCATAAGCCAAAACGTGGGGTGCGCGGTCGGCCAGGTTCGGATCGAAGGCCCAACCCAGCGGCACCTGCCCGCGCTGCGGGTCGTTGAAGAACGCCGGCACCGCCTTGTAGAGCCACGAGGGCGAATCGTAGTCGCCGACATAATGCCCGACAAAGAGTTTGGGTGCGACCTTGCCGTCCGCCGAGAGCCACCCGGCCCGCTGCCAGTCTTCACGGGTCGGTTTTCGATTGGGTTGCGGATACCGCGACTTGAGCGGGTAGTGCGCGTAGAACGAGGCGTTGGCCATGCCGCCGGGGCCGGCGGCGTCGGCTTCGTGGTAGGCATTGAATTGCGAGATGAGCCGCGTAAATTCCCATTCACTCGCGACGCCTTCGTGTTTTCCCGCGCCACCATGCGTGGTGTATTTGTAGGGCCACGGCGGAAAGCCCCCGATCTTGATGATGCTGCGCGGCGCGTTGGCCTGGAGGGCGCGGAGCACGTCCAGCAAGGTCTGCCGATCCAGACCGACGGACTGTTGCGGGTCATCCACCGGCGCTTCATCGCCCCACGGCGAGAGATCGAAGAAGAACGCGCGGCGCGCAATAAAATAGTCGTGGTTCGAGAGCGTGTGCAAGTCGGGAGGACCATTCTTCGGCCGCTGGAGCCAGAAAGCGTCGAGATAGTAGGCGGCGAATCGCGTGTCGCACTTGCCGGATTGGACGAAGTGCGACAGCGCCCAGCGATAAGCATCCGCCTTCGCGCTGCCGGAGGAAGGCTCGGTCGAATCCGGCAGCGTGCCTTGGCCGGTGAATTTCGAGGTGCCGTCTGGATTCACGAGCCACATCCGTACGGGCAGTCCGAGTTTTCCAGTCAGCAGCGCGAATACCGAGTTTGTCGCGCGACTGAACCGTACCGGAATCAGATTCTCAGAACCAGCGGCGGTGGAGGCCAGGCACGACGTGGCGGGCACGGCGGGATCATAGATGACCAAGCCCTTGATGTGTTGGCGAAACACGCGCACCGCGTCCTCCAGTGAAGCCACCGATACCACCCGGCTTTCCCGCAGCCAGCCGTCCTCGCCACGCAACCAATCCAGCCAGAATTGGTCGGTTTCCACGCCGAACTCCGCGCAGTAGAGAAGATAGAGGCGGGGAGCGTCGCGGTTTACGATGCCCTGCAGCGACGCCAGCGCATGCATCGTGTCCCACACCTCCGTTGCGTTTTCCGCCTTGGCGAGATCACGCGATTTCAACCCGCGCACATCAAGCACGTGGATGGTTTCGGGCGGGGCGGCGGACGTGATGAGCATGCCGAACGTCAGAACCAGGCTGCTGGCGAGTCCCACCGCCCATCTGCAATCTTTATGCGCGTTCATGTTTTGGTTCTATCTTCGTCCAATTCCACTCGAAATGATTGTGTAAGTCGAGCCCCGCGGATGGCCAATTGGCGGCGCTGGCCGGACAGTTCAAGGTGCTTGGCGTCTGGCTCACCGGAATCTGCATCAGCGCTGCGAGAAGCAAACGGTGGTTCAGCAGTTGAATCAGACCGCCGTAATTTCAGTTTCGCCCCTGTAGGCAATTAGCTCCCGGTCAATTGCCCGCGTGATTCGTGCCTTGCCTGGATTGAGCAATGGCGCCAAGATGAAGTTAACTACCACAATTATGAATGCCTTTAAGTTCGATTGCCCCACCTGTGGGCAGCACATCCAGACCGAGGCCAGCGAAATTGGCCGCACCACGGCCTGTCCGGTCTGCAAAGCGACGATCACCATTCCGCCGCCAACTGTCGAGCCGGTGGAAACTTCGCCCGGAACGACGGAAACGCCCGTAAAGACCGTGAGCCAGCCCGCTAATGCGGCCTTGGAGGAATCGGGAAAAGCTCCTGCCCAACAAGCGGCCACAGCGCCTCAGCCGACGTTGCTAAACCAACCTCAAGCACCAGCACCAGACGCGAGTCCTGCGGCCATGCCGGCATCTGTAGAATCCGGGAGTGCCCCCGCTGCTTCCGAAGCGCCGCCGCCCAAGCAGATCCCGGTGCTCACGCCCGAAATCAAATTGGAGATTGTCCAAGCCGCGCGCGCAGGCCTGGCCGATGGATCCCATTGGATGCCCACGGTAGGCGGCGGCAGCGGCTTTGCTTATGCGGGCAAAATGGTGGATGGCAGGATTGTGGAGTTGCCGGTCACCAGTCCGGAGGCCACCCATTTTAGCCTGTTCGGCGCCGTTCTTCGGGAATTGGATCGCCGCAATGTGACGCCCATCGCTAACGGGCGGAAGGAATTCCTGGACGAAGATATGCCTGATGCGAGTCAACAGGTGTTGGACCGTAATCCCGTTGACGAAGCTGCAGTTCAATCGGGACCTGCGTCCTTGACGCATCCACAGACGCTGACTGCGCTCGACATACTGGCGAAGCGATTCAAAGAGGAAACCGCCAAGGCCAAGTCGGCATTGATCGTTCGGAAACTCTCAAACCTTCGTGTGGAGGATCTCGTGAGCAAACTCGAAGTCGAGGCACCGGTCAAAGCGGAGGAAGTGGCCACGGCGCTTTACCACGAACTGGAAGAAATCAAGGAGCGGCTTGCCAGAGTGGAGAAGGCGCTACGCAGGAGCCGGCCTTCAAATGCCACGGAAGCGGGCGGCCCGAAGTAATGTCGCCGGACTCAGCCGGCGAGGGCAGCCTGTAGCGAACGCAATTCCTCCTTCACCTGCGCTGGGTCGCTCAGGGTTTGGGCGATTTCATCCCGCAGCAGTTCGCGGTAACGCTTGCGCAACCGATGCACCGCCACGCGCACCGCGCCTTCGTTCAGTCGCAACTTCTCGGCGGCTTGGGCATAAGGAATCGCCGCATCGCCGACCATGAGGCAGTCTTTCGCCTGCTCGAACAACTCCGCCTTGCCGTCAGCCGCACATTCCTCCCGCAACCGGGCGATCACCCGTTCCAACAACGCGAGTGCCCAGTCGCGGTCGTACAGGCGATCCGGGCTGGTGGGGTCGGGTGGATCGAGATGATAACGTGCATCAGCGCTCTGCCAGTCGAGCGAGAGATGCAGCGCGCCGCCGCCGCGCTTTTGGGTTTGCGATTTGTCCCACTCGTTGGCGAGGAAATGTTTCAACGACGCGAGCAGGAAGGCGCGAAACTTCCCGCGCTCGGCACTCAAGCCTTCGAGATAATTCTTCTCCAGGAATCGGGCGAAGAATGCCTGCGTGAGGTCCTCCGCGTCTTCTTTCGAGTGACCCCGGTGCCGCACGTACGCATAGAGCGGATACCAATAGGTCTGGCAGAGTTCACTGAGCGCACGGTCGGATTGCGGTGATGACTTGCGTCCGGCAGAGAGCACCACCGTCCAGCGCGTGGTAACGAAGACATCGCGTCGCGTGGCAGGAGAATCCGGGGAAGTGGAGTCGTTTCCAGTCATGGATGGGTGGGTTCGGTTGCCCGTGCCAGTTTCAGATTCCAAAATTCCACCCACTCAAGTGGTTGGGCCTGCACCTGGAAGTTTTGCACTTCATTGAGCGTGAGCCCGGGAAAGACATAGGTTCTTGTGGCCGCCGGGCCCTTGGTGACAACGGCATCCATGATGCCGATAACATCGGGTTGGCGCGAACGCGCGGCGAGCACGCGCAGGTTCCAACCCGGATAGTTCGTGGCGAACACAACCGTAATCTGCGCCCCCTTGGTGCCGGCTCCGGCCGCATGCATTTCAATTTCCCACTTCGGATCATCCCCAATGCGGGTCTTGGTGAAACCACGGGAGATTGGTTCAAAGCTCCGGATGGTATGCCACCCGGTGCGTGGAATGCCCACCCGCGCCGAAGCAGAGCTTTTCGAGTTCGGCCAAACTGCCTGCACGGGCAAAAGATAATCATCCGCACGGCCGCGAATGGTCTCTTTATCTCCGGTTGAACTTCTGATCGCGCCCGCAAACTCGAACACTGGTGTCATCGCAGGCTCTGGCAACTTCTCCAGCCGAAAGAGCAGGTCGAACAACTGCGCTTCAACCGCGCTGAGCCGTTGCGGGTAATTCACCGAGCAGTTGATGCCGGTGGCCGGCATGCCATCCGCTCGCCACCAGGCTTCGGACGCGCCATGCGCGGACTTGAGCGCTACCAGCGCAACAGATCCGCCGTTGGCCAGCTTCGCGACGAGTGCGCCAGTTTGCCGATCGAGCTTGGCGCGAACGGCCATCTTGTCTCCAGCACGGAGAATTCGCTTGAAGCGAACAGTCGCCCTGGGGCGCTCAGGGTCGAAGGCGACGAGTTGCAGAATTCCAGTGCCGCCCTCGCGCGTGCGGAAGCCAAACGTGGCGGGCAATTTACTGTCCTCGCGGGGCTTCAAGGTTCTGGGCCGGTACTGACCCAGATAAAGCCGCTGCCAGAGTTGGTAGGGAGTAAGCGTGTCCCAATCCGAGTTCTTGAGTTCCACGAAAGTCACGTCGAGCGTGTGCAACTCGCCAGTGCCGGCGACGGCATCAAGTCCCTCTTCCTGCGCCCAAAGGACATTGTCGCCAATGCCGGCAAACGGAGGCTCGCCTGGCTTGCCTGGCGGGAAGTCCGCAATGCGACCCGTGTCGAAATCAATCAACTCCTCGAATGTGCGTTCCATCACCTCGCTGAAGCGCTGCGGTTGTGGCGGCGGCAGCGGCGACCGGGGTTTCAAGGCCACGTTGCGGAACTCGATCCAATGTACGGGTCGCACTTCCACGCGGAACTCCTTCACCGCGGCCAGCGACAGACCAGGGAAGGTGTAGGTCCAGGTGGCGGTGCCTTGGCTTGGCGTGCCGGAGGCGCTCCGATAACCATGCACGACCTCGTTGGTGTCCACCGCGACGACCCGGGTGCGCCAATCACGGTGTTCGCGTCCGAGAATCATCGTTATCTGCGCCCCTTCCTTGCCGTCGGCAGTCGAGTGCATGATCACGCCCCAGCGTGGATCACCACGCTGCGTGGTATGCGTCGAGCTTTTCCGGGCCACATCATAAGTACTCACGGTTCGCCAAGGAATCAGGGCCACGCCGGCGCGAACGGTGGCTTTGCGGGTAGCCGGCAACCAGGTGAAGCGTGCCTGCAACACGTTGGGCAGGATTTTGCCATCCCGATAAACCTGGCCCGCGTAACCACAGCCAGACTCAGGATCGGCTTCAAAAAACGGGCCGTCCGCTCCGTCCGGCAGGTCGGCCACCCGGAACAACAGGTCCTTCGATACCCGGCCTTCGTTGAAGTTTTCAGCAGGGTTTGGCAGTTCATAAACAGCGTTCGTTTCCAGTGTGCCGTCCGGTCGCCACCATTGATTGGGAGCGCCGTCACGTTCCGCAACGGCGAGCAGCTCCACCGTGCCGCCGCCGGGAAGCTCTGCGACCAGTGCGCTGGATTCTGGATCGCGCGTAGCAACCTGTGCGACCTTGACCGGGTTGCCGGTCCACTTCCTGAGTTGCGGTCCCAGCCAGTGGATGGTGAAGAGACTCCACCCCACCACGAACGCTGTGATACCCACGAAGACAAGGTATTGCCGGTTCCAGCGGCGTTTTGGCTTAAGAATGATTGTGCCTCCGGGTGCGCGTGGCGCTTCGCTTTCCGGCGGTTGGTTCAAGGTGCGGCGCACCCCCGCCAGGACTGCGAACACGGCCGTCATCATGCAAATGAGCAGCGTGCCCGGATGATTAGACGAACCGGTCACGAAGCGCACAATAACGAATCCGATAAAGACAAAGAGGAACGCCGCTACCACGGCACTGAGCGTCCCGTTCCAACTCACTTCGCGCTCGCCATCGTACTCCACGACCACGGGAAAGCCCGCCCAATGCAAATAGCGGCGGCCCGTTCGCGGCGGTGCGGGCGATGGGGCAGAACTTGCGGCGGCGGGCGAACCGGCGATGTTTTCAACCTGCGTCTTGACCTCGCTGGCGCGTTGATAGCGTCGCTCCGGATCATTCTCCAGCGCGCGAAGTACGATTTCGTCAAAGCGCACGTCCACCTGCACCTTGCGCGAGGGTGGCGAAAATTTTCCCAGCGGCAAATCACCCGTCAGCATCTCGTAGAACACCACCCCCAGTGAATAGATATCTGCGCGATGATCCACTGACAGCGGACGTTCCATCTGTTCGGGCGCCATGTAATGCGGCGTGCCCATCACCTGGCCCTCCGCAGTCAGGCGCGCGGCATCCGGATCGTAGCCAAGAATTTTCGCGAGGCCGAAGTCGGCGATCTTAACACGTCCCTTGCGGTCCACGAGCACGTTCTCCGGTTTGATGTCACGATGCACCACGCCCTCGTCGTGGGCGTATTGCAGCGCGTCGCAAATCTGCGGAATGATTTGAAGCGCCTCGCGGGGTGAGAGCCGTCCGGCTTGTTCCAATTGCCGGAGGTTCGCGCCATCCACGAACTCCATGATGAAGTAGTGCAGTGCGCCGGCCTGGCCGAATTCGTGAACCCCCACAATACTGGGATGGCTCAACCGGGCCAGCGCCCGCGCCTCGCGATTGAATCGCTCGGCGAAACTCACCCCGCTGCTGTTCGTGGCCGGCAGAATCTTGAGCGCCACGAAGCGGTCCAGGGCCGGTTGGCGGGCCTTGTAAACCGCGCCCATCCCGCCGGCGCCGAGCAGGCTGATGATCTGGAGTTGCGGGAACAGCCTGGCCACTTCCTCCAGCGGCGGTGGCTGGAAGGGCTTGTTACCGCCGGGTTCCCCGGCGTCGGTCGCCGTGCCTTGGGCGAGGAGACAGGCCGGGCAAAGGCCCGCCAGCGCACCCGCCGGCAGGGGCTTGCCGCAGTTGGGACATGGTTTCTCGGTCTTCAAGTTGGTGCTCATATATTCTTATGTGTTTACATCCCGCCTCAGAAGGAGAATTTGCGAGGTGTTACAGAAATTTTTCAGAAATTCTTGCGGAAGCCGCGCGGGCACGCGATGGGCCTTAAGTACCAACTCGCGGGAGTGAGACGCGCTATTACCGCGTGCAGATTTCTTGATGGCGGGTTACGGAGACTCGTGTTGGCACGCGTCTGGGTAGCTCAAGCGAGCGCCTGGTTAACTGAGGACATCCGCTTCGGCTGCGGTGCTGGGTGGGCAAGACAGGATTCCTCTTGGCCGTAACCTTTCCGTTGCGGCGTCGTTGCTACCTTCACGGCAACTGAATTGGTTGAACGAAGGGCTTCAGGAAAGTCTGACGGGCCTGCCCCGTGGCCGCAGGCTTTACGGGGCGGGTTCAACCACGGATGGAAAGGATGTTCGGCGCGATCCCACCCTCACCGCAAGCGACGCTTCCTGCGCGCCTCAATCCTTTCCAATCCTTTGGCGATTAGACCGCGTCATTACAAAACTCTCGTCAGTATCCATAAGAGAATCCCAAGACCCGCCGAAACGCCGATGGCTATCCAAGCTCTGCGGGCGGTCGCGTGGGCGCTCTGCTGCTGCTTCTCATCCCGCCGCCGCTGAATCTCTATCTCCCCAACTGCGCGAGACTCTGTGCCGCTGGGCCAGCCATGTGTCCACTTTGCAAGCTCAGCATCGGACAAACTCCGAACGTGAGCCTGATACTCTACGAATGGATCAAATACCGGCATACCTCGATGACGTAGAGAAACGCTGCAAGGAATACCGACGATTCCAATCTCTCGGCGGCAAAATACCGCTCTGCGCCGAGCACCTAAGCGACATCGGACGACTGGCCGCGATTGACGTGCTAGAACTCGTGGCGTTGTGTCGCATGATGATGGCCGAGCGGTCTAACGACAAGGATCACCGATGAGCGCCGAGAAAAACGCCCAACAGCAAGCCGAACGTCCGAACTGCGGCAGTATCTCGCCTGCACGCGCGGGGCGCTCATTCGGTGCATCCGCCTTGTTGAACATCATGCTACTCACTCCATTCTGCGTGCTCATCAATAATCAAAGCCTTGTATGAAAGAGGAACAATCTCTCCCGCTGAATTGGCCGAAGCCTTGGCCGCCTGAACCAACTCCACGACAAACGGCAATCCACCTTTCCAAGGAATCAGCCAGACACCTTCAGTTAGCGGCATCGGACCTTTGGTACGCTTTGCTATTTTGGCGGCGGTGTCTAATAAACGCTGCCAAATCTGCGTGTTCTCCGGGACATCAGTCCCGGGCTTCTTCACGATTAGGAGGATTGAGTGCATGTGATGGTGTGTTGAGGTCTACGACCGGAGCGCAGCAACGCCGGATAAACCAAGAAAGGAACTACCATGAACATTCTCGAAAACTCAAGCCTTACCCCGGCGTTGGCTGCCGCGACCTTGTTAGGCATCGTGTGTGTCATTTCTTGGTCGGCGCAGCACTATCGGTCACTGGCAACTCGTCGCCCTCAAGAAACCACACACGAGTCTGACCACCAAACCTTGTGCAGGCGACTATACTCTCGCCTAAAACTGGCAGGCAGCCATCTCTGGGAATCAGCCATGAATGTTCGCCAAGCTGTAGTGATCCTGTTGTGGCCTTTGCCGCTTCAATTACTCGATCTCGCGCATTGCACCAATCTGCGTATTTCGCGTTACGCTCGGTTGGTGGCGTCAACAATATCAAGGTGTGGTGTTTCATATTCGTGTGAGATGCCTAACAGTATTGATTGGCCGGGACCCGTTGGCCATTGGTCAACTGACAGGTTCGACTCATGGGACGGTTCTACGCCTGACCGGCTTGGCTGACAAGCCTTGTTTTGAGGATTTGTTCCGCGGGGTTCTTGCGGGCGCAGGATGCGTTGGCCGAGATTTGAGCGCCGTGTGGATTGGGAATTGTGAGTTGCACTTCACCTCTGACCAAGGAATGTCTGTGCTGCATGGCTGCACAGGGATTACAACTTCCAGTCCGTCCGGCAGGTCCGGCACAGAGGCGACATCAACTCTTCGCGAGTTGTTGAAGGATGACACCGGCAATTTCCTCGTTGGCCGCCAGACTGGGCGCGACCACGGAGCGCAGACGTAACAACAGGGTTTCGAGTTCCTGAAGCGGTTGATCGAAGACCGTCTCCAAGGCCACGGGCGAGACGTCGCCAAAACTCTGGCAGTAGCTGTGTGCGCCTGCGGCCGGAAACAATCGTAGCAGCACAGAAATGGTTTCGAGCCAGAGTCCCATGGCCATTTGCGCGCGGGCTTCCGCTGGAGAACCTTCGCGCTCGATCAGCGAATGCGGGCTGACCAGATCCAGTAGTTTTTCCTCCTGTTCCACCAGCGCCGTCAATTTGGGCAGCAGGTTGTTGTCCTCCGCTGGCTCTTTGCCGAGGTGACGCGAGAGGCTCAGGATTTCATCCACGATCACTGGCAGGTTGCTTGTGCTATTGGCCAGCAACATGCGAATGCCCATGATGCCCAGGGAATACAGGTCGCACGGTGAACTCAGCAACGGCCAGATTTCGTAGGGCGATTTCTGGAACACGGAGCCGGCGGCGCGTTTCAGACTGGCCACGAGCGGTTCGGCGAGTCTGGCCGGCACGGTGCGGAACCGGGCTTCCTTGGGCCCCACGGCTTCCGCGGTGTGAACGTGCGCGTAGAATTCGAGGCGTTCCTCCGCGAGCGGCAGTTTGAACCACAGGAGATCGTGCGTGTCGAGAGCAAGATAATCCTCCGCCACGAGCGTGCCTTCCAGGACGAGGCCGTCGTCCTCGGTCAGCACATTGCGCAGCCGCACGCTGCCGATACCCAGCGAGTGGGCGCCCAGGCCCTCGGGCAGGAACGGCGAGGGTTCAATCCGGCCAAGGCGGATGAAATAGCGCTGGGCGGTGGTCTTGAATTGCAGCGGATGGGCCTGGCCGGGTTTCACGAGATGACATTTGGCGGCCCACAACGCCGGGAATTGATCCCCGGTTTTTCCCAGGCCGACATTGAAACTGGCGGGCGTGAGATTGAGCAGGGGAAGCTGCTGCGCTTTGACGTAGCTTCTGACTTCCTTGAACATGTCGCGGAACAGGGCGAGTTTGAGGAAGAAAATCTCGTTGAGCTTCTCCGCGGGATTCATCGCACCGTGCAGCAGAAAGGGAATCCCCTTGGGATTCGTGGACCACGCCTGCAACTCGGCGTAAATACTCCCGGGCAGAAAACGGGTGCCTTCCGGGCCAATGCCTTCCCACGCGCGGCCCTCCAGAATCTGGAGGTAATGCTCCAGTGGCAACGGATGAAACCGATTGACGCGCACCAGCCCCGCGTGCGGATTGAAAACGGCGCGCACGTCCGGAGCAGAGGTCAATTGCTTGATACTTTGCACGTGCTCATTGGCGGGGGCGTCGTCCGCCGTGCTGAAAAAGGTTTTTGAATTTTTGGCGGCGGGATCATGCAGGTAGCGGTAGGGTGAACTCGAGTACGGAGGCAGGCCGACAGACTCCAGCAAGGCGTCATCCCGGCAAATCTGCCAGGCGGTAATTTCCACGGGCGCCAGCGCGACGCCGCCTTTGGCGGGCGTCTTTTTGATGAGCACGGGGCTGGGATGTTTCACCTCCATGCCCGTGACCAGAACAGCCCCGGGCAGGGCTTCCTTGTACATTTGGTATTCCGCGAGCCAGCGTTGATCGAAGGTATCGTTGGCCAGTTGCTCCTGATAATTGGAAAAGGTCAGGTCACGCAAATCGAGCGATTGCACCCAGACTTCGACCCACTCCTGAATGCGCGCTTCCGCGTCGCAGACGGCCCCGAGATAAACACGCGAGCCGGGCAGTTCCCGCAGCAGGACGAACGGGCTGGCGCCCGGTTCGGATTCGGCGCGCACCACCACACAGAGGCGAAGCGGAATTCCGTCGTTGGCGGCATGGAGGGGGGCCAGTACAGATTTGGCGGAAGCAGGCAGTTGCCGGGATTGCTCTTGGATGTCCATGCGCATCGTATAGCCCACAACCTGCCGGAGTTGCCAGACAAAATCTCAGCCGCCCGCCCGGGATTAGAAATTTAGCGACGTGAAGTGGCGAGGGTGAATCCGCCCGCAAGACGCCTGCGGCGGACTTGCTTTGGCACTTGACCCGAAATTTTCCCGCGCTAAGAATCAATCACCGTGGAATCAACCAATTGGAAACCTTATGATGCAAACATTCTGTAAGATCAATCGGCTGTCGGTTTTGCTGGTCGCAGCGGTGCTGGTGTGTGTCGGCTGCGGCACGCCCAAGCCAAAGAACCAACCGTGGAGTCTCAACATCACCAAAGTTACACCTGCCTCCATCGAGGTGGATCTGATCGGGGTGTCTCTACTCGAAAAGGCCGCCTGGGAGGGTTATCCGCTGGACAATTACTGGGCGCCGGGGGACCTGCGCCGCCGGAACGCGGACAAGCTCACCTCGAATTTTCAGTCGGGTAATACCTGGAGCGTACCGCAGACGGACCCGAAATGGAAAGGCTGGCTGGGCCGCGGGGCGAGTGAGTTGCTCATCATCGCGAACTTGCCGGGATCGTTCCCATCCGGCCCGGCGGACCCCCGGCGAATCTTCCTGCCCTTGGACAAGAAGGCGTGGGACGCCAAAGGCCAGACCTTGGAAATCCAGATCCAGGACACCCTCATCAATGTGATGACGCCGCCCAAGGTGCGGAATTAAAACCGGCTTTATGCGTGCGGACTGTGCTGGCGTACTTACATTTCGGGTGGCGGCAATTGCCTGAACAGGCATTTGCCGGCCCGAGTTAAGCTCCATTGTCCGCCATGCCAATCTTTGGTGAGTTCGAAACAGTTGGAGAGTCTTACGCGGTCACGGACAAGCGAAACCACACTTCTACAATCTGGCAGGCCCGCAAGATTGGCGGCGCTGATTCACGGCTTTATGCGGTCAAGTGCTTCGTGCCGCGTCGTCGTCAGACCGAGCAGGAGCAGCCTGACGAGGCGCTGGAAAGAGATCGCAAGCTGGAGTTCCTCGAAGGCATCAAGCAGCTCAAAAAAGCCCACAGCGAAGGTGGCCGGGCACTGACGGATGTTTACGACTTTGGATTGTCGGAGGAAGGCGCGTGGTACGTCACCGATTTTTACCCGCGCAACGCGCTCAAAGCCTGGATTTCCCGCCGCGGCGGCGTGGATCACGCGGCGCTGCGTCACGTTGTTTACAGCGTCGTTGCCGGCTGCCTGACCCTCAAGCGCTCCTGCGGTCGTTCGCACGGAAATCTCAAAGCCAGCAACGTCTTCCTGATGGGCAAGCCGCGCGCCCTACGCAGCACGCCGCTGGTGCTCACGGACATTCTGCCGCCGTCCCTCGCGCAGGCGACGGAACCGGATGCGGGCATTCGGCGCACGGTGGGCGGTTTGATTTATGAAGTGATGGAGACCCACGACTTACGGGCCATCGGCGAATTGATCCTGCAGTTGGTGGAAGGCCGGCTCATCGAGAGTGGTTACGACTACAATTATCCGATTGTTCACTCGCCGAGCTGGGAAACATTGGGTAAAGAGGGCGAACGCTGGCGGCAGATCTGCAATCAATTACTTGACCCCCAGTTGTCGCTGGACAAGGTCAACCTGGAATCGCTGGCCAGGGAATTCCGCCCCAGCCCGCTTGCGGCAAATCTCCCGCTCGTGATTGGCGCGGCGGGAGTGGTGCTGGTGCTGGGGCTCGGAGTGTTCGGCATCGTGCAATGGCGCAGCGGAGCCAAGGAGAAGAAATACGAAGCAGCCCTGGCCGGCGCCCGGGAGGCCTTGAGCGTTACCAACCTGGTTGCCGCCCGCCAGCAGGTGGAGCAGGCGTTGAAGCTTCGGCGGGAAGACACGGCGGCGATGGAGTTGCGGCAGGAAATCGAAACGCGACTGGAATCGGAATTCAGTTCCGCACTCGCGTTGGCCCGGCTGGAAGCGGACTCGGCCAATTGGGACGCGGCGCTGGACTCATTAAAGCGCGCCCTGGTTTTGAAACCCGGGGATCAAACGGCCAAGAGTCTCGAGGCGCAAACCCTGGCGCGGCGCGACGAGGTTTTGACGCAGGAGGATCGTGAACGCCGCTACCAGGAGGCGATGAATGCGGGACAAGTGGCATTTGACCGGCAGGATTACACCGATGCGATGAACAAAGCGGACACGGCCTTGAAGCTCAAGCCGAATGATCCGGCAGCCACGACACTGCGAGCTGACGCACAGGCCCGATCCGCTGCTGCAACCCTCGCCCAGCAGCGACAACGTCAATACGAAACAGCGATGAGCGAGGGGCGTGCGGCGCTGAATCGCCAGCAATTCGCCGAGGCCATCACGAAGGCGGAGGCAGCATTGACTTTGATGCCCAATGACGCCGCGGCCACCAAACTCAAGTCGGATGCCCAGAATCAGCAGGCGGGGGCCGAGGCGGCGGAGCAAGAGCGACAGCGACAATACGCCTCGGCGATGAAACAGGCGCGAGCCGCCTTTGACCGCAAGGAATACACGAATGCGGTGGCGAGCGCGGACATCGCTCTGGGATTCAAGCCGGGTGACGCCGACGCGACGAATCTGAAAGCAGCAGCCCGGAACCAAATTCAAGCTGCCATGACCGCGGAGCAGCAAAGGCAGCAGAGGTATGATGCTGCGATGAGCGATGGCCGGTTGGCCTTTGAACGAAAAGCGTATAACGAGGCGATGCAGAAGGCCGATGAGGCGCTGGCCATCAAACCGAACGATACGGCGGCGACAAGCTTGAGAACCAGTGCCAAGGCGCAGTACGACGCCGGGGAAAAGTTGGCGCGCGAGCAGCAGCAGCGATACGAGACGGCGATGCGAGAGGGACGCGCGGCTCTGGATAAGAAGAATTTCAGAGAGGCCATGACGAAAGCCGATGCGGCGTTAAGCGCAAAAGCCGATGATGCCGCCGCAACGAAGCTTAAGGCTGATGCCAAGGCACTGCTGGAGGACGAGTTGGTCGCCGCGCAGCAGCGTGAGCAGCGATACGATGCCGCAATGACCGAAGCCCGGACGGCGCTTCGTCAACAGGATTACGCCGTAGCCATCAGCAAAGCGGACGTGGCATTGGTCAACAAACCTGGCGACGCAGACGCCCTGGCTTTGAGAGCCGATGCCCAGAAGCGAAACGACGACGCGCAGGCGGCGGAACAGCAGCGGCAACAGCAATACGCAACTGCCATGAAGGAAGGACGGGCGGCCCTGCAGCAGGGAAATTTTGAGGATGCAATCGCGAAGGCGGATTCTGCCCTGACGGTCCGTCAAGGAGATCCAGCCGCCGAAGCTTTGAAAGCGGATGCCAGAAAGCGGCACGAGGCGGCGATCGAGCTTGCGAAGCGGCAGCAGGAACAATACGACGCGGCCATGCAGGCAGGGCTGGCGGCGTTCAACAGTGGTGAATACGCAACGGCTGCCAGGCGGGCGACGGAAGCGATGGCGCGAAGGAGTGGCGATGCGGGGGCCGCAGCTTTGAAGAAACGCGCGGACGACATCCAGACTGCCCAGACGGCTTTCACCCGTGGGGATTACGATAACGCATTGGGTGTGTGCGAAGCTCACAGAGGAGTTCCGGTTTTTGATGCCTTGGCCACGAGCATCAATTCCGAGCGGTCAATGTTCGTCGCCGCAGGACAAAAATTCTCCGCTGGTGACTATTCCTTCCTTGAGGATTTGAAGCGCCAAACGTTCGCCGGAAAAGATGCTGTGAAGGAGCTGGTCACCAAGTCCGAAAGCGAACAGAAAACATTGACCGAACTGCGGGGACTGACAAACGGAGGGGATTGGCAGGCCGTCCAGCAGCGACTGACCGCGCTAGCCTCAGCAGGGGTGCTGCAAAAGGAGCCATTTGCCGCCGTTCGCCAGTGGGCGGAGAGTCAGGCTGCCGAGGAAAACCAGCAACGAAGCGCAATGGTTGCCAAGCTCGACGCGGTGTTTGAAGTCTTGTTGGTGCAGTATAACATTCTAAATGCACGCGATGCCAAGACCTCCGAGGGCCGTAGTGCAAGACGACTCGGAGAAGTTGGTTTTCAGCAGAAAGATTACGACCAAAAGCGAGTCGCCGCATTGGAACAGGAGTACCAGCGGGGTGGCTGGCTTAACGAGGCTGACCGCCAGCGACAACTCAACATTCTGAAAGAGAGAATTCCGAAGTATTGACTGGTGAACCGGAGAGTCCATGAGCCAGGCAACGGCGCGTGGGCGACTCATCAGTTCAGACTCTGGTGGCGGGAGTGTGCAGGCCGCCGCATTGAAACCGACCGTGTAATTCTGCCCCTACACGTGTCTCGCGCGCGAAGAAGTGATTTTCCTGAACCTGAACCAACATGAAGTTCCTCTGGTAAACATCGAACGTAGGCTTCGAGGATGTTCTGAGGAAACAGTTTGACAAACTGTTCGCGCCCAAGCATAAATGCCGACATCCGTTACAGCCAGTCCCCACCTTCGAGGGTGGGTGACCCATTGTGTCACAAATGTGCATGCGGGCCTTTGACATGAAATCAGTGTTGGAATCCATGGACTCAGTGCATTGCCAAAAAAGGGCCAACGTACAATGAAAAGCAAAACTCAATTTGGGGCGTTGACATTTTCTCATTCCACAGCGAACTCGTTCCGCTTGTTCCTCAAGCCGCGACCACCAACTTCTGGTCTGCGGGCGGCTTTCAACTCGGCCAACTCCTGGACGGCTCCGGCCGGTGGGCGCGGAGTGGGGGTAAGAGTATGCGCGCGAATGCTGTGCCTTTGCGGACTGTTGAGCGGCGCTCTCTTTGCCGTTCACGGTCAACCTGCGGCGTCGGAGGATTTGGATTACAACGCGCCGTGGCCTGAAGCTGAACGCAAGGGTCTGTGGTCAAGGCCATCTCAGTCTCAACCGCCCCCAGCGACCACTGTCGCGCCACCTGCGGCCACGCCGGCCACGCCTCAGAGTCCATCGGCGCAACCGATGTCCGACCTTTTCGGGTCCACGGCGCCGGTGCTCCAGGCACCCAAGGCGACGAAGCATGAGATTTCAGTCTCGGCCGATTATCTACTTGGTAAGGGAGACGTCACGCTCCCGTTGGGGTTCTCGCTGGCCAAAGTGCCGGGCTTGGGAGGCAACATTGTTCCGAACGTGGCCAAGCCTGATCGGGATTCGGATTATTATGGTGCGACGATTTCGTATTCCTTCGGTCAGGCTTGGTACCTTGACTTGGGGTACGCGCGTGGCAACTCAAGCGGGGATGTGGATGTCTTATTGGGACCGCCGCCGGCTTTGGCCTCTAAATTCGAGATTGACGACACTTGGTATCAGGCTTACGTGCGATACACGTTTCCCCGATTGCGCGGGAAGCGGTTGTCCGTCTATCTGCGCGCGGGGGTCAGTTTCGTCGAGGCTGAACTGACTGATACCACTACCATTCCCGCTTTGGGCTTGTATAAGCAGACCGATGACACCACCGACATCCTGGGCAACTTGGGTTTTGGGGTGGGCTACTCGCTCTACACCAGCCGGCGGGTTAGATTCGGGTTGCAGGTGGAAGGGGAAGGATTTTATGGCCAGCGATCCCAGGATAGTTTGGAGGTTCTGCCCCAGGCCGGGCCGGGCTTTCCTTTCCAGACCGCCAAGATTGACAATGATCTTTACGGCGGCACTGGCCGCGCGACCCTGCGCTTTGAGTATCGTCTGGGCCAGAGCGGATTGTTCAAGATCTTTGCGGATGGCGGGGTTCAGGCCAAATACACCGAGATTGATTATTCGGGCTTGGGATCTTATGACGAATTGCTTTGGGGACCCTACGTGAAGCTCGGTATTCGCTACGCCTTTTAGGCATTTTACTGGAGATTGGTTATGAATGGAAAATGGCTGGCTTACATCTCTTTGATCTTCGGGCTTGCGCTTTCGTCGCAGGCGGCTCTTCGGTTCACGAACGTCACTCCGATCGTCACCGTACCTCTGAACGGAGTCGCGTATGACGGCTTCAACACGATGGTGGCCGTGGGCGACAATTCCACCGTAACGACGGCTAAGTTTGTCACCAGTGGACTGCAACTCGGTTCCACCTGGGGTGTCACCAATGTCCCGACTGCGGCATTGTTGAAATCATTGACCTACGGCGCCGGCATGTTTATGGCCGGCGGAACGAACTCGGCCATCTTTCGCTCCACGGACGGGAGTAGTTGGGGACCCACGAACAGCGCGTTTCAAAATCCGGCTTCGGTTCAAGGCCTCGCGTATAACGCCGACAGGTTCGCCGCGGTCGCCTCGGTGGTGAACATCAGTTGGTCCAGCAACGCCCTGGCTTCCTGGCAGGATGCAGCCATCGCCAATGCTTCCTTCCTGGAGTCTTACCGCGGTGTCACTGCGTTTGGCACGAATGGGTTCGCAGTGTGCGGCATCCGCGGTGTGATCCGCATCTCCCGGGACGCGGGGGAAAACTGGAGTGTGGTCCGCCCATTCAACCTGAACGAACCGGACTTGTTGGGGATCGCTTCCGATGGTGGCCAAAGGTTGGTGGCCGTCGGCGCAGGCGGGAGGACCATGGTTTCCACTGACGGCGGGACAAACTGGACGATCAATTCGGTTGGAATTACCAACCGCGCGGTGGCCTATTCTGGTAGCGACTTCATTATGGTCGGTGATGGTGGGCAGATTTTTGCGAGCACGGACGGAGTGAGTTGGAGTCCTCAAAGCAATGGCCTTCCTGCCGGCTTTAGCACGAATCTGCTCGGGTTGGCGGTTGCCACCAGCGGGCAGCTTCAGGGGATTACGGTGCTGGTCGGAGAAGGAGGAGCGATTGTGATTGGTGGCACCGAACCGGTCGCGCCGACGAGTCTGGGCGATCAGACCAATTGCGCCGCCTACCCCAATCCGACCTTGATGGTCAGTGTCACGGACCCTGCCATCCTCACGGTGGACTGGTATGGCAGCACCGCGGGCGGAAGTCCGGTGGCGGTGGGTACGCTCAACTTCACGCCGGCAAACACCGCGCCCGGAACACACACTTTCTACGCGGAGACGCGAGACTTACGCACAGGATTTACCAGCACCAACCGCACTCCGGTTTCATTGACTTTGAATCCACGCCCGACCGCCGTCGTAAGCGGCGATGGTGTTATCTGCAACGGCTTCTCGAATCAGATCACGGCGACTTTGGGGGGTAGTGTGGGACCGTGGAACGTGACGTGGTCCGACGGTATCGTGCAGAACAACGTGACGAGTCCGGCGACGCGTTTTGTGAACCCGAACACGACGACGATTTACACGGTGGTAGCGTTGAACGACACGGTGACGGGCTGCACCAACGAGGTGGGTGGCCTGACTGGCAGTGCCACCGTGACGGTGAATCCGCGTCCGACAGCGGTGGTTAGTGGTGACGGCGTTATCTGTAATGGCTTCTCAAATCAGATCACGGCGACTCTGGGCGGCAGTGTCGGGCCTTGGAACGTGACATGGTCTGATGGCGTGATTCAAAACGGCGCGACCAGTCCGGCGATGCGTTTCGTAAATCCGAACACAACTACGGTTTACACGGTGGTGGGGCTGAACGATGCGGTGACGGGTTGCACCAACGAAGTGGGCGGCCTGACCGGTAGCGCCACAGTGACGGTGAATCCGCGTCCGACCGCCGTCGTAAGCGGCAATGGCGTTATCTGTAATGGTTTCTCGAATCAGATCACGGCGACTCTGGGCGGTAGTGTGGGACCGTGGAACGTGACGTGGTCCGACGGTATCGTGCAGAACAATGTGACCAGTCCGGCGACGCGTTTTGTGAACCCGAACACGACGACGGTTTACACGGTGGTGGCGCTGAACGATGCGGTGACGGGTTGCACCAACGAGGTGGACGGTCTGACCGGCAGCGCAACGGTGGCGGTGAATCCGCGCCCGACGGCGGTGGTGAGTGGTGACGGCGTTATCTGTAATGGCTTCTCAAATCAGATCACGGCGACTCTGGGCGGCAGTGTCGGGCCTTGGAACGTGACGTGGTCAGACGGCGTGATTCAAAACGGCGCGACGAGTCCGGCGACGCGTTTCGTGAACCCGAACACAACCACGGTTTTCACGGTGGTGGCGCTGAATGATGCAGTGACGGGCTGCACCAACGAGGTGGGCGGGTTGACTGGCAGTGCCACGGTGACGGTGAATCCACGCCCAACGGCGGTGGTGAGTGGCGATGGTACGATTTGTAGTGGCTCCTCGAATCAGATCACCGCGACCTTGGGTGGCAGTGCGGGCCCCTGGAACGTGACGTGGTCCGATGGCGTGATTCAAAACGGCGCGACGAGTCCGGCGACGCGTTTTGTGAATCCGAACACGACCACGGCTTACACGGTGGTGGCGCTGAATGATGCGGTGACGGGTTGTACCAACGAGGTGGGCGGCCTGACCGGCAGCGCGACGGTGACGGTGAATCCACGCCCAACGGCGGTGGTGAGTGGCGATGGTACGATTTGTAGTGGTTCATCGAATCAGATCACCGCGACCTTGGGTGGCAGTGCAGGACCTTGGAACGTGACGTGGTCTGACGGCGTGATTCAAAACGGCGTGACCAGTCCAGCCACGCGGCTTGTGGGTCCTGCGGTGACCACGGTTTACACCGTAACGGCATTGTCCGATGCGAACACGGGTTGCACGAACGAGGCCGGCGGTTTGACCGGCAGTGCCACCGTGACATTGAACCCGACGCCGGCGGCGCCCGTGTCGCTGGGCGACCAGATCGGTTGTGCGGGTGTGACCAATCCACCGTTGTCGGTGACTGTCTCGGCCGGGGTGACGGCCGACTGGTATGCTGCCGCCAGTGGGGGCAGCGCGCTGGCGATGGGCGTGACCAGTTTCACGCCGACCAACAGTGCGGCGGGTGATCATATCTATTATGCGGAAGCCCGGGATACGGCGAGTGGATGTATCAGTACCAACCGAACCGCCGTGACGCTGACCCTGGAATCTTGCACGGGCGCGCTTACTGTGTCCCGGTTGGACACGAACAACGTTGTGCTGGAATGGTTCGGCAATCTTGGGTTGCAATCCACGCCCGCCCTGGAATTACCGATTGTCTGGACGCACGTCACCGACGGTGCCGCCGGCGTTACGAATCGCTGGACCAATTCCGTTGCTCCGCCACCCGTGAACCATTTCTTCCGGCTGTATGCGCCCACAAATTCACCGTGAGCCATTGCGGCGGTCGAGGACTCTTGATGGCTGAATGGATGTGTGACTTTCAAGCCTTCGGTGGCAAAGGCGAATCACTGTTGATCGCGTGGGTTCAGCCCGGCGCCGCAAATCCTGCTTGTTCAAGTCTTTATTGTTTGCCAGCCTGCCGGCAGCTTATTCACATAAATCCAGAATCTGGCGGCAGCCGCTTGTTCCGATCTCCTGATCGAATTGCCAGCGGAACCTGACGAGGAGACTGGGACCGGAGCCGAATTATTGATGAATCATTCGAACACAACTTTGACCGACCAGGATCATCGGTGGCTGAACGAAGTGGCCGGCCGTTTGCGGCTGATCCAGGCGGACACCTCGCAAGTCGGGGCCGGTGAGCGCGGGGAATTCCTGCAGGAGGAAATCGAACGCAGCCTGAAGAGTGTGCCGTCGGCGAACCGCAAACCTTACTTGGAAGCCTTGCTGGCGCGTTTTCCAGTGGCCGGCATGGTGGTGCGATCCGTTAGCGCCGCGCCAACGGCGACGGTACCGGTGCGCATCGCTGAATCGCCGGAGGAAACTTTGGAGCGTTTTCTCAAGTCAGTCGCGGAGTTGTCTGAACCGCAACGCGCCGCGGCGATCCGCCGGTTGGTGGAAGCGCAATTGGTTCCTCAGCCGCAGAGCGCTCCGGTGGTGGAGATCTCCGAGGAAATGCAGCGCGTGCTGGGGTTGCCCCCCGGGCAGCCGCCGCGCCTGGATCGGTTGGCGCAATTTGCCGCGCTGCTGTTGGAAGTTCTATACCGTTTGGACAAGACCGCCCTCAAGACCGTGGAGGTGATGGCTCCCCGCAGTTCGCTCCTGAAGCGTTCGGAAAGTTTCCGCGAGGCCACCGCCCGTTTCCTGACGGGCGAAACCGAATCGCTCGAACCACAATTGCGGGTGATGTCCGGTTTGCTGGGGGCGTTGCTGACAGCAATGCTCTCCGGCGGCAGGGATTTTGGTCGTCAGCACGTGGAGCGGTTTTCGCCATCCGCCATTGAAGACGTGGTTACGGGCGAGGGCAGCAGCGGGATTTTTGGTCGCAGCAAGAAGGAACGTTGCTGGGACAAGTACAGCGACCTCGCGAGGGATTACGCCACGTCGGACCTCGTGGATCGGCGCATCAAGGATTGTTTCGCGGCCGTGGTCCAGCGCACATTCGAGAAATCCGGACTCTCGGGATCGTAACGCCCTATGCATATTCACTGGCACGAAGGCTTGTTTTTGCAGCCGCACCATCTGCAGATCATGCAGCGGAGGTTGCAGGTGGATATTCGCGCCGCCCGGGCGCTGCTGACGCCCTATTGCTTTGGCGTGGTGGAGAGCCGGCTTTCCCAGGATGACCTGGCGGATGGCCGCATCCGGTTCGAACGGTTGCGCGTCATTATGCCGAGCGGGCAGGAGGTGATGTTCCCGGAGGCCGCCAGCCTGCCGGCACTTGATATCAAGGCTGACTTGGTGAGGCAGTCCGGGCCGATGGAAGTGCTCCTGGCGCTGCCGTTGTGGACCAAGAACCGCGCCAACTCCTTTCGTCAGGGCGAACAGGCCGACCCGCGCATCAAGCTGCTTTACATCCCTGCGGAAGAGCGGGATTTGGCAGACGAGAACACCGGGGAGAATCCACAGGCCGTTCACTTCCGGAAGGTGAATGCGCGGGTGGTGCTCAAAGGCGAAGACCTCTCCGACATGGAGTTTATTCCGTTGTTGCGGGTGATCCGGGCCTCGGGCGAGGACTTGGGCAAGCCCCGGCAGGATCCGGATTTCGTACCGCCATCGCTGCTCCTCAAGTCCTCCCCTGTGCTGCATGATTTGATGCGCGAGCTGACGGCGCAGTTGAACGCGAGCCGGGAACAGCTTCGCGTCAAAGTCTCCACCGGCGGGATGGGGCTGGAGGTGAAGTGGGAACTGGCGATGCGCTTGACCGCGCTGAACCGCTTTTGCAGCCGTCTGCCGTCCGTGGTGGAGGAGGGGACGATCACTCCTTTTGAGTTCTATCTTCAGTTGCGGGAGTTGCTCGGCGAGCTGCTCGCGTTGCATCCGGTGGAACGGTTGTTCGATTGCGAGCCTTACAATCATCTGGATCCCTTGCGCTCTTTCAAGGAGCTGGACCAGAAAATCCGCGCGGAAATTCGTGTGTCCCGGGCGACCGAGCCGTTGCGCGTGGCATTTGAGGGTGCGCCGGGTCTGTTGCGGGCGACGCTGGAGCCGGAGCATTTCGAGAAGCCCACCGGCTATTATCTGGGCATCAAGACGCGCGTGGAGCGCACCAAGCTGGCGCTGTATTTGAGCGATGCGAACAAGTTCAAATTGATGCCCCGCAGCATGGAGCAGGTCGCCATTTTCGGCGTCGAAATCAAGGAGGAGAATTATCCCCCCCTGGAGCTTCCCGGCCAGAGTGATTTGCATTACTTCCGCCTGCAACCTGCTTCCAACCAGCGCCGATGGGACCAGATCAAGCAGGACAAGGGCATTTCACTGGTCTGGAACAACGTCGAATTTGACCTTTCGGACGCGACCTTTACACTGTTCATGACATTACCCTCAGGCGCTGGCGCATGAAACTGCTCGAACTTTACGAAAACCTGTTTCAATACGTTTCCCGTTTGAACCGCGTGGCCAGGACCCAGGTGCAACCGGAGTATGCGCGGGTGCGCGCGGAGTTGAAACAACTGCTGGATGAAGCCGGCCGCGGGGCCGCCTCGGACGTGCGCCTGCTCAATCAGGTGCAGCGGCTGGAATTGCCCATGATCTTCTTTGTGGACAATGTGATCTGCACCAGCCGCCTCAAATTTGCTGCGCAGTGGGCCGAGAACCGTCTGGCCAAGGAGCGCAACGAACTGGCCGGCGACGAACGGTTCTTCGATTTTCTGGAGCAGGACATCACCGACACCAGCGAAGAAGCCGTGGAGCGTCTCGCCGTTTATTACACCTGCCTGGGCCTGGGCTTCACCGGCATGTACGTATCCCAGCCCGAACAAATCCGCCGCTACATGGAACAGATCTTTCCGCGCATCCGGCAGTGGATTGACAGCGACCCGCGCACCAAGATCAGCGAAGAGGCCTATCAGCACACTGACTCCCGCGTCCTGACTGAACCGCCCAGCAACAAGATCATTCTCGTGGCGATTGTCTTCCTGTTCCTGAGCCTGAGCGTGCTGGTGGTCTATTACGCCCTTTATGCCCGGGCCGTGTCGGAACTCACCGTGTCGGTGGACAGGATCATGGAAGAAGGCAAGAAAGGTGAAACCGGCGACCGTTAACGCGTGCAGCGTTGGCCCGGCCACGGCCGGAAGTTGGATGGAATCATTATGGATTACGAATCACGAATTGGCGCATTGGTGAAAGGCTCGCTGGCCGCCGTCGGTTTGGGCGGTGTGGCGGCGGTCGTGATGCTGCCCCGGCCCTTCGGTATCTGGGTCGGGGTTGCGATCGTCGTCCTGTTCGTTCTGTTTTTTGGCGGCTACTATTTGTGGCGGCGCGTTCGCGCAAAACGTCAGCGGGAGAAATTCTCCTCCGCCATCGAAGCCCAGACCGCCGCGGCTCCCAAGTCCATCAGCGATCCGAACAAGCGCGCGGCGCTGGACAAACTGCGGCAGAAATTTCAAACGGGCTTGCAGGAGTTCAAGAGCCGGGGCAAGGACATCTACAAACTGCCTTGGTATGTGATCATCGGCGAACCCGGCTCCGGAAAGTCCGAAGCCATCCGCCATTCCGGCGTGGAGTTCCCGCCGGGACTCCAGGATGAGTTGCAGGGGTCCGGCGGCACGGTAAACATGGATTGGTGGTTCACCAACCGTGGCATCATTCTCGACACCGCCGGCTCAATGATCTTCAACGAAGCGCAGGCGGCGGAGGCGCCGGAGTGGCGTGAGTTTTTGCGGCTGCTCAAACGCGCCCGTCCGCAGTGTCCCATCAACGGTCTGTTTCTGGTGCTGTCCATCGAGAGCCTCATCAAGGATTCGGCGGACAAAATTTCGGAGAAAGCCAGCCGCCTGGCCCAGCAACTGGACCTCATTCAGCGCACGTTGGATGTTCGCTTCCCGGTGTATTTGCTCGTGACGAAAGCCGATTTGCTCACGGGTTTCCGCGAGTTCTTTGACAACATCGAGGACCCGCTGTTGCAGCATCAGATGTTCGGTTGGTCCAATCCCGAGCCGCTGGATTCGCACTTCCGCCCGGACATGGTGGAGCAGCATCTCAAGAGTGTGGCTGACCGCCTGCGTCGCCGCCGCATGGCTCTCCTGCGCGAGACTACGGGCACGGGCCGCCTCGGTGGCGATACCGTCCAATTCTTCAAGAACCCTCAGCCGCTTGGCCAGGGTGCGGGCATCACCCGCCGACTGGACGAGGTGGACGCGCTGTTCGCTTTGCCGGAAAGTGTGATGCGCCTGGTGCCGCGCCTCCGGCGTTATCTCGAAACCGTTTTCGTGGCTGGCGAGTGGTCGGCCAAGCCCGTGTTCCTGCGCGGCATTTATTTCACATCCTCCATGCGCGAGGGCAAGGCGCTGGACGAAGCCATCGCACTGGCCACCGGTTTGTCGGTGGATCAACTGCCGGAGGACCGCAGTTGGGAGAAGAACCGTTCGTTCTTCCTGCGCGACTTGTTCACCGAGAAAGTCTTCCGCGAGAGCGGTCTGGTCACGCGGGCCACGAACACGCTGCAAATGCTGCGCAAGCGGCAGATTGCCATTTTTGGTACCGCAGGCGTGGCTTTGTTGCTCCTATTGGTATTTTCGGGTTTCTCGTATCGTAGTTTGAAACGCAGCGTGCTGGCTGAGTCTTCGTACTGGCAGGCGGGCGCCAAAGGCTGGGAACAGGGCATCTGGTCGCCCGCGATCGTTCGTGCCGGGACAGATGACGTTTTCAAGTTTTCCTACACCGGCACCAATTTGGTTGAGGTGACCGGCGGTGATTTGACCCTGGTGGAATACCATCGGCGGCTCAGTGAACTCGCCGGGCAGCCGCTCACGGTGGGGCTGATTTTCAAGCCGGTCTATTGGGCCGGACTGCGCGGGGCCAAAGACCGACCGCTGGCCCAGCGAATTCTTTTTGAACACGGCGTGCTCAAGCCGCTCGTCGTACAGACCCGGAACAAGATTCAGCGGAAGGAACTGGACGCGGCGAATCCCCAGGCGGTGGAACGGCATCGCGAAGCGCTGCTCTCCCTGATTCGTCTGGAAGCGGATCGCGTGGCTGCTGATCGCGGAAATATCGCCGACACCAATACGGCCGCGAAGTATCTCGAATCCTTCGTTGCGTATCTCACGGAAGCCGAGCCTGGCCGTGCGGGCACCGATCTGGGGGGGGTATTTTCGCAGACTTATTCCGACAAAGGCGGCGGGGCTGGCGAGTGGCCGCCACCGTTCCTGCTTGGCGGAGAACGGCTGGCCGACAACCCGGCCATTGGCAAAGGGCTGGAGAGCCTGAAGAAAGCCAATCAAAGCAACGAGAACCGCATCCTGGAGGAGTTGGAGTTGGCGAACACTCTGACCGAGGCCCTCACCAATTATCAGCGCCTTGAGTTGCAGTGGCTCGCCAAGCCGGATGATTCCTGCGGACGATTGACGCGGGAGTTGGCGCCCGCCAAGAAAACGGTGGAGGACCGGACCCGTGCGTTGCTGGCGGCCACCAATCACGTGGCCGGGTCAGTGACCAACCTGACGGGCGTTTACCAGTCCATGGAGAAAACGGCCCGCAGCGCTTCGGAACAGTTCTTCCAGGACATTGCCGGCAGGCTGCCCGACACGACCAAGACCAGCGGTTTGTTTGCGGATATCGGCCAGCAAGTGAAGCAATTTGCTTCCGAAGCTGCGCGCGTGGTGCGCTCGAATTACATGGCCCGCAGCAGCGGATTAACCGACCTCGACACCAATTACTTGTTGCCTTCGCCGGGCGGCGGTCCGTCAGCGTACGAGTTGCGTTGGACGTTGTATCGCGGCGGTTGCGATTTGGCTTCGGAGAACGTGGACGCCGACGATCTTATGCTCGGGGATGAATGGAAACGGTTTGCCCGCTTGAAACAAACCGCCGATCAGTTCCGGGCAGGACTGGTCCAATACAGTGGAGCGTACGCCGACTCGGCCTCGAATGCCTGCCAGCGTATTGCCGGCCAGTCAGAGCGCCAGCTCCGGGAGCGGTTTGTGGATAATTATGTCGCGTATGCCACGAATAAACTGTTCACGCTGGCGACGGGCGTCCGGAGTCTTCGCGACGTGACCAATGCAAATTTCTGGTACGGCAAAGTTTCCGCCGACCTGGCCGCAGGTCCGGAGAAACTGGCGGACCAGGCCGGGAAGCTTGGCGTGGTGCGCAGTTCGCTCGAGGCTGCCCGCAAGCAGGCCGTCCAACGCTACACCGAAGCTTATACGAGCCAGATTCAAACCAGACTCAAATTTCCCGTCGTGCTGAGCCCCGGCGCGGCGCTTGATGCTGCTGGCTTGTTGCAGTTGAGACAGACCCTTAACACACTGGAGCAGGAGTTGACCGATCCGGTTTGGCAGTCATTCCCCGCCGGCGAACAGGCGATTCGTCAGCTTGCCCGGAATCCATACAAGAACATCGTGAACGCCCTCGTGGACAGCACCGACAAGTTGACCGAGATGGAGGTTTTCTTCCTGACGCCGGCGCCGGCGCAGGAGCATGACCGGAACATCATCAATGTGTATCGTATGGTTCAAGTTTCAATTGGGGGGACGGAGTCGGGGTGGGTGGATATCACGCGTCCACGCGAGCTTCCGTTGGGGAAAGGCTTGGTGGATCGCGGGCTAAAGATTTCCTTCCGGCGGCTGGAAAGCGACGCTGCTTCCGAGGTCAAGGCGCTCGATCAAGCCGATTGGGGTTTGCTGCAAATGATCCGTGACGGCAAGGCTTCGCGCCAGGAAAACGGCGCCCACTGGCGAATCAGCATTCCACTCGAAGCGACGCAACAAAACATGCGCGGCAATGCGGTTTTCGAAGTGCGCCTGGCGCGCCCGCTGCCTAAAGTCGAAGAGTGGCCCAAGCCGTAAGCATGAAAACCCTCAAGCCGGTGCGATGAAAGATTTCTTCCAACGACTGGCAAGCCCGGGCGGGCGCACAGGCACGGAAGGAGTTGAGCCGCGCCTCACGGTCGCCGCTTTCGGCAAACATCCCGGCTGGGACGACCACATCCCCGGCATCGGGTTGGAGACAGATGTGCTGGCGCGCATCAAGCAGGTGCTTTACGTGGACGGCATTGGCCGTCAGATTGACACCGGCGCGTGGGAAAAACTCCCGCCGGAGAAACGCGTCGAAGGATTTGATCACGCCTTTCTGTGGCTGCTCTCCGGTCACTTGGTTCTGGGCCGCTTCTGGTCCTCGGTGGATCGCAAAGGGCGATCGAAGTACCCCATGGTGATTTGCGCCGACGGCGAAGGGGTCGCGCCCGGCCAGATGTTGGCGGGCATCCCGCCTGAATTGGAACGATTGCGCGAGGCGTGCCGGTCCACCCAGGAGGCGCAAACCGTCTCGGCCGATTGTAGAACCGTTCAAGAGCGGCTTCGCGCGATGCTGGCGGGCCGGGCGGCGGCGCCGTCGCCATTGAGCCTTTCCGTTGAGATGCGCCGGCGATTTCTCGAACGCCCCGAATTTGGACCTGACCGCGTTGGCCTTCTGCGCATCATGCATGAACTCGACAACGCGCTGGGCAATTCCGGGCGTGGCGGCACGTCAAGTTCCTCCGCCAAAGCCGATTTGCGGCCATGTCATATCCGGCTGCCACTGGCCAGCGATTCACCCGGTGAAGCGCTCGTCCTGTGGGCCGCCTTCCTTCATTCTTTGCTCCCGGCGGCGATGCCAGTCTTGTTGATCTCGCGTCCGGCGGTGGATTGGCTGGACGCCATCATTGGTGAACCGGAGAGCGACAATTTTTTCTGCCTGCAAGCCTCATCAGCGGCGCTGCCGCTGGCCACGCAGATCCCTTACGAGACGGCGCCGGACTTGAAGCTTCGGTTGGAAGAGAGAGAGGCAAAGTTTCTGGGGACCGAACGACCCGCCGCAATCCGCGAAAAACCGACCACCATTGCCCCGCCACCGGCGGCGGCACCGAAGCGCGCAGATGGGGCCAAATCTACGGCGCCAAAGCGCGGGGGATTGCTGGCCAGATTCTTCGGCATTGGCGCGATTCTGCTGGCGGCCGGGGCCGCTTGGTGGTTCTTCGCCGGTGGAAGCGGATCAACAACTCAAGGGAGCAAGCCGGATTCAAGCGAGAAAAAATCCACGCCGGCGTCCTCCCAGCCCGCCAATCCCGCACAATCAGAGGCCGACTACACCGCCGCAATGACTGCGGCGAGGGCTGCGTTTGAACGAAAAGATTTTGCGGAGACGCTGAATCAGGCAAACGCCGCGCTGCAAAGCAAGTCGGGCGACGCAGCGGCGAAGGAACTGGCGGCTGAAGCACGCGACCGAATCGAGATGGCCGCCGCCACCGCGCAGCAGCAGGAGCAGCGCTACGAGGCCGCGTTGCGAGAAGGGCGGACGGCGTTTGAGCGCCAGGATTATGCCAACGCCGTGGCTCAGGCGGACCTGGCGCTGGGCGTCAAAGCCAACGACCCGGAGGCAACGAAACTTAAGAACGAAGCGAAGGGGAAAATGGAGGCCGTGGCGGCGTTGGAGCAGGAATATGAAACGTTGATCAAAGGGGCCAACGCTGCGCTCGAACGGAAGGCATACGCGGAAGTCGTGGCAAAGGCCGAGGCGGGTCTGAAGCTAAAACCCAACGACAGCGCAGCCACGAAGTTGATCGCCGAGGCGAAACGGGCGCTGGCGGAGTTTGCCCAAAACGAGCAGAAGTACGAAACCGCGATGCGGGAGGGAACCGCGGCCTTCGCGGGGAAGAATTTTTCCGTCGCCCTGGCGCAGGCCAACGCGGCCCTCGGCATCAAACCCGACGATGCCGCCGCCGCGAAACTGAAGACGGAAACCGAAGCCAGGCAGCGCGAGATCGCGGCCGAGGCGGAGCGGGAGAGTAACTTTCAAAAGGCGATTGCTACAGCGCAAGCTGCGTTCGACCGGAAGGAATACGCCAGCGTAATCGCGCAGGCTAACACGGCGCTGGAAATCAAAGCTGGTGATTCTACCGCCACGAATTTGAAAGCGCGAGCCACCGTGGCGAAGGATCTGGAGGAAGCACAGGCGGCGTTTGAGCAGGGACAACTGGACAAGGCTCTTGCCTTGACCGCCGCCCATCCTGGCAACGAGGCCTTCAGTTCATTGGCTGACAAGATTCGAGAGCGCAAGAGTCAGCAGGACGATCAATCCGGTAAAAAACGGCTGGAGGAACTCGATACGCAACTGGAGATATTATTGGTGCGGTTCAACATCCTGCGAGCGCGCGATCCAAAAATTCAATCGCAAGCTGCCCGGGATGCCACACCGATTGTTGGTTCCATTAGCGCGCAGCGTGAGGAGTACCTGCAATTGGTGAACAACCTCGAGCAGCAGTTGCGGGCGGGTGGCTGGCTCGAGGCAGAGGACCGTGACAAGAATCTCAAGAAACTGAAGGAAGGCATCCGATACTGGCCTTAGACCGAGCCATGCGACAGCCACGCACAGCGCACACGGACAACCGGGCACTTAACCGAAATCGGCCCGTCCAACACAAAAATCACCATGAACGAACTTGTTGAAAAACTGCTCCAACCGGTATCGGCGGATCAACCCTGTGGCGCCGACCTTTCGTACGACCCGCGCCTGGATGAATTGGAAACCCTGCTCAAGGGCAAACCCGAGGTGGAGATGGGTTCGATTGTCAAGCCGGCCGAACCGCCGGAGTGGCGGATGCTTCAGGACAAGAGCGTGGCGTTCCTCGGCCATTCCAAGAACCTCCGCGTGGCGTTGATGCTCTGCTGCGCGTGGCTCAAGACCGGCGGCCTGGCGGGCTTCCGCGATGGGCTGCAACTGGTGCGAGGTTTGTTGGAGCAGTATTGGCCGAATGTCTATCCATTGTTGGATCCGGAAGACAACAACGATCCCACCCAGCGGCTGAACATCCTGGGTGCGCTGACGGCGGCGCGCGGATCGGTCAGCGGCTGGCTGATGATTGTGGACTATCTTTATGCCGCGCCAATCTGCCAGCCTAAAGGAGCGCCACCAATCACGTTGGAGCAACTTCAGGCCGCGAAACAGAGGGATGCCGGCGTGGAAGGCGCCCCGAAAGATGTGCCCGACCCCGCGAAGCTGGCGGCAGCCATCCGCGATTCCGGGACTGACCGCATCGTCGCGACGCATCAAGCCGTCGAAGAAGCGCTGGAAGCGGCGCGCGGGATTGACGAGTTGCTTACCACCACGCTGGGAGCGGGCAACACCATCAGTTTCGAGGTTCTGCAAAGCACGCTCAAGGAATTGCTCGCAGCGCTGAACCCTTATTTGCCAGGCAGTGCAGGCGCGGAGTCCGGGCCGGCAATTGCTGGGGGCGAGAGTGTCGAGGGCGCGACTGGCGGCGCAGCCTCCGCGGGCATCTTTATCAGCGGTTCGGTGCGTTCGCGCGAGGATGTGGTGCGCGCGATTGACAGTATCTGTGATTACTACCGGCAGGTTGAACCGTCCAGTCCGGTGCCGTATCTGCTCCGGCGCGCGCAGAAGCTTGCGACGATGAACTTCGTTCAGGCAATGCAGGAACTGAGCCTGGCCAATGTGGATGCCCTGCGTCCCAGCATGGGAACGGCGATAGACGAAGCCGCCGCATCTTCGGAAGCACCAACCGAATAACGCAATCCATGGCTCACTCTGCCGCTGCCGCGGACTGCCCGCTGCGTATTGGCCCGCCGGACGAATTCGCCCGGGTTCGGGAATTCTTTCATCGAGCCGCTTTCGATGACGCGACGCTTTGCCGTGTCTTGGGCATGGGTGACATGAGCGATTTGGGCCGCGTGCGGTGGGAGGATTTCAAGCCTGACGGCATGGCCGCACCGCTGCATTGGTGTATCCAGATATTCATCCGGGGACTGCCCGCTGCAGAATCAGAGTCGCGTGCCATCTGCGGGGCGGAGACTTTTGCATCATTCCAGTCGCTTGGACTGTTGCGGGCAGCGAAAAAGGATTCCACAACGGTGGTGTGTCCGGTCTGGGTTTATCCGGCGGATGGATGGGTAATGATTTCGGATCGCCGCGATGATCCTGATGGCGAACCATACACGCCGCCCGAGGATGTGGTGTTCCCGGCCATCTACGCCGGAACCTTGCGATTCCTGAAGTTGTTGCCGGAAGTGTGCGAAGGCTCGCCCCGTGGAGTAACGCACGATCCCACCTACCAGTTGCCTACCGCTACTACTCCACGGGGCGAGGCGCTGGACCTTTGCGGTGGTTCGGGCATTGGCGCGCTGCACTTGTCGCGAACGGCCCGCGCGGTGGCAACCGCGGATCTGACTGCGCGCTCAACCATCTTCGCTGAGTTCAATGTGCGTTTGAACAACGTGCCGGCGGAATGTTTGTGTGGCGATCTCTACGCGCCGGTGCAGGGACGGCAATTCGATTTGATTTCCGCCCATCCGCCGTTTGTTCCCACGACGGGGCCGAACATGGTCTATCGCGACGGAGGCGACACCGGCGAGGAAGTGACGCGCCGTGTTGTTGAAGGGCTGCCCGCGCATCTGCGTCCGGGCGGGACGTGCGTCATCCTGTGTGTGGCCCGCGACACGGAGGACGCGTCGTTTGAACGTCGGGTGCGCGAGTGGTTGGGCGCCGCCGCGGATGAGTTCGACGTGATTTTCGGCTTGGAGAAAGTTTTGACCGTGGCGGAAGTCGTCGAATCCATGCGCAAGCGCGGGCAGAATATCGGCGACGCTGAGGCCCGTCAGGTTTTTGAGCGGCTGCGGGCGTTGGGCACGCGACAATTCGTTTATGGAGCGACCGTGATCCGGCGCCTGACTGAAGCCAATGCTCAAGAACCGTTCCGTATCTGGATGACACCCACGGCAGTCGCCCATGATTTTGAAAGACTATTGGCCTGGAGACGTCATTGCCGCCGGCCGGGAATTGAGGATTGGCTGGCGGAGTCGCGGCCCGGGTTTGCGCCGCAACTCCTGTTAACGGCGCGTCACGTTGTTCGCGAAGGCGCGCTGGTGCCGGCTGAATTCGTGTTTGAGATTGAGGAAGGCTTCCGGGCGGCACTGCGTCCCGATGCGTGGGTTGTGCCGCTGGTGGCCCGCCTGACGGGTGACAAATCGGTGGCGCAGGTTTTCGAAGCCGCACGGGCGGCGGACGAACTGCCGGAAGGTTTCAAGTTGGAGGATTTCGTGGGCCTGGTGCGCGGGATGATTGACCGCAGATTTCTCCAAGTGGATTTCGTCTGCGCGCCAACCGAAAAAGGTTAACCCACCAGCAATCCCAGCCGCGCCAGCTTCGCGAGGTTCTGCGCCAGCTCCTGCTCAAGTTTGCGGCGCACTGCGGATGCATCCCCCGGCGAAGGCAGCAACGCATTTTTGGATTCGAGCAAGTTCTGAATCTTCTCGAGCAGTGCGCTGTGATCGAGACTGCCATCCAACCACGAGAGCAAGCCCCGGCCGATTTCATCCTCCACTTTTATCGCGATATGAAACAACGACGTGACGAACTGGCCCTTTTGCACCTGCCACCGGGCCACCGGACTCGCCATGGGCCGTTCGCTGACGGTATGCACGATGGGGGGCAGGCTGGTGCGGAACTCGACCATTCCTCCGTGATAGAGTTGCAGCAGGAAACCACGCAAGCGTTCCTGTGGCTGCCCGTCGCTGTTGTCCGTGACGCCGGCTTGTTTCAAATCCGCCAAGGCCTTCTGGAGCAGTTCGTCAAACGGCAGGGGACGCGGCCAGATTGAGCCCAGGCGCACCAGCGCTGATTTGCCCAGGGCGAAGTCGGTTTCAATCTTGCTGCCCTTCGGTGTTTCAAAAGTGCAATGCACCCCGGGCCGCAGATTTGGGATTCCGCTGATGCAGGTGGCGGCGGATGAAATGAAGAAGCCTGAGACTTTTTCTGCCTGTGGCTCGGTCTGCAATTCTGCGTTTCGATGGCACAGTAACGTCTGACGAAACCGCCGGCACTTCAGAAAATCCAGATACTGTTCCCGCAGGATGCGGTTGCGCGCCAGTTGCTTCAAAGTCTGCCGCACCGTGTCCTTGAACACGTGATCGGACATCTCGAAAAAATCAGCCTCGCCCAGGTACTGAAGTTCATGCCGGCCCGCCTGCTCGATGAATTGCGTGAAGTACAGCGGCTCGTTCAATTCGGCGAGTTCGTCGTGGAACAAGTGTCCTTCGTCGTGTTCGAGTATACGTTCCAACTCGGCTTTCATCCACAGACGATATTCGTCGCGGCTGTCCTGCGCTTCGGTCAGAAATCTCGTCAGGGCGATGGCTTGATCCACTTGTTCCTTGGGCGAACGGAAATCGCGCACATGAAAGCGCAGCATCTCCCGCAGCATATTCCGCAAATGGCAACCGGGCATGGCATTGTAGCTGACGAAGGCGATGCCCTGGGGCGACAGGCATTGGTGACAGATGTCGAGCAACCGCTCGCGAACTTGCGCTGGAATCCAGGAAAAAAGTCCGTGCGCGATGATGTAGTCGAACTTGCCCCAGGTATTGTTGATCTCCGAAATATCGCCATGACGAAGGCTGACGTTGGTCAGGCGGAGATCGTTGAGCATTCGTTGCCCTTCGGCAATGGGGCGCGCTGCCAGGTCAATGCCAACAAACTCACTGTTCGGCAGTTCCCAAGCCATCGGTACCAGGTTGCTCCCATTGCCGCAGCCCAACTCCAGCACCCGGCAGCGGTCCACGCGCGCAGGTTCGAGGCCGAACAAAAGGCCAAGCACCGCCAACCGGTCGGGGTGAGTCTGCGGATGGGTGTAGCTGGGATACGGGACTTCGTCGTATGGTGTTGCTTTGGCTTGCATCCGGTAGCGTGGCAGCCGGGATCGGGTAAAGCCTATGGCCTTGCTCTCGACAGGAACAAGTCTCCGATTGGCCGACTTGTACGGGTCCACTTGAGGGCCATTGAATTCGACGTCGGTTGTCTCAAAGGGCGACGAAAGTCAAAACTTTCTGGCATCACGGCTGCGGGTCGAAGAAAGCTTAAAAACTCTTGACAAGCAAGGACTATTGCTTAAATCTCTCACGCAGAACAGCAACATCCCGGAAGTTAACCGAATTAACATTATGGCGAAAGCTAGCAGTCAGAAATTCATTGCCCGCAACCGGGTTCCCCGCGTTCAGATCGAATATGATGTCGAGCTGTACGGTGCCGAAAAGAAGGTTGAATTGCCCTTTGTCATGGGGGTCATGGCCGACCTGTCCGGGAAACCAGCCGAGGCTTTGCCGGCGATAGGAGACCGCAAGTTTCTCGAAATTGACGTGGATAATTTCGATGAACGGCTCAAAGCCTGTAAACCGCGCGTCGCTTTCCAAGTGCCCAACACGTTGACTGGCGAGGGAAACCTCAATATCGAAATGTCATTTGACAGCATGGAGGACTTTTCTCCCGCAGCCGTTGCCCGCAAGGTGGACGCGCTCAATAAACTCCTTCAGACCCGGACGGAACTGGCCAACTTGATGACTTACATGGATGGCAAGGACAAAGCCGAAGAGTTGGTGTCTCGATTGCTGAACGATGCGGACTTGATGAAGTCGCTCGCCGCGGCCCCCAACCCTGAAGCCCAAGAAGCAAAGTAATTTCTAATCTCAAGCCCAATAACCTATGATGCCGCCAGAAACTGCCGCGCAAGCCGGGGCCGCTGCCGCCCCCGTAGAAGTCGGTGAATTCGAAGCGCTCCTGAACAAGGAATTTAAGGCGCGCGACCCGCAGAAACAGACCGCCGTGCAGACGGCGGTGCGTACCCTCGCCCAACAGGCGCTTTCCTCCACTCAGTTGATCTCCGCCGACGTGACGAGGACGATATCGGCCATGATTGCCGAGATAGACAAGAAGCTGTCCGAGCAGATCAACCTCATAATGCACCACGAGGATTTCAAAGCGTTGGAGGGCACGTGGCGTGGTTTGCATCATCTCGTCAACAACACGGAGACGGACGAGATGTTGAAGATTCGCGTGCTGAATGTTTCCAAGAATGACTTGAAGAAGTCGCTTAAGAAATTTGAAGGCAATGCGTGGGATCAAAGTCCCTTGTTCAAGAAGCTTTACGAAGAGGAGTTTGGCTCACCCGGCGGTCAGCCCTACGGCTGCTTGATCGGAGATTACGCGTTTGATCACTCACCCGAAGACGTCAAGATGCTCGCCAACATGGGGCAAATTGCGTCGGCGATGCATGCTCCGTTCATTGCCGCCAGCGCCCCGAGCGTGTTGGGGATGGACTCGTGGCAGGAACTTAGCAATCCGCGCGACCTGACCAAGATTTTTCAAACGGCCGAGTACGCGGCTTGGCGTTCCTTGCGGGAATCTGAAGATTCACGTTATATCGGTCTGGCCATGCCACGCTTCCTTTCCCGGCTTCCTTATGGTGCCAAGACTTCGCCGGTGGAAGAATTTGCCTTTGAGGAAGACACCGAAGGCGCGGACCACAACAAATACGTATGGTCCAATGCGGCTTACGCTATGGGCGTAAACATCACCCGTTCCTTTAAGCTGTACGGTTGGTGTGCCCGTATTCGCGGGGCGGAATCCGGCGGCACCGTTGAAGGTCTTCCGGTTCACACCTTCCCGACGGACGACGGCGGCGTGGATATGAAGTGCCCCACGGAAATCGCCATCACGGATCGGCGCGAGGCGGAGATGGCCAAGAATGGTTTCATGCCTTTATCGCATTACAAGAACACGGACTATGCGGTGTTCATGGGGGCGCAATCCTTGCAAAAACCGGCGGTGTATGACGATCCGGATGCCACCGCCAATGCAAATCTGGCCGCCCGTCTGCCATACCTGTTTGCCACCTGCCGCTTTGCCCACTACTTGAAGTGCATGGTGCGTGACAAGATCGGCTCCTTCAAGGAGCGCGAGGACATGGAGATGTGGTTGAACAAGTGGATCAGCCAGTATTGCTGCGACTCCAAATCCTCCGAAGAGATGAAGGCGCGGTATCCGCTGGCAGAGGCGAAAGTGGAGGTCAAAGAGGTGGCGGGCAATCCGGGGTATTACACCTCCAAGTTTTTCCTCCGACCGCATTATCAGTTGGAGGGATTGACGGTGTCGTTGCGGTTGGTGTCCAAGCTGCCGTCGGCCAAGGGTGGCGGTTAAGCCGGGTTTTAACAGAAGCGCCCCGAGCCTGTGCCGCTCGGTGGTTGAAGCGATGAACCAATAACGTCGAAACCCGGGCACAAGAGTTTCGGCCAAAAAAAGCGACAACATAAACCTATGGCGGTTGACTACTTCCTTAAAATAGATGGCATTGAAGGCGAGAGCGGCGATGCCAAGCACAAGAACGAAATTGACATCATGTCGTGGTCATGGGGCGAGAGTAATTCAGGCTCCCATGCCTACGGCGGCGGTGGCGGTGCGGGCAAGGTGAGCATGCAGGATTTCAGCTTCACCATGACCGTCAACAAATCCAGCCCCAAACTGGTCCTGGCCTGCGCCAGCGGCCAGCACATCAAGAACGCCTTGTTGACCTGCCGCAAAGCGGGCAAGGAGCAGCAGGAGTACCTCAAGATCAAATTCACGGACTTGTTGGTTTCCTCCTTTCAGACTGGTGGCAGTTCCGGAGCGGAAGTGCCCGTTGATTCGATCAGCTTGAATTTCGCCAAGATCGAATACGAGTACTACCCGCAGAAGGAAGACGGCTCGCTCGGGGCCAAGGTCCCGGTGCATTGGGATCTGAAACAGAACAAGGGCGGTTAAGGCATGAGGTTCCTTCTGATCTGATTACAGCGTAGTGCCTGGCCGGTCGCCGGCCAGGCACTTTGTGTTTTATGACCGCAGCGGAATTGATTCGGGCGGGACGGGTTAATGAGGCCTTGACCGCACTGCAGGGGGAGATTCGGCAGAATCCAGCCGATGGCCGATTGCGCGTGTTTCTGTTCCAGATGGACTGTGTGCTCGGACATTGGGACAAGGCGCTTACGCAATTGCAGGTAGTGGCGAGTCTCAATGCCGAAACCATGCTTTTGGCGCAAATCTTTCGGCCAGTGATCGCCTGCGAAATGTTGCGGCGGGAGGTCTTTGCCGGCAAACGCACCCCTCTGATTTTTGGCGAACCGGAGGAATGGATTGGCCTGCTCGTGCAAGCCAATGCCCTGATCGCTGCCGGTCGTCATGAGGCGGCGGCGGAATTGCGCAATCGCGCTTTGGAGGCCGCGCCCGCTGCGGGTGTTCAAGTGGACGGCCAACCTTTCGAGTGGCTGGCCGACGCGGATTCCCGTCTGGGACCGCTCTTGGAGGTGATTCTCGAAGGAAAGTATTATTGGATCCCTTTTGGCCGCATCGCGCGCATGGAATTGGAAAAACCCAGCGATCTGCGCGATCTCGTCTGGTCGCCGGTTCGATTTACCTGGACCAACGGTGGTGCCGTGAGCGGGCATATTCCCGTTCGGTATCCCGGCACCGAAAACGCCGAGGACGACGCCCTTCGCCTTGCGCGCAAAACTTCGTGGACCGAAGCCGCGCCGGGTTGTTTCCTCGGTTTGGGTCAGCGCGTGCTGGCCACCGACAGCAGTGAACATCCGTTGCTCGAGTGCCGGATGATCGAAATGACCCAACCCTCCTGATCCCACCCATGGCGGACCAGATTCCCATTGAACGGTTGCAACCGTGTTTGCTGGATCGGCTCACCGATGATGAACCGACCAAGCAGGAGGAGGGCCGTTCACAACGGGTTGTTTCTCACCAGAAATATCGCCGCGGAGTTCTGCGTGATTTGGAATGGCTCTTCAACACGAACGCTTATCTTCGACTCGAAGGACTGGAGACATTCCAATTGAAGGATTATCCCCACGCCTATCGCTCCGTCATCAACTACGGTGCCCGCCAGCTTTGCGGGTTGACGGCGCCGGACATGGAGCGGTTGCAGGAGGAACTGGGTGAAGCGGTGAAGGTATTTGAGCCGCGCCTCAGTCCGCGCAGCCTGACGATTCACAGCAACCAGGAGCGCAACTTGGTCATGTTTGAAGTGGAGGGCGAAATGTGGGCCAACCCGCTGCCCGAACATCTGCACGTCAAGACCTCCGTGGATTTGGAGACCGGTCAGTGTCTCCTCGGAGACGCACCGCATGGATGAACGGTTGCTGGAGCTTTACGAAACGGAGTTAAGGCACCTGCGGGAAACTGCGGCGGAATTCGGTCGTGATTTTCCCAAGATCGCCGGTCGGCTGTCCTTGGATCTGGACGGCAAGGAGATTTGCCCCGACCCCTACGTGGAACGTTTGCTGGAGGGTTTTGCCTTTCTCGCGGCGCGCGTGCATCTGAAACTGGACGCCGAGTTTCCGCGCTTCACGCAGGGACTGCTCGAGACGGTTTATCCGGATTATCTTTGTCCGGTCCCTTCCATGGCCATCGTGAAGTTCGATCCAGAGGAGCAGGAAGGCGCCCTGGCGGCGGGGTTTGTTATCAAGCGCGGCACTTTGCTGCGCAGCCAGTTGGGCAAGGGCGAGCGCACGGTTTGCACCTTCAGCACCGCCCAGGACGTGCGCCTGTTGCCGTTGGTGGTCACCGAGGCACGTTACTTCACGCGGGACATTGCCGAACTGAACCTGCCGCGTGAACTGGGTGCCCGGGCGGCTTTCCGTCTTCGGTTGCGCAAAACCATTCCGGTGCCATTCCACGAACTTCGCGCGGCGCCGCTCACCGTTCACATTCGGGGCGCGGATGAACTGCCCGTGCAAATTTACGAGCAGCTTTTTGCACACAAAGCGGGATTGGTGATTCAGTCGCCAACGGATCGGAAGCAGCCCGGCGTGACGCTGTCGGCGGATTGTCTCCGGCGCGTGGGTTTTGCCGCCGACCAGTCGCTGCTGCCGCCAGCACCCCAGGGGTTCGAGGGCTATCGTTTGTTGCGGGAGTATTTCGCCTTTCCGCAGCGCTATCTGTTTTTTGAATTGGCGGATTTCCAGGAAGCTCTCGCCAAAGTAACCGGCGATGAAGTGGATTTGATTATCGTGCTTAACCAGCAGGATACACGGTTGGAGAGCCGGGTGGACAAGACCTGTTTTGAACTTTACTGCACGCCGGTCATCAATTTGTTTGAGAAAAAACTGGATCGCATTCTCCTCAGCAACCGATTCTCGGAATTTCATTTGGTGCCTGATCGCAATCGTCCGCTCGACTTTGAAATCTATCAAGTCATGTCCGTTACGGGTTTTGGCGAGACGCCGGATCAGGAGCGGCGGTTCCTGCCCTTTTATCAGGCGCGGGACATGGATCTGGAAACCAGCGCTTTCTATACGGCGCATCGGGTGCCGCGCCTGTTCAGTGATCGCGAGCGGCTGACGGGCCGCCGCTCTTCCTATGCGGGAACCGACGTGTTTATTTCAATTGTGGACGGCGACATGGCCCCGTACCGGCCCGACCTGCGCCAGCTCGAGATTCGCGCCCTATGCACCAACCGCCACCTGCCCATTCAGATGCTCAAGAATGTCGGGCGCACGGATTTCACCATGGACCTCAGCGCGCCGGTGAATGCCATCCGCATTATTCAGGGGCCGATTCTGCCGCGGCCCAGCCTGGTGCTGGCCGGGCAGAATCCGGAGAAGCCGCACGTGGCGTCGGGACGGTTTGCGTGGCGGCTGATCAGTCATCTCTCGTTGAATCATCTTTCGCTGGTGGACAGCAACGCCGAGACCGGCGCGGAAGGGTTGCGGGAGATTCTTAAACTTTATGCTGATCCCAACGACCGGCAGACCCTCAAACAGATAGACGGCATCCGCCACGTGCAGTATCAGCCGATCATCCGCCGGGTGGAGATCCCGGGTCCGATCACCTTTGCGCGCGGACTGGAAATCACTGTGCTGTTCGACGAGGCGGCGTTTGAGGGGCTGGGAGTATTCCTGCTGGGCACGGTGCTCGAGCAGTTTTTCGCCAAATACGTTTCCCTCAACTCGTTCACGGAAACGGTCGTTAAAACGCAGCAACGAAAGGAGATCATGCGATGGCCGGCACGAATGGGCCAACGACAAATCCTTTGATCGCGGCGCTGGCGGAAAAGCCATTTGCCTACGATTTCAACGCCGCCGTGCGGTTGCTGCAGAGCCATTTCTCCCAGCAGCCGCGCATCGGCCATTCGTCGTCTCCGAAGCAGGACCCCGTGCGGTTCGCGCAAAGTCCGGCGCTGGATTTTGCGTCCTCCACCATTGAGACGCTGCGGCAAAAAGACCCCGCCCGCC
>JACZKP010000076.1 GCA_014860005.1 Verrucomicrobiota bacterium | reverse complement strand
GGTGAGGGCAGCGTGGAAGAGAGATCGATTCAAATAAGGGCGCAGTCCATTCCAACTTGCCTCGAGGAGGTGGCCGTAGTGGGGATTTGTAATACATGTCTTGTCAAAGCGGTAAAGGGCACGCCCGAGCACAACCCCCGGACAGGAAAGGGCGAATTCCGCCAGTGCGGCCACTTCGCTTTGCGTCACCGTGTCGAGGCCCCCTTCGGCGTAGTGGTTCCATTGGGCAATCACATCCCTCATCACTTCATCTTGTCCGACAGATGCAGAACGCCAATGGGCGCGAAGTTCTATCCACGACGGCAAGCCGCTTTTAGGAATGGAATCCGTGCGTGCTTGTTCGAGTGCGGCGAGGAGCTTCCAAAGCGGACGAGCGCCTCCACTTTTTCGCACCCGCACACCGAGGCGGTCGCGCAAAAATTCGCCTACCTGGCGACGCATCGAACTCCGAACCTCCATCAGACTAGTGGGTTTATCGCGTCGCGGATCGGTGAATGCAATGAAGGTTGGCGAGGGAAAAAAGAGCGCCAGCAGCGTCGGTCGGTTAGCCTTGAGTTGAAGCGGTTGCGCCTCGCCGGCGCGGCGATAATTGTGCCGGAGGCGATGCGCAAATGATGCCTCAAGATCGAAACTCAGCAGACTCGTGAGGGCAGGAGGCACGGCCTTAAAACGTGAGAATACGAGCAGCTTTCCTCCGGCTGCTCCCGGTTCAGCCCACGGCCCGTTCAATTCCCACCAAGGCAAAGAAGGAGCAACCCACGGAAGTGCCAAACGTGGAGTCCCGGCAAATTTTCTGAGCACTCGCAACTGGGGATGGGGCCATGCTTTCGGAGCGTCCAAACGATCACGCTGTGAACGGCGCAATGCTGGCTCCTCGCGCCGCCGGTGTTTCTTGTCGGCAAGCCTCCAGGCGACGTAACCACGACCCAGCATCTGCATTGGTAATGGGATGGAAAGCCAGTAAGGGACGGCGAAACTCATCAGGTTGACTTTGCCCCGGTGCCGCCTCCCCGCCGTCTGCAAACGGGCCACCCAGTGCTTGAAGATTCGCAAGTCCTCGGGGCGAATTTCAGAGTGAGGATGCGCAGAGGTCGCTCGGGTAGGCGCCGCCGGCTCATCAGGCCTTTCGGTGCGACTCATTACCGGACGCAGCCGCATCTGAATGTCGTCACGCAAGACGCTCAACCGCCCCATATCAGGCTCTTTCGCTAGCATCTGGGTTCCAAACTCGCGGAGTGCTGTCTCGATCTGCCTTGGCGCTGTCGTGTCGGAACCGAACAGGAACCGGATGAGTTCGAAGAAATCTTGATGGTGCGAGAAGCCAGCGGATTCATCCTGCCGAGACGAATACGGCCGATAAGGAGTGGCCGAGAGCAGAAGCAGCGCCGGCCCGTCCCGGTGGCCGCCACCTCGCAAAGCGCTTGTTAACCGATCGGACACCACCTTTGGCGGGTCAATCAGGAGCTCGCGGAATTTCTGGAATTCATCGACGATGATCAAGTCGGGGCGCACGTCCCGCAAGGCCGCCATCGCGAGCGCAGTGCGCAGGCTGCCCATCAGCCGCGAGGGGCGTTGGGTTTCAGCGGCGTTGGCGATGGATTCAGCATCAACGCGCGGAAGTTTCAGTTGCTGATCGAATTTGAGCGCCTCGAGAAATTCGTCCTGAAGTTCGCGTATTCCGTCTATTTGTTCGTGTTGTTCGAGCGCCCAATTCCAACTACTCTCGCCAGCGTGGGCACCACGGCATTTCCGGGAAAATACATTTGTGACGAGCGAAGGAAACCGCCCGCTGAGCAGTCGGAATATCAGTGCGCGTTCCTCCATACGGCCGAAGCCGCCACGCCGACGATACAATGGCACCGAGGTGTCGGGTGTGAGTGTGTAAAGGTGCAGACGTTGGTGCTTTGGACGCCGGGCTGGATTTGCGGCGAGCGTGAGACGATCCGCCTGTGCCGCGGCCTCCTTTTGCTCCCTTTCGGTCGGCAACAATTCGAGGAGTTTTGTCCGGTTCTGGTGAGCGATGTTCAGGTTACTCGCAATGTAGAACACGACGAGCGGCCGGCGCTTTCCCTTCATCATCTCGGAAACAATCGTGCGCGCCACCACGGTTTTGCCGAGGCCAACCTCATCTGCGACTAGGAAGCGTCTAGGCCCATCCGCACGAGTGAGTGTCGCCAGCGCGGCGTCGGCCGTGGCGCGCTGGAACCCCTTTGGCTCGCTGATTCGGCGAGTGGTCATCGCAGTTCCGAAGCCAGCGTGTTCCAAGTCCGCTGGAAAGTTTGAAGTAATTCCACGTCGGCGGTGTTTGTGCTTTCAACGGCGCGCCGTTCGAGTTCGAGGAGGTAAGATTTCACCTTTTCATCGGCAGAGACGAAGGCGGACGCATCCCGCGCCCAAGCCCGCAAAATTTCTTCGACCGTCGGCAGCAACCCAACATCCAGAGTGCTCCGGTCGTGACTGTCGCCGGCGATTCGCGAATCATGGTCCGCATCCCAATCCCCGCCGGCGGCGCGCGCGGGCTCGTCGGCGAGCACGCTTCGCAACCATATAAGGAAAGTGCGCGGGTCCAAGTATTGCGCGATAAGCGCGCGATCTCTGTCCACGTCCGGTGACGGGTCGCAGGGCGCGACTTGCAGCCACGCGCACATTCTTTCCCCGCAGCACAATCGAACCTGCAGGAAGTCCGACCGCTGCGATCGGCCCAAACTCGGGAGCACGATACAATTAGCATCGCGTGCCCAGACCTTCCACGTCCCCCCAAGCGCCGCGACTTCAAGCTGGATGGCGGGGTCCGTTAGAGGTGGCGGTGCCAGTGCGACCACCTCCACTTCGCTCTCGCCAACCCGCTGCCGGAGCGACCAATCAGCAGAAAGGAGCTTGCGAGCTTTCTCAAGGGCTTCCTCGTCCTGGTCGATACTTGGAGGTGTTGCGCTGGGTTTGAATAGATCGCAGGCGGCAACGAATCCTTCTATGGCATCGGCTGAGTCGCGCCCGATGAACAACTCGGCGACAACTTCGTAATTACGCCCCGCCCATCCACGTTCCGTCGCGTTAGCGCTGCCGATCCAGAGCTGTCGTCGCGCCCCTTTGGCGGCGAAGAATAACTTCGCGTGGAGTCCGGCGGGTGGCATCTCTTCGCTCTCTGCTGGTTCTACAGAAGTCGACGGTTCTTCATCGAGAAGATCGGCGCCTTCGACCGGTAGATCAGGGAACGGCCGAATGAGAACGCGATCGAATCCGGTGAAGACATTGTTGTTTTCCCGCAACAGGCGTTGAAGCTCCAAGGTCGTCGAGACAAGCGTGCGGCGAGTTTTGGCACTTCCCCATCCAGCTGCCGCACGAACGATTTTCGCATCGAGAAACGGGCTGACGACAAACACACGCTCCGCGTCGAAGGGGGGGGTGGGAAACCCTCTAGCCAGATCGGGGCCGAGCAGATTCACGCTCTGCACTTCGCTGCCCGGCGGGGACTCCCACGTGAGCGCAGCGAGTTCTGCGGCGACAACGGCGGTGGAGAGCGTTGCGAGATTCGCGCGCTTTGCGACCGCTACGCCGAGGCGGGCAAGCCCGTCGATCTGCTGGCCGCGTCCGTCGGCTCGACTCGCTAGGATCAACCCGGTCTCCCAGTTCGTCGCACGCGTGAGATTGCGACTGCCCAGCCAGACGCGCCACTGGCGGTCAGTCGCATCCTCGACGCGGTGATAACGAACCATTGCCACCTTCGGATGCCACGAAATCTCGTTTTCGTCGGTCTCGACAGTTCGCAGGAACTTATCGAGTAGCTTGAGAATCAGGCGCGGGGTATTCGGAACCGCCACGCGGCCGGCCTGCGCAAGCACGCAGACGCGTCCTCGAAGGGCTTCGATAGCCCTCACCAGCTCCACGCGGCTGCCAGTGCGCCGGTGGTCGAGGTCGCAACCCGTAAGGGCAAGCAAAGCCGTGACGATGACCACCAAATCGGCGGAATACGTGGTGAGTATGGCATGTTCGGTCTTCCATCCCTCGGGCGGCCGGAGCAAGTCGGTGAAAGAAAATGCGGGCCAGCCATCGTGCTTCATCGCTGATCCTTCAGGTCTGCGAGCATCTCGCGGACAATTTCCCAACGGTAGTGCAGCGGCGTGGTGTTGTGCCGCTCGGGATCCCATTCGGCCCGCCGTTGGACGGCACGTTCCGTGTCGATGAGACGAGCGCGATGGCTGGATTTGCGCCGCACTTCGGCGGACTGGTAGGAGTCGTGAAGGCAGCCGAAATCTCCAGGATTTCCAGCGCGAACATACGCCTGAGTTTCACGGAGCACGGTCTTAACGTAGGGCGGAAGCTCCAGGAGTATCTTCTCCGCGGCATCAAGATCACAGCGGACGGCGGCTTCACCATATTCCGCGAAGTGCCTGTGGAGCTGTTCACGAAACGTTCGGGCATCTGTCCCGCCATCACGCGCAACGAGTTCCTCCACGAGCGCCCCATAGACGGCCCGGCCAATCGCGGCAAGGGCCGCGGCATCGCGGGCGACGCTGAGCGCCAGCCTATCCGCAGCATCAGCACGAGCGTCGAGTTCGAGCGGGAGCCGCATCGACTTGTCCGCAAAAGAGTCCCCTGCTCCCACGAGGCAGGCGAGCAACGCAGGCGAACCGTCTCCGGCACGGGTGAGCAGGCGCAACTTGCCGCGCAGGAATTCACGCTCCGGGCGAGGCATTTTGAAATGGAGGGCACTATTGGGATTGTCCCAACCCTCCGGCGGCTTCGGCAAGCCGGCGAATACTTCTGTGGCGTCATCGTCGAGACGTCCGCCTTCGTCGTCCAACGCCGCGGAGCCTCCGGCTGCCTGTAAGCGCCGCAATACTTCCGAGCGGGAATCCACATCGCGAAGCAGAAGCCCCCACGCACGCATCGCGCTCCAATATACCCTGTCGGGTGGCTGCGAGGTAAGCTGACCGAGCTTGTCGCCGCCGATTACACCCCTCGGTTCCGCGCCGATTTGTTTCAGACGGATCGCCAGTTCGATAAGCAGATGGCGGATCGTCGCCTCGAGGTCGCTGCCACGGCGCCGGGTGAAAGCCGCACGCTGATACAACCATGGGACAAAGAGTGCGTAGCGAACTCGTGTATGAAGTACCGAGGTGCCGGGGAAGAAGCGGTCAGCGAATCCTTGGTGAATGAGAAGAAATCCGATTTCATCGCGGGTGTCTTGTTCACTGTTGGCCATCGAACGCTCCACCTGCCTCATTTCCTCCCGCGAGAGCATCGTCCATCCGAGCATCGGTTTCACAACGTGGTGTAGGCCTTCTGCTTCATGATGCTGTTTCCTCACTTTCGAACCATCGGTTATCGTCACGAATTCTCTGAGCAGATTCGCGCCCCAACAGCACTTGGCCCAAGCGGTAGAAACAACGACGCATGGCTTCCTGATCAGTTATTTGAGTCGCCGTTAATTCAATAACTTCGAACCCTTCGCTCCGAAGGAGTTCTCTAATTTCACGATCGCGGCGCAATGCTTCTGGGTTTCCATGCAAACGCCGGCTCATACCATCGAGGTAAATGCACACACCCTCTTTTCGCTGGTCGGGAACATCAAAGAATATGTCAGGATACGTGGTGGGGTTGCCGCCACCGAGATCAATGGATTTGTCGGTGAACGGCTCCGGAAAGCCGGCACGCTTTAGCATTGCGAACAACTGAACCTCTTTCGCGTTGCCATCTGGAGCAGTGGCGGAAGCGGCGGCGTGCTTCTGCGGAATCGCGTGGCCTTTGGTCAACTCCGGGCCTTCCGTCTGCAATTGCGCCAGTGCTGTATGCCGATTGAGATGACGGTGATAGAATGCGTTCCGATAAGTCTGGAGGCAGTCGATGCAGGATGTGTCGCAGACGGCTGGACAGTGCGCCACAATGTCGATGGCCTCCTGAGAGACTTCTCGCCACCGAGTGAGAATTTGGTCAAGCAACCCGGAGCCGCCGGGCATCGGATCGTAAATTAACAAATCCACCCGCTCGGATTCCGGACGGCCCACGCACAGCATCTGCAAGTCATCAATTTCCATCTCCACGACGCGTGAAGCGCCCATGCGCAAAGCCTCACCGAGACTGAAGGCTTCCTCGCGGTTTGCACAGTCCTGCAAGGTCAGAGCGTCGGCAACGATGTCTGCAAAAAGCCCCGCATCAGCTACGGGTTGATGACATCGTTCGGCGTGCTCCTCTCGAAACTTCTGCAATGCTTCGTCCGATGAAAACGGAGACAGGCTCTGGCCGCATACGAGACAGACCGGGAAACCCATTTGTCCTGCTTGCACGCGGCTCGCTGGACCGGCGTTCACCAAACGCAAATGCACGTTGGGCCGCCATGTTATCAACCGCGCGCCCCATCGGAGAGCCCGCCCCTCGCCGTGCGGACCCTTCTCGTGACCGTAGACTGCGACCGGCAACTGAAATCGGTAATCTTCCTCGTCCGTGATTTGAGACTGATGAACGAGGTCCGTGTCCGGCACAGGAAAGGCAGGGATAATTTGTGCTCCGAGGCCCGCGCCCGGCAGATCACCAGCGACATTCACCTCTGTAACTGATTCTGTCTGCGGGTCAACTTGGACGCGAACGAGATCGTGTTGCGTGCGTTCGTCGAAATGGAAATGCCGTGGCACGAAGCGACCGTTATTCGCGTATATCAGATTGCCTGGAGAATGTTCACGTAAAGCAACTGCTGGCGGGCGCGCCAATTCAAAATCTTCTCCGCCGGCCATGCCGCGTGGAGCCAGTGCGAATCCACGAACCGAGCCTGCCTCTAGGCCGTAGCCCGGCAGAAAGCCTTCCGCCGCAAGGACACCGTAGGTGTTGATGTCGTCGCGGCCCTCGCTGTCGCGGCGGGAACGGCGAAACTCACCCTTCTGACGCTTAACATACTTGTCGCAACGGTTCCACTGAGCATCCAAATCTGGCGGGAGAGTGCCCAATCTTGCCCGCTCTGCGTTCAGAACCGTCATCCGGTCCAAAGCCCAGCGTAATCTCCGCCAAAGACGTTCCACCACTTCCTGCAATCGGTCTGGCATCGCTTCCAATCTTGATTGCAGGGCTCCGTCGCTCACGACTGCCGCGTCTTCTGTGGGCCAGCCAATACCAAAAGCGGAACGAACTGCCTCCATCAATTTCGCTGCATGTTTGGTGACCATCGTTCGCAAGGACGAAACATCAATTGCCGCAGTGCGAAGAACTCCAGCGGTATCAAACAGATACGTTTTCGTTTGGCGGGGGAAACAATGTTCCAACGTGCGGCGAATCTCCTCACGATCCGGCTCACTCAAGCCTGCGCCACTTCGGACCAGATGTTGCAGCGTTGTAAGGCCAGTAGCGTGAACATGCTTCCGAAGCATTAGCTCGTTTCGCAGATTAAAGCGTGGTGGAAGCACCGTCCCGCCGAGCAATTTCAGCGGGTCGGTGAAGTATGCACGGTCATGGCTCGCTGCTCGTGCGTAAGTGAGGTTAACTGCAAGACGACTTCGGCGCCCAGCCCGCCCGGCACGTTGCCAATAATTGGCAGGCAAAGGTGGGACGTTGCGCATCAGGACTGCATCGAGGCCGCCAATATCAACTCCCATCTCAAGCGTTTGCGTGCAGACCAAAGTGTTGAGGCGGTCGGACTCGCCCTTGAACAGACGTTCAATCCTCTCTCGCTCCTCGGGCGGGACTTGTGCGGAGTGTTCGCGTGGCCGCAACATCACGAAGCCCGCCTCCAACACGCGCAAGTTGTAGTTGTCTGAGTCCTCCGGAACAAACTCGGTCCGCCCAACACAACGCCATGCCAGACATGCGTTGTTGGGTGTAGGGCGAAGGTGAATTCGTTGGCAAGTTGTGCAACGCCAGAAGCCTTGGTGCGGACGCAAGCGCATCCGGTCGCCATCGAGTTGATGCGCACCAAGACAGTTTGGTAAGGCGCGGCCTCGCCAGCCTGTCAAAGTTACCGGCACCAACAGTTGTGATGCCCGCAGCGCGTCCCACAGTTCGCGGAGAAACTCGCCAATCTTGTCCGCCGAGACACCAAACTTTTTCGCCGTTTGCCGTGCCAGTGTTTCACCCTTATCGCTCAACCACTGGAGCAGTCTCCCGCCATCATCGTCCCCAGATCGCTGGAGTTTCAGCCCCTTGGGCCAACCTCGCATCGCCACAAAATAACCGCGTGTGATTTCATCCTCACCTCCGCCCCAGAAACGCGAAAAAACATGCCGCCGTGAGTCATGCAGCGCACCATTTCGACGCCACACGTCAAGCAATGCTGCCAAACCGTCTGCCAGCAATTCCGGGGCGCAACCAAGAACGGCTGACCAGCGCTGAACGAATTCTGTTTCTGTGCTCAACCCCAAATACTCCACGCGCATCCGACCCCAAGGTTCGAGGCCAAGCCGCTGCTTTACGCCGAGAACCAATTCGCGCAGCACCTGTAGTCGAAGGAAATATGCCCGTTGCTCCTGATGTTGCGTGCCGGCGGCTTCGAGCGGGGTAAAGCGCCAGACCTCCGGCGCAACCGCACGGCTTAACTCCTCATCGTTCGCCAACAAATCGTCCAAATGTGCGGATAAATCGCCAGCCGACACGGGTCCTATCCTCAGGCGGTCAAACATCAAAGCCCGGAGACGAAAACGACGTGCGTGATCCTGCATCCAACCCGCTTGAAAGGCCGCGTCCTGGCGGTTGTCAGAGAAGACCAGCAATCGTCTATGCTCCAATTGTTGGAGCATGTTTTGGGCAAGCACATGAACATCTGAAACGGTTGTTGCACGCACAGGTCGGGCTGGCTCACGATAGCCACCACTCAACACGCGACCGCTCGTCCCGCACGCAACGCAGCGGGAAAGTTTCCCTGGCTGTTCTTCTTTCGCGCGCACAGCCAGCAGGCGAATCAGCGGTGACTTCGCTCCACAATGATTACAGCGTGGGTCGCGCTGTCCGTGTAAAGTTCCGCAGATGCGGCAGAGCCAGACTTCAGCGCAGCCACGAGTGACAACCGTCGTTTCCGTTCCAGGTAAACTCTCACCGTCCTCCGCTTCTCCCTCCTCAACCTCGGCAATGGTGCGGTCAAGCAACACCACCCGGTTGCCACTTAGAGTTTTTCCAAGCGGTGGCCAGATTCGCCCACGTCCTTCGTTTGCGGATTCGCCACCACCGGGCGAAGGGCCGGTGAATTGAAAATCTTTCACCCACTGCTCAAAGTAATGTTGCCCGCAAGTATTGCAGGTGAGCACCGGTAAGGGATAGGTCTGCCCGTTTGGTGAATTCTGCCGCGCCTCCTCTGCCGAGAGCCACAATTGCGGCCGCTCTTCACCAGTGGTGAAAGTCACAACCGCCCCTTCGATACCGCGCACAAATGCGTGGACGACAGGACGCAACAAAGGCCTTCCGCCGCGTCGCGCTGCCGCTCCCAGTGCCAACCACGCTAGCAATTCTTCCTCCGCCACGGAACGGCCGATATTTCGCTCCAAGTCTTGTAACAGGTCGCCGAGTGGACGCGGCGTCTTCAATGCTTGGGCGATCTGAAAAACCAGCTCGTTCGCCGCGAGATGGTCGTAAAGACTTTCGGGCCAGCGCGACTCGTCAATGTCGGCATCCACGATGAGACGGTAGGCCAGCCGGACTGCTGCCCCGGCTTGCGGACCGTCAATCTCAACGGCTTCGAGCACGCTTTTCAAGAAAGTGCGCGGCGAACTGCGCGGGAGTGGTGGCACAGTTCGATGAGCGGACCAGTCCTCGCCTTCATAATCCTCGGTTACCATCTCCACCTGATCGTGTGGCACGCCGAAAAACCTTGCGGCAAAATCCCGCGCTGCTTCTGGTCCACGTTCTTTGTCCAGCAATGTGGCCGAAGTGGCGATGCACGTGGTAGCTTTCCCTTGGTTGCAATAAGCCCTCAATCTCCGCACCAAACAGGCTGTCTCCGCGCCATTCGCGCCGCGAAAGGTGTGCGCCTCGTCGAAGACCAGATATTCCAAGCGCGCGCCGTCGAACAGTTCCACGTCCTGCTGCCGGGTGAGCAACAACTCAAGCTGTTTCACGTTGGTAAGTAAAATGCGGGGCGGCTGCGTCCGCATCTCTTCGCGCGACACCCGTTCCTCTGGCGGATGCACCGCGTGCGCTTTCTTCTCCGCCTGCACTTGGGCCAGTCGCGCCCGGTAATCTTCCCGCGAAGTGCCTGGTGCGAGCCGCTCACCACTCACATCCGATTTCGCCTCGGGCGTTTTGCCCACGTAGAGGCCGAACGTCACGCCGCTTCCGGCCAGCAATTCACGCAAGCGCCCAAGTTGGTCCTCCGCCAGCGCGTTCATCGGATACACGATCACCGCCACGATTCCCGGCGCGCCATTCGCGTCGCGCAGTTCGAGACAGCGGCTCAGGATTGGATAAAGAAAGCACTCCGTTTTACCCGAACCCGTGCCGGTGGAAACGAGTGTCGTCTTCCCGGCGCGAATAAACTCGATGGCCCGCTTCTGGTGGTCGTAAACGTGCGGATGATTCGCCCGTTCCCTAAGCAGCGGATGCAACTTTCCCTCATGCACGAGTTGCGCCACGCCCGGCCCGGCCTTGAACGCCCGTGCCAGGCTGATGAAAGGCCCACGCAACAATGGAGTGTGCCGCGTCTCATCCAAACTGAGCAGCCGACGCAACTGCGTGTTGAAATGACGGTCGGCGAAACCGTAGGTGGTGAGCTGATATTTGAGAAAATCGCCAAGAACCCGCTCGGTGAAGAGAATGGGGTTCAGCATTGCCGCCTCCACTCGCAATCCAACGTCGTGCGGGTAAATCTCCGCCCGGTGTTCGTCAGGATTTGAGACGCATGAGAACTCATGGCGAAAAAACTACCAAGTTCCCAGGCCGGAAGGAACTGCAATCACGGTGAGCTGGGAGCGACTCCTCTCCCGTCCACGCCAGAATCCAAAACCTGATCAGGTCGCTCCCGCGTTCTCGCCTTTGACCGACTCTCTTTCGGGAAGGTCGTGGAACTTGAATCCGGGGATGCCCATTTCTGCGAGCGTGCTGGCGTAAAACCATTCACCGCAGACGTGCGCGGTGTGTCGGAAAATGCCGTCCATGCAGACACGTAGAATCCACTGGTCGGGAAACCGCAATCGGTCCACCAAAAGCGGTAAGGTTGGAACGAGGTCGTAGAAATAGCGGGCTTGATCGAGGACAAAAACATCCAGATACATCGGTGTGACCTTGCCCGATGCCACGTAGCGCCAGCGTTTCTGCTTAGACACGTTGCAGTGATATGGAAACCCGTAAAGCCCGAGGAGCAGGTCAGCCAGCAGGTGAGGGTGTGGCTCGTCGCAGAAAATTCCCATTTCCTGGTCCACCCAATGGAACGAATTCAACGCCTCAACGGCCTCGGCACTGCACAGCTTCTTGTTCAAGTCTGAGGTGGCGCTGAATCCCGGATCACCACAATTCCTGAGCGCGTAAGCCAGCCACACAGCCTCCGCCAGCTTCACCTTGTTAAGCGCGTCATCACAAAACAGTTTTCGTAGTGGATCATCCTTTGGAAGATTCCCCTGCACCGTGTCCAGCACACGACGATACGCCGGGAAAGAGTCTTGGAGAAACACCGCCTTCGGGGTTGCCTCAAGTTTCAGTCTCTCCTCGTGGAACGGCGTGAGATTGATTTGGTCAGAAAACGCCGTGGCAAAATATTCCCGGCGCGCTCCATCAAGAGCCGAAACTCGCCACCAGGGCATAAGCAACCCCGCGAATTCGATGACGAATCGGCTGACGAAGTTGCTGTAATAATCGTCGAGGTTTTCGGCGACGTGCTGCCAGTAGTCGTTGTCAAAATCCTCCCAGTCGTCTCGGGTGAAGAACCACGAGCCAAGCCGCTTCGCCCATAAATCCAAACTTTTTCCGTCCTGGTTGGCTTGAGAAAAGTTGGTTATGAGGACGCTCAGTGGCGTGAGCCGCTGCCGCTCAAATAGCTGTCGCAGCACATCGAGCGTGCGCGGTTTTGGACTCGGCAACGTCCCGCAGGCGTCGAAATAGACGATGTCGAACTGCTGGGGGACGATCTCGAAAAACTGCTGGAGACTGCCCCGATAAATTTTGATGCCGTAGCCGCTGACAAACAGGCTCTCCACCGCCTGCTTGAAAAACTCCTTGTCGGATTCCACCGCCCAAACATTCTCCGGCCTGATCCCAAGCTCCAGCATGACTTCGAGGTCATTCATGGGCTCTGGACCGCAGAGAAACAGCACCTGAAGGTCTCCAGCTTGCTTTTTCCCGACGCGCGAAGCATGGAACTCCTCGAATGCCTTCGACTTTTCTTTCACCTGTTCATGAGGCACTGGGAAGCAGGTGTAACCAGCTTGTTTGGTCTTCTCGATGGAATCACAAACGAACTTCATTCCACGTCGAAAATGGTCGATCGTGACAACCGGGCTGCTATCGCGATGTGTGGTCAACGATTCGACAGCGCGGCGAAGTGCAAGCCATCGGGCCTGTTTCTTTTCAGGTTGGTCGTAGTTTGGCGAGGAATCACTCATGGCCTGTTGCCTTCGCGATCAAGTGATTGAGGTAGCCAGATTTGGCGGTCAAGTAACGCACCAGAGTCCAAGAGCTGGCGTTAAGAATCCGCATTCTCTCGGCGCTGTAAACGACGCGTTCAGCTTCATTTGCGCGCAAGTAGTTCCGAACTGCGAGATGGTTCCCCCACAGCACACTATCACGCTCAACAATGTGCAGGTTGAAGGACCGCCTTCCTCGCTTTCGGTAGAAACCTTGCCTTGGCAAGAATTTGTCTCTCAGAAACTCATAACCGAGCAGGTTTAATTTGAACGGCGCGATGGTTGCATCTCCGAGTTTTTCAACGCCAATGAGAATATCGAGATTCGGAACTGCTGCGAGCTGGGCCACCGAAGTGCTGCCAATATGCTCGATGGGAATCTTGTCACCCAAAGCAATCCGCAACATGGCGAGTTCCTCAGAATACCATTGCGGCCATCGTTCGTCGGCAGGAAGAAGGGTGATCTGTTCGTCCAAAACATGATAAACCCCGTTTCCCTCCATAAAAGGACGCTCCAAATCGAAACACTTGATGTCCTCATCGAATGGGTTGCCGTAGGTATATTGGAGGTGGAAATCATCCATCGCAGTCGGCTTGTGTATTTCCTCCAAGTCTGTTCCGCGAATGAATGTGCGATTTTTCAGATGCCCGTCTACACACTTAACATCGAAAGCTCCGACCAGTTGGAAATTATGAGGCGCAAATTCTCCATACTGCACAGCGCCGGTGACGAATTTGTATTCTGGGTCTCGAATAATGTCCCAAAGCCTGCGAAAGGCTGCGAAATGGGTTCTGCAAGGTGGTCCGGAGAGGCTGAGTCGCATCAGGTCTTGAAACCGCTTCTGTCCATCCTCATTCCCGACCGTGTCATACGAGAATCCAGCGGAGGTTAGAATTTCAATACAAACAGGCTTCAGGGTGTTTGGAGCGACGAAAAATTTTGCGACTCGAACCTTTTGCGTCGTCGGACAAAAACCACCCAGGAAGAAATCGATTTCGTAACCCGACTTCAGATGAACTCGAATTTTCTCATGAAAATGCAAATGAACCCGATGAACCAAATCGCAGACCTTATCGAAGGAAATTGCGTTGGCCGATCCGAGGAATTGAAGGTGCGTCAAAACCTCGGCGATCAGTTCCTTCAGCAAGAAGGCGGAAAGATAACTTCCTGCGAAGGCCATTCCGTAATTTCCCACGAACAGATTTTGCGCTATTCCTGATTGAGCGTCGGTGGCTGAAATAATTCTAACCGGAAGTTCGAGAACTTTGATTCCCCCATACGGCAATACGTCGCCCACGAAAACGGCGCAAGAATCGGCCGCGAAAACAATGTGCGCCCTACCAGCTTCCTCATATTTCCATGCGACGCACAGACTCATAGATCAACTCCAAACAGCCTCCCTGTGCCTTCGGTTGCGTTCAGAACTGGATCGAGCAACCACGGTTTCGTTTTCACGTCATCGGGCGGCGGCTCTGTCGTGGTGATGATGTATTGAAATGGCGCGTCTCCTTCCGATGGGCCTTCAAGGGCTACTGCGGCACGGAAAAGTTCGTGGTAGATCGCGCGTGTCAGGTCCGCTTCGCGCGGGCTGTCATGCAAGAGGAAACGAGGATGATGGCCGCCGCCGACAATTCCCAAAGCGAGGCTGCTCAGGTCGAACGCAAGAAACTTTGCCAGTTTGAGCGCGGTGCTGTCATACGGCCCGTGATAAGTGATTGCAGGCTCGATTGCCTTCCCCGTGAACTCGATTGTGGCAGCCACGTCATCGCCCAGCAGCTTCTTGGCAAAAAAATCGTAAATGCGGGAAAACCGGGAGATGCGCTCAATATGCTGGCGTTCCTTGTCTTTAAGTTGCTGGTCGAGTTTACGCTTATCACGATCCAACTTCTTCAAATTCTTCTCCAGCGACTCACATTCGTCGCACGCAACCTGATAAATCTTCAGCGCCGCTTCCAGCGCCTCGGCACGGAGTCGTGGTTCATCGGCTTTCGTGAGTTTCTTCTCCATCGCTTCTCGGAATCTCCATAGTCCAGTCCTCGCGTCGTCGCGCTCCTTTTCCTTCTTGCGCACCAAGGTTGCCAAACGCGAACACTCCTGGCGCTGCCGCTTCACGAATGCTTCCGTGCGCTCCGCATCGTTCTTCGCATTCAGGATGAACTTGTCGAATTCGTCGTCGGCGGGTCGCTGCGCGGCAAGAGGACACTTGCTCTTCCAAGCTTCATTCAGTGGCTGCGAACATCTTCCTTTGAAAGGCATCAACTCGCGTAAGTCGTCGTGCTGATCTACTTTCGCAACGGTCTGCTTGGTTGAAGCGAGCGTGCCCTGTAATTTTTGCAAGTCGCGGTCTGCCTCGGTTAGTGAACCTTGCACCAGCATCAATTGAGCTTCGGCTTTCGCGAAAAGCTCCTGCCATTGGTGCTCTTCCTTTTCAGCTTTGAGTGCGGCCCTTGCATCTGTGGTTTCCTTGCGCCATCCACGAGCCTGCTTCTTGATCCCTTCCAGCAGTAGAGGATCATCGGGCTTGGCCACTTCTTGACCACTCAGAGCCTTCAACACGTCTCGCTGGCGTTCGGCGTGATAGGTGCGGCTCGGACGATCCTCCAACAAACGTCGGTGCTCAGACGATTTCTGAGCGTGCTCGCGCAAGAGTTTTTGTTCGTCTCCTTCGACTAAGCCCAGGATGACGCGGACCAAGTTTTCCTTGTCCGCGTCCAGCAATGTCGGGGATTCGTAGTCACTGTCCTCGTGACGCCACTCAAGCAATCCAGTGAAGCGAGCTTCCTGATCGCGGGCAAGCCACTCCAGAAGGCAATCCCAAGTCAATGCACGGTTTGTGCCTGAGAGATTTCGCAACGTCACATCTGCGAAAACTTTGTCGGCTAATGCTTGGCAGTAATCCTCATACCCGCCGCGCATTGGCTGCGCACCTTTTGCATCAGGCAATGTTCCTCCCTTGACTGCGAACGGATGATAACCCATTCGACCAAGAGGTCGGCCCACGAGCCAGACTTGGCCGGCGACAACAACTTCACCGAAAACCCAGCCCCGAGGAAACTTTGCCTGAAAGCGTTGGCGAAAATCTTTCGTGCCCGCGTCTGCATCATTCAATACATAGCGCACGAGTCGGCAAAATGTGGTCTTGCCAGTGGCGTGCCCACTCAGGCGATTTTTTGTGCCGGTGGGAGCAGGCTCTGCCCACAGGACGTTCAGCCCTCGGTGCAACTTAATTTCCCGGAGGAGCGTGCCGGACTCCGTGGGCCAATCAGAATGAATCGCGATCGCTCGCAACCAAACGGTTGGTTCTTCGCGGCCCTTGACGGGCTTGAGTGAAACCTCAACCGGCTCGGCGAGGCCTGGCAGACTGGGATGAGCATGTCGTTTCTTCATTTGAAATCGCAGCGTAAGTCTGGCGTGCCCCGGTGGACATCAGTGGACCAACACACCCTCCATTTTTTGTGTCCAATCGTTAAACTCGGCAATATTGAGCAAAGTTTTCTTGTCCGGAATTTCCGGCGCTGGTCCGAGGACTCGCAATGCGAGCCAGGCGTCGTAAATGACATGTTCTGCCTGCACTTGCTTCGGCCCATCCAAGAGACTTAGTGCCCACACACCATTTTGCTTCTCAGTGGACAGGTTGCCTGTGCCAAGGTTCTCAATGGCATCAACCAAACCACCCAATGCAGGCGTCTCGTTCCAATTCTTCGCCCAAGCCGAAACCAGCTTGCCATCTCCAACCGAAGCCTTTTGCAGCATCAATTCAGGGCGGGTTGCGAGCGTGTAAGCATCCACAAGCCGTGGCCACGATATACTTCCGCCAGCCTCGGCGAGTAGCGCACGCAGAAGTTGGATCGAATAGACAAGTGGTTTGTGCGGCACGCGTTTGGATGCTGGAAGCGGGCGTGTGATTGGTTGCGCCTCTGTAACTCGACCAAAGAGATCGATTGCCAATGGGAGTTCCACCGGGACAGCTTTTGGAGCGGCTATTTTCCTGGATGGCTTCTGATCTTCTGCGGCTTTGATTTCGGTTTCAGCAATAGGTGCTGATTCCACCGGGGCGAATTTGGCGCGGATGGCGCGGATATTTTCGGCATGGCGACGGCATTCCTCCCAACTGGCGGCCACGTCTTCGTTCAACTGCCACGGAAGGAAGCGCGGGCCGAGGGCAGCGGCCACAGGTTGCGGTTGCTGCGCACGTTCGTCATGGCCCAATCCGTAATCGGCGAGGCGCAGGGTTTCGGGCAACAGCCAGCCTTCGCCGTTGTTCAGGGCGAGGAAGTCGTCGAGGCCGAGGCGTTGCAACTCTGCAAAGGCGACCTGGGCAAGCACGGTGTGGCGCAACTCCGGCGGCTGGTCCTTGTCCACGCGCCAGAAGCCCTTGGGGTCGAGCGTGCGCATGAAATTTTTCGCTGTGACCACCTGTATCGGGTGGTCACAGTTGGAGAGAATCCAACCGAAGTCGGTTTCACTCAGACCAAATAGCTGTGCGATCACTGCGTCAAGAATGCAGCGAAGTCGCAAGCGCTCAGAGGTGGTCAAAGCCCAGGCTTGCTTCCAACCAACTGGCCCATCTTGGAATGAAAGCCACAATTCAGCGAATTGAATTGAACACAATGACAACGCTGCGATGAACCGCTGAACAGAGTTGGGAAACTTGTCCCGCAACGGAGTGGCTGCTTCCGCGACAACAAAGAAGTTTAGGTTCAAGCCGCCAAGTCTGGAACGGAACGCATAGTCGAATGCCAAACTGTTCATTGCGCTTAAGAGCGCCAACGGGGAATGGCTTTTCGAGAGCACGGGACAGGAATTTCCGCACGCAGCGTCATCGACAAATGCGGCTGTCATTGTCCGAGTGTTGAACGCTGAACCGATCGCCATGAACGAAAGCTTCCGTCGGAGCGAGTTCCGCCACTGAAGCCATTCCGCTTGGCTGGACAACCTCCGTTCCTCACTTTCAACCGCCTCTTTGCCAAACTGCTCTTGGAAGTCGTCCAAGTGCTTTTGTAAATAGACTGCATCTTGGTCGCGAAGCGATATCAAGAATTGTGGCTCAACAAATTTCTCGGCCCACGAGAAGTCACGCCACACCGCCGTGCGGCCCTTGCCGCTTACCCAGCCCTTCTGACTGAAATCGAACTGGCCGATCATTCGACCCTCGTAAAGCGGCACGGCGATGTCCTCGATTCCAGCTTGTGAAATAACCTGCGTGCCGTCACGCGAAAGCACAAGGGAGTCGCCACGCTGAGCAACTGCGCGTGACCCCGTCCAGGGTTTCCAGTCTCCTTTCAACCAATGACCGTATTCGTCAGGTCGGTATCCTTGGTCTTCCCATTTAGGACGCGGTGGGAATAGCGCAGAGTCGCCAGTCATATCGAACTCACGCGCGTAGTGAATTCCCCATCCTCGCTCGCCTGATCCGCCGAGCAATTGGCCAGAGGAGTAAATCTTTTCGACAATCGCTAAATCCTTTGCGGTCCGTGTTTCAACGAATGCCAGAGACGTAGGGCTGAACTTTTTGATGGCTTCGACGGGATATGGAATAAAAACCGTCTCTGCTCGTTCCCAATCTTCGATGTGATAACGAGAAAATGCAGTCTTCACGGCTGCGGGCGTCCCACCCTTTTGCACGCCAACGATACAGAACTTGAAGCGGTAATAAACCGCCTCGAAAATCATGTTCAAATTGATGAATCCGAATGCGAAATCCCAATAAGCATCGTTCACGAACAGTCGGCGCAAATCTGTCGCGCCCTTATCAGAAAGGATTCCCGAAGGCGTAATCATTCCCAAGCGTCCACTCGCGCTCAGGAGACAAAATGCCTGTTCAAGGAACAACTTGTAGGTGTTGATGTCGGCTGAGCCTTGATGCCGAAACGGGTGCTTCACATCGGAGTATCCCTTCCGCGAGGCGCGGGCCTGTTTCCACAATTGATGCAGCACTTCGTTCTCCTTTGAACTGCGGGAAAAGCTGAAGCGGATACCTTCCTCTTCCCAGAGTTCGACGCCGAAAGGCTCTCCGACAGATTTAGTCCAATTGGAAAGTGACTTTATTCGCGCGTTGTAACGCAGCCAGTCGTCTTCCGTGGATGCGCTGCCGGCAAAATAGTTCTTCTGCTTGTCCACCGCCTCTTGTTTGCCGTAGGTGCGATAGAGGGGATCAACGTTGGAAAAGAACTCGAATGAATTCGGCTTCTGAATTTCCCAAGGCGGATTGCCGATGAGCGCATCGAAGCCGGCGCGTTCGCCGGTGAACACATCCGGGAACTCGATTTCCCAATGGAAGAAATGGTGCTCGTCGCTTAGGCGTTCCACCTCGGCCAGGGTTTCCGGCGGCGGGTTGAGAAAGATAGCGGGCGTAGGCGCAATATCGAGTTTGTCCGCCGGCCAGAACCAGACGGCGCACCAGGTGTCGAAGGCACGGCGGAGTTTCTGGAGTTCCGGGTCGTGGGTGAATTTCTCGTCGTAGAGTTTGGCCTGCTTCTCCGGTTCGCGCGTGTCGTTGTGCAGTTCCTCGAAGGCTCGCAGGGACTTGTCATGCAGCGCGGCGGCTTCCTCCGGTTTCAGGAAACCGAGCAGTTGTTGTCCGCCGAGGCTCTCGATGAGGTGGCGGAGTTCGGGCTTCACGCGTTCCTCCTTCACGCGCTTGAGGTCGGCGGTCCACAGGTCGCTGATGCGGACGGTTTGCCCGGCCTTCTTGCCTTTGGTGATGGCCACGTCGCGGAAGTGGTGGACGAAGTTGGAGTGGTTCTTGTCGCCGCCTTCACGTTCCCACGCCATCGCCGGATAATCTTGGAAGCGGTCAAACCAGCAGCCGACGAGCGCGTTGCCGACCTTGATTTTGTGGTCGAGGAACGAGAACGGAAGTTTCTCATCCATCGTTTCCACCCAGAGCGAGAGCCGGCAGAGTTCGACGGCGAGCGGGTCGAGGTCCACGGCATAGATGCAACGTTCGACGATGAGACGCCGCAGCCGGGCTAGAATGCGAGTCTCGGGATTATCTGCGGTGAGCGGCAGATCAAGAATGGCCTCGCGAAACCACGGCGGCCGGGCATCGGGCGCGAGTGTGGCTTCAATCGTGCCGTCGGCACGGAGCGTGAGCCATTGGTGAACGAAGAGGCTGTCGTAAAGCTCGCGGGTCAGGTAACGCAGCGCCGCCACGGGGAACGAACCTGAACCGCCCGCAATGTCCGCGACTTTGAGAGCGATGATTTCGTTGGGCAGCCGAAGTGTGTGTCCATCGCTGGCGTAGCAGAGCGGTTGCAGCGTGCGGCGGACCGTCGGGCCAGCGAGCGCGGGCTTGGTGTAGAAAGTTCCAGAGCCTTTGCGCGTGCCGCCCCAGCGGACGAGAAAGTATTCGCCGGGTGCAACAAGGCGAGAGATGAGTTTGTTGGCGGCAACATTGAGGGCGTCTTCGAACTCGCGTTGCTTGTCTGCGGTGACTCGCCCGCGTGGGCGAGCGACAAGGCTGCCAGCTTGTGCAGCACGTTTCGCCCAACTAACAGCTCGGTCGCGAAGCTGGCGGTGCTCATCGTCGGCTTCGTCATGAAGCACGGCGGGCTGAAGTTCGGGCGACGGAATTTCCGCGTCGGCTGGTGCGTCGTCGGCTTCATCCAATTCCTCATCTTCGCTTTCCTCGTCGTCCTCACCCTCGGAAGCTTTCACCGCTTTGGCGGCTTTCTTGACGAGGTTGTTGAGCGCGTCGTCTGCCATTGCTTCGAGGCGGTCGAGCGGGAGCACTGGTTGGTCGCCGAGATTCAAGAAGAGCAGCGGGACGCGGTCGGCCTTGCGCAGTTCGTAGTCGAGCAAGCCTTCGTAAAGGATGCCGATGTATTCGGTGTCGAGCTGCGAGAAATCCACGGGTGTAGCCACGATGCTCGCGGCGCGGCCTACGCGGATGCTGGCAAGCGTGCGCGTGAGATAGTCCAGAAGTTGCGCGATGGCGGCATCGCAGATGTCGTTGCGGTTGCTCTCGAACGCGGAAAGGGCGCGGAGCACGGGGTCGGAGGAACTGGCATCACCGGGTGTAAACAATCCTCCGCCGTAACGCAGCACCGGCAACGCCTCGTGTTCCGAGCCGTGGTGGATGAGGCGGAAGAGCGCGAGAATGCGCGGCCAGCCAGAGAGTCGTTGACGAAGCTGGCGATGGCCACGGTCGCCACTGAAGCGTTCGAGTTGTTCCTGCAATCCCTGGAGACCGTAGCTGTTGTGGTAAATCGGATGATTGCGCGGCAAGAGGTCGCGCGCTTCGGCAAACAGCACAACGACACAACGCATGACCAGTCGCACCGCCGCGACGTACACATGACGGCGCGACACCGGATGTTCCTTGTCGGTTTCGAGCGTTTCGAGAACAGGGCGGGACTCGGTGATGAGTAACTCGACGGCTTGACGAACGCGCTCACCGAGAGCGGAAGAGAGTTCAGCCTGTCCACGGCGTGACGCAAGAATGGCAGCAACGAGCGGAGACGGTTTGCCGGCAATCTCCGGTGTGAGCGCCTTTACGCCGAGCAGCGAGCGAAGGGCAATGACTTGCAGACCGGGTTCGCCTTCTTCAAACCAAAGGGTCGTGTCCCACTCGCACCATGCGTCGTAATCCGCACCTGCATGGATCAGCCGCCATTGGTTGCCGTTGGTGAGGAGGGCGATTTTGGCATCGGGCTTCTGGCGCAGCCATTCGTTCACGCGCGCTACATCGCGGCGTGAGCGGCCAATGCCGAGGCGGGTTTCACCCGAGGTGAACACAGGCAGAAGACCGCCGTTTGGTTCACGCCAGAGACGACGGGGTTTGATGTTTTCACCAGCGGCAGTGCGGACCGACCAAACTATTTCCACGCCTTGCGCTTTGGCCCACTGGCTGGGTGCAAGTCCTAGAATTTGTTCGAGCACCGAATCCAGCAAACCTCCGAGGTCGCCACCATCGGCATGCTGAAAACTGGTGAGATCTCGACGGAGTTGGTCGGCTAGGTGGCGCGGGAGTGGTTCGAGCGACTGCTCGAAAAATTCACCGAGCCGCGATGGTGCAATTAAACAACCTCCGTGGCGCAAAGCTGCCCACCAGAGAAAATCCGCTTCGCCGTTCATCGCTTCACCTCCGGCAAGCGAATTTCGACGGTGACGGGCAGAACCAAAACTTCGCCGCGTAGGGCGAACCGATTGGGAAGAATCTTTTCGAGAATACGATGCTCCTCGCGTTGGAGGAACTCCTTCATCGCCTCATGATGACTGCGATGGCGTTCCATTTCTTGGCGCAGTTCTTCCTTTGTGGCTTCAACCGCAGCTTCGCCACCGAAAAGCTGAAGCTGTTGATGGTTCTCGGCGAATTCCTGGAATCGCTTTGCGATGTCGCGTTCCTCCCGCTTGAGTTCACGCTCCACTTCGCGCTGACGAGTAGCAAAAAGCTGTTTCTGCTCGCGGGTTTCTTCGGTGAGCTTGGTCGCAAGCTGCTTCTTGATTTGCGTCGTGAGGCGCTCGGCGTGTTTCGTCAGGGCGTCTTCAACATCCGGCAGAACGTCAGCCCACAGGTCGCGGGCGGAGCGAATGGCGTCGGAAGAAGATTCGGGAGCGTGCTGAGCGTCGTCACCAAGTGGAACGTGAGGCAGCGGGCCTTCGAGACGTTGCTTGCGAACCGCGAATCGAAGTCCGCGACACCAGTGATGAAACGCCTCGCGGAGTTCGTTGTTCGCGAGTTCCTCGACGGTGATAACAATGAGGGCATCCGCACCGGTGGGAACTTCGCCTCGGCGCACCGTCCAGCGGGAGCAAGCCTCGGATTCCGCAGTGCCAGGATAGCGCGCACGAGAAAGTCGAAGCAACGCCCGGTGAATCATCGGATGACCCAGATGTAAAAGGGCCGTGTCCTTCGATGGACGGAAAACAGGGCGGCCATTGCGGACTTCCACGAATTGCTGAGGGTCAAAGACGAGGGCGGGCAACGCACCGTCAACCCCACCACGCGATGGAAGCCGAAGTTCATCATCAACGATGGAACGCCAGTCGGGTGGAATCTGACCGGGCAGCCGCAATCGCCCCTTGGCATCCGGTCCAGTGAGGCGAGCACCGCCGGAAGCCATACCAAATGCGGTTTCAAGAATGGAGCGCAGGCTGGCCGGTGAAAAACCGAGTTCCTTTTTCAACCACTCGATGGCGGCCTGGGTTTCCGGTGCTTTGACTTCGCAATGAGGGAGGGTTTCCCGGCTACGACTGCGCCGGTGTTTGATGTCGAGGTCAAGCTGACTGTCCACAAGTTCGGCGTCGCGAAGCTGATGAAAGCGTTGAGCAAAGGCGGCATCAAAAAGCTCCGAGACTGAACCAAGGTCGGTGCGGATCTGTTCGACTTTTTCGAGGACGCGCCCAAGAAACTTGAGGTCAGCGTCGGCCTCACTGGTGAAATGAAAAATGATAACGTCGCGCGCCTGACCGTGACGGTCGAGACGGCCATTGCGTTGGTCGAGTCGCGAGGGATTCCACGGCACATCCCAATGCAGCAACAGACGAGCGGTCTCTTGAAGATTTTGTCCTTCGGACGCAGCATCCGTTGCCAACAGGATGCGAACGGGATCAGCAGGGTCATTGAACGCTTGCTTGATTTCCTCACGCTTGCGCGTCGAGTCGGGCATCCCGCCATAAAGCAACCGAAAGCGTTCCGGCGGTTCATCGGGAAAGCGATCCAACAGCCGACTATGTAAATAATCGAGTGTGGTCTTGTATTCGGTGAAAACGATGACGCGTTCGTCATCGCGCCAGGCTTTGCCAGAGCGCAGCCGGGATTCGATAAGTGCGAGCAATTGGTCGAAACGCGCATCGTCGGTCGGAACTGACTTCTCAATTGAGAAGTTGCCCAAGCCAAGAGCGAACAGCGCCTCATCAACGGCTTTGATAAATGGATCAAGTTGTAAACGCCGTTCTTGTAGCCATGCGCCAGCAATGCGCGAGGCGTGTCGTTGACGGCCTTCTCTTTCACCGTCGTCATCCACATCTGCTTCGACTTCTCGGCGAGCACCGATCAGTTCGGCCTCTGACGCGGCCTTCTCGGTGGCCAGACCTTCCCTAAATCGCTGCCAGGAGTCGGCAAAAGCGAACGGACAGGATAACAATCGCTTGTTCAGAATCTCCATTGCAAACGAGCCGGAGCGTTGTTCGCCTTTGCTCCTGCCGAGAAACAAGGCCCGCAGAGCACGACGGAATTCGGCGAAGCGTTCGAGGAGTGCCAGCTCATTGTGGCTGAACTGCAACGGTGCCGGTTCGATGATGCGTTTGGCGAAGCGTTCGGGACGACCCAACGCGCGGTCCGTTTCGTTCACTTCGCTCTTTAGGCGACGAATGACGACCTGGGCGAGCCGGGTTTGTTCGGCCTTGCTGAATTCATCAGTGCGCGTGAAACGGACGGGATCGAGTTGTTCAAGCAGCCCGGAAAAAGAGTGCGTGTAGCCGTTGTGAGGCGTGGCAGTGAGGAACAGACGGTGTTCAAAGTAAGGTGAAATCTGGGCGACCATCCGAGCCAGATCACTGTCTTCACCCACGGCGGAAGGCATGCAATTGTGCGCTTCGTCGAGGATGACCAAGTCCCAAGGCAGACTCGCGGTGTTTTCCATCTGCCGCCGGCAAAGAGCGATGAACTGTTCGAGGACATCCGGCTGTTTGAGGTAATGGAGCGACGTGATGGCGCGCTGAAACGTACGCCAAGGGTTTGCATCCATGCCAAGCTGCTTGCGCAAGGCGTGAGTCTCGGGGCGGTCAACGATGTCGAAGTGTAGGCCGAACTTCGTGCGCAATTCCTGCTGCCACTGGTAGCGTAGCGCCGCCGGGCACAGAACAAGCACCTTGCGAATACGACGGCGGCGAATCAGTTCGCTCAAGACCAGTCCCGCTTCGATGCTCTTGCCCAAGCCGACATCATCGGCCAATAGCAACGAGACGCGCGGCATCTGCAAGGCGCGCACGAGCGGAACGAGTTGAAAATCCTCGGCCTGAATCGCTCCGAAAAGTGGTGCCGTGACAATCGCAGGTGAGGCTGTTTCGTCCGTATTGCCAACGAAGGGTGACAACGCAAGCCAGCGAGCGGCGCGATGAACGCAATCAAACGATTCTTCGGGAACCGGGGCACTGCCGGAAACATTCGGCAGACTGCGAGGCTCGAAGACTTGCGTGTGGCACTCCCGTTCCCAAACGACTTGTTCCTCGAAGGGTTGATTGCCGTCAGCGTATTCAACCTGGGCTACCCGAAGGGTTTCTCCCGAAGACGAAGGAAATTCGAGCACCGAGGTGACAACCCCTCGGCGCTTTCGCACGGCCACAATCATTCCAGGCCTCGGATTTGCGATTTCAGGCACAGAGGGAAGATAAAAAGAATGGTAGTGATTTGGCGAGCTTAGTCCGCCTTGGTTGGGAAAGAGAACTAATCAATTCTTGCAATCGCGAACTAACATCCCCGGGCGCAGAGGCAAGAAGTTTCCGTGCATCTTGAACCCGCCCAGCACTTGAAGGGGCATTTATCGCTTCCGGCCACGCTCCTCCTTGGGAACTTCCAAGTTCAACTGAACAGCCGGTTGCCCTATAGCAGGGATATGTGTTTGCTACGTTCAGATGGGATCATTGTCCGCTCCGGTTCGGGCCCACCTCGTCAGCTTCGCTAAAGCGAGGTTGCGCTTCTCATGTCAGGATGCGAGCGCACTCTTCGAAGGCTTTGCGCAGCCGCGGTCGGAACTCGTACGTTTTCGCGTGAGCGACAAGAACGAGCGGACGCGGGGGTATCGCGAGTTGATCGTCTTCGATAACGGCATATTCATCTTGGGGCAGTTCCCCGACCGCCTTTTGGGGAACCACGGCACCGAGATTCCTTGTTTTCACGGCTTCAAGAAGCAGTGAAAAACTCTCAAGCTCCATTCGGATATCCAGCCGCAGTTCGTTCTCGGCTGCAGCTTCAATGATCTGGCGGGCGAGCTTGCCGTCTCCAGCGAGCAAGGCAAAAGGCAAGCGCTTCGCATCGTAGATCCCCGATGCTGTGCGGCCAGGCAGCAGTTTGCGTGGGAAAACCCAGGTGTAATCGATCTTCCCCACGGGCTTGCTGACAAAGTCTTCCGTCACAGCGTCCTCTCGGATAACGCCGAGGTCTACTGTGCCATTCATCAGCGCATCCAGAGTGTGCTGAGTGCGAACGGACCGAAGTCTCCATTTGAACATGGGATTGGTAAGCCTGCTTATTTCTGGGAGTACGACCCAGCGCATGATACTTTCACCTCCGGCGAGTACTATTGCTCTGTTGCTCGATTCCGCCCCCAACTCGTCCAGTCCGGCAAAAAAACCTCCGGCAAGCGCGGCTAGTTCCAATCCAGCGGCGGTGGGCTTGACCTCTTTACCTTCCTTTCTAACAAGTTGTTTACCAATCACCTCCTCCAAGTCCTTAATCTGACGGCTGAATTGACTCTGCTGGTTGGGATCGTTCACAGCAGCTGCAGCAATTGAACCTGCTCGTACAACCAAACAGAAGGTCTTTAGCCGATCCAGAGATAAGCCTTTTTGGAGTTCAATCATTTCATCACATGACTATCGAGTCATGTATATGCCAAATCTAACCATTGCGCAAACCTTTTAGTAAGATAGCATTGGCAGGCATGGCAAGATTATCTGATTTGGTCGTAGGCAGTATCGTCAAGGGCATCGTTCCCAACGAGAGCGTCACGATCAGACACACCCAACCTCACGGTGAGCTGGCCGCCAGCGTGACGTACGTGGATGCACAAGGGCGTGTTGCTGATCGGGTGCTGTTTAAGGACGAAGAACCGAACATCGAGCTTGTCCAGCAAGCCAGGCCCTTCAGCTTTGATGGCGACGGCTATTTGTTCCGGCTGGCCTCCGAAGCCCAACGGCTCCGCCTCGCTTTTTTATTCGATCCGCTCATCGCGGTGACCACGTCGCTAGTGCGGCCGCTCCCTCACCAGATCACGGCGGTTTATGACCGGATGTTGAGACAGCAGCCTTTGCGGTTCCTCTTGGCTGACGATCCCGGTGCCGGCAAGACCATCATGGCGGGCCTGCTTATAAAGGAACTCATTATCCGCGGTGACATATCGAAATGCCTCATTGTTGCACCCGGCAATCTCGTGGAGCAGTGGCAGGATGAACTCGACGAAAAATTCAGCCTGCAGTTCGAGATTATGACCAACGAGGCGTTGGAGGCTGCACGAACGGGAAACTGGTTCCAGGAGCACAGCCTTTGTCTTGCCCGCCTCGATAAACTCAGTCGCAACGAAGAAATTCAGGAAAAACTAAAGGTGGTGGATTGGGACCTCGTGGTCGTCGATGAAGCGCACAAAATGTCGGCTACCTACTTTGGTAATGAAGTCAAATACACGAAGCGGTTTCGCCTCGGTCAGTTGCTTAGCGAGCACACACGGCAATTCCTGTTGCTCACCGCAACCCCGCACAACGGCAAAGAACAGGATTTTCAACTGTTCCTGTCGCTCATTGACGGCGATCGCTTCGAAGGACGATTGCGCGACGGGGTCCATCTTGCCGACACCTCGGACGTGATGCGTCGCATGGTGAAGGAGGGGTTGCTTACGATGGAAGGCAAGCCGCTTTTTCCCGAGCGCATTGCCTATACCGTGCCGTATCCCCTATCAGCCGAAGAAGCGGCGCTTTACAAGGACGTGACGGATTACGTGCGAAACGAATTTGACCGAGCGGATCAACTTGGGAACGAAGGCCGCCGGGGAACCGTCGGCTTCGCGTTGACAATTCTGCAACGACGCCTTGCCTCCTCACCCGAGGCGATTTATCAGTCCTTGCGCCGCAGAAAGGAACGCTTGGAGGCGCGATTGCGCGAGGAGAGGCTGCTGCGTCGAGGAACTAAAGGGGACGAAGCCATTAAGTCCCCGGTTCAGGAGATGACGCCGGAAGAACTCGAGGATCTGGAAGAAACTCCAGCGGATGAGTCAGAAGCCGCACAAGAGGAGATTGCTGATCAGGCGACTGCGGCGCGGACCATTGCCGAACTTGAAACGGAAATTCAGACCTTACGCAAATTGGAAGCCCAGGCACTGGCGATCCGCCGCTCCGGCAAAGACACCAAATGGAGGGAGTTGTCCGAAGGCATCCTCGAGAACAATGAAATGTTTGACGCCCAGCGGAACCGCCGCAAGTTGGTCATCTTCACAGAGCAGCGGGACACGTTGAATTATCTGAACGATCAGTTGAGCAAACTGGTGGGGCAGCCCGAGGCAGTGGTCTGCATTCATGGCCAAACCCCACGCGAGAAGCGGCGACAAATTCAGGAGGCGTTTCGCAATGACCCAAGCGTGTTGATTCTCATTGCCACCGATGCAGCCGGTGAAGGCATCAACCTTCAGCGGGCGCACCTGATGGTGAATTACGATTTGCCGTGGAATCCGAATCGTCTCGAACAACGGTTTGGACGCATTCACCGCATCGGACAGTCCGAGGTATGCCACTTGTGGAACCTCGTCGCTAAGGAAACGCGCGAGGGCGACATTTACTACCGGCTCCTTGAAAAAATCGCTGAACAGAGCAAGGCACTCAATGGTGCCGTGTTCGACGTGTTGGGCAAGGTCTTTGAGGGACGACCTCTTCGAGAACTGCTTATCGAAGCTGTCCGTTATGGGGAAACACGGGAAGTTAAGGCAAAGTTAGATGCGGTGATCGGGCAACTGGATCGGGACCATTTGGAGCAGTTGCTTCACGATCACTTGCTGGCCGAAGAGCGTTTGGACGCCCGCCGCGTACAGGAAATTCGTGATTCAATAGAGCGGGCCCAGGCGCGACGGCTCCAACCCCATTACATCGGCTCCTTCTTCGCGGAGGCGTTTTCCCATCTCGGCGGTCAGATGCTCAAACGAGAGCCGAAACGTTTCGAGATTCGGCATGTGCCTGCTGATATCCGCAACCGGGATCGTATTACCGGATTAAAAGCACCGGTACTGCGTTCCTACGAGAGGATCACCTTCTTCAACGAGAAAGAAGCACTCCGGGTTGAGGGAAAGCCCCCCGCTGCGCTCGTAGCCCCGGGGCACCCTCTGCTCGATGCCACCGTGGACTTGGTGTTGGAGAAGCATCGCGGCCTGCTTAAACAGGGGTCGGTTCTTATTGATCCTCACGACGACGGCAAAGAACCACGCGTCCTGCTTTATATCGAACAAGCGATTGTGGATGGGCGGAACGTGGCGGGCCGGAATGAACGGGTCATATCGCGCCGGCTCCATTTTGTAGAGCAGCGCAAGGATGGTGCGGGAATCATCGCCGGCTACGCTCCCTATCTGGATTATATCCCGGCCAGCCAGGAACAGAAGCAATGCATCCTACCGCTGTTGGATGAAGCCTGGCTAAGAGAGAACCTGGAGTCAAAGGCGTTGAGTTTTGCCATCCAAAAAACCGTGCCGGAGCATCTGCAGGAGGTCAAGGGGCGACGCGAAGCATTCGTGCGGAAAACGATGGCGCAGGTAAAGGACCGTCTTACACGGGAAATCAATTACTGGGATCACCGAGCTGAAGAACTGAAAGCCATGGAAGACGCAGGAAAGTCTCGCTCCAATCTGAACTCCTCTAATGCCCGGCAGCGTGCAGACGCTCTAGCCGAACGTCTCAAGAAACGCACGGAGGAATTGGAGCTCGAACTGAAGATCGCCGCCCGTCCACCGCACGTGATCGGCGGTGCGTTGATCGTTCCGGCGGGTCTCTTTGCGAACGAGCCGAAGGTCGCCACACTGCGGGAGGAGCCCCCGCCTTATGGGGCGAGCAATCGAGAAACCGAGCGCCTTGCCATGGAAAAGGTACTCGTCTTCGAACGTGAGCAAGGCTTCGAACCACACAGTGTGTGTCAGGAAAACCGCGGGTACGATGTTGAATCCCGATATCCGAAGGGTCACGCCAAAGAAGGACAACTCCGTTTCATCGAAGTCAAGGGCCGGGTCAAAGGCGCTGATACAGTGACTGTGACCAAGAACGAAATCCTGACCGCGCTCAATCGCCCAGACGCTTACATACTCGCAATTGTCTTGGTGGAAGACGGGGTCGCGGAGAAGCCAGTTTATCTTCAGCGCCCGTTCACGCAGGAGCCGGAGTTCGCAACTGCCAGCATTAACTTAAAACTGACGGAACTATTCGACCAGGAAAACGGAAAGGGCAAGTAGCTCACTGGGATCATGCAACCGCCAAACTATTTCAGTCGGATCGAACAGGAGGCTCGGGAAAACTGGGAACTCTTGGAGAATCGACCGGAAATAGCTGCGCCATGGCACCAACTTTTTCGCCAAGTGCAGACCAGTGTGCGTCACGTCGTTTCCGAGTTGCTTCAAAATGCGGATGATGCCGGCGCCAAAAGCGCCTCAGTGCGCATCGAAGGTGACACTTTCATCTTCGCGCATGACGGGACAGATTTTACTGCAGAACAATTCGCTTCGCTGTGCCGTTTTGGATTTTCCAACAAACGCACGTTGCACACGATCGGTTTTCGCGGAGTCGGTTTCAAATCAACCTTTAGTCTCGGCGACACTGTGGAAGTCCGCACGCCGACCTTGGCCGTCTGTTTCAAGAAAAAACGGTTCACCCAGCCGATATGGATCTCCGATGCCCGACCGGTTCAGAGAACGATTATCCGGGTGCGAATCCAAGATCGAAACCGCACTGCGGAGTTGCGGAGGAATTTTGAGGAATGGTCGGAGAGTCCCGCCTCGTTGCTTTTCTTCAATACCCTCAAGGAACTTGCCATTGAAGGAAAGGCCATCAAGCGACAACCGCTCCACAAAGGGCCGGTGCAGGATTCGTCATGGGTCAAGCTGACCGGCGAGGAGTCGCAAAAGTTGCTTTTGGTACAGAGCGATGAGGTTTGCTTTCCTGACGAGGCGGCAGAAGAAATACGCGCCGAAAGAGGCTTGGTCGCGGAAGATCTGCATCTCCCACCATGCCGCGTTGAAATTGTTTTGGGCTTGTCCGAATCTAACCGGCTTTACGTCGTCCTGCCGACTGGAGCGGGCTTGGATCTGCCGTTCTCCTGCAATGCACCCTTCATTCAGGACCCAGCCCGATTTGCGATCAAAGACCCGGCCACATCTCCTACAAACCGATGGCTTCTGAAACGTGCAGGCACACTCGCCGCAAAGGCCATGCTTCAATGGCTTGGCAACGATGATCTCCCATTTAGGGACCGGGCGGAGGCCTACAGTTTGCTAAAGGGCGCGGTTCAGTTTGCTCCTGGTCTCGATGGCACATGCAGTCAGATCATCCTGGAGAGCATGTTGGCTGAGATAAACGGCCAGCGCCTGGTGCTGACGACTTCGGGCAAGCTTGCGAAAACGGGTGAATGCGTTGCGGTTCCCGACGAATTATTCGCCGTTTGGGAACCCGGGCAATTATTGAAGCTGTTCGCGCCAGGCAGCAATTGCCTGCTTGCCTCTGAAGTCTCCGGATCCGTTCACAAGCTGAGATCGCACGGCTGGATCAATACCGTTGATTCCGATGGAGCGCTCCAGCTCTTGGAACAGAGCGACAACGTCCCACGTCCGGCATCGTGGCCGCAGCTTCACGCCCTGTGGGCGTTCGTGCAAAACGAAATCAGTCACGACTGGAACAACGAGCGCCGGCGTCGCATGAAGATTGTGCCAGTCGATGGCGGCAAGATTCTTCACGCCTCGAACGGCGTGGTCCGACTCTCATCACGACGTGATTTGCTTACCCCGGAGGACTGGAAATTCATTATGGATTACGCAGCCACTTTGGACGGTGAGTGGCTTGCATGGATCTCCAAGCGAGCTCCGAAGAAGACTCCAGCATGGAACGAAAAGGTCGATCCCGCATACAGCCTGCTACAAGTGTTGGCGTTACACGAGCCAAGTTCGGTTGACCGTATCGCGGCGCAAGCATCTCTCAGAATCTTCACCGGTAAAGAAGTCGCCTTAGCCGATTGCGTGCGGGTCGCGCACATCATGGCTGCGCTCGGCGCAAGCATCCCCGAAGGCTTCCGTTATGTGAGCGAAGCCCTTCGCCTCTGCGACTTCAGCCACGGCGTCGTGGTGGATGAAACCGGCAGCATCGAAGACATCGTTCCGGCATCCTGGGCGAAAGAACACCTCTTGCACGAAGACTACTCGCGTAACTTTCAATCCTGCAAAGCCGAGACATGGAAGCAGTGGAGCAGGACGCCGGGTAGCAAACTGCTGCTGTTCGCGCCCATCATCGGACAGGAACAGAAGCTCTATAGCCGGGGTTCAGTGACGCGATTTGTCACGGCGCGTGGGGCGGATGAACCGGCGGAATTCCACTATCGACGTGATGACTTCACGGTCGTGGATTTCGGATTCCCGTCCGACTTGCTGAAGCATTGGGAAAAACTGTCCAAGACCGACCCCGCTGTCTGGGCTGCTGTGACGGAAGGGATTCTCACTGCCCCGACTCATCATTGGGGCGAAAAGACCGAAACAGATGTTCGGCACAACGGCACTACATATTACAAATCCCTCGACTGTGGTTTCATTCCCGCCGAGTGGATCAACCATTTGCGCTCCGTGCCTTGTTTGCCGGACAGCCACGGCAAGTTTCATGTCCCGTCCGAGCTTTTCCTCCTGACGCCCGAAACCGAACCGCTGCGTGGCGTCGAGCCATTCATCCGCCTGGAACTCGACACCGAGCGCACCAAACCACTCCTGAAGTTGCTCGGTGTGCGCGACACGCCGGCGGATGCCGACAAGCTTCTCAGTCGCCTGCACACGTTGTCCGGCATGCCGCAACCGTTGCAGCACCTTCCGCAAATCTCCCGGTTTTACGAGGCGCTGGACCGGATTGCCGTCCGCTGCACTCCCGCAGAATTAAGCCCTATCAAGGAAGCGTTTAACCAGAAGGCGATCATCCTCACCGATACCGGCGAATGGCTGACTTCGGGCGAACTCTCCATTTTCCCAGACGAGGACAACGGCTCACCGAGCGTTCACACATCATTGCGCAACCTCGGGCTGTGGCCGCGAATCGGAGTGCCCGAACGCCCCGCGTTGGAACGTACGATTGAATGGCTGAAATCTATGGAGAGTGGCGCGAAGGTGGACGCCGCCGCGGCGAAGCGCGTCCGCGCCGCGCTGCAACGCGACCCCGTCCGCATCTGGAATGAGTGTCAGCATTGGCTCACCCTCGATTCAACTTGGGTGGCGGTGAACGACCTCAAGTATCGGCTGACAATGCAGTCACTGATGAAGTGGGGCGAACTGTTCCCAGCCATCAAGTGCGCCACAGCGAATCTCCAGATGGTGAGCGTGGAGATCGCGCAACTGCCGCCGTTCGTCGCCATCCGAAATCTGGGCGAGGTCGTCGAATTTCGCGTTACGAGGTTCGTAGAATCTCCCCGTACCGGCGGATCGAGGGAATGGCTGACCGTGCTCGCGGAGGGATTGTGCCGCTCGAAATTCTCCAACGACGAGGAAACGCATCGCGTCAGAACGGTCGCCCAATGGCTGCATCAGACCGTGTGGAGCACGTTTGCGCATCTTGATGTGACGCCCTACGTCGAAGGCGCGCCCGCTGGTGAGCCATTCACGCCCAAGGTGCTTTGGCAGGACGCGAAGCTTTACGTTGCGGGGCAATCCACCGTGCGGCTTTACAAAGACCTGGCCGACGAATTGGCCCGCCCGTTCGACCACAAGCAGGTTGCCGATGCCGTCGCTGCGTGCATTGACCGCACGCCTGAATTTGTCGCCGAATACCTGCAAGCGCATTTCGGGTTGGACGCCCAGCCCGAACTGGCGGTGCGGCCCGCCGAGGCCGCATCATCCGATTCGCAGCCGGGGGCGGATGAATCTCCCGAGTCGAAAGAGACAAGCCACGAAACATCCGAAACCACGGGCGAAGAAACTCCCGCAGAGAATGCGGAGGACGTTCCACCGGGAGAAGGCGAGGATGACGCCGCCAAATCCGAAACCGATGATGATAGAACGGAGGAAGCAGAACCGAAACCGCCGACTCCGCCCAAGCCGACACTGATTGAAATTTACGCGCGGCAGCGCGGCTTCCGCTGGCACGCCACCGAGAAATGCTTCACCCATCCCGACGGTCGCTGGATTAAGAAATCCGAAAGCCCGTTCAATTGGGAGGAGCGGGCTGCCAGGGGCGAACTGGTTTCCCGCCTTTGGGTCACGGAGCAGAAGCTCGCGAACGGCGTCGAGATTGCCGCCGAGCTATGGACTCTGTTTGGCCAGCAGCCATGCTCGACCACGATGGTTGTCGTGGGCGACGACCACGCACCATGCGCGCTCACGGGCCAGGAACTTTTGGAACTAAAAAACTCGCGCCAAATCACGCTGCACCCGGCGCGCTATCGAATTGTCGAAACCGAATAACTCGCATGAATGCACCCAAAGAAATCACCAAGAACGGCGCTCGGCGGAAGTTGACCGCGATGAAACAACGAGGCGAGTCCATGCTCGCCGCAACGAGTGTCAACGACACCATTCTCGATACTTGGTCTGCCAATTGCGCGAAGTGTGTGGAGGAGGCATTCGGCGAGGGGAACGAGCATGTTCACCAATTCCAAGAGATACCATTTTCAGCTTGGGTTGATGGCGAAACCCCTGACCCGCGCGAGGATCAACGCGAGAGGCGGAAAAAGCTCAAGCAACGGCTCGTCGTTTTGGAGGAACTCATCGCCCAACTCGACATGGAGGAAACTTTGGAGACTCCTGCTGCTCCGGCAACAGACTTTGAAGAAACGTTCTGGTCATTGCTGCATGAGCGAGTCGTGAAGACGGCGAAAGCTCGTTTTGATGCAGGACACTATGCGGAATCGGTCGAGGCCGCTCTTAAGAAAGAGGAGTTGGACGCGGACTGGAATCCGGCCACGGACAAGCGGCTGACGATTTGGGAAATTACGCATCACTTGATCCGCCGTTTGGAGCAAGGCGAGTCCGGGGCGGCGGAATTGATCCACCAACTCGGAGCAAAAGCCGAAGTGGCTCGTGACCTGTCGTATCGGCTCTACACAATTTGCGAGCGTCGCAAATGGTCGCAGGAAGCCATCGCCTACAACGCCCTCGTCCTCTCGTGGAGCGATGTGCAACGTCTCGCACAGGAGAAGAAAGCGGCAGCGCCGACGCAGGGGGAATTGATCTAAAAGCCATGAGCGTTACAGCATTCATTGGTGCGGGTGCGGCTCTCAACATAGGAGGGCCGACGACGAATGCCCTAACCAACGCGATCAAGCTTCGGCAACAATGGGATGGAGTTCCAAACTCGAAGGTGAAAGTGCCAGCGATCCAGCAAATCGCGGATGCTTTGGACCAGCATTTTGCACCAGAGTCAGCGAACTTCGAAGACGTCTTTCATGCGGTTGAATCGCTGATTTCATTGCGAGCCGGTGGAACAGCGAAGGCCTTCAAGCCTGCCATTGGAGCGTTTGTAAAACCGACCGCCGCCGCCAACCACAGCAATACCACCCTCATTCAGGCGGGCGACCATATCATTGATGAAGTGGCCAACCACATTGTTTCCTACGTGAACGGATTTGCACCGCATGCTGCGCACCAATGGTTTTCTCGCTTCTGGCAGGAAGCGACCAGCCGGTGTCCGTGGGACATCGCGACGTTGAACTATGACAATTGCATCGAGCAAAGTTTGGGTACGAGTGTTTGGGAAGACGGTTATGCTTTGCTTGATCCGGGAATATGTCGATTCGATCCATCACAAATCGTGAACTCGACAAGAACACGGATGCTCCATCTGCACGGCTCGGTGTTCTATGGCTATCCGCGATTTACGACCCCCAATCGGTTTCTTTTTGAAGATCATCATGAAGACCTTTACCGATTCGATTCTCACGTGGATGCGAGGCGGAATTGGTTCGGTCGTTCCCGAAACCAAGCTCAGTCCGGAGAAAGAGCAACGGCAGGACCAATAATCACCGGCCAACGCAAGCCGGACAAATTGCTTGGACTTCCGTATTCCACATATCAGGCAGTTTTTCACGATGCACTGCTTAAGAATCCCCGGTTGTTGATTGTTGGTTATTCATTTGGAGACCTACATTTCAATCACTTGTTGAGTCGAATAACGCGAATCCACAATGACAATCGGCGTGTTGTGGTGGTGGATCACGTTCGACCCGAGATGCGAGCCCCGAATTGGATTCCGAACGCTTGGCCGCCATTTGTAATTGGTCGTCATCTGACAACTCTGAGTCGTGGAACTCTCCCCGTGGATGGCCATTACGCTAATCCTTGGGTTTCCGGCGACGAAAGGTGCAGAGTTTACTTAGAAGGTTTTCAAGATGCGGCTCAGAACCATGGAACTGACATCATCAATTTTCTCACGACTTGATCACCATGAACCACCTACACTTAAACATTTTTCCAATCAACTTGCCCGACGTCGAAATCTCGGTGGGAGTCCAGCCATTCGATTCTAGAGACGCGATGCGCGAATTGCGCAAGGCTCACGCCGGCACGCACGCTTTCAATCGAGTGAGCGTGGAGGAGAACGGGAAGAAGCTGGATCTGATTTACACGGTGCGGCTGGATGGCGCGGCATGCACGATTGCCCCGGAGACAAAGAAGATTCGATTGCGAGAAAACCTTGGCGTGGCGCGCCAACTGGTGAACGAGAGCTTCATCGCTAGCTTCGCGGGGAAGGCGGGTCGGAAAATCGTAGACGTTGGGCCGTTGAAAGTTTTGTCCTCCGAGAAGGAGCACGACTTCATCGCACAGGCGGTGAACGGAGCAACCGTTCCACCGTGGTTGCTCGTGCGGCTAGCGCACGCGATTGAGGCCCGCGTATTTCAATTTGACGGGCAAGACCCATTCCTGGGCCTGGTGTTCGACCATCATACTTATCGGCGCATCGCCCGGCCGTGCTCGGAATGGCTGGCGGAGCGATTTGATGTAACTGGCTTGTATGTGTCGGAGAAATCGCCTTTCAACGATGCCCGCATCGAGCCACGCGCACGGCTGGTCGGTCGAGTCGCTGCAATCAGCGGCAATACGCTGCAACTGACGGATTGTCGCGAGGGCCGGAACACGGTGGAGGCGAAGGATGTCGAGATTGAAGCGGACTACGACGGGTTCATGCGCTGTCTCAATGCCACGTTCAAAGGCAGGGCGAATACCATTGATCGGCAGTTGTTTGATCTACAGTCAGCGGCCCAAGTCGGACCGAAAAAACTGAGTGAACTGACGCGCATTGAAAATCGCCTCACCCAAAAATCACTCCGCTTGCTTCCGGGGCTTGAAGCACCCGTGCTGCCGCATCTCGATACGAAAGGAAAACGGTTTCCGACGGTCCACCAAGCGCCACAGGCTCTCTACGTGTTTGACCGGACGTTCAACAAGCCGGCGTTGAACGACGCCAAGCGCGGAATTTTTGAACACGGGCCATACAGCCAGCAAGGATTCACGCCGTCCACGCCGCGCATTTGCGTCATTTGCGAGCGCAGCCGAAAAGGCGAAGTGGAACAATTTCTCCAAAAGTTGCTGGAGGGTCACAACGAACCGGGGCGGAAATGCTTCTTTCCAAACGGATTCATCAAGACATACAGGCTGCAAGGGAAAGACGTGCGTTTCTTTCTGGCGGACAACGCAACAGCCTTGGCCTATCGCAAGGCGGCGCAAGAAGCGTTGGCCACGGTCACGACCGAAGCAGAACGTTGGCATCTGGCCTATGTGCAGGTGAATGAGGCCAGCCACGACATGCGCGGCGAAACCAATCCGTATCTGGTCGCCAAGGCGACGTTCCTTTCCCAGCAAATCCCGACTCAGGAGTTCATGATCGAAACCAGCCGTCGCAAAGGATCGGGCTTGGATTTCATCTTGAGCAATATCGCGCTGGCGAGTTACGCGAAGCTCGGCGGAACACCGTGGCATTTGAAAGTGAATAATCCGATGGCGCACGAGTTGGTCGTCGGGCTGGGGAGCACGTCAATCAGCGACTCAAAGCTTGGCGCACGACAGCGCATGGTCGGGATCACGACGATGTTCACGAGCGAGGGGCGTTACTTGCTCGGCAATATGTCGAACGCCGTGCCCTTTGAAGATTACGGCAAAGCCGTGGTGGAGATGCTCACAAGCTCAATTGAGCGCGCCCGGAGTGACATGAACTGGCAAAAGGGCGATGAAGTCCGCTTGATCTTCCATTCGTTCAAGCCGCTAAAGGACACGGAGGCCGACGCGGTGAAGGCAGTCACGGAGACCTTGAAGGATTATCATGTTGATTTCGCGTTCCTCCATGTTGCCCAAGACCACGACACGGTTTTATTCGATAGCGACAATCCAGGGGCGAAATCATTCAGTGCCGGAGTCGCCAGAGGAGTGGACGTGATGAAAGGCGAGTTTGCGCCAATGCGTGGAACGTATCTCACGCTCAACAAGTCGAACGCGATTCTTTCGCTGACCGGATCGAGAGAAGTCAAGAAACCAACCGACGGGCTGCCGTATCCAGTGCTGCTCCATCTGCATCGCTCCTCGACGTTCACTGACATGAAGTATCTGACGGAGCAGGTCTATACGTTCGCGTGCCATTCCTGGAAGAGCTTCGACATGGCGGGGATGCCGGTGACCATCGGCTATTCGCAACTCATCGCACGCCTCTTGGGGCGACTTAGCGGGTTGTCACATTTCAGCGTGGATTCTATTCACGGGCGACTAAATCGGCTGAGGTGGTTTCTATGAAAACGGAGAGTCTCATGTTGATAACCGACGCGCGCGCGGTCTTCCTCAACACCGCCGTAACTGACGCGAAGCAGAATCCGCTGGCGGCGGCCTTCCTGGGATGGCTGCTCCGGGGCGACGACCTGCTGGCGCTGCTGGAGGAAGCCGCAACACGGGCGGCAGCCTCGAAAGGGGCGGAGCGTAATTCACGAAACGTGGCGGTGCTGGGATTTGCGTGTGGCGTCGAGACGTTGAAAAACCGTTTTGCCGCGGAGTTCGCGGCCCAATTGGAGTGGTCCATCGGGAGGCCAAATTTCGCAACGGGAGGCGAACCGTGCGGTGTAGTGGCTGACCCGCTGAATTTCGCCGGCGTCGTTGCCGGAACCGAGAACGTTTTAAGCAACGAGATTCGCCAGCGTTTCGAGCAGTGGTCTGCCACAGTTTGGAAGGACGCAGATGGCCTGGTTCAAGATGGAGGCTGGCGGCGAGGCTTGCTCGATATTTTGGGACGCCGAATTGCCGTTGCAAAGACAACCGGCAACGATGGCACTCAACCAGTGTGGCTCGTGGCGGCATTGCATCGTCGCGGATGGAGCACTCCGGCGGAAAAGTCCGTCAGCGGTGTCTTGAAAGACGCCCTCAGCGAGGCTTCAAGTGTGACGGACGGCTTCGAGTCCGGGTTGCGGTTGGCTGCAATTGACTGGGCGATCCAGCGGGCGATGGATTTCGACATTGCCGCCCTCACGCTTACGGATGTGGCGACGGTTCTGCATCGCGTGCCGACGGCGTTCCAACGCTGGACCTGGGAGGACAAGCCGAGAACGGCCAAGCAAGGCGCACAACCCCGCCGATGGCACATCGAGAACGAATACCACTTTCAAAGCATGCTCTACGCTGTTTTGAAACCGCTGATTCCAGCTCTGGAGGAAGAACAGTATTTGCCTCCAACGGGGACTTACCAACCACGCGCCGACCTCTGCATTTTGGCGTTGGAACTCGTTATCGAGGTGAAATTCTGGTATCGAGGAAAGAGCGTGAAGGAGTTGACCGAAGAAATCGCCGCCGATCTGACTCTTTATCTTCGCAAAGATTCCCCCTATCGAAAGGTTATTGTGGTGATTTGGGACGACGGCGCGCGCACTGAAGAACAGGCGGAACTCCGCCGAGGTCTTCTGGGACTTAAAGGGCTTTATGATGTGATCCTGATCAGCCGGCCTGCGTTCATGCAAACTATCCCAGTGGGAGAGAAAGCGGCGAGGAAACAAAGGCGCACATGATATTGATTGTCGCTAAAATGAAGCAGTTGAACGCTACCAAGGATTTGTGACATATCAGGAAATCAAACTGTTATTGGATCATCCCGCTGTCAATCTGCTGCGGGCACAAAACAGCGCGATGCTCCTTGGTTTTCTTCACCGCATGTTCAAAGCCCAGCATCGCGTCACGATCCCTGAAAGTCAGATGCAGGCGCTCTTGGACAATTACCTGGAGGAGTTACGAAACGGGGAACCTGATGCATATCCCATGTCGCCAGGCCAGTATCTAAATAGTTGGTGCGAGGAGGGGCGCGGCTTTTTACGAAAATACTACGGCGAGGATACGCAGGAGCCTGTGTTTGAACTGACATCGGGTGCAGAGAAAGCGCTGTGGTGGCTGGATCAACTTTCGCAAACCGAATTCGTTGGCACCGAATCGAGACTTGAGAGCATCTTCAACGGACTCGACGAAATACTAAAGAATAGCAACCCCAACGTCGAAGATCGGATCAGCCAACTGAAACAGGAAATCGACAGGCTCCGCGGACAGATTGACAGCATCCGTGCCAGCGGCATTGCCCCAACGTACACACCCGTCCAACTGAATGAACGGTATGCCCGGATTCTGGCGACCGCGCGGGAGTTGCTCGGCGATTTTCGCCTGGTCGAGGAGAACTTCAAAAAGATAGCGCAGGACATCGCTGAACAGCAGACCAACCCTGACCTGACCCGCGGCGCAATCGTGGGCCGAATGTTGGACGCGGATGAGTCGTTGAAGAATTCCGAGCAAGGTCAGAGCTTTTACGGATTTTACAGGCTTCTATTGGCAACCGAGAGGCAGACCCAGTTTCGCGCCGCGCTCGCCACGGTCGTGAGCCTGCAGGATTTGAGTCCGGCACTGCGGTCGAGCGCGGTTCTGAGCGGGCTCATCTCCAGTCTCTTGACTGAAGGCGAGAAGGTTTTGGAATCGCATCAAAGAATGTCAACGAATCTTCGGCGCGTGCTAGATACAACGCGCATCAAGGATCGGATGAAGGTGTTGGAACTGATTCATGAGATCCAAGCTGCAGCGTTGCCCCTGCGGGAAAATACGCCTGATGACGATGTCTTTGAAACCGAAGGTGTGCTCGAACCGTTCTCCGCCATGAGCCGTCCGCTTTGGCAGGCACCTGTAGAGGTAGCCATGGCCAAAGAAGTTGAAGTGGCAGACGATAGAATCACCAAAGAGGACCTGCAGAAATTTCTGACTTTGTCACGCGTGAGGATTGCCGAACTTCGCAGACGCATCCGGGAAATGCTCGACGGCGAGCCTTCCATATCGCTTGAGGAAGTGCTGGAAAAACATCCCCCCGAAGACGGCATGCTCGAAGTGATCGGCTACATTATGGTGGCGTTGGAGGACCAGAGAAACATCGTCACCGACGACGAATCGCAAGCGGTGACGATAGGGGGAACGCCACCCAAAACTTGGAGAATTCCCAAAGTGATCTTCTGCAAATGAAAAACGAATCACCATTTCCTGATGCATCATTCGTGATGGTTAAATTGCTCAAGCAGCCAATCTATCGTGAGGACGAGCGGGAGTGGAACGCGCTGCTGGTTGATCGGGATGATATTCGTCATCATTTTCGCAAAATGGGGCAGGAACTGGTTCTGGACGAGGCGGAGGGTTATGCGTTCATTCGACAAATAGAAATGGAGGATGTGGACAAAATTCCCCGCCTTGCTCACAAACGGCCGCTCAATTATCACGCGACCTTGCTCCTGGTTTGCCTTCGCCAGGAGTTTTGCACGTTCGACACCTCCAATCCGGATGCCACGCGGCTGATCAAGAGTCGGCAAGGCATCCACGATCTCGTGGCCGCATATCTTCCGGAAACGACGAACCAAGTGCGGGATGTCAACAAGATCGATGCGGCAATACAAAGGCTGGTGGATTTTGGCTTCCTCCGACTGATTGACGAGGAACAAGATACGTTCGAGGTCATGCGGATCGTGAAAGCCAAGGTTGGACCGACTGAACTCGAGAGCATCAAGGAGAGGATTCTTAAATATGCAGAAACTGCTGGAGATTAAAGATGAGGCAGGAAAGTCCGCGCTTCCTGGGTTTCGGCTCAAGCGGCTGGAGATGTATAACTGGGGCACGTTCCATGAAAAAGTCGAGTGTTTAATTCCCGAAGGGCGATGGAGCCTGCTGGTGGGAGGAAACGGAACGGGCAAATCCACGGCTGTTGATGCGCTGAGGACCTTATTGGTTCCTCCGGGGTCCCTTACCTACAATGACGCAACCACGGGAAAGAAGAAGGATCGAACCCGGAAAAGTTACATCCGTGGCACCTACGGTTCGGAAAGCCAGGAGGAGACGGCCACTGCTCAACCGAAACATCTGCGGCCGAAAGATGGGACTCAGTCCATCATCCTTGCGGTTTTCCGGAACTACTACACCTGTGCGGATGTCACCGTCGCGCAAATCATTTGGGTGCAGGACGAGGGCATTGACGGGTACTACCTGGTTGCTGACGGCGATAAGACTATCAAAGCCAATCTCACTCATTTGGGAAGCTCCCGAGAGGCAACTAAGAACTTAAGGAATCGTGGATTCCTGGTGCAGAAAAGCTTCGAGTCGTATTCGGAGATTTTTCGCAGCAAATTGGGCATTCCGAACCGTGGCGCGATGGAGGTATTCAATCAGGCGATTGGGGTCAAAGAAGTCACGGATCTGAATCTTTTCATTCGAAAGCACATGCTCGGCCCTTCGGACGCGGTTGGTTTCCTGGATACCAAACTGATTCCGCATTACCGGGAGTTGAACCGTTGTTGGGAGGCCATTCAGAAAGCCGAAGCGCAACTCAAGCGGCTGAAGCCTATCGCGGAACATTATGGCAAGATCGTGGAGGCGGAAACCACGAAGAAGCGACTCGATGCGCTCAAGGCCGATTTGCCCAATTACTATGCCACTGAAGAATTAGGACTGCGTGTCGCTTACGACGAGCAACTGGAGGAAGCGATTTCCAAACTGAAACAAAAGCGTGAAGGGCTCAAGACCGCATTGGATCAAGAATTGGCAACCAAAGAATCGATCAAGATTGAATTGTCCAAGGACGAGGTCGGATCGCGGCTGCGGGAAATCGAATTGGAGCAGCAGCTTGCTACGACACGGCGCGACCAAAAACTCCAGACGCTCGGCGGACTCAAAACGCATCTCACTACCTTAGGCAAACCCGCCATTTTGGAAACCGAGGCTCAGTTCAGCGACCTTCGAAACAAGTTGCTGATGGAACAGGGAACATTGGATGGCAACAAAAACGCTCAGGAGCAGAAGAAGGTGGAGCACGCGCTCGCCAAGGAAAAGGCCGAGCAAGATCGCGCTCGCATCGCAGCCGAGGCCCAGAGCATTCGTGACAACCAAGTGCTGATCCCGGTCGAATTCGTAACTATTCGTAAGGCGGCATGTGAAGCGCTTGGGATTTCAGTCGAGCAGCTTCCATTTGCTGGTGAGTTGATGGAGGTCAAATCGGAATTCAAGGAATGGACGGGTGCAATTGAACGATTGCTCCACAACTTCGGCGTATCGCTACTCGTGCCCGAAAACCTTTATCCGCAGGTTGCGCGTTACATCAATTCCAAGCACTTGAACATCCGGTTCGTTTTTCATCGTGTGCCCGCGAGCAAGCAGTCGCCACGACAGGAGATCCTCAATGATCCGAAGCGTGTGCCGTCCCGGATGAATTTCAAAGCCCATTCGCTGACCGATTGGGTCAAATTTGAGATCGCTCGCCGCTTCTCTCACATTTGCTGCGCAGATGTGCAACACCTGAACGCAGTCGATTATGGGCTTACTCAGGAAGGTTTGATCCGAGAGGGATCGCGGCACGTAAAAGATGACCGCTTTCGCGTGAACGACCGGGCGAAATACGTTTTGGGCTGGAGCACGCAGAGCAAGTTAGCCGCATTGGCCGAGGAGTTTTCCGCCGCCGAGAAGCGCTGGAATGATGCAAAGAAGAAGTTCTCGCAAGCCGATGAACAGGCCAAATTGTATGGCAATCGGTTGAGCGCCGTGACAGCAGTCCTCCAAATCACCGGTTTCGATCAGATTGACCTCAAGCCCGAACAGGAACTGCTTGCTCGATTGCACTCAGAACAGCAGAGATTGGAATCCTCGTCAGATCGCGTCAAGGAGCTCAAAAAGCAGTTGAACGCCGCGGAAGGGAGAATTGAGCACAAGAATCAAGAGATTCAGGACGTAGACAACCAAATGGGGGCGCAATTGGATGCCCAAACGAAAAACCGTCAACGCGCCAAAACGTTAAAGGAACAGCTCCGCGGCCTGACAATTGATGGAGCACGAATCAAGTCGGAGTTGGTAGAGTTCCAAGAAGAAAAGCGCCTCACTCTGGAAAGCATCGCACGAGTGGAGAACACCGCAACGCGCAAGATCCAGGAACGCGTTGATGAAATGACCGATAAGATTGATAAGGCTAAGACGCCAGCGGTTTCAGAGATGACAAGTTTCCTGCGAGAATACCCGGAGGAGACATCGGATTTGAAGCCTGACATCGCTTACGGGCCCGAGTTCGTAAGTCTGAAGGTGCGGATTGAGAAGGACGAATTACCCGAGCAAAAAGCTCGGTTCGCCGAGTTCTTGAATCGGAATCTGATTATCGACATGGCCAGCTTTGCAACCCGGCTTGATGAGCACGATCGCAACATTCAAACCAGCATCGAAGAGGTCAACCGGTCGTTGAAGAACATTGATTTCTCACCGGGCACGTTCATCGAAATTACTCGCAAGCCGACGAGTTCTCATGAGGTGAACTCTTTTCGCAGTGATCTGCGCAATTGTCTTCGGGGGGCGATCAATCCTGAAAAGGAGGACGAACGGATCGCCGTTTTTCAAAACATCCGCAAACTCATTTGCCAATTTGAGAAGGAAAAGGAATGGACCGCACGCGTCACCGACGCCCGTTACTGGTCGGAATACGGCGTGCGGCAGGCGCGTGTTGCCGATGGTAAGGAGTTGAACTATTTCTCCGGCTCCGGCGGCCGGTCTGGCGGGCAGAAGAGCATTCTGGCATTTATGATCCTGGCGTCAGCCTTTACGACCCAATACGGCCTCTGTGGCGACCAAAATGATCTGAACAAGTTCCGGTTGGTTGTGGTAGACGAGGTTTTCTCACACACAGACGAGGATAATTCCATTCGCGCGCTCGAGCTTTTTCGCAAGCTCGATTTCCAGTTGATCGTGGTGAATCCCTTCGATGCGAAGGCGTTGCTCGTGCAAGATTATGTTGATGTTTTCCACCTCGTAAATAATTCGGACGAAGTTTCTCACCTGCGTCGATTTCCGCGCGAGGATCTGGATAAAGTCGTTAAAGAAGGCGCCAAGGAACCCGCGCTCGCATAATGCTCACGCCCGAAGAAATTCAGCGAATGGCGGAACGGAAATACCCGGATTTCTTGCGATCCCTCATAACCAACGAGAACTTGTTTCCGTTACGGGTTCGTTTTGGGAAACCGAACGCCACCGACGACTTCGCCAAGCTCAAACGGGAGATCACGGAGTTGGCGGGCGGCAACTTTGGATACACGATTGAATGGGAAGAGAGAAACACCCGCCGTTGGGGGAAGCAGAAGATTCCTTTCCAAGTCCGATTTGATACTCAAGACCAGTTCATTACAGCCTTGAGTAAGCAGCGCGAGGTAGAGCTGTTTCGAAAGAACCTTAGCCTTACCGTTGCGCGGGTTCCTCAATTGAAAGAATGGCTGGTTTCCCACACAAGGTGGATGGTTGAATTCAACTCCGTTTGGGAAGAAATCCTGGCTGTTTGCGAATACTTTCTAGCTCACCCACGGCCCGGCCTGTACACACGGCAACTTCCGATACCGGTGCATACAAAGTTTATTTCCGAAAACCGCCAGGTCTTGACAAGCATGCTGGACCATCTGCTCCCAGCAGAATCCAAATCCGAAGGAACAACGTTCGAAGAACGCTTCGGTCTCAAATCGTTGGAGCCGTTGGTCCGGTTCCGTAGCTTGGATCCCGCGGTGCAAAGGCAGCTTAGATTCTCTCATGAGCGAATGGGATTGCCATTGGAAACGTTTTGTCGGCTGAAAGTGGAAGGGCTCACGGTCGTCATTACGGAAAACCTCATGAACTTGGAATGCCTTCCGAGCGTGAACAATGGTCTGGCCCTCTGGGGACAAGGCAATGCTGCCGAACTGCTCCATCGAGTCGGCTGGCTCCGAGACTGCAAAGTTTATTACTGGGGTGACATCGACGAGCACGGGTTCCATATTCTGGCAAGACTGCGGAGCCGCTTTCCTGGTGTTCGAAGTCTCAATATGGACCTGCTTACGCTCGAAAGCTTCCGTCATTGGACCGGAACAGGTGAGAAAGCTGGAAGGGAACCATCGAATTTGACGCTGGAGGAGAGCGCCGCATATAAGGTCGTCGAGCGGGAGAACCTGAGGCTGGAGCAGGAGAAAATTCCGCCAGAGTATATGGTGAAAACGCTCCAAAAAGAACTCGCGTGAATGGTTCCAAGTGTTCTCAAATCGAGCAAGGCGCCGGGAATGTTCCTTAGCGAGCCGCTGGAATTCATCATAATGACGGGCGTACCGAGCCAGCGTGAAGCCGGCTTCGATCAAAACCAGTTTTATGGCCATCACCAATCATGAGCGCGTCGGGAAGGCGTTGGAAATCCTCAATAGCGGTTTAACGCCTTTCGTCGAGCGCGAACTGAAGAGTACGTATCAGGCGAACTGTTTTGAAGAGACGCGACAACGTGTGGCTGGCACGCAGTTGCACTTGGGCAAGGACGCGAATGAACCACAGTGGAAGCGGCGTCGTTGCTCAAATTCGACGAGCAGGCCCGGCACGAGAAACGCAAGGCAGCGAGCACGCCGGTTGTCCGCATCAAATAAGCTTCTCGAGCTCGCTCTTCATCACGGCGTCGATGACGGGCCCGTATTGGGCTACGAAGTCAGTGATGAATTTCTTCACGTCCTCGTCATCATGAATCCAATGGACCTGGGAATTGTTGAGGATGGCCGAGGCAAGCCGCGTCGCGAGCGAATGGCTCAAATGTGTAAGATCGGAAAATTCCGCAATGACGCTGTGCGTGGTTGCGAAGTTTGGGCTTTTCTCCAGCCGTTCAACCAAAAGTGTCCGCTCGATCTCGATGGCGTTCTTGGCTTCGGGGAAGTGGGCGGCCAGAAACTGAGAGGCGCGCTTCCAGAGCTTCACGTTCCCGCCGTTCTTTTTGGTCCATTCGCATTTCAGGTATGGGTGGATCTCGTCTCGCTCAAGTTCACCGGCAAAGTCCCCGTCCTGTGAAATGATGTGAAGTTCGGATTTCTGCGGCAGCGTCGTCAACAGCGCCACCCATGATAAGCGGTCGCCAAGCCCATCCTGTTTTCCCGGCGGCGTGTGGCGCAGCGCACGCTCCCATGCCTGCTTTGCGATGGCTCCGGATGTGTCAATCTCCTCGGCCAGGCCGAAGAGACTGCGAATCCAACCGTCCGCCTTTGTTTTCTCAGCCGCTACTTCACTGCGGACTCGGTCCACAATGTCCTTCTTTTTCGATTCCAATTGGACCGACACTTTCTTGAGCTGATCGAATTCGGGATCCTCCTGCACCAATCGGGGAATGCTGCCCAATCCGTTCAATTTCGAGAACTCCTTTAACACGGAAGCCACCGATCCGTCCCGATTCTTCCAAAACTCGCGCTTCACCTGGTCGGGCAGCCAGAGTTTAGCTCCTTTTTTCTGCTTCAAGACCGTGATAAGTTTTTCCAGTTCGAGCAGGGAGTCACTCGTTGCTTCGTAGAAGCCGAGGAAGATGTTCGCATCGATGAAAATGTGCATACGTTTAAGTCGAGTTGCCGCCAAGCACCTATCGCTTTCGGTCGCGCTCCTCTTTGGGAACATCCAAGTTTAACTGAATCGCTGGTCCATGGCGGCGCCGGGAAGAGACTTTCCGATAATTGCGGTCTCGTCGGCGGCGATCGCGGGCTTCCCGGGAAAAAAGCGGACGCCATAGGAATGCCGTCATCACCGCAACGACAAGTGCGGCCGCCCCCAATGCCCATGGTTCGCTTAAGGCCAACATAGCGAGCCAATGAATAATGCAAACGCATCACGCTGCCAAGCTCGTCCGAGAATTGAGCTTACCAGAGGACTTTCGCCAGGAAAGCGCCTTCGCTCTCGCCATCGTAGGTGTTGCTCTGGTAATCAATGGTGAGCGTCTTGCGTTTGTCTTTGAAAAGGTTGTCCGGCACACCGCTGACAGTTAAAACGGTTCCGTTTATCTGTGCTTGCACGTCGCCTAACGTACTGGCGGCTACGTAATTTTTGAACAACACCACATTCGTGTTGGCGATATAGCCGGGCGCGTTTCCGTAACTGAGCCGCAAATAAACCGTCCGGCAGTCCTTCAGGAAATTATGGATGACGACATTCCGTGCGCTTTCAGAGACTCGTCCGAAGCGTGGGATGATCATAATCGCCAAGATCAAGACGACAGCCACGACGACGGTGACCTCGACCAATGTGAAAGCTCGCTCTCTCCGTTTCATCGATACGCGGTCGCCTGCAGATGTTTCCGCCAATGAGCGGCCAGTTGAGAGATGGTGCGAGCGTATTCGATTCCGCTCTTTGCGAGCATCTGAAGCATAGCGCTGTTGGGGGCGGCAAGATTCGCAAGGATCAATTGTTGGACGGTATCACCTTCCACCAGACCAGGCATGGAGATCCCGGTGTTCGTGGCGACAACCTCGAGCGGCGGGATTCGCAGCAGCCCGTGGTACGTCAATACTTCCGCCAGGTCCACGTGTGGACCCGGCTTGTAGCGATCATGCAGGAGATCCGGGTTCGCAATCTCAACTCTGTTCACGGAACTGCGCCAGTAAAGGCACGGAATGGCATGCTTGCGCCCGTTGTAGGTCGCGACAGTTTCAGGTGGACTGGTCTTGTAGAATGCCCAAAACTGCTTCAGAAGTTCGCCTTCATCCTGGCAGCAGACAACGCGCGCGCTGTTCAATTCCACCTTCTGGCTGGAGGCCACGACAAAAGCGGTCGGCTCGGGGTTCAGATCACCAAGCGTGTAGATGCCGAACACCTGTGCATGGAAGGGGTTGACCCACGCAGGCTCGTCGTTCACGTGAGTCTGTTTTGACCACGTCTGGATGTAGACCGTTCGCATGTCGCTCTCTTGTTTGGCTCGCTTCGAAACAACCATGCCAGCCGTTGCGTTACTCCATTCTAGGTCTGTTCCGGCAAGATGTTGGATTGGCACCGGGGCGGGAACGTGAAGCGCTTTTCCTGTGCAGCGCGATGGGGACCGGCCTGCCCGTTCTGTCCGCTTTTATCTTGGCTTTCAGGCTGGCCATTTGATACGAGGTACGCCGTGGCAGTGTGATCTTGAGAGCCTGGTGTTCGTTTCCGATCTCGAGCCATGCACAGTGTTCGGCGTTGATCTGAACTATTTCGATTACCCGCTGAAGCAGTTGGCTCGGGTCTGGGAGCAGAGTGGCGTGCCCAATCGAACAAGTGAAGCGCATCACCGGCCCCTCCATGACGAGATATAGCCTGCGGCTTGCTTGGGCTCCATGGCAACGGGATGTACGGAGATTGCCCTCCTTGTCGATGAACAGGTCGTGCCCTCGCTTGGATACCAACCCAAGAGATGTTCCGTGCTCTACGATTGTTGTGGTTCGTTTACAGGATCCGTCCAAACGTTGTTTCAGATAGGTGGTCGTCTTGCCGTGGCAATCCCCGTCCATGCAATGTGTTTCGCGCAGAAACGCGATCAGAGACTCGATGGCGTCCCTGTGACGGACGGAGTCGCACTGGCAGTCATGATCGGAAGGCCCTGTGTCGCAGATTCAACGTCAGCCGCTGGCACCTTCGTGTCTGGCGACGGCGCGTCCATGTCATTCTGGGTGTTCGTCCGATCGATCAACTCTTTATTCGGAAGCTTGTCACCCCGAATGCAAATCTCCAGTCGTTGGATCCATGCGGGAGGATTGACGGTCAGGCCAGCGGCCGCGAGGTGAAGATCAATGATGCCCAACTCGCTCAACATACTGATGCGTGCGGCCATTCGACGGTCTTCGATCTCCTGCATCAGAACTTCAATAAGCTTCCTCCGGTTTCCGACCGTTCTCCATTCGACCAGACACGTCCGGGTTTGCTTCATGTGGCAATCGCTGGTCACACAGGCAACACGCTCCTTCTGAAATTCCGGCAGAACCTGGTTTGCGATGCCGCGGCGTTCCTCGAATCTGGGCCGCATGAGTTCCTTCATCCCCTCGTAAAGGTCCCGCACCATGCCGACCAGTGCAGCAGGCCCTCTAACTTCCAGTTCTGCGATCCTGTCTTTGAGCGCCTGCAGCCGGCGCTTCAACCAGACCTGGTGAGTTTTCTTCACGTAAAAGAAAAACGTGTTGATGGCATACTTGCGGGTCCGCTCAGGGGACATCTGCCTCCCAGACGATACAGTCTCGACCGTCTTCATGCTGATTTCTCTGGCGAGGTCATCCCACTCCTGGGTGGCAAAGCTTTTGTACCGCGCCGGAGCGGTCGAATAAACCGAATCCATTGCTGCTTCGTGGAACAGGTCCTTGGTTTCCGAAAGCATGTCAGCATACTTGCCATCCCGTCCGGGACGCGAATGGTTGCTCACGCTGATGAGGACCCCAGCCCGGGTTTGCGGCAGGAGAAAGACGTGTCCGTGCAGATGAGGTCTCTGTAATCGGTCCAAGGCGTCATGATGCAGCCCGATGACGTAGCCCAACTCATCTCCGGGGTAATGCTTCTCCGCCACGCTGTTGAGGGTGCGTTCAATCGCGGTAACCAGCAACCGATCAAGGTCAATGGGGTAGCGAACAATCTCTTGCACCTTGTCGGGGTCGAGGCTGGCGACTAGGCGTAGAGCGATGATCTTCCTTTTCTTCTCCCGCTGGGCGCGACAATGACGATGGACGAATTCCTGGATAGCGCGGTTGTTGCGGGCGACTCCGGCTCGGTCTCCCGACTCGAGTGGTATTCGCCGCCGGATCTCATCCACCTCCCCGCGGATGTATCCGTGGGCGGTAAGCAGTCCAGGCGGGCGAGTGGAGAAGTACTTCCTGCCGATGCCGAGTCCCACTTGACCGAGATCTTTCCCCTTGTGTTTCTCCACCTCGTTGACATATCCGCCAACCCATTCCATCGCGGCGGCCGTTCGTTTGAGCGATTTCGTGCGCTTAAGAATCACAACGGGCGGGTAGCGGTTACGGTCTTGTCTCCGCCCGCGGCAAGGGCGGTAGTCACCTGATCGACAACCACCAGCACAGTATTGGCATGCTGGACAGCCTCCTCAATCTCGCTCGCCTGCTTCCGAAACCGGTTGAGGACTTCGTCGAGTTGGCTGTTCATGCCGGCGAGTGTCCGTTCAAGATCCTCCGGCGTGGCTGGCTTGTTGCGGTTGGTGACGGCGCTCAGTTCAGATACCCCGCGAATGAGCAGGGCCTTCCGAAGATAGTCGCCGCTCACGTGATAGTGTTCGGCGAGGCGTTCGACGGCGATGGCAAGGAGCTCGTTCATGACGTTCGGCTCAATCGTCGGCTTTATCCTTTGCGATGGACCACCCAGTCCCTCATTGGCCGCTCAGCTTTTTGAGTCGCTCACCATAGGCTCCAATGATGCGGTCTTGTTCGACGATCAGGGACAGGTCGGCAACTGACTGGTGAAGTCGGAGCAGGACGACGCTCAACTCATCCAATCTGGCGTCCATCGCCGCCGATACTGCGTGCAGATCGGTGAACGTCACCGTCCCCGCCTCGCGAGAGAGGATGACGTAGCGAATAGCTTCATTGCAGAAGTCGTGGACTCCATGGTGGCCGTTGATTGCTCCGACGCGCTGCAGCAAATTCAGCGTCTCACGATGAAGGCGGATTCTAGGATGACGCTGATTCAACAGACTCTGAACCGGATCGACGCCTGGCTCTGCAGCGTCAGTGTCCGTGGCTGCATTCGAACCCAGAGCCGGAGCTTTTTCCCTCCGAGGCATTGTATTCGCAGTTGCTGGGCCTGCCTCCAGGAGTGTCTTTTCCAATAACCGCTCATCATCGTGGGCGTCCATGTAACCAGTTTAGTGCTCTTGAGGGTGGTGTGTATCCAAAAGTCCGGTATGACCCCATCAAATCTGGGACGGGTTCCTATGCTGATGTAACCACAAAAGGAAGTTTATCGGCACCACGTCACCAAGACGTGCATATTGTGGTGTCGGGATGTGACCAAAACCTCGGTATGGCTCCGTCAAAAACGCTGGGGAAGTTCCATCTTGCACTCTCACCGGCTGACGTCTCTTCCACCGGCCTGCGCGAGAGGGATACCACAAGAGCCCGCTGCCACGCGCACCCCGCGGCATCGGACGGAGTCTGGCTGGAACACTCGACGAAGCCCACGGGAGCCTTCCGGTTCCCGGGGAAAACTGCGGGACGCCTTAAGGTCGTGCGGGGTTGAACGAAGTCTCTTCCAGCCGGCCATGTCACGCTCGCATGTCCGCGCCAGGCCAACCCATCGGGACCTGCCGGGTGACCGTTCGGCTTCGACCGGAGACCCGCCGGTATCAATCAGACCCACGCGGCGATCTCGCGGCCGGTCCCGGAGAGCAGCGTCACGTTGCCATGGTCATTGACGTGGTAGATGGCCGGCCAGAACCGGCGCCGGTCCATCTCCATCCGGATTGCGCGCAGCGCCTGCCGGGTGTCAGCGAAGATGCCTTGGGGAGCCGTGCGGAATCGCCGGAACTTCTCCCGATGAGCCTCGCTGTCGATCACGCCCAGAGCGTTTCGGCAGAAGCGGACCACGGTTGGCCCTGACCGGGAATCATCGAGCAGAGCGCATTCGCCGGTCTCGAGGTCCGACCGCATGGCCTCATACAGGTCCTGGTTTTGGTCGTCGGTCATGGTGTCCACCGGATTCCGACTGGCAGTCGTGGGGATTCTTGCGGGGACCCGTCGGTGCCGACCGGATCGGATCGCGCCTGGCCGGCGGGCAAGTCTCCGCCGCCGGATTGTTTTGGACGAAGTCTTGGTCGGTCGCGCGGGTCACAGCACGAACCGTCCGGCCTTCCGGGGGGGGGCCGACCGGGTCGTCAGCCGGGTCCAGTGGTTCACCCATTGGCTGTGACCTGAATCCGCCGGGACGAGCAGAGCCAGACCCTCAGAACACCGTTCGAGTCGCGTCGCCGTGGTCGTAACACTCGACGGGCGTCACCTCGAACGTGCCGATTGCCTGGTCGCCGTAGATGTCCCGCAAGGTCTCCACCGGGTTGTTCTGAACGAAGCTGGCCAACATCCTCGCCGCATCGGCTTGGTCGTCGTAGTGGTTGCGGCCTTGATTCGCGAACGTGAGAACCCGGAGTCCATCCCTGCCGATGTGGGTGATCGCATATCTTGTCTTCATCGCAAGTCCTGCCGGGGAGGTTTGAGGAGACCCGACAGGTCCTCGCCTGATCGTTTTGGACGAAGTCTCAGGCGACCCGACAACCATCGAGGGTGACGCGCAGGCCAACTCGCCCCTCCGGTCAGCTCCCATGTTCCCCGCGTGGCGACCTACCGGCAATCCGGCGGACGCCCTTGCTTTTCCTGTCTGGCGGCTTCCTGGGCACTTCGTTTTCAACCGCCGCATCGAGACTGGCGAGCGCGCGGTTCTGTTCCGACGTGAAGTGCGGCCCGTAGTGAAACAGACGAAGCACTTCTCTTGCGGCATCACTTACGGTTCTCATAGGCCAGTCCTGGGGTCCTGCCCGCTGCCCGCCGGGAACTTATCGGCACCGAACGGCAGTCCTCCGGGGTTCGTGCCGGACTGCGGCAAGGCACGTCACCGCCGCAGGACGGTTTTGGACGAAGTCTTGGTTGGCCGCGGGGCAGCCCGCCGACTCCACGACACTCCGCTGGGATATCTGCAGTCCCGGCGGGGCGAGCACTGTGCAGAGAGTCCGCCGCCACGGGCAGCCAACAGGAGCCCCGCTCTGGTCGTTTTGGATGCAGACGGACTGAGACCACTGTAGGGGCTAACCAGAGCCCTCCTGATTTGGAGTTTCATACTGTTTCATCCTGCCCGTCTGGCCCGTCTGTGGTCTCCACAAATTGTCTCTTCCCTGTCCTTGTCGAATCAAGCAGGGTCACGTAACTCTAACTTGTGCCCGTTTCTTTTGCGCGGCAGAATTCTGCGTCGTGACCGAAACGGAAGAATTCAAGTCACTCCGGAGACTGGCACTTGCCAGCTTGGGGCGCAATGTCCTCCATTTTCAGCGCCTCGAAGCCCAGTTGAAGCTCCTCGTGCTATTCTGTGATTTCCAGTCCCCGCTCGATCAATTCGAGGCCAACCACAAGAAAAAGGCCGAAAGCATTCGCACGAAAACCATGGGCGCCGTGGTAAGCGAATTGCATGAGCGACTCTTTGGAAAGCCGACCGACCCTCAGACCACGAAGGCCATCACGGAAGCATCGCTGGCCATTGGATTCCGTGTGGATGCGGATCCCAATTACCTCAACCAACAAAAGCAAAAGCTGAATGACCTCGTGATCGAGCGAAACCAGTTGATTCATCAGGACCTCGCGGCTTTTGACCCTGCCTCAGCGGAAAGCTGTCGGCACTGGATCACTCGTTTGGATGAGCAGAACGAGCGCATACTGATCCAACTGAAGGCAGCGCAACAATTGGTCAACACTTGCAGGCAAGCCTTTCAGGAGCTGCTGACGGCCATGAATTCCGAGCAATGGCGGCGCGGATTCGAGCGCCGGCCAAAGCGTCGTTGACCCGCCCAGCTATTGGTACAAGCGTTTGCTTCAAATCTCCCCGCAGGTGCGGCGGGCACTTGCCAGGGACGGGACGGGCCGGAGTTCGATCTCCGGTCAGGCTTGGACGGTTATGCTCGGCGGGGCTTGAGTGAACAGGTCGAGCTTCCGGTCGGCATCCAGTAGGACGTTCGGTCCCGGGGTGATGGTTGCCCGCCGGCTGTTGGCATACTGGATCCGCCAGAAGCCCTTTTGGGTGCCTACGAACGTGACTTTCTCAAGGACCGTTTTGGTCCGGGTGCCGGTGACGAGCAACACCGGGACCTGCTTGCGGAGCTGGGGCAGCCTGACCTCGGCGGGGCTTCCATCGCGCTCAATGATCCCGAAATAAACGGCCAGCTGATGGCGCAGCTCGGGGGAGAGGGTCGCGAGTTCACGGAGGAAGCTGAGGTCGATCGCGCCCAGGGTGCAACCGCTGCGAAGTGTGGCGGCATACTGCTGGGCGGCTTGGTGCGGATTCTTGGGAGTGAGCTGAGGCATAAACGTCGGGAGGTTGTGTTGCTCCGAAGCTTTTATTTTGGCGACAGCCTCTTTCTCGAGCTATGCACTCACCGATCTGAGGCGAATGGGATCGGTGCTGCGCCTTCCGACAACCCTGCCGGCATCCGACAGGAGACCGCGCTCAGCCCACTGGATCCCGTGAGGCATCTGGCAGGTGACCGCCCTGTTTCCCTTGGTCTCACTCAGGCTTCCTGAGGCTTCACCGCCGTTCTCACAGTCCTTTCGCCGCGAGCTCCCTCAATTGGGTTTGCAGAGCATTCCATTTTTGTGCCGCTTCAATTCTGTTCAATCCGGCAGGACCATGCACCCCGCATTTACAAACGACCGCATAATAGTTTCCGACCTTTCGGATGTCAGCGACCCAGAGCGGTTCCGCGCCACAAACGTGACAACTTGCAGGAAGTGGAAGTCTAGGAAGAACATTCATCCGTCAACCTTCTCAGAATGTCTATCGGTGGCCATCGGCGAGGAAGTAAACTTCAGAACCAGCTTGCCGTGTTGTCTGGACAGATCATGCGCCACGAATTCTGAGCACTTGAATGCGCGCCCCAGCTCTCGGCCGCTCGCATCTCGGAAAACAAATACGCTGCCCGAACTGCCAGTGTTTTTGTGGCTCAGCCATTGCCCCTCGGTGAAATACTTGATGGGAATGCCGCGAATCGAACTCGATATGCCGTTCGGATTGTATCCGCGGGCGCAGTAGTTCCCGAAGTCGGTGCAATCAAACGTTGCAGCATCTTGCCAGCCCTCGCCGCTGGCCTCATACGGGCCAGCCCTGACTCCGATGGTGAACGCCCCGCCGCCGGTTCAATCGACGATTACATCATGCTCGGGTAGGTGACGTTCTCCAGCTCCCCTTTGACGTTCTCCAAGTCGCTCACCAGAGACTCGATCTCAGCGATCATCTCCTGAGGGTCGGTGTCCTCCTCCTTGCCGGGACGGGTATGGGGCGAATCAGCCGCCACGGTTTCCAGCGTGTCAACATCTCCTTCCTTCTTGGCGTCTTCGAGGGCTTGCCGCAGCTCATCAGCCTTCGAGTTCAGGGCCGCGATTGCGTCTTCGAGCATACCGACGACTTCGGCGCTGCGCTTGGGCCGTGAGTCCTGCTCCAGGGCGGGTAGATGCAACACCTTGATCGTGGAGACAGCGTCTGGCAGGTCCGGGAAAGTGATGTTTTCGAGTGTGGTGGCCGCCTCGTCGATCTCGGCCGCTTTGTCCGAGCTGTTGATCCCTTCGGGCAGGTTGTCGTGCCAGTCGCGCAGTTCACCCGCAAGCGATTCCACTTCGCTCTGGGCGGCGGAAACGATGTCCTCCAGTGGGGTGGTGAAGCGCTGGCTGCGTAATTCGCGATACACCTCAGGCCGGGGGAGCGCCTCCTTTACCCGATAGGTGATCGGCACCTGGCGGTTCGCGCGGGGAAGCCGTTCGAGGTGGCTGCCCAGGATGACGCGCTCGAAATAGGCGTCAAAGACGACCCGGACAGCGATCTTGGTGATGACATCGCCGGGCTTTGCTGACATCGCTTTGCTCATACGCTCTGGCGAGGAATTTTGGACGAAGTCGAGGTTGACCTGCGGATAACTTTGCCCTGCCGACATCCGGCGGGAGACCGCGCTCGGCCCATTGGGAAGCATCCGTCGGCTAACTGCGGGGCTCCGTTGGCAGTTTCTCAATGGGACGGCTGTCGAGGAACCCTCCCTCCGGCGCTGGCGGGTTCAGCATCTCGTAGGGGTTGCCGTTGAAGAGCACCGCAAAGGGAGTCAACGTCGTCTCATCCCCATCTCGGCCGAACGCCGTCAACACTGCTACCTTCTCGCCGGTTAGCTTCAATTGGCATTCAAGCAGGCCCAGGTTACCACATCTGGCTGCCTGGAGAATGGTTTTGAGATTGGCTGCGTGGGCTTTCACGGGCCTGTCCACTTCGCACCGGGGCTGCGTCATCACTGGGTTCATTCGAGTGACATGTTTCTATGTCTCTTTATCAGGGTAATTGACTTCGCTGCTGGAACAGTGCTGGGCGAAGCCTCTGGCGATCTGACGTTCGCCTCGGCCAGCCCGCCAATCATCCGGCGGAAATCCGAGCGGCCCGCGCCCGGAGATTGCCGGCATTTTTCCCGCCAATCTGCGGAAACTCTGCGGGCAGCCCGGGAACACCTGACGGAATCCGCTTCAGCCCTCCGATCCCAGAAAGGCACCCTGCGGATGCCCGTCCGTTTCGCTCGGCACCGAGCGGTTGGTTTTGGACGCAGTCCGGGTTTCCTTCGGATGTTTCCGAGTGGTCGCCTTTGAGTGTTCGGTCAGGGTGATCGACCAGCCCGATCGGCCACGGTCGGAAATCCGATCGGCCCAGTCTTCAATCTGCGGGAGTTCTGTCGGTATTCCGCATGGTGCTCTGAGCGGAGTTGATGGTTCCGGTGTTCGTGTTCGGTCGCTGACTTGGCACAACTGCCGAGTCCCGGCCAACCCGCGAGGACCCATCAGGGCACGGCCAAGGGGTTGCCCGATGCACGGGGCGGGGTGCGCAGCGACTGATCGGCGGAGCCGCCTTGTTGCCCAGTCAGCCAACGTCTTCATGTGCGGCCCGCCGTCGCTTCCCCTTCGGGTGGATCGACGGGGCGTCAGCCCCGTGAAGGTTCATTGTGTAACGGAATGGCCGCCCGGCCTGAGGGTCGACCAGCCGGGCGAACAGCGCTCAGATCCGGCCGATTAGGGCACGATCCGCAGCGTTACAATCACCGGGAAATGATCCGTGTAAGCGCGCCGTTCGTCGCCCTTGCCGTGCCGATGGCTGCGGATCACCACGGTCTCGAACTTCAGTTTGGCTGACCCCTTGACAAGGGAGTCCGAAAGCATGATCCGGTCGTAAGCCCTGCCGTCTGCGTGCGTGGCAACTTTGCCGTCAACCATGCTCAGAGCATCGCACATCGGCGGCCGCGTCTGGAACAGAACCGCCAGCGATTGATCAGCACGCCCCACCGGTTTCCCTTCATTGAAATCGCCGAGGATGACCAGGTTGGCTTTCGGGTCCGTGGCCAGATGACGCATCCCCCACCGGAGCAATGCGCGGCATTGCTCAACTTGTTTCTCGTGGCCTTCCGCACCAATGGGGCGGCGGAGATGCACGACGCAGATGTCCATCGAGGTCACGGCGTTCGTCAACCGCACGACCAGGTGCTTGCTCAACTCGGGTTCAAGGTCGGAGACTCGCGACGGTCGCCCGTAAACACCCCAGCCGGCGGCGGTGTTGAAAATGGCCCCGACATCCTGGCCGGTGGCGGTATCCTTCCCCTGCGCAAATAGCGCGCGATAAGGCCGCTTGAAACGTGCCGTTGCCGACCTGGCGAGGGCTTGAATGTCGTTTTGGTCCCCGATCTCCTGGACGCCGACAAGCAAAGGAGCCTCCGCTGGCAAGAGCCCGATCAAGTGCCCGGCCTTGGTGGTGTATTCGATCTTCGTGCGAGGAAGGTCCGCTCGGCCGTTGGTTTCGTTTCCGTTGAAGAACCAATAGCAATTCAGCGTCGCGATGTGGATGCTCTCCTGGCCTCGTGCCGCAACGCCGGCCAGCAGGCACAACAGAATCGCGGCCCAGCGCCTTATGGTTCGAGCCGCTTTCACCTGGAGCCAGCCTCCAGATGATTGCCCAACTCCAGCCAGCCTTGCGCGGCTAGGAGATGGATGTCGGCGGATTCGGGAAGATGCTTCATGGGTATTGGTCCGGTCGGGCGCGGGCCTCGATCTCTTCTTTCACACCCTCCTCCTTCAGGGAATCACGCAGGTCACTCCCGCGAGGGATTCGGTGGTGGTCGCTCATAGATGCGGCTATTCTCTTACGTTCCTTTGCCGAGGCAAGATCTGCCTTTCCGTCCGTCGGCCAAATCGGCGAATCCGCTGGGCGGCGAAGCCGCCGTGCCTAATCCGCAGAGCCATTTGTTGATGAGATCACGGGGTCAGCCCGGCGAAGGTTCATCGTGGGACTGATTTGGCCCGCCGGCCTGAGGGCTGGCTTGCTCGCAGATGGATTCTGGTTCTCGATTGAATTGGCAATCGTCTGCGGGAGGATCGGGAGGCTTTAGTAAACCTTTGGCATCCAGAACAGGAATCTGGTGCGATGAGAAACCTGGAAGCCGTGCGACTTCCTTCGCGGCTCACGGGATGCGTCACGTTGCGGCACAGAATGTTAATCTGACCTTTGGCCTGCGGAACGAAGACAACCTTTCGGATATGCGGCTTCGCGTGTTTACCTCCAAATTACACCCCCGGTAACTCCGTAGATTGAGCTCAAGTTGTTGTTGTAAAGATGCAGATACAAAGTTCCAGAAATCGGACCCCAAGCTGTCGAGGCGCGGACGCTTCCGTCAATCATTCGTGAAAACAGACGCACTTGATTGTTTACAACCTCGAGGACGAGCGTGTCACTGCCTCCCAGAAAAAGCGTATAGGTCTGGCTCCAGCCGGGCACTTTGATGTCGCAGCGTTGCACACCGCCAAATCCGTTCCCGGAAACATTTATGCCCGCAGCCCAACTGCTATAGCCGGTGGAGGGATCGCTGCTGGTCGAAAGGCCCATCGCCCAATACGCGGTGGATCCGATATCGATTTCAACCCGTCCGTTCTGGGAAATGGTTTGAGTGCTGGAAGCGCCTTTGTAGCTCCCGTTGAAGTTTCCGCCGCTGACGGACGCCCCGGATTGAGGGATGTTCCAGACGAGCGTTTCCGGCGCTTTAATCTGGACGTTCACGGTGGAGGACGTGCGGGTCGCGTTCTGGTTGTCCGTTGCTGTTGCAGTCAATGAATAGTTGCCGGCCGTTGGCGCCCAGGTGGTCGTATAAGGGCTGGTGGCGTCTGCGGCGATGAGGTTGCCATTCGCGTAGAACTTCACAGAACTGATGGTGCCGTCCGCATCGCTTGCGCTTGCGGTCAGCGTCAGAACATCGCCTGCCCAGAAAATGCCCGTGGAAACGGGGCTTGTTATGCTTACAGCCGGCTTTTGATTGCTGGCGATTTGTGCATCGCAGGTCCGAGAAACGGTCTTTCCGCCGCTGTCCTGGGCGACGGCTCGGATTACGTGGCTTCCAGGGGTCGTCTGCCACGTCCACGTATAGGGAGCTTGTGCATCCGTAAGGACAAGCACATCGTCCAAATAGAATCGAACCCAGGCGATGCTGCCGTCTGCATCATCCGCCACCACATTGAAATCAACGGTATCGGGATACGAATCAAAAGCGACGCTGGTCGGCGATATGGACATTGTAGGCGGAATGTTGTCGATAAATTGAATCTGCAAAGGTGCTGTCAGAGCCGATCCGCCGTTGTCGTCATAAGCCCTGGCGGTCACTTGATGCGTGCCTGCCGGCCCACTCCACTGGGTGGCAAAGGGACCCTGGCTGAGCGAAGTCAACAGATCAGTTCCAGAGTAAAACTCGACCCGTGTCACGCGGTCGCCTGGATCCTCGTCAATCGCGATCACTGACAGAGTCAGAATTGTGCCGACTTCGTATGTGCCAGCGGATGTTTCATTCCAAAGGATGGATGGTGCGTGATTGGGGAACACCGTGACCTCCACGGATGCAGTTGCGGACTTCCCACTGGCGTCCGTCGCAGCGGCCGTGAAGCGATGTGTGCCGATGTCCGCGCTCACGGTAATGCTGTAAGGGACGGTGTACACGGTGCTCAAAGGAACGTCGTTATCGGAGAAAGCGACTTGGACGATTGTGCCGGGCGATTGAGCTTCTGCCGAAATTGCGATTGGTTTGCCGTAGATGAAACTCCGGCCGGTTGTGGGTTGAACGAAAGAGACGACCGGACCGTCGCCTTCGATGTGGGCGTCGTTCGTCCGCAGGATAAACAGTGCCGTTTGCCCAGAGATGCTGGTGCCGGGAGCTAACCCAATGTGCGCCAGATCCTCTGCGGAGAGTGTCGCAGAGATGAGCCCGGCGTTGGCAGCATTGGCCGCAAAGAGGCCGATATTTTCATTGGTGAGCATTTCCCGGTAAGCGAATTTGGTCCTCTCATAAGCCAACTGGAGCTGGTTGACGTTGGCCTTGTATCTGGCAGCCTGCGCGTTGGACCGGGCGTCTCGGACGCGATGCACCACAATGCCGGAGAGGATCAAGACGGCCGCCGCGCAGACGACCGCCTCAACCAGAGTAAATGCGTGCGTATGGTTGCAGCGCCAGATCTTCATCGAGTCTCTCCACCAGTATAGGTAAGGAGAGGACTTCAGGTCGGGAGAACCACCATCCATCGGAGGAAAACATCAGATCCGGTCCAAGGAAGCTTGGCGGCAGATTCAGCCGCATCGCGGTTGATTCGGGCTTTGCACGGGCGCAAGCCCGGCGAGGGTGCATTGTGGAGCAGAGATGGCCGCCCGGCCTGAGGGTTTTAGAAATTATATGGACGCGCCTTCACGCAGGGATACGGATGGATCTCGCCGCCGAGTTTCAGCCCGGTTGGTTGAGAAATGCACTATAAATTCTGAGTGACATCCAGTGCCGGGCAGGATTCGGTTGAAATATGCAGCTCGGCGAGGACACTCGACAGGAGCGGCGCTACTGGGTGGAATGTCTGGATGCGCTGTTGGTGACAGTTTGAATTGCAAGGCAGGTCAGGCCGCCGAAGAAAACGCAACAGGCTGCAAACGATATAGGCCAGCACGGAAACCACGACAGGGTATACATTTCACCGGTGGGACCGTCAGCTACCGAAAAGAAATCGATCTGCCTCAACCCTAAAGTTCCGGTTTGCGGGTCGGCCATGCGGTAGCAGCGAATCCCAGGAAACGTCAGGAAATCAAACTCCCCCTCGCGCATGTGATCCCATGCGAGAGGCGACAAGGCACGGCAATATCCGATTAGCCACACGAGCGAAGCTGTAACAGCAGTGCCGACCAGGAATTTGACAATCAGTCTCACTCGGAGTCCATAGGAATCTGACCTTCCTCGGGGGCTGGAACTGGAGCTAGCTCTTCTGGGTGGTCACGTTTGTATTCGAGGAGTGCTGCTCTGAGGACAGCCACATTGAGTTCGCAGTTTCGTCGCATGAAATCACCCTCCTCCGAGTTTTCCGGAAAGACGAGCGACGAATGTGATTCTAACGCATCGAGACATGCCTGGGCGGAGTAACGAATAGCTCGTTCGCTGTGATTGAGTGCTCGTGTTAATGCCGGGATGCCACTCGTCCCAAGTCGAGCAAGCACAAGCGGGGCACGAGGATCTGGCGGGGATTCGTTCAACAGTTTTTCAACATCTGACACTGCGTCTTGCCCGATTGGACCCAACGCATCCAATGCTGCCAAAGCTTGAGTTCGAGGGTTTACAGATCTGGGAATGTTGACCTTGATCAGGCTCTGCTTGCTTGCCAAGTTCCGTAGCCATCGTTTCCAAGCTGGCTCATTTTTTGGACCCGGGTTACGAAGCATGGCGACAAGAGCAGGCAGCCCATTCGTGCCGATGTGTCGAACTGCATCGGCAGCTTGTGTGCGTGCTTCCCATTTGTCGCCCTCAAAACCTCGCAGCCAGGAACTGAGTGATCGGCCGGCATACGCAGGTTCTCGGGGAATCACCAAACAGTACACGGTGGCCACCACTGCAATCAAGCAGGACACCAGAAGTACAAGTCTTGAGCGTCGTGTCATTTTCGACCTCTGCACACTTTAAGCGCTTCCCGGGCAAGCTCAAGCTGGGGACCATCCGGGAGCTGGTAGTACAGGTTTTCCAGCGGCAGAACGTTCCGCGGGTCGGTCAGTTTCTCCCACGCCTCCCTCACTCTTTTGTCAGGGCATTGCCAAGGCGTGCATTGGTCGGTTGCGCAGTTGCGGTGGTCCCTCTCCTGTATCGCTCGTTCCAACTCAAGCCACTGGGCCAGCACCCGGTTAAACCGCTCCGTGTTTCCTTGTTCGATCAAACGGATATACTCCTCATCTTCCGCCAGGCGCCGACGAACCTTTTCGAAAATCGACCGCTTAATCTCCTCCCACTCTTCCTCGGCTATCTGCTGCATACCTCGTAGTCATTGCAGAGTTCGATATGTTCTGCGTGGGCGAGGGAGTGGGTTGTCTGAGGCCGATCCGGGCGTTTGTGTTTCGTGAAGCTGGGATTTACTGGTTTGCGGCAGCGTGAGGGGGACATCAATTGGCGGCGGTTTGTTCCACAAGGCCACGTTGTCGAAGTAGAGAGAAGTAATCTCCGCGGCTCCCAAGTCAATTTCAGCTTCGAGTTTAAATACGAGGTCGGTCCGGTCGGAGTTTTCTTTGTGCCACATCAACATGATACGTGGGATGTTGGTCACCGCCGGTTTGATCACTTGGGGACTGAAGTCGAGCGTGAGCAGATTTGTCGGATAATTGAGCTTTGCGACCGCCACTTTGACGAGCTTGATCGTGTCAGTTTGGGAAAGCTTCGGCTTTCCAGCGAATGCTTTAATGGTGATCGGTCGGGAGTCACTGTTAAAGAAGGTGCTCGGCGCGTAGTAGCCGCAAACGCCGGAATTCCGATAGATAAATCGCCAGCCGTTTGTGAGTTCGATTTCCGCATGAGGCCAGCCGCCATTGTCAGCCAAGGAGAATTTAGCAATGTGGTTTGTTGTCAGCGGCGAGGGGACCTTCAAGTCCAGTTTACTTGCGTAGGCATCGATTGCTTTGAGTGCGATTGGAGCGAGCCGTATGGCGTATTCCGGGTTGGTCGGAGGCCACGGTACTGCTCCTGGTGCACTCGGTGGTGTTACGTTCACCTTTGGGTCAGGTTTAGCCAAGGCCACGTTTTGAATCTTCACCCGCGTAACACGCTTGCTCTCCCCGTCGATATGGATAGCTGTTGCTGGAAACCCTGAGCGTGGGTCGGGCCACTCAACTTTGAAGTGCGGAATCGTGTTGGTTCCGACCTTTTCGGGTCCTGTTACTTTTGCTTCCTGATCGGCGAAGACAGTCTCGGGCCTAATTCCGAGTTTTCGAATGGTTTCCCTAGCTTTGTTGACCGCTTCGGCTCTGCTCATTTTGAGCTGCCCGAAGTAGCTGGGAACCATTTCAGGCTCCTGTTCGGAGAAATAATCGTGCGGGCCTTGCACAATGTTCACGTAGCCTTTCGAGAAATCGAAGAACCAATTTCCGTTGGTGCCAGCGACTCCGACCTCCACCGCCACGGCCCGCTTCGGCAGAATGCTACAGTGAATCACGTGCTCGGCCACGAGCGGCCGCGGCACAGGGATTTCAAGCCGCTGTGCCACGTCGCTCACGTAAGGCATGACTGCTACAAGCACGGCGTTACTATACTCCGCAGTGACGCGGATGAATTCCGACGATGCTGATAGCGTTTGTCCTAGTTCCAGAATCATTATGGCCAGTCTGCTCGCTGGTTGTACTGGTTCATCCGAAGCTCGTTGAATCCGTAGACCCGCAGAGCCCCCCAGAACTTGCCGGAGTCGATCCAGTTGGAATTCTGTCGCCCATTTTCAAGGGCATCCACGAGTGTCCTCGTATTCCAATAATAATACCACTGGGTCATCCATTCAGTTCGGCAGTTGAAGAAAGCTTGAAGCGTTCCCCAGCCCGGGCCGCCGACCGTTTGATTCCACCCTACGAACGCACTGGGTCTGTTGCGGCTCGGGTTGCTGGTGGTGCTTTGGTACCACGCGAGGGAATTGGTTGTCTTGCTGACGCCAAATGCATTTGCCCAGTCTCCGTTTGCCGTCGAGCAGCCGTCGAGCCATACGAATCGGTAGGGACGAGCACCTCCGTATTTGTTGAACGTGATTTGGTCGCGCACGGTCTGGGACGACAGAAATGCTTTCGATCCGCGCAAGGTGGTGCCGCCGGTCACGACGTTGTTGCTGTACGTGTGGAGATCGCCACCGAAGCCGTTAGCCCAGCCGTGGCCGTAATAGTAGAGGTTGCGCGCGTCAGGCGAGAACATGCTCGCTTTCAAATCAACCCAACTATCGTTGCGTTGGGCTTGCGTGTAATCATTGGTACCGTACTTAAGGGGGATTACGTTGACAGGAATGCCCCGGAAGGCAGGTCCTCCGGCGATTCCATTGATTCCTGTGGTCATGATGTCGCGCCGCGTGCCCGGCTCATAGAAGGTGTCGAGATAACAGATAATCCAGCGGCCGACACTAGGATAAGGTGGCGCTGCAACCGGTGTAGGGCGGGTAGTTTGAGCGGCGGCAGTGACTTGACCCGGTGCCGGGTCAAGTTCGAAAGTGATATAGGAGTCGTAGAACGGATCGCCTTCGAGGGAATCACGCAGGTTGCCCCATTCATCATAGAGATCCCAAGTCCACGAGACGTTTCCGTCGGCGGAGTAGCCTTCTCCACCAGCGATGTATCCTCCCCAGGCATCCCAAATGTCAATCCACCAGTAGCCCGGGCCTTGCAGCTTGGCCTTGAACGTGTAGTTGGTGTCATTCACGAGGTCTTGCCATTCAGGGAACGTCACGAGGTTGGTGACGTGAATGGTATTGACGAGATTAGAAAGCACTAGCAGCGGCGGAGCCCCTTCGCTGGTGTCTTCGGTGGTGCGAATTGTGGTGACAAGTTGGATAGTGTGTAAACCGTTGGATAAGCGATCAGCCCAGAGCCCCACGCCCCAAATCAGGTTTGTACCCTGCTGATAGCTCGTGTATTCACCAAAGGTGCTCGGCTGGCCATCCAACAGGATTTCCACGTTGTCGACCATATCGAGGCTGATGTAATCGGCGAAATCGACAGGAATGAATATCGGGCCGTCAAAGGTGTAAGTCGCGACAGCAGGCGGAAAGTTAGGAACGTGGTACACGCGGAAGAAGCCCATATCGGGACAATCACAGCCCCCGCTTGTTAGTCCAAGAGGCTCAATGCCTCCTCCGTCTATGGACGCACTCTCCGAGAATGCCATCGTTTCGGCCAAGAGTTCTGGCGGTGGCTCGAAAATGAGGAGGTCGTTTGTATCAAAACCAGGAGGGTAAATTGCCAAAGGGACCGGAGAACCAGAGCCGTCTGCCGGTATTGCCCAAAGACCGAGCAGTGGGTTGATGGCAGCCTCGGTCTCCATGCTCATCAGTGATCCACCGCCGGGGAATGGAGGTATTTCTCCGCCTCCACCACCACCACCGCTCCAGCCTCCACCAGAGGGCCACCCAAGATCGGTGAGCATGCAGCACGGTATTACGTATGTCGTGCGGTTTGTGCTGTTGGCAGGGTAAGCATTGGTCAGCACGACAAACGGCGTGCCTGGGTCCAGTGATGGGCGTCCCTGAACCATGTATTGTTCGTAGCCTTTGCTGCTCGGCCAGGATAACACAAGATTCGTGCCTTGAACTTGAATGGTTTGATCCACGACCCCGAACGCTGCGTTTGCAGTGACCAATAGCGCAAGGGCGCTTGCGAGTGTACCGCGAGTGGCGATTTTCATAAAGTGTGTTCTGATTTCAGTCCGAAAGTTTGCGAAGAAGTTACTGAAGAAACTAGTGGGGATGACCTCAGAGCCGCCGAGGTCGCATCGCCTCATCTGTTCGATAAGCGTCGCTTTTCCCACTTCCGACATACATTATTTGTGCAAGCGCCGCGTAAGTAGCAAGCACAAATTTGGGTTTGTCGAAATCTCGACAAAGAGCGCGTTCTGCCGGATTTCCAAATTAGTCTCAACCGTGCATGGGTCGAAGACCAAAAGCACGGCGTAACGCGTATGGGGCGTGGCTGCATTACCTCAGAAGAGAAGCAAAGCTCACCCAAGAGGAAGCGGCTAAATTGACCGGAATTCCCCGGACGACGCTCACAACTTGGGAGAGAACCGGCGATATGCCTGGTCGCAAAGAGATTTTTCGATTGGCCAAGGCTTATCAAGTTTCGCTTCAGCGGTTGTTGCGTATTGAGAAGCTTGACCGGGATTAAGGTCACGCTGCCTAAGCGAGCTGCTCCGATTTTTCGTCCGTTTTGAACGTCCAGCCGTTCTTCTCGAGCTCTGCCCAAGCTGGCTTCACATTCGTTGGCAGCCGCTTCATGTTGGGTCCGTCCTGCTGCGATTTCAGTGCGGCGACGGTTGATTCAGTCTTTGCACGGGGACAACCCCGGCGAGGGTGCATTGTGGAAAGGAGATGGCCGCGCGGCCTGAGGGTTTTAGAAATTATATGGCCGTGCCTTCATGCTTCCGTGGGGATACGGCTGGATATCGCCGCCGTCTTTCACATCGGGCACGCGTCGGTGGTCTTTCGCCTCGCTGCCGGGAATGATTGTCCCGCACAGGCATTTGTATTGGTGAGTCTCCAACTCATCGTGGGGAGCGCCGATCCCGAGCTGCCGGCCCGAGCCGTTTCGCCTACGGAATTGATCACGAGTTCGTGTCTTGCACGGCATCGTCAAGGCGGCGGCGATCGCCCAACCGAGGATCGTCCATCCGATCGTCAGGTTGATCAGCATGACCAACTTGGTGTCAGGGTGGCGGATGAGGCGGGCGACAATGCTGGGGAGCAGGAAGACAATACAAAGTGTGGCAACCGGCCCGCCGACAATGGCCAAAAGACCCAGTGCGATGATGAAGAGAACGCGGTTCATTTGCGATCGGGTTGTAAGGATTCTTGATTGCTCACCGAAGTCAGCTTCGCAGTGGCGAGTCGCAAGACCCGCAACACGTATTGGTGAATGCCAGGGCATTTGCTTTCTCGGCTGCCGGCGATGTTCAGGATTCCATCGAATTGGTTGAGGGCGGCCCTCAAGCATCTGGCATCGGCTTCGGCGTCTGGAAAATCAGCGAGCCAGACGTGCTTCTTTCCCTGGTGCCGACATTGGTTCAACGTAAAGCGACTGCCCGGACTCAAGGGAGAGCGAGCGAACACCACGGTCAGGTCGGATTCGTTGATGTTTTGGATCGTGCGGGGCTGGTATGCAGAGGCAGGGTGTTCTTTTAGTTGGTAGTGGCTCGGTACAATCCCATCTTCAGCCCGGCGGCCTTTGGGGCACCAGCCGCCGATAAGGATCTGATTGGCCAGAGCGAAATCCAGTCCGGCTCGGTCGGCGCCTGTCTGACCGCCGGCGATGATCTTGCGAATCGCAGTCATCTGTTTTCGCAGTGGAGATTTCTCAGGGATGGAGCCGCGTCGTCTCCAAGGGTCGGGCCGCGCTCAAGGAGAGGCTGTTCGTTTGGGCAGATCATGTCCCTCCACTCCTCGGGAAGACGAAGCGCCGTGTCCGCCGCATGTCCGAGCTTCCGGAGGCGACAGCCGCACGAATATAGGTCGCCAGTCGGGGTGACAAACGGGCCGTCGCACACGCATTGTCTGAACGGATGATTTCCCCAGCGCTTGGCCCGGCCTGCCGGCACGATCAAGTGCAGCGTATTGATCCTCCGATAATCCCCCGGTTGTTTGGAGGGTTCAAAGGCGCGGAGTACTTGGGGATCAATAGGGTCGTGGAATTCGTCCCGAGAAACACTGGCACAAATCACGCCGACTTTGGCGAGCGCGGCCAATTCGAGGGCGACAGCGGTTCGGCTGCCGTTGGTGACCAAGCCGACCGCTGGCATCCCCAATTCGTAGGTCAGCGCTGCCTTCGCTCGTATGGACCACCACAGAAAATCCATGAAGAGAGGATGCAGCGTCGGTTCACCGCCTCCCAAGGTGATGGGAGTTTCTTCCCGCTCGGAGAGTTCGAGCACCCGACGAAATGTTTCGGCGTCCATGTCCGGGCCGCGTTCATCGCAACTGAAGCTGCAGTGATTGCAGCTCATGTTGCAGCGTTTGGTGATCTGGATGTAGAGGCTCATGCGGAACTGAATGTGCCTGCTCGACGAGTCGGGACAGCGCCTGCGGACGAGTCGATTTCGGTAAAGGGTTGGGATCTCGATGTCTCAAGAGGTGCGCCATTCGACGGCTCGGGGCATCTCTGGCCGGCCGCCCTCGTCATAGCCATAGTGAAGCGCATCCACTATGACGCTCTTCCCGGCGCGAAACGCTCCCACCAGTTGCCTGCGTTCGTCCTGCGTGAGTCCGCTGCCGCACTGAAAATCAGGCTGACCGTGCGTCCGCAGCACCATCACAAGGCGTGCGGGTTCCGCGCAGGCGAGCCGTCGCAGAGCGAAACTTTCCCTGCGAACCGGCTTCACCTTCCAGGCGGCTCCGCGAGCTTTGTTTTGACCTCCGATCTTGCACAATGAAGAGGCATCGGCGTCCCAGAAAACAAATCCCTCACAGCCGATGTGGTTGCTTGCCGCAACCGCCGCTTCGGCTTCGCTCAGGTTTTGGTAACGTGCGGCCGCCACACGCATCGTTGAGGGTATAATCTGGTAACGTTCTTCGTAGGGCCGGTGGTGAAGAGATCGCCCTGCCGCGGTGAGCAAGTCGAAGGAGAGAAACTTGGCCTCGGGCGGAGATTCCCCACTCCCGTTTCGATGCCAGGTGTACCAGGTCTGAAAAGCCCCAAGATCTTCGATGCCGGCGACCGGAACAAACAGTTCACCCAGGAAAATCGTACCGGGAGCAGCGTCGTTCAAGGCGCTCTTCCATTCTCCGCCCTCAAACCACGGGCTGTCACGCAGACTCGTCAGGTAAAGGTTGGAGGCGGTGTAGAATTCCACGTCGCCGGGCGATTTCACGACGGCTGCTGCAAAGTTGCCGTTGTATTTGCGGCTGGCGACGATGCGCGGGTTGCGCTGGAGATCGATCGGGCGGATTTCGCGGATCGGTTTGCTTGGAAGAAAACGCCGGGCTTGGATCGCTGCAACTATTTCCTCGAAGCTCATGCTCGCTTGCATAATTGGTCGAAGACTTTTTCGAATTCAGAACAGCGTTGGAGCTTTCGGAATCTCCTTCAGGCGCAAGTTGAGGCGCCCTCCTCAAGCGGGATATTGAAAGCGCTTTGGCCTTCATCCCAATTGAACCGCATCATTTGTCCGGTATCTACCGCGACGCCCATAAACAATCCGTCGCCACCTGTAGCTCGGACCTCGACCGGAACTCCTGCGACCGTCAGTCTTTTCCATTCCTGACCGCAGAGCGGGATCTCGGTGCGAAGATGTTCTGGGAGCACGTTGACGGGGTCGGCATGCGCAATCCCATTAACGACGCACACAACCGGACAGGCTGACTCCCGGGTTTTGAAGAGCAGGGCGTTGGGCGGCGGGTCGATTGGGAATGCGTGCGCAGGTCGTTTGAACGAGTAACAGCTTCTGGGAATCTCGACTCGGATGCCGGCCCTTTCCGCAATCGGCTTGTGCTCGGGATGAATGAACCAGTGATCGTCTTCGTGCCAGGCGAATCGACCGAGCCATATTTTCGGAAGACCGTTGCCTGTGATTTTCAGCCAGCCCAGGGCTGCGGCGAGGTATTCCGGGTGAACGGATCCTTCAACCGGACTCAAGCGGGGATCGATGCCCTCTTCATCGGCAACCTCGCACACAATTTCCGCCGCGGCGCAGATGTGGTCGGGAATTCCCATCTCGGCCAACCGTTCGCCGACAATCACCGAGCCGCTGTAATGATAGCAGTCGCAGTATCGGTGCAGGGCCTCGCACACCGCGATGCCAGCCTCTCTCAGTGCGCGGTCGAATTCAGCCTTTCTTTCCCCTGACGGCGCGGAAGGAAGGGTGCTTTCCAGAGTGTTGCGGTTAGCAGTTCGCATGAGGTGAAACGAGGGCTGGAATCAGATGGAGTCGATGGTGGCCGTGGAGCGTTCCTGTCGTACAGATTCGGGCTCGTCCTGCGGGCTCGTCGCTGAGAACCCGGCATCTCTCACCTGAGCAACCAAGGAAGCGACCAGGCTCTGGTACGCGTGGAAGCGCTCAAGAAGTTTCTCGATGCTGCGGCGAGACCAGTAGCCGCCGTCGTCGGAAACAGTTTCGACCAGTCCTGAAGAGTATCCGATGTCCAATGCCTTGATCAGGCAACCGTGGGCTTCAAGGAAATTCGCCGGGCCGCCGTACTGTGCGCATCCGGCGTACTGGGTCTTGCAATCCCAACTCCCCGTCCAAAGTTCCGACTCCTCGTTCCGCAGTCGCATGCGCGCGATTTCGGTTCCCGGCCCAGGCAGGAGATCAAACCAAACCTGTTTATCCGTGACGGCCAATTCGGAAATTTTACAGCCGGGCAAATGCCGTTTGAGCTGCGCTTGCCAGTCGCTCATGCGCTGCCCGATTTCCTCCGAACGGCCGCTGGCAGCAAGTTGATAGCAGATGCTCAGACCCATTCGTCCTCAGTTTGTTTTGCGCGAAGCGATCGGTCCGGCTCGTAAGGCTCGAACCGAGCGGTAGCAAGACTGGTGTCGGCCATCATAGGGATGCTGTGCCAGGATCATTATAGCGGCGCCGTCTCTGCGACTTGGATTTCGAGAGAATGGTAGAAGTGATATTTGGCAATGCGTTGAGCGCCTTCAGTCGTTCGGGCAAGGACGCGCCACGTTTCCCATTGTGCCGGTCTGAAAACGACGTTGAAGCAAGGCGCTCGCAGAACTCGGACAAGAAATTCCTCTTGCGGTGGTTCAATGTGCGGTGCGCGGATCGTTGACATGGTGAATTTGTCAGCTCTTGCCCGTTTACGATCCCGTGCAACCCGAGTGATGCTTCACGCTGTATTTAGTTTAGCGTGCGAGCAGGTGTGAAGTTCCTCTTGTCCGCCGGTATTCGGCGCAAGCGTGTTTCCGTCCTCGGACGATCCCCGCACTTCTCCGTCCTCACGCAGATTGGAGATGTTCGACTGATACCTTGCGCCTTTTCGTCAGGAGGTCGTAGATGATCTCGATCAAGCCTCTTTGCAACTCGAGGGACATGTCACCAGCGCCGGTTCGGAGATGCATGTACTCCTCGATGAGAGCTTTGGCTATTACAGGAACATCCTGGTCCAACAGATCTTCAAGCACCTGGATGCGTTGGTTGACTGGATCGGCCAGGGCCCGGCACTCGATCTTGTCATCCTGGTGAATCTTTTGCACGACCTCCACTTTGATGTCGGCCGGTTGGATTTTGCGAACCAGCCGCATGGCGAGCTTCAGTTTCTCACGTCGCGCGAAATCCGTGGTCTTCACTCTGCGCAGACGCTGTTGGAGAGTGGGCAGGCACGCCTGAAGCGATTTGATTTCGGAATACCCGCCGAGAATGCCGCCCACACGGTAAGGAACCATGGCGGGTGTGAATCCGGCGGCGCGGGCGTAATAAGCCGCCGGATCGTTGTCAGCGAGTGAGTGCGTATGGAACGCGGCGTTGATTCCAAACTTCTGGCGAAAGACCTCCTCCATGCGCTTGAGGTCGAACCCATCCGGTCCGCCCCACGATTTGCGGTCGGCACAGATGTGGTGATATACCCCATCATACAGGAATTGAACGTCCTCTTTCTGATCCAAATCGAACGCGTCTTCGTAAATTGCGGGTGCCAGCGCATTGAATCCTGCGACAATGGCGATTTGTTCGAAGACGGAGTGAAGGTCTCCATTGCGGAGTTGTCGGTCCTCCGAGAGCTGGCTGCGTTTGAGGAAAGTGGTCACGTCATACGAATATTTCCACTTGCCGCGGGCGCTGAAGATAAGAAACCCGTGATAGTAGAGACCTTTCAATTCCGGGTGTCCACCTCCAATGAGGTGCGGATAACGGGGCTGCATCCAGCGGTCTTTGTCAGCCCAAGCTTGCTCCAGTTCCGGCGTGAGCGGGATTTGCAGGTTGGTTCCGGTTGCTTCCGCGAGCGTTTCCGCTGACACGATTTCGTAGGTTCCACCCTCGTCGATGGCGTTCTGCAGCATCTCGCGCAGGATGAACCAAGGTTCGGTCCAGGTGTCGGCGCCGGCCTGTGTGGTGATGTGCGCCTCCCAGACCTGCTCGCTCTCCAAACTCCGAAGCCGGATCATCTGGTGATCCACGTCACGGATCTTCGCGGTGAACGTTTCACTGCGGACGTGGTAATCGGAACTGCGTGCCTGCAGGTGACTGCCTAATCGGTGGAGGTAGGCCAGAGTGAACTTCAGCCCGCTTCCTTTGTGCCCGATTTTCTCGGAGTTCGCCTTGGTCGTCATCCCCAGCGTGACGATTTCACGGAGATCGAGGCGCGTGGGGGTGGTGATACGAAGAAATCGCATGGGGTTGGACTGCGGGTTACGGTTGGTATCTCATTTCAGTGAGTTGTTTGCCGCGCTTCTGGCACGCCACTGATTCGAAGTTCTTGGCCGTAATCGCCAGCCGCTTTCAGGTCGCATATCAGCACACCTCGCAGTACTCCATGGCCGTTGCCAAAAGGTTGGCGTAATCACCGCTCATCGATTTCCGCCGATATTGGCCGATGGTCTCGGCAGAAGCGCCCGCCTTGCGCAACGCCTCGCAAACGGTGCCCATGACAGCGAAGGCGTTGCCATCGCGACCGACCAGTTTCACTCTTGGGCGTGGTGCGGGTTTCTTTAACTGGGGTACCGAACCGACGTCGGCGATCGGATTGGTCCCTGTTTTGAGCCACCTAGCCGCGAGGATTTTGAGTTCTTTGACCCACTTCTCGTTCACCGCGTAATAACGATGGTCAAGGGCATCCAGTTCGTCTGTGTTGGCGATCTCTCCAGACGAGCAGCCGCAACCTCCATCCTCTTCATCCTCGTCGGAGTCAGCACTGCGAATGATACGGAACTCGGCCAGGATGGCGTAAACGTGGGATCCAATGTCGGATTGATGAAGGCCATATTTGACGGCGAGCGCCAGCATTCCCTTGTGGAGCAAAATGTCCTCATCGTGTTCACGAAGACACCCTCCCTCGCCGCTGGCGTACCCGTTATCATAGTACTGCACGAAGCCGCCATTGCCGATTTGATAGTTGCAGGCACCCAGGAGAATGAACAGTTTCACCACTTCGCCGTAGGTTTCGCCGGCCCACTCGGCCATGTCGCGGTAACACCATTTGCGGTTCTCCGGCTTCTGCCACTCGCGATAGCCCAAGTCGATCAGCCGCTGCCAGGGGCAATGCTCTTTGCTGCCCTTGAGGGTTTCGCAAATTTTCTCCAGGTTAAAGGCCATTTCGTTCATACGGTTTTGGGTGGGTTGGAGAAGTTGATCCAATCGTCCTCAAGCCACGGCGGCTTTGAGAAACTCCTTGGTACCCGGCAGGAGTTTGTCTTCCGGCATGCTCTCAATGACCGGGATGGGAATACGCAGCCAGGGTCCGTGCTTGTGGGGTTCCGCGTTCTTCGGTCTGACACCGTCCGGCAGGCGCAACAAATAGGCGGTGGTCCGGTAATGCCCGAAATCGGGCGTCCGGAATTCCGAAACCCCGACATGCTGCAGGTCGCCGGCCGATACGGTGAGGCCCATCTCCTCGGCGAGTTCGCGCGCGGCCGACTCGCGCGGGTCCGCGTCGGCGTGTTCACGTTTGCCGCCCGGAAACCCCAGCTTGCCGAAGTTGTCGGAGATCTTGAGGCGTCGAGCTATGTATGCGTGGCCCTCGCTAATGACGATGATGGTGACTGCCTCTTTCATGGAACCGCTCGGCGACGCTCTTATTTCGGCGAAGCCCGGTTTCGGCCGCACTTGCTCAAGGCGGCCTGCCGCGAGGCAACGTTTCGTCACGAAAAATCCCGCGCGTATCAAGGCCGGGAGGCGCGGCAGGGATTAAGTTCTCCGTGACGGCCTGCGCTGCTTCTTTAGAAGTCGCAAGGGAATTGGGACGGTGGTGATCTCCTTCAGATTGAGAAAGCATCCGGCCGCCTGGATTTCGCCGCGCCGGAACATGGACCATACCAGGTGCAGTGCGAAGGCAGTCAGCGTGCGGTTGACGAACAACTCCTGGTGTGTGAGCGCTTCGGCGAGGCTGCATGAAGGGGCGTCATTCTCGTAGCCTTGGAGCATCTCCGGGTAGAGGTCGGCGACGTTGGGCAGGCGTTTCCGCGACGCGCCGGCCTGCCCAAGAATAACCTGTCCGTAATCCGCGCCATTGCCCAGATCCATCCAGTAATGCAGATGGCCGCACTGGATGCGCTCATGAATCCCGGCGCGGGCCTGTTTGGAATCAACACAGGTGATCAGCAGGTCTGGCCAGGTTTGCTGAGGACGGTAGGCCAGCGGGATCGCGCTCCAATCCAGACCAAACGCGATGTTGAGCCGGTGGACGAGCGCGAGCGCTTTGTTCTGGCCAAGGTCGCATTCCGTGAAAAGTTGGCGGCCGAGATTGGCCTCCGAGACGGTGTCGGGATCGAACGCGGTCACCTGCAGCCCCGGGTGGCCCAATCCCTGTAAAGCCCTCTGCAACTGGCACAGTCCCATCAGCACGTGGCACCCGTTGCCGCCGCAACCGGCAAGATGCACCCGGACAACTCGCCGGTGCCATTCAGCAGGGATCTTGTGTGCAGGCGAACTCACAGTTCATCACCACTTGGATGTCGAATGTTCCGTCAGCCACTGACTCAGAGTCATTTTCATCGGCACGAGGTGCTCGACCGGGAATTCGGCGCACGGCTTTGCAGCCTGCTCCAGCCACAGCCCGGAATGACCGTTGGGATGTGAAGTGATCTGAAACGCGCCGCCCTGCGGGTGGGTGAATGCGGAGTGGAAAAAAGCGGCTTCCCACTGCGCGATAGCTTCCGGCCGGTTTTCGCGCGGGCCAGTCATGCTGCCCTGGCAGACCAATCCCTCCGCGCTCACGTTGTAATACGGTGCTCGCAGCAACTCAGTCTGGAGGGTGGGGCGCTGGTCGCTTGGCAGGGCCGCGACGTGAAGGCTTTTGCGCGTCACATGGAACAGCAGGTGTGGATGGCGCACGCGTTGGCCGCTGATCGCGTTGAGTTCGCCCTGGTTGGTTTGAAAGAAGATCGGCTCGATGCGGCTGGGACAATGCCAGAGCAGTTCCCCGGGAGTGTGCCGCAACAGGTTCCAAGGCGGCAGCCCCTGACAGGCAATGTTTGGATTGAAACGAGTCAACAATTGGTACAACGCGGGGGTGCTGGCGGGTTTGCCGGGCAGGAGCACGTAACGCCCAGGTCCCCTTGCAACGGTGTGGAGTGTCACCATTGCCCGGCTCAACGTGTTTGCGCCGCTGTAGAGCAGGAGCGCGTGCGTTGCGGCGAGTTCGCGCGGTGCCTCCTTCGGCGTGCCGATCATCACCGGGCGCGGTTCGGCGGCGCCGAGCAGCCCGTCCAGGACATCTTCCACGGCTTGGACGACCTCCAGGTAAACCTCGAATTGTCTCCAGGCCCGTCGGAATGATTCAAGGGAAGCCGGATCGAACGGGAACAGGCACTGGACCGTTTCGTAATCCTGGTTGAGGACATTGAAGTGCTCGTCGACCACCTGGTTCATGACCGACCGCTCCCACGGGATGTAAACGATGGGCATGCTGTGGCACTCCAGCGAGTGGTCCGGGAATTGTTCCCGTTGGAAGGAAATGAGCCGCTGAACGGCCGCGCAAAAGGGCAGTTGATTCAGTCCCGTGGGCGGCCTGCGACTCTCGCGCTCACGTCCTAGCACCCATCTTGGGAATTGCCGCTCAAGGTCGGCGCGCCGAATCATTTCAATTTGCGAAACGTCTTCGCCCTGGGCCTTGAGTTCTTTGAGGACATATTCCTCGTTCTCCTCACCTTGCCAATAGTACATGGTAATCAAGTGCAGCAAGGTGTAGGGCGAACAGTACTCGCCAAGCAGCCCGAGTCCGCGATGCAGCGCCCGCCAAACGTAGCGTCCCACTTTGGGGTGTTTCTTCTCCAGCCGCAGGATGGGACCCTGAAGCTCAATGCACTGAACGTCCGCAGCATGGACCACAATCGCGCATTGGTCCGAGCTCTCGTTGAGTGGCAGGAGCTTGAGGTCAGTGGCCAGAGTGAATTCCAATGGCAGCCGGCGTTGCTGGTATCGCGACACCCGTTTCGTCAGGCATTGCGCGGCTTCCGCCAGAATGTTCTTTTTGGGCAATGACCGAGTCCAGCCCAATTCGGTCAGATGGGAATAGATGAGCGCGGCTTTGTGTTCGTGCTCGCGTACGGCCAGTCGCCCGGGAACTGTCGGATGCAGATGGGGCAGCGGTGTCGCTAGTAAACGGTCAGGGGACTGTCGAGGCCTTGGGCCTCGGGTCGGCCTTCCTTCACGTTCTGGATGAACTCGGACAGGGCATGGACGCATGTTGGCTGGGTCGGCTCCCGTCGGGCCTGCTGTATCAAGGGATGCTCTTGACTGTGACACGCGCGCAAGATTCGGCGCGCGGAAAATCGTTTCCCCTTTTTCACCCCTTGGTGCCGAGTCGGGTGCAGAGAGTGTAAACCTCCTTGTCCCCCTGAAAGGAGGGGCCTTCGATGGAGGCGTTGTTCAGTTCCGGATGGACCGTTACCAGGACCTTCAAAACTTCCTCTGGATTCAACCGGGCGTTCGGGTCCGGAATTTCCAGTCCGTTCCACTGAAAGACTCGGGTCAACGGCTTGAGCTTGGTCGGGGCGGTCATGGTGTCGGGGAAGTTGTGGGTTCGGGCTGCTTCGGAGTTTGTGCCGGGGCGGTCTCGTCGAGCAGAGAGGCCTCACCGCCGGTTCGTTCGGCTTTGGCGGCGGACGTATCGCCGGCTCCGCCTTTGGCCCGGGTCTGGCGGGCCTTCTTACGGTTCCTTTCGGTTTCTTCCTTGAGCGCCGCGGTGACCTCCGCGATGGAGGCGTGCGCTTCTTCGCGGGCCGCCTGGTAATTTGCCAATTCGTCACCCAGGGTCTCTTCGAGTTTCTCCGGCGTATTCACGATCGTGACGCCGCGCAAGAGGGCCGAGTCCTTCAAATCCCCACCCTTTGGGTCTCTGACCACCGCAGTGACCCGAAGCAGGGCGTCGTTTTCCCGAGTGATGATCAGGTTGAGAGAACTGTCTCCCTTCAACAATGCTTTCGCGATTTTGGTGAACATAGATTCTTGAAATGCGTCGAGCTTTCTGTTTGGCCGCGTTCTTTGGTTCTTGCTTATCCATCAGCCCGGACGGCTGGCCTCCTTCACCAGTGTGTGAAGGATCGCGCGCACGATGCTTTCACCGGCCAGTTTGATCGTGCGTTTGAAGGTGCCGTTGAGGCAGCCAATATGCACCCTCGACGGCTGGAGCAAGACGTGCATTTCCTCGCCTCGCATAGCTGCGCTGATGAGCTGTTGGCAGGTCTCCACACGTTGCGCCGGAGTCAAAGACCGGATCGAACGTTGGAGAATCTCCTCCAGTTCATGCAAATTCTCGACCGGAGGCGGTGCGCTGCGCGGCGGGAGGTTTGTGAATTCAATCTGTTCGATGGTGGACAACATTTATCGCATTGCCTTGCCGACGATGTGTTCTGGGCGAAGCCTTGAGCAGACAAGGCTGTCCGCAATATCGCCATCCGCCCCATGAAACTCACGGCGGCCGCACTCCGGCCCGCTGCTCCGTGACGGACGACCCTATACTGTGGTATGAAGTTCGATGGCGATCCAATCGCACGCAGGCGCGCGCTCGAGGCCGCACAGCGTTATCGCGGCCTGACCTTCACTGATCGCGGAGAAATTCTGCTCGACGTGGGCAACGTCAGGAACGGGCGGGTGACCCTGTCACAACGTGGTCAACGGGTAAGCCTGCTGCCCGAGACGATCTTCAGCATCCATCAAGCATGGCAGGATGGCGACGTTCCCCTGAAGGGGGAGGCGCCTTGGGAGGGTTCGACTTTTTCTGCCTGCGATTCCGAAGTGGATGAGGTGCGTTGCGTTTGTCACGCCAAGGAGCAGATTCGCATCACCGACAAGCGCAGTCACACCGAAGTTTGCATTTCCAGGGAGCAGCTCAAGGAAGTCGTGGATTGCATCGTGGAACCTTGGTTGGCGAAATCTCCGACGACGCGCGGCCGGAGCGCCGAAGTTTCCTCGCCGCGAGCAAGCCAAGACAAGTCGGTTCCGGTGGTGGGCTTATCCTGAGAAAACCACGCCGGCTTGCCCGTTCTTGTCCAGCCACTGTCGCAACCCCTGCGTGCTGGCGATAGTCTGGCCCTGCTCGTCCTTCAAGATGAATCCACAGCGCTGGCATTGGTAACGATTGATTTCGCCGCCGTCCGTCGAGGTGTTCTGGTAGTCGGGCTCTGTGATGTCATCGTCACAGTTGACCCGTTCGAACGCGGTGCTCTGGGTTACGTTGACCAAGATTTCTTCGAACGCCGGGCAGCCACATTGGGGACATTTGAAAGTGAATTGAATTTCTTCAGCCATGCGTTTTGTTTGGCGAACTGCTCCTCTTCGGCCACTTTGTTCTGGGAAAGGCTACGAGCATCAAGCCACTTCCAGTTCGCGCTTCAGCGAACCCATCTTATCAAATCGAATCGTCTGAATCGTCGGGTTGGCTGATTGAAGCTCTCGAAGCGACGAAACCTCGACCTCGATGATGAGAGCGGCGTACTGATCCTGGGCTTGCTTGAGTCTCGCGAACATTGCCGGACTGACGCCGCTGGTGATTTTGACCGTTTCCCCGGTCTTGGTATCGCAACCGTGAACCTCGTAGAGCGGAACCTTGCCGCTGTGGCCCTCGTGGAGATCGGTCACGCGGATGTCCACCGTGTGAAACGGTTTCACTTTCCACTTGTTGCTTCTCCCTGCCTTGTGGAGGCTTCCCGGGTCAATCAGCACCAGCCCCTCGTACGGCAGCCCGCCAACCAATACGCGCTTGTGCGCCTTTCCCCGCTCCCAACCATCACGGAAAAATTGGATGGCCTCTTCTCTCGTGACCTCCTGGCAAGGGGTGATGGAGATGCGGGCCTTCTCGCCCCTATGCCAAAGGAAAGGCCTGACTAATTGCAGTCCATCCTCCACACCAGCGAGAGCGCGTAACAAGGCGTAGCGTTCGCGAGCGGTTGACCGAGGCCGTTCAATCTCATCCATTGGGAGGACATCATGCACGACAAGGCGGATCGAGAATGGCATTTCCCGCCCTGAGTAGAGGTTTCCGTTCAGGGCAACTTTGTCGGCTTCAGACCACGGGTCCGGTTCCAGTTCCGCCTCGAAAAGAAAATGCTCGGTCAACCGCTCAAAGTGTCGAAGGATGAAATTCTGCACCACAGGAGCCAATCGGAGCTCGTTGCCATCCTTCGTGCATAACACCGTACGCTTGGCGACTCGATCATGGGTGATGTAGATGAAGGACCCGTCGAATTTTGGCTCGGCCATGACCCTCTCAACTTTCAGTTCAAGGATGTTCTCCGGCCGTCGGATGCTCTCGTTGAGCTCTTGTGCGCCGGGTCTGATGGCGTTGAGATTTTTCATTTTTCCTGCGGTGTGGCTTTTTGGCCGTAGGCATTTATTCAAGACCGCGCCTCCTCAAGTCTAGGGCTTCCTCTACCCTGTCCCCTGCGTAAGTATGACGTACCGACTCTAACGGAGAACCCGTCTGCGTGAGCAAACGGCACCGTGCGTTGAGCGTGCATTCGATGAACACATCCCCGCATCGGGAAGTGCGACGACAGCAAATAAACCCATGTTGGGTGTGTTCCGCGGCTGGCCGTCCTGTTTTCCTAAACAACTGTGCCGCGGCCCAAACAACAGCTCAAAATTCTTGGCGAAACGATCCGAAACTGCCGCGATCGAGCGGGCATGAGCCAGGAAAGGCTCGCAGAAAAAGCCGACCTGCATCCCGTTTACATCGGCAAGATCGAACGCGGTGAACAATGGATCAGTCTTCATGCGCTTCTGCGCGTTGCCCAAGCCTTGAGGGTGCGCGTGCGCGATTTGGTTGACGAACTTTGAGCGGGCGAACTTCAGCCGTTTCTGGAGAGATGAGGAACACGTTCGCAGACCATTGCGAGCTAGAGTTCCAACAGCCGCCGCAGGACTTGCTGCCGCTTGAGAACGGCTCCGTGATAGGCGACTCGCTTCCTGGTCGTTTCAACGATCCGGTGGATTGATTGATCGAAGCACCAGGAGTGGCTCCTCCAAATGCCGTCTTTGGACAGTGCGTATCCCGTACAGACCTTGAGGTCTGGACTTGCTTCCGACAAGCAAAGGACATTTTGATGGCAACGACAATTCCCCCCGCGAATCAAGAGGATTTCCTTTTGAATCGGCGCCCAGGTGACTCCCGCCCGAAGGATCAAATTCATGTCCTCCTCAAAAGCAGCGCAAACCGTCGTCCCTCCAATCAATCTCAGCCTCTCGCCGAGCACGCGCCACGCGGGATTTGCTCGAATATGTTCCTGCCAGAGCCGTTCGTTGTGTGCGAAGGCCCCTGAATCCCGACTCACATGCCAACGCACTTTGTGGGGTGAATTTCCGAGCGGATGAACCGGTCCGATTTCAATCTCACGGTCAGAAATGTCGTAGCGCGCGGCCAAGGAAGACAATTTGACCGGGACTTGTTTTCCGCCCAAACGACGGAGCTCCTGATACACGATCCACGCACAGCCGTCTTTAGGATCAGCCCAGGCACCGGTCACGCGGATCGAATGGGCGTTGTGTGAATGCTCCTTCCAGATCCGTCGTGCAACCGTCCGCAACTCGTTGTCTTGAGGCCCGGCTTTGTATCGTCGTTCTGCCCTCAGAACGGCGTTTTGAACCGCCGGGTATCGGGAAATCTCATCATCCAATTCCATGCCGAAGACTGCGACTTTGTGTGCGTCCAAGAAGGCAAACTCCGTGCAGAGCTGCTTTCGTCGAGTCTCGGCGTAGGCACTCCACTTCGGGTGCCAATCGTGAGCCGTCTGGTAGCTGCCGCACAGGCTGCCGGGGTGAACAAAGACCAGCAGCGGCTTGAGGTGGTCAGGTTTCATTCGTCGTCGTCGGTCGGCTCAGGGCAAGGTATGTTGGCCGGAATACTGCGGTTGGCTTCAGGGTTGTCTGGCTTCCACCCATGCGATTGGGCCAGTCCCCAGATTTCGCCACTTTGGCGTCCGGCGATCCTCACTCCCGCGTTGACGAGGAAATTTAGACAAGCCTCCAGATCGGTCTTGTCGAGTTCCAGGGGATGATACCGAATGGTCTTCTGGTGATCCTCCCAAAGTTCCGCCACTCCGCCATCGGCAAGATATTTTCGCTTCTCGTGCTCCCAGAACCTTTCTTTCAGTACCCCTTCGATATGCTTCTCGTAAAAGCGCACGACAGCCCAGCGCTGGTTTTTGCGGCGCTGTTGCGTGGCCACCTTGAGGAGGATTTTGCGCGATTCATTGATGGCGTTCTCATCAAGCCAGAGAAGGCGATGGCCATACACCGTGAAGGGCAGTCGCCGCAATTCTGGCGTCAACCCATCGAGCCTTGTCTTTTCGTACCCTGGCGTATGCGAATCCTTTTCGATCTCTTTAGGGCTGTCCTCGGCTGGGTCAAGACAGAGTCTGCCCGAAAGCGTGGCCCAATGACCCCATGGTTCCAGCCTGGCAATTCCTTTGATGCGCCTCCATTGGGCCTGCTTGATCACCCATTCTGGCTCGCCCTTGCGATCCCAGAAGTAGTCACGGTTCCTCACCCCGTGGAAATGGAGCGCATCGTTCGACGCGGTAACGGCGACGAACGTTTTCCAATTTCCTTCGGTTTTCTGCCTCAGTAGGAGTTCGCGCGCTTCGGCCAGTAGTTGCTGGTATTCCGGTTCCGAAAGGTATTCCTCGCGGCGACCGTGCTTGGGCCACTCCGTCCACTCCGGCCGGGCGGCGAGCACTTCCCAGCGTCCGGTTTCGGAACCCGGCGTGTGCCAGTCAATAGTTGCTTTCAGGTTGCAACCATCCGGACTCCATGTCTCGCGGACGACCAGACCGAGAATGCCCCGCGCGCGCCTCAGGCACGTCACAGTGTAACCGGTGTCTTTGGCGATGACGAGCCAGTCGGGCCGCACCGCCTGGATGCGCGCGACTGTTTCGGCATCGGCTTTGTTAGCTCGAATCTCAAGTCGCAGTCGCACCTCTTGCAGGATCTGTTTGTACGCGGCGTTCTCGGCCGTGGTGAGACCTCGGGAGAATCTGTTCTTCTGTTTCCACCACGGGATGATGACCGAGAGCCACTGACACGCTTCGTTCTCCTCGATCTTGCACCGGTTCGCGGCGTCCCGGGCCAGCAAATCGACGAACGGTTTTTCGTTAGCCCGCTCGTCGCGTTTGAGTCGCAGCGTGGCTTTGAGCAGCGGAAAACTGGACAAATAGTGGTGCCGGTTGCCGCGGTCGGACAGATAGAACTCGATGTCCTCTTCTTTGGCGTCGTCGAAGTTCACGATAAATTCGTCATGCCTGCGGAGATTGAAGGTTGCCCGGCGCTTGACTCCTTCGCGTTGGAATTGAAACTGAAAGTCGCCATCGTCAGGCGAAACATTGGTCAGAGTGAAAACGGTGTCACGATCCGGCCATTCGACAAACTTTGGCACCGTGCGGCTGTATCCGTCCTTGCTGTCCTCGTACCGATAGCGCTGGCAAGAAGTCCCGCCAAAGACAATGCGCTTGCCGACTTCAAGCCGGTCGTTGAGTTGTCTTCTCCATTCCTGATACGGCAGTCGGCCGGGGCCGAGCAGGTTCTCCGCATCGCGTATGAGGCGCAAGACAGACGGGTCCGGGTTCGGATCGAAGAGGTTGACCCGCTTCACAGCCAGCGGGTGAAATACCCGCGTACGATCGACGATACCCTGGAGCAAGAGGGCCGCTTGAAGGTAGAGTTTCCGCAGCCCTTGGGCCTCGTTGAGGGCTTTTTGATACCGCACGCTGCCCGGTTGGAGCGGTTCCTGATTCCATCTGTCATGGAACAAAGCCTCGAACTCGGCTTTGGTGGGGAACAGATGTCCGGGCAATTCGAGGTTGTTCCAGACGCGCCAAAGCCTGGCGCCGTTGCGGACAAGAATGTAGGTCCCGCCGTTGGCCTGGCTGAACATGATCTGCTCCCACACAGCCGCGTTAGCGTAGAACTTCTCCCCCCGGCGCAGCCGCATGGCGACGATGCCTTTGGCCTCCGGGAGCACCTGTCGCAGATGTTCCGGCTGACACAGCCAGCGGTCGAAGTCCTCAATACTTTTGAAGTCGATGCCACCGTCCTCCGCGTGCAGCGCGCATTCCTCATCCATGTAAAGCACCGTTTGACGGATCGCGATGGGTTCGTGGGCCGGCGCCGGCTCGCCCTCCTGGATGCAAGTGAAGTGCTCATCACGTCCGAGGTAGAGGTTGATGCTCTCGATGGCGTAAGTCAGTTTCTCAAGCTGCGCGCCCCACTTGGCCGCAGCCAACTCGAGGATTTTCTCCTGTTCGGCGAGTATGCCCTTCAGCTCTGTCTTCAACAGATCCACTCGTTTCCTGGCCTGAAGCGCACTGCGTTTTGCTTCGACGATCTCGTTGCGCTTCTTGGTGGTGACCAGCGCGTGTTCGCCGGCAACGACGTCGTTGCCTTCGCCGAGAAGGCCGGCAGGTTGAGCAGCCTCTTCGGCGTTGGCTTGAGTAAGCAACCGTTCCAACTGGGCCATGCGCTCGGCGCGCCCCGTTGGTGCCGGTTCGAAATGCGCCGCGAAGTCGGCGGCGTCATAGAAGAACGCCTGCTCACCGCGCATCCCCCGGATCTCTCCCTCCGCATCCGTCCAGGCAAGCAGCAATTCTCCGACTTTGAGGTTGTCGATCTCCTTGGTGACGCGGAAATATGCCCCGTGATTTGGAGGATGGGGCTGTGACTTTGTCATATTAACAATCTGCGAGCCAATCGCTCCGGCAATGCGAGTCTTCGGAACCGAAACAGGAAGGTCAAACCAGCGCCTCAGCGAAGCGTGTAGATGCAAACCGGCAGATGCCCGAGTTCCTGTTCGATGATCCGCTTGATCTGCGACCAATCGCCTCCGCCCAGTCCTGCGCCAATGCGAGGCATGTGAAGGCTCGCCTCGTGCGCCGCGGCGAGCGCGGCCAGTTTGCGCAAGCACTGGGCCAATGCCTCGTAGGAGAGAGGCGTGGGATTGTCCGATCCGATGTAGCCGTGCTGCGCCAGCATGTGCGCGATGCTCAGGTCCTTCGCGACCTTGGAAATCAAGACTTCGCCAAGCTGAAACGGCGTTGAAGATTTCGCTCCGCTTCGCCCCGCTTTCGCCCAAGCCCGATAATCTCGCTCGGCCTGTGGCCACCGTTTCGACACGGCCAGGACAAAGCCACTTCCCCACCCGCCGCGATCATTCACCACATGTGCCACCACCTGGTGGTTATTGGTCTGAACAGGATATGTGGCGTCGCCGGTTAGTTCGTGGAGAGGCATGGATCGCGGTTGGTGATTGTGTTAAGCGTTGAGCTTTTTCTCCTTCTTACACTCATCACTTCGATGCCACGAGCGTAGATGTCCTGGTCTACGCCCGTGGCAGGAACCTTCCGACGTTGCACTATGATTCCGGTAGTGTTTTATCGGCCCCTCAGACGTCGGCTGCTGTCATGGCGGCGTATGAATCACGCCTGTTTACACGGGACCGCACATGATCCGGGGGCGAACCCATGTCAAATTTCCGCGGGCACGGCAGTTGCCGTCACCGCACTCAGGGGTTCTGATCCGCTCTGACGAATCACGACCCCGTCTGTCCCAGTATAGGTCGCGAGGATCGTTCCGGTGTCGGGTATTTCCTCCCGGAGCAGCGCATCGCTGATGGGGTCCGTGACCAGGCGCTCCAAAGTGCGCTTTAAGGGGCGCGCCCCATAGTCTTCCGAGAATCCTTCCTTCAAAATCCTCTCGCGGAGTGCCTGCGAGAGCGTCAGGGCGGTGTACTTTGTGCGTTGCCGGATTTTCTCGACCTCCAGATCGATGATTTGCCGGCAATCCTCCAGGGTGAGCGGGTCGAAGACGACGACGTCGTCGATCCGGTTGAGAAATTCCGGACGGAACTCCTTCTTGGCGGCCTCCAACGCCGCCGCCTTGGTGTCATCCGCAGTGTGATTGAAGCCAATGCTCTTCCGCCGGAAATGTTCGTAGCCGCTGTTCGAGGTCAGCAGGATGAGCGTGTCGCGGAAACTGGCCGTGCGCCCCTGCCCATCGGTCAGGCGTCCCTCTTCGAGGATTTGCAGCAAGACGTTCCAGACCTGGTAATGGGCCTTTTCAATCTCATCGAACAAGACCACGGCGTACGGTTGGCGGCGCACCCGTTCCACGAGCGTCTTTTGGTCTTCGTAACCCTTGTATCCCGGCGGCGCCCCGATCAGCCGGGCCGCGCTGTGGCGCTCCATGTACTCGGACATGTCGAGGGCGATGAGGCCTTCTTCGGACCCGCTCATGTGAACAGCCACCCGCTTGGCCAGTAGTGTTTTGCCCACACCCGTGGGACCCAGCAAAAGAATGGCCCCAAGCGGCTTTCGCGGATCGTTGAGCCGGGTGCGGCTGCGCCGGATGTAGCGCGTGACGGTTGCGACCGCGTGCCGCTGGCCGATGATTTCACGACCGAGGTCGTCCTGCGCGCGCAGGGCGCAACGTTTGTCTTCGGCAGTCAAGCGCTCCAACGGAATCCGGCTCATGACGCTGACGGCAGCGCGCACGTGATCCTCCGTGACGGCCCGGGATTGCGTCTGTTGGCGGAGGAGTTTGTTTCTCTGGGCTTTGAGTTGACGGACCCGGGCCAGCAACCCTTGAGCGTCGTTGAACCGTTCCTCAATGGCGGCCCTCGCTTTTTCCTCATTCATCCGGGCAATGTCCTGATCCAGACGGGTGACGCTTCGCGGAGGCGTCATTCGGACGGCCGAACCGGCTTCGTCCAGCACATCCAACGCTTTGTCCGGCAGTTGGCGGTTGGGAATGTATCGTTTGGAAAGCTGGAGGGCGGCAGTCACGGCCTCCGGTGTGTACTGGACGTTATGATGCGCTTCGTAGACCGGCAGGCTGCCCTGCAAGATGGCCAGCACGTCCTCATCGGGTGGTTCCTTCACGCGGACCAGCTGGAAGCGTCGTTCAAGTGCGGAATCTTTGGCGATGGTCTTGTTGTACTCGTCTTCTGTGGTTGCCCCGATCACCCGTGCTTCGCCCCGGCTCAACGCCGCTTTCATCATGTTGGAGACATCCAGGCCGCCGATGGAGTTGCCCGCTCCCACGATGAGATGGATTTCATCAATGAAGAGAATGATGCGGGGATTATTGCGGACGTGATCGAGGATGGCCTTGAGCCGTCCCTCCAGTTGACCGCGGAAAACCGTGTTGCTGACGAGCGAGGCGACCTCCCAGAGAAAAATCTCCTTGTCCAGAAGTTGCGGCGGGCAAGTTCTCTTCACGATGCTTTGAGCAATACCCTCCGCGATGGCGGTTTTCCCGACGCCGGCGTCTCCGATCAGGACGGGATTGTTCTTGCGGCGCCGCCCGAGAATCTGCATCGCGCGCCTGGTTTCCCGGTCGCGGCCGATGACCGGATCCAGTTTTCCTTTCCTGGCCAGTTCGTTGAGACTGACGCACACCTCCGTAAACTCGCGACTCTGGGGGCCGCCCTCGCGTGCTCCCACCATTTCCTCTTGCAGCCCGTATTGAGCAAGGATCGAGTGCGTGAGTTTTTCGCTGCGAATGCCGACCACCGGATAAACCTCGCGGGCGAGAGTCTGGTCGGTAAGCAAGGCAAGCAGCAGATGCTCCGTGCGCGTGAAAGGACTGCCCATCTGCCGGGCGATCTGCGCGCTTTGGCTCAAGACAAACTTGCTTCGCGAATTGAAATTGCCCGTGGGCGTTCCGTAAGGCTCGTGATTCAGCCGATTGTGGCTGATGTAATCGGAGAGCTTCTGAATGGGCGCCTGCTGGTTCTCCAGATGCTTGTAGCCCTGGCACTCCGGCGACTTTAACAGAGCAAGCAACAGGTGGAGCGGACTGACGTGGGTGTGCTGGAATTGCTGCGCGAATTCCTTCGCGCGATTCAGCACGAGTTCCAGGTTCTGGCTGGATTGCATCAAAATGCTTCCGTGACGGGCGCGGGGAACATTACCTCGAGCCTGTCACCGCTATTTTTTATTTCACGGAGTGATTCCGTCTCCTCATAGAACTTGACGCTCTCGTGATAAACGGCCGGAGTCAAAGCGTCCGGATTCCGGAGCATATCGGCGATTCGTTTCAGTCGTGCCTTGTGCCAGTGATTGGACATCAGCGCGGAGGCTGAGAGTTTGCTGATACGCAGGGTTTCAGCCTCGACTCGGGACACGGAGAGAATTTGGCAAACGTGATCCACTTGTTTCTCGGACATCTTCTGCCTGGCCCAAGAGGTAGTCTTGACGAAATCCGGGAGGTCGCTGTAGCTGTAAACATATCCCGGCTCCGGCTTCACGGGGCCGAATCCGTCCTGCCGGAATCCGTACACCACACCGGCGGCGGTCCGGACGAGGAATCGCGTGACGTTGGAATCGTCTTTCCACTGGATGAAGTGGAAGTTGTCACCAATGACCTTGAACCAGGCCACTTTCGGCCCGCACTTGCAGAGTGGCAACAGATCGCAACACTTGGCGGCCTGTTCCTTGAGTGATTGTTTGGGGTCAAACAGATTCAGGATGAAGTGGCGGAGCTGGGCGTCCTGCGAAATCAACGTTTCAATGGTGTAGTTGAAATCGGTGTCACTCCGGTAACCGATCTGCGCGGCCAATTCGATCAGGGCCTCCTCATCCTTTGGAAGTTTGTTGTGCGGGAGATAAATCCACCCCCTGTGCGCAGCCAACAGACGAAATGCATCCGGGTCGTTGAAACGGAAAGGCTGCAGCAAATCGGAATACTCGCCCTCCGCAGTCCACACGCGTGGCAGTTTCGGGTCCACCGCCTGTCCGGCCGACAACTGCATCCAGGGCGGGGCCAGAATGCTATGCACTTTCTCAGGCGCATCGAGATGGCCGCACTGGTCGACGGTGATTTGCTTCTGCAACAATCTCTCCAAATCGCCCACGTGGTAGAACCAGTTCACGAACACTTCGGCCGTTGAAACCTGGCGATGGTGCAGCGCGCTATAGATTCGCCGGTCGTCTTCGGTCGGCAGCGGAAATTCCTTTCCGCCCTTGCGCTTGAACGTGTCCACGACGTCGATGATGAGACAATGGTCTTTCTTCGGGTTCTCCGGATCCCGGCGCAGGCCGCGGCCAATGCACTGCAGATAGAGGCCGGCATTCCGGGTCGGACGGAACATGGCTACCAAATCCAACGCGGGCAGGTTGAAACCTTCGGTCAGGCACAGATTGTTTGTCAGCACATCGAGTCTGCCCTCGCGAAGGTCGCCGTAGAATTGTTTGCGTTCCGAGCGGGGAGTATTTCCGTAAACCTCGCCCACGCGGAACCCGACTTCGCGGAGTTGAGCGGAAATCTGTCTGCCGTGGTCCACGCTGGCGGCAAAAAGGATCGTCTTGCGACCGCGCGCATGTTCCTCGAGGAGCTTCACGGAGGAGCGCAGGATATCAGGATGGCACAACAGTTCCGTCAGGCTGTCGGTGTCGTAATCTCCCAGCCGTTTTTTGACGTTGCCCAGATTCAGCTCCAGCTTTCCGACTGGGTGTGGCGGCACCAGGATGCCCATGCGGATGCCGTCAGTGGTGTTTTTCTCGATGAGCACGGTGCCCAGATCGATCCGGTTGGCGATGTCGGAGCGATACGGTGTGGCCGTCAGATTCAATATCCTGGCGTTGGGAAACGTCTGCTTGATCTGCATCCAACTCAAGGCCAGAGCGTGATGCGCTTCATCGCAAACGATCAGGTCGGGTTGAAAATCGGCGGCGAGATTCAGAAGCCGCTTGCCGCGCAGCGTTGCGACTGATCCAACCACAATGTTGGCCAGCCCGGTGAACCGGCGTTCAGCCTGCTCGATGTCGCAAGATCGCCCGGTATGATCTTCCAACTCCTCTTTGGATTGCTCAATCAACTCTTCCCGATGGGTCAACCAGAGGACCTTCGCGCTCGGCCTGATAGACGACAGGAGGCGACGGATGCAAGAGGCTGCCGTGCGGGTCTTGCCCATGCCCATCGTGAGGGAGATGAGCGCTTCGCGGGTGGCTTGGGTATCCTGAAACCAATCGACGAATCGTTCGACACCCTGAGCCTGGTAATCGTAAAGTTCCAACGTATTCATCAGGCGGCTAGCGCGATCGGTTTGCGGCGCAATGCCCGGATGCAGTCCGAATGCTTTTCCATCACCGGAATGAGTTTGGCCGGCGTGAGCACTTCGAGACGTATGCTGTCCTGGTTGTCCACCTTGACCTTGCCGGCGTTCTTTCCGGCGGCCACAGCGGCGTTGAGCCGCGACTGGGCTTGGGAAACTTCCCGTTGCGCGGCCAGAATCGCTTTTATCTCCGGGCTGTCGTCTTGGGGATCGAACTGCGCGTGACTCTGCGGGTTGACGTCGATCAGGATCACGTTCTTCTGAGTGACCACGAAAAGACTCTTGGCGCCCTGGGGCAGAACGCTCTTCAGTGCTGCCAAAGCGGACTCCTTTTGCTCCTCCTTCTCGCGTTCCAGACTTTTGTTGGTGAGCACGGTCTGGGTGTAAGCGCGCAGATCAGCGGGCAATTCCTGAATTCGTTTGAAGTGATTCATGTTTCCTGCCGGTGAAGTTTTGTTCCGCGGAAAACTGCAGCCCCTCCCGAATCGGAGAAGCCAGTTTCAGCCAAACCGACCGGTGCGAGAGGCTATTGAGCGAAGCTCTTCTTTGAGGACGTCCTGCCGCAACTGCACCTGCGTGGCCAATGCGCGATTTCGCAGAACCTCCTTTGCGTCCAATTCGCTTTGGGTTACCTGATCCTGTGCAACGAATCGGTTCCATAATTCCACGTTGCCGATGTAGATCGTCAGGGCCTGGCTGAAGCGATGAACGGTGGCGCCCGTGGTCAGCCTTTGCACCCGGAGAATCAAGCTGTGGTCCAATTCCAGAGCCTCACGTTTCAGCCCTTTCCCGTTCCGATCGCATGATGAAGCGCCTCCGACGGCGCCGTGGCTCTGGGCCTTCTTTCCGTCACTGCTCGTCTCCGTCTCGTCATGCGCTTCGATCATAGGAACGGGAGCATTTCTCCCAGTGTCCCATTATAGGTCGAAGCGACCGTGACCTTGTTGCCCTGGCGCGGCTATCGAAGCACGATACTCATCGCGGCGGATGCGATTGTTGGACGCAGTCTGGTTTGCGGGCATTGCATCGAAATAAATGGATGAGCGCCCCCACGAGCGCGGCGGCCGCGGTCGTGACTTCAAGCGGGCGGTAATTCGAATCCCAGGCAGCCCACATGGCGATGCCGAGGAGGATGAGCGTGGCCAAGTTTGCCAGGGTCCAAAATCTTGGTCGAAACCCCAGAGGCCGCGCGCTTCTTGCTGCAAACAACAAGAGGACCACGGCGAACGCGACGTAACCGAGCAACGCGTGCGTGGCGAAGCGCAGCATCCGGTCCGAATCGACGAGCGCCGGCAGGCTGCAAACCTGGAGTGCGACGAGGCCGCCCAGGACATAGCTTCCGTTCCGGCTCTTGTTCATGATCGCCTGCCGCGCTTTCTTCAGTATAGCGCCCAAGCGGGGCTATAATTGGGGTATGACGCTCTCTTCGGCTCTGGTTGGCGCGTTGAGGTCCTTCAACGGGATGGATCCGATGACGCGTTGCGGGAGGTTGCCGATGGTGGACGGCGCAGATTTTCTCAAGCGGGTGATGTCCTCGTCTCCGAATCAAACGCCCGCTCTCGAGGCCGCAGGAAGTTCGCCCTCACCGAAGGAAGCTGAACTTTCCGCCAGGACAAAGCGCGAAATCATCGAGGAAGCTGGCGATTCGATCCAGAATGCGAGGGTGGACCCGTACGTCTTTTCGCCGCCGGGAATGGACATGAGCTAGACGATGTTCTCACTGATCAAGCAGCCTCAGGCGATCTTTGGTTTGCCGTCGCGCGAGGCAGGTGTGCTTTCAGATTTCGATCGTTACCTCTCCCAGGTCGCTGCCGCGTTGCAGCGGTGTTCATGGGACCAGGACGTTCTCGAGATGCTGGATTTGATGCCGCAGATTTTCCTGCGGCTGGACGACCGTGTCGAGCTCGGCCCTGATTCGCTTCCGGTGCTGTATCGCCACATCTACGTGGTGCTGCAGGCGTATCAGAAGCAGAACAACCCCCAACTGGAAGAGTTGATCCAACTCTCGCCTGAGTATTCGTTTCATCTCCTCGGCTGGGTTCGCGCCCATTCAGAGCGCCCAACGTCATGCCCGACGGAGGCGTTCAAACAGGCGATGCTGCTGGATCCTTATTGGGCGATCCGCTGGCAGCGATTGCAACCGGACTCCGCTTACCACACGCGCATCCTGGAGTTCCTGCACCAGTCGCGGGATATCAATCCTCGCAGCGCGTGGATTTGGCACCGGATGCAGGCTTCGCGCATGACGCCTGCGGCGGCGTTGGAAGACGTGAAGCGCCTGCTGCCGTTACTTTTATCGGATCCGCATCTGTGCCTCAACGTGGCGGCGGCTTATCCCGGGTTCGATCGCAAGATTCTTTTCCGTAGCGCCTTCAGGCATCCCGAATATTTGCTGGCCTGGGCCTGTCGATTTCCCGGGGAGTTCGACCAAATCGTGCAACGCGAATTGCTGCGACGGCCCGCGTGGCTGGTGGAATACATCGCGCGCTGCAAACCGGCCAATGCGAGAGAACTCCTGGCCGGGGCACGGGATCGCTGCGGTAATCAGTGGTTGCTTCCGTGGCTGGAGCTCTATATCAGCCGCAGGCAGTGACCGATCGCATTTTGTCCCGCCAGTCGGTTTCTTCTTTATCCAGGAATTGCGGCTGGCATCATACGGAAATACTTATGAGCCACGAGATGCCTTGGGATTACGAACAGAAGTTTGCGGACTTCATCAGGCTCTGCAAAGAAGCGAAATCCAAGCGTGTTGGGCACGTGATTGTCGCCCGGCCATCGGAAATTGGTGACACATACGAGGAGGTCATGGAAAGTTCATCACGCTTGGCTGATGCCGGCCTTGCCTTGCACATTGCCGGACGGTAAAGATAGGATTCGAGGTTCGTCACTTCCCTGAAGCGGAGTGGCTACCGGAAACTTGTCCGCGTCATTGGGGTTTCGGCGTGTGGCCCACAGCGCCGAATGAAATTGGCCCGTCTGAAAGTTTGAATGGATCCCATCCGTAGGTCAAACCGCTCTCGGTAGCGACCTGTTTGGCGCGGATGAAGGCCGGGAATGAATCTTCAAAGACGCAGAACGCCACATAGACGGAGTTTTCCGACAGATTTCTAAAGTAGGTTCTGAGTGCAGCCACATTGCCAGAAGGGTCAATTCCTTTACCCCGCTTCGGCTCGGCTATTTCACTGGTCAGCGTCGAAGTCCATTCGATGTCAGTCTCGTTCCGGCTAAGGTCGGAATTGCGGCATGTGTAGATGCGACCGTAGCGGGCGATGACGTAGATCACGCGCTTGCTGGTTTCGTGCTCTTTGGGCAGGCGCAATTGGCGCTGCGATTCGTTGACAAGGTCGGATGCCTGTTTTTCCATACCGGCAAGCCGCGTGTTCAACCGCTTCACATTGTCCTTTGACGCGGCAAGACTGTTTTGAGCCTCCGTCTTCCGCGTTTGGGCCGCCATGAGTTGAGAGTTTAGCGCCTTCATCCGTTCTGCCGGGTCAGAACTCGCGGAGGCGTCGAGTTCCTTTGCGTTCTGTGCCGCAAGCTCGCGGATGGTTTTGATCTCGTCCTGGATTTGCTGGCGCGTGGCGAGCAGAGACACCTGCTTCTTCCAACGTTCGTCGTTCGCTTTGGTCTGCAACGATGTCTGGAGTTGAAGGGCTTGCTGCAAGTTTTCCTGCGCTATCGCGAGGCGGCGTTGAAGCATTTCCTGCGTGTCAGAGGCGGTGGCGGCGCTGCCGTGTCGCTCCCTGCTCGTCAATAGTGTCACGAGCACCGCCAACATGATTATACCGCCGAAAGTGTTGCACATCGTGTCGAGCAGCATGTCGAGGCTGTCGTTGGGTCGTTGGCGACGAAGATTCATGCTATGCGATGCCGATGAATTCCAATACACGCTGCCACCAACTCTTGGTCTTTGGGGCTGGCACTGGCTTGCTCGTGGTCGGGGGCTGTGCAACGGGATTCGTGACAGCCTTTGTTGTCGGGATGAAATTGGTGGGTGCTGAATTAACAGGGTCTGAAGCCGCTGGCTCTGCGCCCGCTCCGGTATCAGGTGCTTTAGGCGGGACGGGGGCTTCGTCCAGCGGCGGTGGCGTCGTGAAATGAATCTCACGATTTTCTTCCAGCGCGTCGAAGCCGACTTCAAAACCTTTGTCGCGGGCCAGCTTCACGAGGCGTTCAAAAAGTTCGATGCCCGACGGCCTGACGAGGAAAACGACGTATTGATCGAGAGGTTTGGCCTCCCCCAAGTATGAATCGAACTCGGTTCGCGCCGTCGTTTTGTTGAATTCCTTCGCTTGGTCCGGGTGGTCAAATCGCTCCACCTTTGCACCGCTACCGCTGATTGTTGCGAGAATCGGCTCTTTGGTCGTGGAACTCTTATCAGGGATCAGCCAGAGCTTTCCCTCGCGCTCACGGAGTCTGAGGAGTTTCGACTGAACACTGGCAACTCGTTGATCAAGGCGCGTCATTTCATCGCGAACTTTTGTTTCCTCACGGGCGAGGGTATTGGCTTCTTGAATGACTCGTTGGATTTGCCCTTTGAGATCGGTGAGGCCGAGAGTCCGGTCGCGGGCTTCGATGGCGGACTGACTTGCGGCCAGTTGCTCGGCAATGCTGGCGTGCGTCATTTTCTCACCGGCCAGTTGCGAACGAAGCCGTGTGATGTCCACCTCAAGTTTTTCCGCAGCCGGCGCAGTTTCCGCCGCCGCCAGCAACGCCTGTAAATTCCGGTTCTGCGCATCCACCTCCGATTGCTGGCGCAGTGTTTCTGACAACTTGCGCTCCAATTCCGGGTCGGCATCGTGGGTCGTCCGGCTGGTTGGACGATCCAATTCCGTCGCGAGTATCAGCGTGACCAGAATCAGGATACCGCTGACGGAAGTGATGATGTCCTGAAACGCGAAGAAGCTGATCTTCGTCGAGTTCAGACTTCTGAGGCGACTGCTCATGGCTTGGCTTCAGGAGCAGTCGGTGCGGGAGCGGCAGGCGTGCGGTCAATCAGGCGCAGTTTTGAAACGACATGCGAGTGGCAGTAGTCGTTGCACTCGTCGAGAAAAGACATTTCGCGTTTTTGCGTGAACGTGATCCAGAGTTGCAAGATGAGCGCAAAGACGAGGGCGATAAGGGTTGTCTCGAACGCGGTAGCAAGGCCGGTGGTGACGCCTTGAAGCGATGTGCGAATCATCGAGATGTCGCCAGAGGCTTGAAGCGTCTGCGTGAACTTGCCGATGGCCATGCTCAAGCCTTGCACCGTGCCGATGAAACCCAGCACCGGAATCGCCCACACCAAGCCGTTCAAGAGTGTATAACTGGATGCGACCTGATCTTCATCGTTTTCCGCCTGGGCGCGCAGAATGGCGGAAACGTCGTTCACCTGGCCGATGTTTTTCAAATTCGATAGCGCACGGTCAATGCGATTGAGCAAGACGAAGTGGCGCGGATGATCCACTAGCGAATGGATGCGGGCGAGCACGGTGGCCGCTGTCGCTTCGGTGAGAACGAACTCCGGCTCGGCGGGAACGGCAGACAATGACAACGCGCGCTGCTGGAATTTCAATTTCCTGGCCTTTAAGAAAAGGACGGCTGCGCCACCGAAAAAGAACAGGGTTGCCGGTATCATCGTGTATTGGTTGCTGGGGCGCAGAATCATCGCGGCGACTGTGTTGGCGAAAGGCAGGCGTTGCAAAATGAACACCGTCAGCGCATAGGCGATGCCTGTGAGCAAGACGGCAATGATGAACGCGAAGACATGATTGACGCCGGTGTGACGGCCACCTTTGAAACCGAAACGGTTCTCAACGTCGCTTTGCGACCACGCGAGCAGTTCGGGATTGCTGCTTTTGTTGCCGTCCGCCTTTGGATTGGTTGGGAATTGAGCCATATATTTTTGATGTCAAATGATGAAAAGGACGATTACGCCGATAATCCACAAAACCGTTCCGAGTATTCCAAGTGAGCGCCCGGAACTTGTCGAGGAGCGTCCGCTGTTGTCCATGATGCCTGCATCCATTTCGCGGAGATCGCTGTCACCCATCACCCAAGCGGCGATGCAAAGCGGTCCGCACACGAACAAGCCAATAATGCCCAGCGCCAGAATCGTTCCTGCGCGGTGCGCCTTCCGAATCATCGACTGGCTTTGTCTGAAAGAGTCATTGCTCTGACGATCTGCGATGCTGGCTTGCAGGAGGTCGTTCTTTCTTCGTTCTTCGGCCAAGGCTTCCGCACGGCGCTGTTCCTCTCGTTCTTTTGCCTGTCGTTCGGCTTCTTCGCGCGCCCGACGTTCCTGTTCCTCTCGTGCCTGCCGTTCCGCGCGCACGATGGCCTCCCGTTCAGCAAGGTAGTCGCGCAGTGTCACCCACTGGCCGTCGTGGGAAATCTCGTGAAGCAGCCCGATTTGATTCGCGGCGAGTTTCGCCTCGATGACTGCCGCTGTGTATGGGCCTTCCTGCCTGCCGCGCCAGCGAATCAAAAACGTCGCGTTGCTGTCATCCGCAAAGCTTGCGTGTGGGTTGGGAGTGTTGTTGCTCATGGGTTCGTTGCCGCTCGAAACAAAGGCGGCAGCGAGTTTGCAAAAGTGGGCGCATCCGCGCTGACGCCCGCCTTGGTCAAATACTCCATGCGCGAAGCAGGCAGCGCAAACAGCGGTGACAACGGCATCGCTGAACTGGAAATCAAAATCGGTTGCTTGCGAGCCGCGTCGTATCCCCACATTTCAGCGGGTGGTGGATTCTCGGTGACGACTGGCTTCCCATCCAGACCAACAAAGCCGACGTAGCGAAGGCCATCCTTTGCCGCGGACTGCGCAAGTGCCAAGTTGCCAGCGGCCTGCTTCGCGTAGGACAGCGATTTCTCGGCGGTGAAAAATTGATCGAGCTTTTCACTCCAGTTTTTTGCCTTTGACGGAACAAACCAATCGCCGCTGGCAATCTGCCCGCCAACGATGGTGCGAATCTGCGTGGCGTGAGCGCGGGCAGACGGGCAGAAGGAAAGCCCCCACGCGTCAGGCTGAAATTCCATAAGCTCAACCAGGCTGCACAACAAGTAGGCGCGGAACACGGGCGATCCGTCGCGTGAATTCTTGATGGCATCAAGGACTTCAAGCATTGGCGCGGCGTAAGTGCTGCCGCTCGTCCAGACTTTGCCGAGGCCGACCCCGCCAAAAGCGGATGCTTCCCTCAAGTCGGAAACCTGTTCCAAGCGATAAATGGGCTGGGTTGGGTTGAGCTTCCACTGGCCGTCAAAAAACCCATACTCGCGGTCTTCAAACGTGGCGCTGGTCGCGGTCGCTGACGGTGTCCAAGCTTTGATTTGCTTCCATCCCTGGGAATTATCAAACGAGCCTCCGGTGATCCATTCCACATTTTTCGTGCCCTCACGATCCAGCCAAAGCCGATAATGCTGATGGCTGGCACTGACGGCCGGATCGGCGTTGAGCCTTTGAAGGAACGCACGTTCAGCGGGCATGGCGATTTCAGGAACGAGACTCGCTGGCTTCCCTTTTCTGATGAACGACCAAGTGGCGGCATTGGTCGCGGCAAGCAACGAGCGCAACGCTGCCTCATCACTCGTGCCGATGGATTGAATGGAGGTTGCGGCGGACGCCGCTGGCGCACTCGAAAACTCGGAAGAGGCCATGAGGTTGATGGCCGATGAAAAATCGCTGAATGTGCGGGCCTTTGTTAGCGCGGCCATGCCGTCATCTAGTTTTTTCAATTCACGGTCGTAGGTCGTGAACTTGGCGCGGGCGGCGGCGGCGCGCTGAACCAAATCGCTGCGAAGTTTCACATGATTCGTAAAGCCCGTTTCGCAATCATTGATCTTCTGCATGACGCCGGAGAGTGTGGCGATTTGAGCCGTTGCGGTTTCAACCGGTGCGCGATAATCGAGTTGCGCGCATTGCTTCTCCGCGTTGCTTATCCACTGCTGGAAAAGCCCGTTTACCACCGCCCCACCTTCCGACAGGAATTGTTGCCACTGTTTTTCAAAGGCGGTGACGCGCCGCTCATTCTCGGTTTTCAAGTCAGGAGCGAGCGCATTGAGGGCCGTGCGCGTCAACGTCAACTGGTCAGCGATTGCGTTCACCCGTGTGGCGTCGGGATCGCCTCCAAGCTGTGTTGGCAGTTTTGCGTAAGCCGTCTCGAAGTTGGCGAGCAATCCGCGCTCCTTGGTGACAAACGATTCAGCGCTGGCAACGGCGGCGTTGACGCCTCCCACGCTCAAGAGTCGCTTCTCACTGGTTCGGATTCGTTCCAACAAATGCTCAGCGGCGCGGGCCTGTCGCTGTGAAACGGCGACTTGTAACTGCTCGGCGAACTCGCGGGCCTTCATCTGCCCCAAAACAAACCAGACGATCACCCCGCCGACAACCAACGCGACGGCGCTGCTCATAAGAATGGTGCGGCGACGAATGGCGGCGCGTCGGGCGATTTCAGCTTCGAGCAACGCGGAGCGTTTGCGGAAGGCGGCGGTGGCATCTTCCGGGATGGGTCGCGTGAAATCAGTCAACGAACGCCAGACCTTGTGCAATGCCTCGTAGTCATCACGCAACTCTGGAAGTTTTACATACCTGGCCGAAGTGTCCTTTTCCTCGCTCTGCTGCACACGATAATGCAACTCGGCAAGCAACGCGCCGAACTCACGGTTCTTTCGGTCTTTCTCCTGCTCTCCCCGCGCCCACGTTTCGAGAATTTCCAACTGCTTGATGTCCGCCGCCGACAGTTCAAGTTTCAACTCAGCTTGCTGGCGGCGGATGAAGTCGAGCTTGCCCAAGGCTTCCATCCATTGTGATGTGGTTTTCAGCCTGATGGCTTGCTCCAACAAAAAACCACACCGGACAATCGCGGCCTTGCACCACGCCTCACCATCGGGCTGAGTCTTGAATCCGAACGCTTCAATGGCTTCGATGGCTGCAACAATGAGCGCAGGCTCACTGCTGCTCAACATTCCGCCAAGATGTTCCAATCGCGCCGCGAACACCTTGGCATCAAGTCGCACAAGTTCAGATGCGGCATTGGCGTCCGTCGGGTTGAGGCGCGCGATGCTTTGGAGAGCTTGCAACGCCTCTTCATCGTTGCGGTTCAAAACGGCCTTCCGGTAGGCGGCGTAAAGTGGATGGTCGGTGGTGATGCCCTGCGCGTAACAGTCGTTCAACGCGTGAACCGAACGCGCATCAATCCGTTCGGCTGCTGGCAGCGCGTTCTGCTGGCAGAAGCCTCGCCAGTCATCCGCGCTACGGAATTCCAGAATTGTGATGAGGTCGAGCAGGTTGGGCGCAGTTTCGGCAAGCTGGATGGCTTGATGGCGGTCGTCTGCCTTGATCATGGCCTCGCACTGCTGCAAGCGCAGATTCGCGGCGTGGCAAGCGGCGGCGTAATCGCCTGCGAGCTTCGGCGCAATGTCCGGGTTGCCGCCCTGCTGGAGCAGTTCGGACATCTTGCGAATCAGACGTTCAGTTTCGAGAAGGGTCATCTCATCATTGTTCCGATACGCCGCCGAATTTCGCGACAACTTTGGTGGACGAATTCCCGGAGGAAATTGCGAAGCCGACCATCATCGGCGTAACTTTCGATACCGCGTTCGATAGACCGCCCGCTTGCCACGTCTTTGCATCAAATGAATACAGCGGGAGAATATGCTTTTCGTCCGCTTGAACTCTGAAAAAAATCTGCTTGGTCTGATTCGCTTTAGGGATGTCGTGTTCTGCTGAATCGAACTTGCCGGCGGCATCTCTACGATGGGCAATGATCTTCGATGGAGTAGCGCCAATAAAAAGAAATGCTGAATTGGTTTTGTCAGATTCCCGCGCCATGACGCCGCACACACTGCCGGCTGGGGGCGGTTCGTTCCTGATTAGCGTGGCCTGAAATGCCTTTGTGAAATTGCTCTTACACACGAACAACAAATTGTCCCCTTGGGCAGCAAAGCCCTCCGCGCTACCAGAAAGATCGTAGCGCGGCGAAATGAATTCGGCGTTGGGATTTGATACGTTTCCAATCGCAACTCGCATCCATCCATCGGGCAACTTGAACTCCGTCGGGGCTGGCGTCGAAGTCACGCGTTCCACCTTGGTTGCCGGGGGTGGGCTTGTGTCCGCAGCTTCCGGCGCTTTGAGTTGCGCCTTGGCTGTATTGACTACTCCTGTGGCGTCTGCTGTCGTCGCAATCGGCGTGTTTGCGGTAGTTGGGGTTTCGTTGGATGATGTGACGCCGATACCGTTGCCTTTTGTCGGGTGTTGTGGGCGCTTCAACCAAACAGCGATTCCCAAAACAGCCAGTCCAACCATTACGCCACAAATCGTCAGGATTTTCCTTCGGCGCAATCCGCTGTGGAACTGCTCTTGCGCTTTCTCCGCTTCGATACGGCGGCGTTGCCGGTCAATGTCGTCCGCCGATTTCACATACGAAGGCGCAGTTGATCGCGCCACGCTCTGAACATCGCTGACTGGACGCGATTGCGACAGCCGGAGCTTTTGTTCAACTGACAGCGTGGCGACTTCGCTCGTGACGTCTCCCTGAGAGTTGCTGGCGCGAACAACGTAACGGGACAAGCCGAGCGGTGGATTTTGAACCAAGAGTTCCGCGTCCGTCCCGCTGGCGATAATCTGGCCGTTGCCGGCACGGTCCACGGCGAACCATTGATAGCTGGGGGAAGGCACACCTTCTGCCTTCGCTTGGAGTCTTGCTGTTTCCCCCTCGGTGCTGCGGACGTTTTGAGGCTGGATGACGAACCGTGGGGGCTGCCGTCCTGAACGGGCGAACATCGTTTCTTCGCTCGTAACACGAGCGGCGCGCACATCGGAAAGTTGACGGCAATCCGGCCCGGCGAAGCGGTTGGATGCCGGATTGTCCGAGTGAAGGCAGCGCCAACGGAAGTCCGCCGGGTTGTCTTGCTCCTGCATGGAGGTTGTGAACGTGTATTGCCAGACGGTTGCGCGGAAGTCGCGGCGGGGATCGCGAAGTTCCAGCAATTCCAAACTTTCAGCAAACAGCTCAAGAATCTGTTCTTCCGTGAGGTTGTCCACGCGGAAGGCGATGCCCGCGCGTGATTCGAGCAATCCGTATCCGTTGCCGGCGTCGCCTGTGAGTTTTTGCCAGTCTTTCGCCGGGACAGACACGCTTGCCGAGAGCTTGGTGAGCGCCGACCAATCTTCATTTTCAAGCACCTGTGGTTCTTTCGACCAGGATTTCACCCAGCCGGTCCAGTCACGCAGAATGATCGGCGATGATGGAAATTGACGAATTTCCTCGGGCGTAAATACAAGGTGGTGCGCGAGAAAATTGGTGCGCCCGGTGAAATCCAGTCCGGCATCCTGAATCCGGCTCAAGACATGATAGCGTGAACCGCGAATGTCCACGACACGGCAGGAATAAATCGGACGTTCCTGACCGCCGCTCAAAGAAAGGTGCTGGTAGTAACTCCACTTTTCCAACTGGAGCATGAGCGCTTCACGCATCGCTGCGCTGCGCGCCACGGTGCAATGACCCGACCGACCGGCAACTAATCCGCGAGGCGCGCTCGTGTAGATGAGTTGCTGTGGCATATCAATGGCGCGCGAATTTAGGTGGAGGGTTGCGAACCTGCCGCGTCGCGGCTCGCAATGAGGGGCGGGCAGATTTGTGACAGAATCCAGAGCAGTGGCACTTCGACGTGGACTGGTTGGAGTTTTGACGGGTCGGGAACGTATTCACCCGGGCCGATTTTCAATGGAGTGTGGCCGAACGAACTCGCTGCAAAATACCTGACGTTCGTGCTTAGTGCTTCTGCATTGGCAACGACCGACGGACAAAGCCGGTGCATCAGTTCGCGAACGATGCTGGAATTTTCTTCGACGGCACTTTTATCGAGCGTTCCGTCGCGCAACGGTTGGTGGAGTGGTTGCCCATTCAGCAATTGAAGCCACACGTCGCACTTGCCGACAACAAAAGCCATCGGCGTGCCGATGGGTTCGTTGGGGCGCAGATTGCGAATCGTCTGAATGCGCGCCCGCATTTCGGAAAGGATGATGTCTTGCTGATCCACGACGGGCTTTTCGAGCTGCGGGTCTTTGGTGTCGCGAATGGCGAGGCGAAACTCGGGGCTGTTGAAAGGGTCAAACAGGTAGATGATGCCAGCGGCGCTGGCGACATGTTGCGCGCCGGGCTGTTCCACGATATTGACACCGGGCTGAAAGTGCTCGCCGGCGTTGTCGTAAAAAATCAGCGCGCACTGGTCGCGGGTCTTGTCCTCCGGAGCGAGCGTGTAAACAAATGGACGCGGGAGCGCGACCATTCTGCCCTGACGCGGCAGGCGTTCATACATTGCGCCTTCAAAAACTGTTTTTGCCAGTTTTGCCTGCGCGGGTGTTTGCGCGCCGAACAGTGCCTTGCGCATGTCGTTCACAGGTGCGTTTCCGGTCGGATCGCTATCCTGAAAGACGATGCCAAAGTCGCGGTAGAGCGTGGCGGGCAGCACTTTTGTCAGTACGCTCAGGAAGTAAGACTTTCCCGCGCTTTGATCGCCGACGAGCGAAATGATGTGGTGCGGCATTCCGAGAAAACTCGGCGGGAGTTTCCGGCGACAGTGCGGACATGCAACCTCGGATGACGGAAGCCCCATCGCATCGAGCGCCTGCCCGGCATTGTTGAATCGCGTCGCGAGGAAACGCTGCTGTGCATCTTCGCCAAGAACCGGGTCGCCACGCAGAGAATCATGCACCGCAATGTGCATGATGTCGCCGGTATCAAATCGCAGCCAGCAAACGGGACAAGTTTGCTCCCCTTCAAGGTTTGGGTTGGCAAAGGCCGGATCGCGAGGCGGCTCGATGGGCAAGTCGGCGGGCGGCAGCGGCGATGCGGGTTCGGGGTGCGGGACGCGGAACTCCACGCTGCAATGAGGGCAATCCACCCGCCGTCCGGCGTCTTCATCTTCCGCTTTCAACTTCTGACCGCATGATGGACAAAAAAATCGAAATTCCATAGTGGTTGCCAACCGAACTGTTTCATGTTGCGGAAAAACACGTAGGTTTGCAAAGGCAAAGACCTCGACGAGATCGGGACGGCTGAGATGCACTCTAATCATCCACGCATCGGACGTGCTCGCCCCGTCGCACGTCCGATGTATTCGCGATGGTCGCCGGCCAAGACGCCCTCGCTTTATTGATAACACGAACCAAACTCCCCGCGCCTTTCCCCGGGAGCGCTTCAAGTCAACACGAGGAATTCGTCCTCGTCGAGGTCCTGGTGGCCATTGTCGATGCGCGCCTGAACCAACTTGCGGATTCCGGTGATGCTCCGCACCAGCGGGAATTTCTGCAACATGTTCAACGTGTCCTGCACGACCTGCGGACGGTTGGGCGCGTTGTGCGGAATCATGTTGCTGACGATGCCCAACACTTGTTTGTGGGCCTGTTGCGCGCGTCGTTGGACCATGGCGTCGTAGCCCCCCAGGAGTTTGGCGAGTTGATCCTTCCGGGTGAGATTGACCGCCAGATCAACGGCCTGGTCTTCGGTAAGATGAGCGTGCTGCGGCGATAACAGAACGTGGTAAACTGCGCCGCTGAGCCGGTTGAACGTGAGGTCCTCGACCCAGTGATAGGCGAGGATCTCTTTGAACAACGGCACCAGCCGCTGACGGAGGGATTGAGGAAGTTTCTGTGCCATAAAGCTATTCGCCAGACTCCAGTTCTGTTTTCCGCCAACTCGACAGCAGGCTTGCAGACGGAAAGTCTTTCATGATCGTTTTTAAGTTTTCGGCGAAGCCTTTTCTTCGCGGGGGGCGGAAAACATACAATGGAGGGATGAAACTGGCTGGCCTTATGACCTCGTCCGGTGCGCCGAAGGGGTGTTTCGGTCCGGAGGACGGGAAACACCTGATTCTGGACTTTACCCAAGGGACGCACGGGCGGGCCTTTTGCGGGGATCGCCACTATGACCTCCCCGATCCGCGGGCGCAGCTTGTCACCGTCAGGAACAGCCAGGCGACGCTGGAGATTGTGAGCGGTCACGGCTGTCCATCGCCCATGGGCGAAGTGGAAGTTGCCGCTTTGAAAGTGACCGGAGACATTCAACTGCCTGTGGTGAGGGCAAAGCGGTTTGACTTGTCGCATAGCTGGATTGAGGCAAACGAAGTCTCTGGTCCCAAGGAGGAGTTCGACCAGGAACCGCAGACCATTCACGAGATTGTCATGAGGGACAGCCGCCTTTCCTGCCGCGGCGAGTTGAACTTCCTCAACCTTGCGGCTGATGATCAATTCGATTCTTATCTTGTCGCCAGTTATCTGGAGGGAGTGACGGCGCAGGGCCGTCTCTCCATTTCAGTGAACCACCTGATGGTGGGGGTGCTTGAAGCCGAGGAAGTCCAGGTGGGCCGCCCGGACGGCTGTCACGTGGCGCAAATCTTCTGTGAGCGTGTCCTCCTGAAATCGGACCGGCCCGTTCCCGTGCGCCCGGTTTATGACCGGGACCTGGTGGCGTTCATGAACAGCCTGCATTCGATGGATGTGCCGGAGGCTCCGGCGGTCATCGGACTGGATTCGGCGGAATTCTAGTCCAAGGGCCTTGTGACATTCACCCCATCGCACTTTCCACCTGCCGGCTCCGCAAGCGTCCCGACACGATAGGTGTGTCCCTCGGGCGTGAACCCCGGCACGGAGTAGTAGCCGCTGCCCGCGGGTGTTTCTGTGGCTGTCTCTGAAAGGTTGAGATAGCCGGCGATGGCGCTCCAACGATCAACCTCGTTGGCCGGCCAGGTGTCGTCCGGGTGAAACTTCTGCCAGGTCGCTTTTGCAAGGTCGATGGCACTCAGGTTTTGGACCGTCTTGCGAAAGGCGGCGTTGTCCCGTTGCCGCTTGAGCCCGATCAGGGCGCCGGTGCCGAGGATGGCCAACAGAGCAACCACCACGATGATTTCGGCCAGGGTAAACCCGCGCTGTAGTCGTACGAGACGCATAAAAGCCTTATACTGGAGTTGTGAAACGTTATTATCTGACTCTTTCCCGTTTGAGTCTCGCAGTCATTCTGCTGCAAGCGTTCACCTTCCTCTATTGTGGGTTCAGTGTTGAGAAAATCAACCGGCGCATTGATCAAGCGGTCGCGAATCTCTCCGAGCGGGCGACTGCCGTTCCTGTCCTTGAGACTGCTTATCGAGAAGGGGCTCATCAGCTGGTGCGATTCCAGCAGTTGAATCGGGAACACCAATGGCTGCTACAGGCGATTATCCTGGGAGGTTTGCTCCATGTCGGCATTTGTTATTCGCTTTACATTCACTTCCTGCGCATGGGCTACACCTGGACAAAGCTTTGCCTCCACATGAACAATCTGTTCCTGGCGTTGCCCCTGCCTTCCCCCGCCGATCTACTTTGGTTGCTTTCATACGTGATCGGAACGCGGATATACAAACATTACTGTGTCGAATCCGGATTTCGCGAACCATGCAATTGAACCTGACGAAGAAGATTACTGGCGGCTTTACGGCGGTTGAGTTGGTTGCAGTGGTGTCAGTGCTGTTGACCCTGGCCGCGATTGTCACGGCTGTCTTTATTGCAGGGAAGGACAGCGCCGTCGGTCTCCGCCGTACGAATGCCGCCTCAACCCTCAATGCGGCCGAGCGTTCCCTCCTGGATTACAACAGCTCAACAGCGCCCGGTCTGGGCCGAGATCCAATTGTGACCCCCTCCGACGCTCTGGGGCGGATCGTGGCTCTGAAAGCGGCGGGCTTTCTCGTCACCTTGATCAGCACGGAAGACGTGGTCCTTTCTCAAACCAACGGAATCTATTACTGGGCTCCGCTTCGACCATGAGAATTGCCGCATCCAAACAGGCCGTTGTGGTGCGGATCCCGGCGGTTGACTTGGGTACTCTGTGCTTCTTGCCCGAGTTCCAGCGGCTGATGGCGCGGTTCCGACAACAGATCAAGGTGAATTTCGTCACGGCGCCACACTTTCTGGCATTGAGTCGTCAGGTGGTCCCGTTCGTTCTGGCCACGACAGGTGACGCTCGAGTATTGCACAAGGTGCGGCGCTCCTTGCGGGCTGCTCTCAAGCAACACCCGCAAGACTGATAGAATAGACTGTGAGCAAGATCGATCCCGCTCAAGGGTACATCGTGATGCGCGAGGGCGACCAGCCTGATCCCGCCAAGGCACAGCCGTTCTTGAAGGCCGCCGCCGCCTTTCTCAAGAGAGCTGCCACTGATCCTGTGACACGGCTTTATGACACGATGACCGGGATGTCGTATTCGCCAGCGGAAGCCGACGCCGTGCGTCTGGTCTATTTTTCCCATCTGCGTCCCGAGGACATGGAAGTGAGGTCGGCCGACGGCAGGACAGTGAAACCAGTACAGGACCTGCCGGAAACTTTGCAGAATCTCGCGAGGCACAAATCCGGCGGACTGTTCGTACCTGCCGATGACGTTTGGTTGGTTCCTCCTCCCGAAATCAATCCTGAGTTTGAACAGCAGATCGAACTGTTGCGGCACGAGTTGCCGGAAATGGAAACGGAAGCCCCAACGGCGGATCAAGTCCATCCGCGCGGACCGGCCGGAACGGACACGGGTGTTTATCCGGTGGAACTACACGACGACATGGATCTCCTGCCAGGCCTCTCGGGTGAGAAAATGCTCAATGCAACGATTGCCTTTGTGCGCCAGGCCAACCCCGCGACGCTGGCCGCGCTTGGGGCGCTGGCCGGCATGCTGGCCTACAAGTCAATGGGGTTGAAAGGAGTGGTGGGTTTGCTCCTGGCCGTCGCCGCGCTCAAACGATATCTCAAGATGGGCAGCCGCATCATCATGGACCAGCGGCTGGACCTGGTCGCCCGCGGAATTCAGGACGGCATCCCGGTGAACAAAAATGGACAAGTGGACGCGGAGTTCCTCGAAGCGCTCCGTCACTTTCCGGTCGGCGATCACAATGTCGCCTTCCGGCGTCTCAGTCCGGCGGTTCGAGCGCGGCAATGGGAGCATCATCCCATCAAGGTTGATCCTTCCGCATACGGCCTGGAGTCGCACGCCGAAACGGTGAGTCAGGTGGTGGACGGCGATACTTTTGTTGGTCAGCGCGGGCGTTACCGGTTGATCGGAATCGATACACCGGAACTGGACCATCACGACAAATCACAGCCGGGAGCGCAGAGGGCCTGGGAAGCTCTTCGTCAACTGATCCCGCCAGGGTCGCAGGTCCGGGTGGAGGTAGCTCGAAACCAGCCGGCACTTTATGGCCGCATGCCCTGTTACCTCTACGCAAAGGATTCGGTCTCGGGAAACGAAGTCTGTGTGAACAAACTCCTCGTGGAAGAAGGCCTGGCCCGCGCAACCAACTTTCAACCGTACCACCCGAAAATGCAGGAATTCGTTCAATCCGCCCTGGACGCCATTTCGCAAAGGAAGGGCCTCTGGAACGCCCTCTACAATCCCAAACCGCAACCGAGGATTCTCTCCGTCCAAGCGGAGAGATCCGTAGCAGGCAGCGGCGACGAGCGCGTCAACTTCTCGCTGGCCTAATCCAAACTGAACGCGGCGAATGCCGGCTTGTCGGCAGGCAGTGGAGTTTCCCCCGCGCCCAATCCCGTGCGCAGATCGTACTCCTGTTTGAAGAGTTGCTTGATCCGTTGATGGTACGACTCGTATTGCCCGGCCTCCAAACTCTCCAGCAGTTGGGCCCATTCCGCTTCCACTTCGTGATAATCTGGCGGCAGAAGCGCGTGTTGCATGATGTGGTTGGTCAGGTGAAGCCACCGGAACACTTCGCCAGCGGCACCGATCGGCAACTGCGGTTGGGTTTGCACGCGGTTTCTGACCTGTGTCAGATAATGGCGATAGATTTTTCCATGCAAGGCGTGAGGCAAGCTTCGGTCGAAAATACATTCCGGGTGTTGAATGATGCGGTTGAGCGATTCGTCCTCGCAGGTTTGCCGAAGCATGAGCATCTCGAGGATATAAGGCGTTGGTTGCTGACTCATCCGGTTGAGCAGACAGCTCAGGCTGTAGGTAATTCGGCCGCCTTGTTCGTGGTAGGGCTGCCCGGTCTTGTTGACGCGGAGTCTCACGTTCTTGTGATTGGGCACGCGGAACGTCTCGCCGCTCAAATCGACTTCGATCAATTGTGAATCATCCAGGGATTGATAAGACCGGCCGAGGAACACCAGTTCTTCAGACGGGACGATGCAAGTCTTGGTGGGGCTCAAGCGCATTCCCAAAGGCTCAATCACGGCCTCAAGTCGTCGTTTGGCCTCCGTGCATTTCTCGAGACTGCCCAGGACGCAGATGTCGTCCACATAGCGAAAGTAGTGCGAAAAATCGGTCATGGCGGCGTCGACGTCGCGCAATACCAGTTCGGCCAGCCACGGGGAAAGCGGACTGCCGACTGGCAAGCCGCGAGAAACGGGTCGGAGGATGTTGACCAGCCCTTGCCTCAGGTGGTCAGGCAGGGAAAGAGATTTGATCCGGGACCTAACCTCGTCTTGCGGGATCGAACCGAAACAGTCCTGGAGGTCAGCACGCAGGGCTATCATTCCTGGTTCGGCCCGAAGCGCCTCGCGAATGTGCGCTTGGATTTGCTCCGGCTCCCATTTGACCGGGCAAAGGTGTTTGAGTTGTTCGTAAATTTCGCGGTGCCGACGGCGGTCTTCCGCATTCGGGATCTGAAGCCGCCGTCCATTCACGCTGACGATCCGGTACGGTTGCGGGGCATCAGCAATTTGAAATCTCATTCGCGCGCGGCACGAACGAAGATCGCCCGCCGCACGATTGTTGGCTTTTGGCGAAGCCGGTTTCAGACAGGATCAAGAGTCAGGTGAAAGATCTCACCTAATCGCTGCCGGAGTCGGGACAGGGCTTGTAGTTCAATTTTACGAACACGCTCACGCGTGCGGCCGAGTTGTTCCCCGACGGCATCGAGCGTGGCGACCGGACCATCCAAGCCAAAACGTTGGCGGATCACAAACTGTTCCCGATCGGTGAGACACTCCGCTATCGCCTGGCGAACCACGGCCAAATCCTCGGTGTCCATCATTTCCTGGAAGGAACAGCGCTCTTCCGGAATGACGCAGCCGATCATTTCGCCGCTCCCGTCGCACGCCGGCGCATCCAGGCTGACTTCCGTAACCCGGTACTTCAGCACGTGACGCACGGCCTCCACTTTGAGACCGACTTCGCCCGCAATGCGGTGTTCATCGTGTTCGGCAGCGGCTTCGTCGTAACTGGGCGCATGGAGCACTTTGTGCAATTGGGTCGCGCGACGGATGGGAATGCGCACAGTGTGCGCACGATTGGCGGCCATCCGGATCGCCTGCTCGATCCAGAGCGTGGCGTAGGTTGAAAAGCGGGTGTTGAATCCCTGGGGATTGTATTTCCTGGCGGCGATTTGCAAACCTTCGTTCCCGGCGGAGATCAATTCCTCCATGGTCAATTGCGTGTGCTGCCAGCGTTTTGCGACCGACACGACCAGCCTCAAATTCGCCTCGATCAACCTTATTTCGGCTCGGGCTGACTCATCTTCGGGCCCCTCTCGGATCGCGCTGCTCAACTTGATTTCCTCCGCCGCCGTCAGCAGGGAAACCTTCCCGATTTCATTCAAATAGTTGTCAAGATATTGCGTACCGCCACTTACCGCACTCATAGCACTCTGCTCTCCTGGAGATGTTGCAACCCGGTATGCGGGCCGCAGAATTTTTGCAGGCACACCCAACGGACAAGAATGGGTGACGGATGAATGAGTCTGCGACGATCGTCTCGCTGGCAAACTTCCTACCGTCAGTCAATTCTTTCGCTTATCCTCGGTGCCAACCGATGCCTTCCGCTGAGTGCCTTTCTCACGGTAGACGGGAATAAGAAATCTGATGAGCTTGGCTTTTCCGGTGTTCCCTTCGGGGACGCGCACGTAGCGTTCGACGTATTGACCGGTCCACTCCAAATGATTGCTCTGGTCGCCAACTTCGGTGGTGAGAGGTTCGGCTTCGGTTGAATCACGTGCAGTCGGTTTGCGCAGTTGCGGAAGGTAAGCCTGGCCTGTCCCATTTGTGGAGCTCGTGTCCAACCTGGAGACAGTTGGAGAGATGGTGGTCGGGTGATTGGTGGCCTGCCCGTAAATCAGATTTGTTCCCAACAGCAATTGCAGGGCGAGAACCACGGCAGGTTTCAAGGCGGCTTTCACTCGACTGTCCGTTGATACATACACGGTCGTCCCTCATTATAGTGCGGCGGGTGATGTATTGACCCCCTCGTCGAGCACAAAAGTTCTTGGGCCGGCGCACTAGTGAAATTAGCAAAATCCAGACCGCACAACCCCAAATCACATTTGAGAGTCAACTGGCTGGACTGATGATCCCGACGATGCCACGCAACCGATTCGCTGTCGCAGTCCAGTTCAATTCTCAGCCACCTTCCGACTTCGCCATCTCACTTTGGCCTATAATCGAGTATGAAGTTCTCGGGCACACCTGCTCAGTTGTTCACGGCAATACGAGATGGTGGCGAGCGTTTCCAGTGCATCGGCCAGATGGGGATTCCCAAGGTGGCGGGATCGGCCGCCGCTGTGTCGGGTCTGGTCGCCATCGGTGCTGGAGTTGCCATTACCAGGACGCTCGCGGAGAAGAAGCAGGATAAGCGGGTCAAGCGGCTCGTGAAACGCGAAGTCGAGAAAGCGGTCAAGGCGCGGCAGCCCAAAGGCCTTTCCTTCGACTTGTTTGGTTAAACGATCCGGGGCAAACAGCGCGTTTCAGCGTGCTGCGGAGGAAAGTCAGTTGAAGAGTCGATACTGTGGCGGTGTGGGGACGCGATCGGTTTTGAGCATGTGCTCGAGAAAATCGCCCAACTCATGAATCAGTTGCCTGAAGATTCGAGTTTGCACGCCTTGCCCTAAAATTTCCACCGCCGTCGAATAGGACCGGCTGGTGAAACCCTTCTTTGGAACGAATCCCATCAGCCGCTCAATTTCCGAGACCCGCAGCATTCGAACTCCACCTTCGCAAGCGACAAATGGACCGCAGTTTATTTTCCAGTAGCTGCGCAAAATGGTGGGGACCTTTGAACTCTGGCGGTCGATCACGGTGAAGCCAAAACCGTTGCCCGCAGCCCGGTGGCGCTTCATGTGTTCTGCCCTTCCGGCAATGCAATTGCGGATTCGCTCCGCCTCAACTCGGTCGCGCGTAGGATCCGCCGTATCCAGGTAATCACCGGCACTCCCAACGAAGCGCTTCATCGGAATGGCAGGATAGAAACGGGCGAACAGCGTGGCCACCATGACTCCGCGTTTGCGATCCTGAGGCTCCGCCCATTCGTCCCACGGGTTCAACTGAAAACAGTGAACGTGGTAGCCGAGACGTTCCAAGTGAGCCATCAACACGCGACCAGCGATCGCGTTCGGCCCGAAAAATCCCGGTACATTTTCTACCATCACCGCCAGTGGCATGTGTGCAGCCACGTGATGCGCGAAGGACAGGAACAGATCGCCGTCGTCTCCAAGTTCGCTGCCTCCCTTCAAACCCTTTTTGGCCACGCCGGTCGTTGAGAAGCACGTGCAAGGCAAGCTGGCGAATATAACGGCGGCCGAGGGCAAGTCGCCGGGGTCCAAATCACGGATGTCGCACTGGTAGAGCGGCACGTCGGGATGTTCCAATGCGAAGTGCGCCGCGAATCTCGGCGATATCTCGACGGCGCCCGCCAGCTTGAATCTTGGATCGTCGGTGACGGCGCTGGTCAGCGTTCCGCCGCCTGCGAAGTACTCGATGGCCGGCATTGGCAGCCCATGAGTACGGTGCCGCACAATGTGAAAAGAGCGCACCGACGGAGTCACCTGCAACCTTTTGAAACTGGCGGAGAGCTTGATCTCCGTGTGCCCCTGGAAATCGGACAACAAACGACGGCTGTTCAGATCAATAATTGGGCACGGGAGGCCCGACATCTGCCGGAAGGAAACCCGATTGCGGGTCCGATGCGCGACGGGAACCAGATGGAGTGTATCGCCTGCTCTTTGCCGAACATCCAGAAAAGATCCGGCCTCGAAACCAAGCTGTTGGAGGCGCGGCGATTCGATCCACACCCTCGCACAACCTTTATTGGAACCGAGCTTTTGGAAAGCCGTAAGCACGCAGCAAAATCATCAAGCCACAACTCGTGTATTGAAATGTTCCGCGTAGCGGGAACGCGGCGTTTCAGGTTTGTCTCGCACTCGCCAGCAAGAAGTCCAAAAGCATCTCTGTTCCCGCTCGGGAATAAAGCGCTTGTTTTCTTAACCAAAGGCGAAATTGTTCCCGTTCGGGAATAATTCACTTGATTTGGGTGTAAGATGCGTGCAATGTTACCGCTCGGTAACATGAAATATACTCCGAAAACCATAGGAGAATTGGTCAAAAGCACCCGCAAGAGCATGGGGGTGACGCAAAAGGATTTGGCCATGACTTCCGGCACGGGCTTGCGGTTCATCATCGAGATGGAAAAGGGAAAGCCCACCTGCCAGCTCGGCAAGGCGCTCACCGTCCTGCAGACCTTGGGCATCAAAATCGAATTGGTTCCGCCCGCTGGGAACGACAAGAAGGGAGTTTAAAAATGGCCCGGACGTTGAACGTTTATTTGCGTCGGCAGTTGGTCGGCCAGCTCATTCAGGATGAGCATGGTCAGATGACGTTCTGTTATGCTGAAAGCTGGCTGAATGATGCAAAGGCCATTCCTCTGTCGCACTCGCTGCCGCTTAGAAAAGAGCGGTTCAGCCGCAACGGGTGTCAGGGGTTCTTTGCCGGCATTCTGCCGGAACAAAGCAAACGCGAGATTATCGCCAAGAACCTCGGGATCAGCGCCAGAAATGATTTCGCCATGCTGGAACAAATCGGCGGCGAATGCGCTGGAGCAGTGACATTCATCCCGTCTGGTGAAAGCCTGCCGGAGCACAACTACGGTTATCGCCAGTTGACCAGTGAGAAATTGGCGGAGATTCTCAGGCAATTGCCGCGCCGCCCGCTCATGGCGGGAGAGGATGGCATCCGGCTTTCGTTGGCCGGTGCCCAGGACAAAATCGCGGTGCATGTCTCCAGCAATCAAATCTCCATGCCCCTTGGTGGAGCGCCCAGCACACACATTCTGAAACCGGCCATCGAGCGGTTCGAGGGGATTGTATTCAATGAAGCGTTTTGCATGAAACTGGCCCGCGCGATTGGCCTGCACACCGCCAGGGCAGAAGTCGGCAAGGTGGAGACCATTGATTATCTCCTGGTGGAGCGTTATGACCGAACGCTGTTGAAGGATTCCTCCAGCGGTCCCGAATATTTGGAACGGGAGCATCAGGAGGATTTTTGCCAGGCGTTGGGAATTGTTCCCGACAACAAATACCAGAACGAAGGCGGGCCTTCGCTAAAGCAGTGCTTTGCGCTGCTGCGTGAGTTGTCCAGCGCCCCGGTGATCGACCTCCAACGATTATTGGACGCGGTTATTTTCAATTTCCTGATCGGAAACCACGATGCTCATGGGAAGAATTTCTCGCTGCTTTACGGCCGGGAAACGCGGTTGGCGCCGCTTTACGATGTTCTCAGCACGGCCTATTACCCGGAACTCTCCCCCAAAATGGCGATGAAAATCGGTGGGGAATACGTGTCTGACAAAGTGCTTCCAAAGCACTTTGATCAATTGGCGGAAGAAGCGGGCCTTGCCAGGCCAATGGTAAAGCGGCGGGTACGGGAACTGGCGGAAACAGTCCTGTCAAAAACGCCCGACCTGATCACGGAACATCCCGCTGCAAACCCTGTCGCAGCACTTGTTCAGAACCGCTGCACAACCGTATTGGAGAAATTCAGAGGGTAGTGGTGAATCAGGAACCGCTCCCCGGCACAACGGGAAGGCTTATTGGACTTCAATCAAGGCCGGGGCTTTGACCACGAACCGTCTGGGCGGCGGTGCTTCCACGAGAATCTCGGAAAAGGAATTGGTGTTGATTGTTCCAGCCACGTAGCTGTCTGTCGCCACGTACGTGAGCGTCCGGGTCAAAGTGTTTTCTTTCTGGCTGTAGGTCATCTGCCATGACGGGCCGCGTTTCCAACTGCGTTGGTAGCATTCGTCTCCGGGAGGTTCCCATTGCTGCGGAAGGTAAACGGGATTCATTGGAGACCGCATCAGTTGGCGCGTCCACTGTCTGCCAGGAAAATAGTATTGATAAACTTCCGTGCGGACCTTGGATGGCCAGAGAACCCGAAGGGGAGGTTTTTCGAGTTTGAACGGAAGACATGGAAATTCGATTGAGAAGCTGATTTCTGTGCGTACGTGCTCTCGCTCGGCGTACGCGAAAGCTTCAGCCTTACGGCGTTCCTCCATGAGTTTGTGCCAACTGAACCAGCGCGTCCACCGGAGGTTCTCCAGGTTTTCCAGCATCCGCGACACCAGTGTGTTGGCGTCGGCGGGCGATTCCACGCTCAGCCGTTTGATGAGGTTCTCCTCGAGAGTGGAGGCGAGCCAGTTCGTCTGCCAACACTGAACATGAAACCGCATGAACTTGAGCCCGTTGGTATTGGGCGGAACCGCGAGGTAGTAGGCCGTATAAAGCCGCAACTCGTCCGGCGACGCGGGCGGCGCCTTGAAGTATTTGGTCGCATCCCAATCGAGCGTGGCGCACAGAATGGCGAAGTTGGTTGCCTGTGTGTGGCTTTGCAGCGGGTTGGCGAAGTGAAAACTGGACAAATCTCTGGGCGCGATTTCGCCGCAGGTCAGTGTGCGGAAATCCAGTTCCATGATCTGGCTGCCGCGTATGGGAAACATCGTGGTCAGCAACGCGAGGATGAATTCAAACATGCTGGGCTGATTCGAAGGGAGAACACCGACGCGCCGATTTTAGAATACCAATTCAGTGAGCTGCCCCTCCTGGCGCTGCAGTTCTCTTGGCGCGTTCATCTTTTCAAACACAGGCATCAACTCCGCGCTGTGCTGGCGCAGATAATCCTGGACCTCTTTGCGTGCCGCCTCGACCTTGGCGCGGATGCCCGGCTGCTGGTTTGCCAGCTTGATGAGCGTGAGTGTCTGTTGGAATTGGGCCTGAAACACCGAATTCGTCATGGCCTGCCACAGTTGCTGATCCGCGGTTCGCAGCTTCGCGATCGCGGCGGCCGAACGCTCCGTTGGCGGTTCGCCCGGCTCGATTCGCGGCAAGGGCGTAAACCCTTCGGCCGGACGATTGTGGTTCACCACGTGGGCAGGGCTGGGAGTAGCCGGCGCGGCACCTTGGAACTTGGGCAACGGCTTGAACTCCGGCGGGCTAATGGTCTGGGCGATGGTGATGATGGCGGCGCCCGAAATCAACGCGACGGCTGCGAGGATGAAACGGCGTGTGTTCATTGCTTGGGTTGGATCCAGATGACGGTTTGGTAAAGATTCGTTTGGCCATCCTGCAGAATCACGTATTGGACCGACGGACGTTGCTGCTGGATGACCGCCTTGATTTGAATGGCGCCTCTGGCAGGCACGGTCTGGCTGGTGGACTCCACACTCGTGCATTGGCACGAGGATGTGTAGCCCTTGATTTGAACCGGACTGTCCGTCTTGTTCGTCACCGAGTAGATGGCGACGTAGTTGGTCCGGGCTGGATCAAAATCGAAATGGATGTCTTTCGGCACGTCCAGGTTTCCGCCAGACCAGACGGCGGGCAGCGCCAGCTTCTGGGATTCCACTTTTGGAGGTTTGCTGCCATCCAGAGATGGCGGGCGAACAACGTATTCTTTGACGACCGGTCCGGGCGGCGTCTGGTCCTTGCCGGATGGGCCACCAGGGACTGGGCCAGCGCCAATGACGCTGAGAGTGAAGGCCGCCATGACGGCGGCGAGGATTGGGGTTTTGGTTTTCATGTGCAGGTGTCTTGTGTCAGGGCCATCGGGGGATGCTCCCGTTGAAAAGCTTGAGGCAGTCTCCCGTCTTGGGTTCACTGACGGGTATGTCAAAGTTGGGCGAGCCGCGCCGCACGACCACGCTCAACGGGATGAGGATGTCCGGGCACGGTTGATTATCGACTGCCAGTCGTGCCTGGAACTCAGTGGTTATTATGATGCCAGACAGGTTTATCTCCACCTCCTGGGCATTGAGCCGGTCAACGCGCGCGGGTTGGCCGAGCGCGAACGCCAGTGATGGTTTGTCGATCGAGCTGAGGCGCAAACGCGGGTTGATCGCGCCGGTGACGTCGAGAATGTAAACGGGTTCGTTGTTGGTGGGGTTGGTTCCCGTAATGAAATTGGCGCCTCCGCCTGCCAATTCAATCTGGTAAGAAAACCTGCCGCTGACGGTGAGATTTTGCACGAGTGGGGTTGCGTCGCCGGTAGCCGTGAACGTGTAATTTCCGTCATTGAGCGCGAAAGCGGGGAACTGGATCATCTCGTTACCGTCCAGCGCGAGGGTGGCAACGCTGAGGTTCGTTGCAAAGTTGGCCCCGGCAATCGCGACGTTGGTGACGGCAGGATTGACCGTCAGGAAAATCTGACTGCTGCAAGGATCCTGGCTGACCTGGAGGTGGAGGGATTTGTCCAGGTTGTAGTAAGCCGGATTGTAATGGTTCTTTCGCCCGACGATGCGCTGAGTGAACCCGAAATTGACGTTGGTGAAGGTGCCGGTGTTGCCACTGATGGTCTTGATCGTTGTCCAACTACCGTTCATGGAACGTTCTAGCGCGAGGACCGCATTGGACGTCACAGTGGAGACCGCGACGTTCCCAAGTCCATTCGTAATGCTGATAGCAACCGCGAGATCGCCGACATCGAACCGAGTGGCCACCGTGGTACTTCCTTCTGGCCGCACGGGCGGATCGCTCATGCTGCCTGTTTGGAACCAGTCGTTGGGCAGCGAAACGTTGGCAAAGACATTGGTCCAGTAACCATCGGCCGCGGGCGGCTCCACATTGTTGCCGTCCAGTTCCACGGGAATGACGCCGTTGGCCGGATAGACAATGGAGTTGAATCCGTTGAGTCCTTCGGTGCTTTGAAGACTAAAGAGTTGGCTTCGAAAGGCGCCTTTTTGCTGCGTCAGGTTGGTAATGCCGGTGATGACGGCATTGTTCAAGACGGGCGGCAGACTCAGCGACGGGGTTTCGGTGTGGACACGGGCGGGCCTGGTGAGGGAGGCCGATCGCAAGGAGTTGGTCGCGTCGAGCGTGTAGGCGGTCATCTCCGTGTAACGGACGTTGTTGAGAATCTCCAGGCTGGCATTGGAGCAGGTTCCGGATTGGAGCACCTGCCCGCTTTCCTTGTTGTAGAGCGCGTAGCTGATCGCTTGTTCTCCCGGTCTGGGGTTGCGCACGACGTACTGGACCGTGCTGGCGCTGTTCTCATCGAGCATCGGGCTCAAGTTGGTGCTGTTGGGATAAAGGGAATACAGTTCGATGATCGGAGGTATCGGGCCGCTGAGTGATACATTGGCGCTGGAGAATGCCTCGGCGCCGCAAGGATTGATGAGCAGCAGATCAACCGTTCCGGCCCGGTCGGTGATGAATTTCAAGGTGGCACCGTTCGTGGGTCCATGAACGAAGCCGGATTGCATCTGTTCTCCCTGGGTGATGCGGTAAGTGATGCTCGAAGGTTCATCGGAGAGAATGTCGAATATGAAAGTCACTTGTGCGTTCCCATCGCTGGTGGTGGAACTGGAGGCCGTGAGATTGGTAATGACCGCTGGAGCATTCGAGCTGACGGCGAGGTTCAACGCTCGGACGGTGCCCGCTCCCGTATCACGGTTGAGCGCGTAAAGCAGCACGCTGACGCCAGCGTAGCCCTCGGGCACATAGACGTTGGTCAGGGAGAGCGTCCCCGACGCGGGCAGGTTCGTCGGGAACAGGCCTTGCAGCGTTGGAATATCGGTCAGTAGTTTGGGGGCGCCATATTTGTTGGTGTCAACGGCCCACGACAAGAAGAGGCTGTTGTCCGTTGAACCGGGACCTCCGGTGCCAATGCCACCATCAGGCGGACAGCTTCCGGTCAGTGACCCGGACAGAATCATTCCTCCATTGGGGTTTGGTTTCGGACAATCCTGGCAATTGGGCGGTGGGCAGAAACCAATGTTGAGGTCGGAAACATTGAACTTCAAAGTCTCACACACCGTAGAGATATCTTGCGGCAAGGCGATGCCCCATACGCCCCCACCGAGATTCTGAAACCCGATGGACGCGATGAACTCGACCGATTTGGCTTGAATGACCGCCAGCAGATCTTCGCGGGTTATGGTGTTGAACGCGGCTGCCTGGGCGAGGAGGTCGGGAAAACTCTGGGAAAGCTCTTCGGGCGTGTTAGGCAGCGCGCCGACATTGAAAGCGGGTTCGGCACTGAACAGAATCCAGTTCCCGGAAACCTTGAGATAACCGTGAGGCAATCCCGCCCACAGACCGGGATCGCTCGCAAAGAACACGAGGTTGCCGCTCAAGTCGCGGCAGACGGTGGCGCCGGGGTCCATCTGGTGAACGATGTCGAGAACATCGCTGGTGAGGGAAATGGGCGTGCAGGCTTCGGTGATTTCCGTGACGCCGTAGACCGTTCCCACACGTTTACTGGTGCACCAATGGCCCGAAGATGCGTAGATGGTCAGTCCGCACCAGGGGAAGCCGTCTCGGGTTCCCGGAGCGATGGAACAGAAGGTGTTGAAGCGGGTCCCGACCGGCAGTCCATCGGGCGAAGTATAATCGGTCATCCACCAGGCGCCAAACCAGCCATTAGGTCCGCCGCCGGCGTATTGCGGCGTGGCGAGATCTGTTTTGGGATTCGTGACGACGCGAGGAATGCTGTTGCAGTTGGCCGGGTAGGCGTTGAGCGCCGCTTCGTAGGCGTAGATCACTGTGTTGGCCGGGTTGCAGCACTGCGCGATGCCATCATACCAAATCCAAAAATCGGAGGCGCATTGCCAGTAACGAAATTTCGGCACCCAAATCCGGGTGATCTTGCTGACGATCTGATTGCTGCCGGTCCGCAGATCGATGGAGGTCTTGTACCGGTCGCAGTAAATGTCAAAAGCCGGATCTTCGATGACTGGTCCTGCGGGTGGCTGCGGTATCGGAACAAATCCGCTGCCATTGTAAGGCGGGTCGAGAAAGACGTTCGTGTTGAGTCCGGCAAGGAGCGTCTGCCCCAGGGCCAGGAAAACAGTTGAGCTCAAGGTGGCGAGGAGTCGCTTCATGTCATTGAGTCAGGGGTGTGGCGGGCAGGTTGGTGTAGAGGTTGATCCCTGGTGGCCCGTCCGGCGAGGACCAGTTTGTCAGGATGTATTTGCTGTTGATCCAATACATCTGATTTGTGGTCTCGCTGCTGAAGCTGAAAGAGCCCATCCGGTCGCGGAGTTCAATGGGATTGGCCAGGGGTTGGCTCGTATCGGGAGGAGCCGCAGCGCTTTCGTAGTAGGCGCCGACCGGATGACCGGCGTAGTTCGGGTCCAACTGCACGATGATCTGGGCGGAATTGGTCGCGGCAACGTATTGATCCGGTTCCAGCGTCTTGAATCGCATAATGAACGTCTGCCAACCGTTATTATTGATGCGGTAGCGCAAGGTCACATGGTCCTGGTCCATGAAATTGCCGGGGATGAGCCAGCGATTTCCCTGGCGAATCGGACTCAGGTCGTATGCCACGCTGGTGCCGACGGCCTGCAGAACAACGTTGCTGGAAGCGCTCTCCAACCACACTGGCTTGTAGAAGAAAATGCTGTCTTCAGTGCCCGGACCGACTTGCAGTCGTGGGTCGGGGTCGTCTACACGGAAGTCGAAATAGTGCGCTTCGACAAGGGTCGCCTGCGGCAGACCTTCCACGATGCTCGTCACTCCAATGCCGTCTTCGCGAATGACTTTGACCACGCGATGCCACACCAACAGATTCGTGACCGGCGCATCCAGTGGTATGAAATCGCCCGGGCTTCCGCTGGTCAGCCACACCTGATGGATGAACTGCACGAAGGGCGTGGACGCAAGCGCCGCATTGGTGGCGTAAACCCGGGTGGTGATGCCGGGCAGAATGGTCCAGTAGGGAGAAACGTAGTTCACCAATGACACCTCGGGCGTGTAACCCGTTAGCGACATGGTTACAGTATCGCTGTCCTCCCAGTAGGGCTTGACCGCTTTGAAACGGTAAGTGTGGCTGCCATCCTGCAGGTAAGCCAGCCCGCTGCTGTTGTTCCATGGGCTGAAGTCTATCGCATATTGAAAGGTGGCGCCGGGAGTGGTTGTGTTTAGCACCACGGGTGTCAGGATCGGATATTTCCCATCCTGTGGAGTCGGAAGCTCAACGATCGGGGTGATGACTTTAGCCTTGTAGATGTTAATGGACGCGCTGTGAACGGCCCCATAACGCTCGGCCTGGGCAATCAGCTCTGTGGGTCGGTCAATGACCAGATCCGTGTTGCGTGTGAGAAGATAGGTTTCGTGGTGCTGTCCCTCCTGATCGAGTGACAGCCGCAGCCGGCTGCCGATCGAACTGTTGATGTGAACCGTCACATTTGTGATGAACGTAGCCGTTGGCGGGGTGACGGCAATAAACGGCGCGTAACTGACCGCCAGCGAGTTTGTGTCGCTGTTCTCGGCAATAGGCGACATAGCGGAAGCGGTAATGGTGCCTTCGCCGTCATAAGGCATGGTCCAGTTGGTGATCCCCAGGGGCGTACCGTTGACGACCAAGCTGCTGTCCGCGCCTTCGTTCGGATCGGTGATCTCAATCAGCCCCTGCGCGTCCTGAACGATGGCCGGCATTTGAAGCTTGGCGGTGAAATGCAGATTCGTGGAAGGTCCGCGGCGGCTCAGGATGGGACTGGCCGGAAAAGCCTCCAGATCGAATGTGTAAGGAGCGTTCAACGCAAAACTGTTGGTGGCTCTGGAACTGAGGACGCTGCCGTCCGGGCGCGCAATGCGATACCAAATATAGGAACCGACATTGGGATCGGTCAGCGTGAGCTGGAGGTGGCTTGAGGTAACTGTATTGGTTTCGAGCACCAGCGGCAGCAAGCTCATGGTGTAATTGGTGGAAAGGTCGATCCGCGCCGTGGCCGATTGCCATCCGGTTCGCGATGCGATGACGTCGAGGATCGGGTAATCGGGGGTGATGAGGATTTGGTTCGTGTTGTAGCTTTCGGTGCCCGGTCCCTGCCGCACTTGTAGCGCGGCTTGAGGCGTCGTCGTGGCCAACTCCAACTGGTCGCCTTCCAGCATCTGCGCGGTGATATCGGCAACGGTATTGGTGTAATGTCCCTCCAGAGTGAACACATCGAAACCTGGGGCTGCCACCCGAACCACCAGATGGGCGGACTCGGTGAGCGGCAGATCATCGAACGGGAAGTTGGGGGCGCTCGCCGGTGGATTGCCGTTGCCGTCGCCAATCGCGTAGGTGGCGACCGTGCCTGCCGGTGTATTGGTGAGGGCCACAACCAGCAGGCCTTTGAAGGTCTGTGATGGCGTCAATCGGATGTCGGGCGCCAGGATATATTCGCGCTCGATGGAGCAAGCCGGGCCGTTGGGAAACTGAACAAAGAAGTTCATGTGAGCCGAGTTGGTGATGACCCGATTCTCGAAAATCGGCGATCCCGGCCCGGCTGCGCCGTTGGTGCTGTAGAAGATCAGCGGGCGGGCGCTCGACATCGAGCGCGCTTCAACCAGCAGGCAGTTGGTGAAGATCGTTGAGGGGGTAATGTCAACCTGGCCAACGTAATAGTTGGTGCCGATGTTCAGTCCGATCTGGAACTCGCCTTTGACCGGGTAGTTCCGATCGTAAACGCGGAGCGCAAGGTTCTCGCCGGGCTGCGCCACATAGGAAAATCCTGTGTCGTCGAGATGCACGGGCAGCAGGGAGTTGAGCGAACTGCCGCGGTAGATCGACATCCTTTTGGCCGGGTCGGAATACAAGGCGAAGGCGACCGGTTCTTCGTTACGGGAGTAGTTGTGCCATTGGTACCAGACGCTGCCGGTTCCGGTCAGGCTTTCCCCCGGTTCGAGCGTGGCGTTGTCGATGGCGCCACAGGTGATGGGGCTCGTCATCTCTCGCGAGTTGACGAAGTTGTCGTTGTTGGGCACGTCGGGTGTTTGCGATGCGACGAGCACGATCATGCCGCTGTAGCCGGATAGCGAATCGACCCCGAGATAATACGTGTGTCCGGCTTCGGCGAGGATCTGGAATTGCTTGTTGGTGTAGGTCACCCAACTGGCGCGTGAGCTGTCATTGAACAACCTCGTCACGACGGGGCAGGCGCTGTCGGCCAGGTCGAAGCGCAGTAGGTCGCTTTTTACGGCGGTGACTTTCCACCATAAAGTCTTGCCGGCGCCCCCGGGGAAATCGTCGTAAGCCGCGTTTTCCTTGGTCGCCATTGTATTGTCGCCGATTCCATAGCCATAAAGCAGGCTGACGTAATCGCCGCATGCTACGTTGGTTCCCGGCAGGTAGGTGGGCTTGAGGACAATCGGTGAGGCCAGTTCAAACAGATTATTGGGCGTCTGCTCGGCCGTGTAGAGGCGGAGGTTGACGGCTCCGGCGATTTCCTCCGGCCCGGCGCGATTGATGTCGTTGGCCAATCCGTACGTGTTGACCAGGCCCATGTGGGGCAGGCGCCCGAAGGAGTTGATGTATTGCCCCAGGGGAACCAACGCATCGATGAGAACGTAGTAATCCTTGTTGGGCTGCAAAATGTATTGGCCGCCATCCGGCAGGTATTTCATTCCGGTGTAGCTGGGAAACCCATCGCTGATGGCGACGAACGGTCGGAATGAACTTCCGAACGTCGTGAAGGTGTAACTGCGCGCGTCCGGAGTGTGCACCTTGAACCAGGTGCTCTGGCCGTAGGGGAAGTCCTGCACACTGGAAGCGTAGCGGGCGTAAATGGCGGAGGTTTCGATGATGTCACCGTCGAGCGTCGTGGCGATGGCCTGGCGCGTGCCGCCGTAAATGCTGCCCGTGACGCTGCCTTGATATGAACCGGCCTTGACCTGATAGCGGATCTTGTAAGTGCTGACCGAAGTCGTCTCCTGGATCGGGATGGGCGTGGGACGCTGCATGAAATCATTGGGCGGATAAGGCACAACCATGATGTCGAAATCCATCAACTGGTCCTCGTAACCCAGTTGCGTATCCACGCGCAGCCGGTAGGTGGTGCGCGGTTCGGCGTGGAGAATGACGCTCTGGCTGGTGGCCGGATAACGGTCTCCGGAGTACCACGGATTGCCGATGGCGATGCGATTCCAGGCGCAGTAATCCAGCGGACTGGTCGGCATGACGGAGTTGATGGTGAGCAGATAGAGCAGCGGCGGGCAGCCTGGCCGGCTCTTGATGCTCAACGTGCCGAACTCGTCCGGGGTTGTGAACTCCCACCAGAGTGATTTACCGGAGAGCCTGGCCGCTTCCTGCCGGTTGGGGCCGGCCTCGGAAGATTCAATTCCGGCGTTGCGGTTGTTGACCACGACGCGGCGGTAATAGTCCTTCATGGTCACCGGTCCCATCGGAGTTGAGACGTTCCACGAACGCGGTTCCAGAGTCAGCCCCATCCGGTTGGCGAAGTCATCGTTGATGGCCTGGTAGGTGGCGATCAAATCAAAGTCGGTGTCCGCAAAGGCGCAGATCGCACGGACCGTGACCAGCCCGTTGGGAGGTATGTCCACGGTAAAAGGCTCCTCACCGCGATCGTTGAACGTGTGACTGGCCAGCGGTTGTCCGGCTTGAGCCAACTGCAGCGTGATCGGTTTCCCGTTGGCGTCCGGGTTGAGGCGGAATTCGATCGGGCCGGCGAACTGGGTGGGATCGTAGGTAAACCAGATATCGCTGGCGCCCGCAACGTCGGCGGGTGACAGGTTGGCGTAGCGCGTGTAGAGCGTGTATTTTTCTCCCAGCACGATCGCAATCGGCTCGGTGGGTTCGTCGTTGTCGGGTGTGGGCCGGAAGTCGCAGGCCAGCGTGTATTGGTCGTAATTGCCGCCGACTGCGAACGTGATGACCTGGCCGGGTGCTACGAGTGTCGGTGTGGTGATCGCTTGAAAAGCCGCGGCGTTGGTTCCTGTTGGCCCGTCCGTCGAGGACCCGGTGAGGAGGGAAACCACCGAAGAGGAGATCGTTGTCTCGAGGTGGCCCGAGCCGGGGGAGGTCCATCGGTACCACACGGTATGCGGGAGCGGTTCGCCAGGATCGGTGCTGCCGTTGTTATGACCCGCCAGCGAATACTTGCGCACTTCACCGTTGCTGTAGGTCGCGGTTGTGAAATCGGTGATGTCGATGGGTTGGCCAAAATCGTCGTTGGCGGGGTTCGCCCACAGTTCAAAGGAGAGCTGGCCCTCGCCGATCTCGCCGTTTGGAACGGCGAACCACAGGAAGCAAGGTTGGCCCGCATTGACGTTGAAGGTCTTGAGGCCGGGGCTTTGCGTGACCGGATTGAGGGTGCGATAGGCGCCGTGGTCCAACGCCATCAGCCGCCAGTAGTCTTGCGAAAACTTTCCATCGACACTTCGCAACGAAAGCGTGCCCGTCTCCACCGGCGTGACGTTCCACCACAGCGAGTTGTTCACGCCGGGGATTGCGTAATCGAGCGTCTCATCCAGCTTGGAGTAGTAATTGTAGATCAGAGTCTGTCGTGACTGGGTGATCGGGATGGAATTCGTGAAATAGTCATTGGCAGGCGGCTGGGTGATGCTGACCTGCAGATCGAATTCACCTTCCTCTTCTCCGCCGACGGCGACATAGAGGTTTTGATCTTTGGACACGGAGACCGGAGCGGTAACGCGCGCAAGCTGTCCGAAGGAAGAGGCGATTGCCGGGCCGGTGAACAGCGTGGCGCTGTGATTGATGTTGCTGCCCAGCGAGACGTGGGCGTAGCCGGCTGCGGGAGCCGCAAACCGGTACCAAACCGTGCGCTGGAAGTCCAGCGGCTCGCTGGTTTGCGTGGAGGCGCCGTAGTTGTTGCCGTGAACCGTGTTCGTGTAACGGATGCCGTTGTCGTACTGAACCGCGGCGAGCGCGATGGCCAACGCCTGCGAAAGATTGTCATTGGGCGCGTCGTAGCGGAACGCGCACCGAACCGAGAATTCCCCCTCCTTCTCCGCGGCATCCAGGCGCATGAAATACGTGGTGTCTTTGCGGACGGCGAAATTGAATTCGGAGAGGAACGCGTACGGGTCCACGCTGTTGGTCAGGGGGAGACGATTCTCGGCGTAGAAGGACAGGTCGGCGAGGTTTGGTGGCCCGTCCGGCGAGGACTTCCAGATGGTGACGTAGGGTTTCTGGATGGGCTTGGCGAACCCTGCGGTCGAGAGGGTAGCCGTCATCCGGCCGTTCGGAGCGTTGAGCATGTACCAGAGGGTTGATCCGCGATAGACAACGGTGGGCTCGAGAGACTGTTGGGTCGCGTGGATGTTGTACTGCTTGAGGTTTACCGGCGGCAGCGCGCTGCCCGTCTGGGGAAAAATCACCGGCAAGGCGTTCTCGAAGGCGTCGTGGTTGGGAAGCGTTCTCAAATCGAGTTTGAGATCGTAAGTCCCCGGATTGCCGTGGGCTTTGATGAGGTACTCGTACCCCTTGATCAAATCCGCGTAGGGGAGCAGCGGCTTTTCCGTCAGGGGATCGGCAGTGGTGGGGATGTAAACAAAGCTCCAGTCCGGCACGGGGAGCGGTGGGGTGTGCGGTCCGGCCGGGGGCGTCTGGCCGGGGAGATTCGCCTGCGCCAACGCCAGGATCGCGGCGCCGAGCACGCAGGGAATGCCAAGCCGTTTGTCCATGATCTTCTTCGAGCTCCAGCAGATGTGCATCAAGAGTCCTCCTTCATTGTAAGTCCCAGGGGCTGTCGAAGGGGCGAATTGCAATCAGCCGGGCGGGAGTGGTGTGCGTTCAAGGCGACTCGAAGCGACTGGGGGTCGTCTTCTGGTTACGGGGCTTGAATGACCATCGGGTCCGAAGGTTCGATATTGGCCGGTGCGTAAATCCCCGGGAGATTGTAAAAGACCGGCAGTTGAACGACGGTCGCTGTCCCGCCGGGCGCGTTGACGTGGGTGAGAGGTTTTGTCCTCGCCAGGGTCGGGCAACAATACAGGTAATCGGACTGGATGCGGGTGAATCCCTGGCTGACCCAACCGTCGAACAACGACATGACGTTGGCATACGTCAACATCTGGTCCCAAGGCGGCTGCACGCCGGGCGGCCGGTCATTGGGCGCATTGACCTCGACGCCGTAAAGATCCATCCAAAAAGCCCACAAACCGTAGTCGGGGTCAGCTTTTTTGTTGAGAAAGGCCGCGAGAAACGTGGTAAACGGGGTCTGGGTTTGCGTGGCGATTTGCGGGTCTCGAGTGTGAAACGGGTCGGTCATGTAAAAGAACTTCGTGCTCCCGTTGAACAGATACACGGGATAGATTCGCGCATACAGCGTGGGAACGAAGCTCTCCTCGTACTGCGGCAGCCCGACCGACGAGTTGTAAGACACACGGACGGCGCCCAGCCGCAGTGCCGGCCTGAGCTCGTAAAAAACCTTCGTGTAGTTGGTCCCATTCCAGGAGGCAGCCGCGTTTGTCACGGCGACGAACTGCGGCTGCGGCATCTTCCAGGTAATGGGCACGGTCACGGGTTCGGACTCCGTACTGCGGCCCCAGATTGTGCGAATGACGACCAGCTGCGCCTGGCTGCCCCAGGGCATGGTGAGTTCCACCTGGCCGTTGGTCGGTGAGTAGGTGTCAACTTTGCCTGCCTCCCACGTGTGGTTGAACAGGTCGCCATTGAAGTCGCCTGCACCGGTGACATACCAGCCCGGATTGGACAGCCGGTATTCCTCGCCCAAGCCCGGAACGTAATCTTGAGTGGCTGGCAGCAGGGTGCCGCCCGAAACGGGCGCGGCACTCCGGAGGTACTGGCTGTATCGGATTTGGAGCACAGAGTCCGAAGTCAAACCGGTGACGGAAAACGAGGAGGACGCCTGTGTGCCTCCGGCGATTGGCTGCAACTGCGGCGGGTCCGGTGACGGTATCGGTTGAGCGCTGTAAACCCCGACTGCCACGGGTGAGGGCTGGTAGCCGGGCTTGGACAGCCGGAACTGATAAGTGCCGGCCTGTGAAATGGGAATGAACAACCGCCAAATGCTCGGGTCCTCCGGGTTGGAAACCAACGGTCTTTCCGTTCCATTGTCGATCCAGGAAGCCGTCGCGCCCGGCGGCACGTTGGTGATGCTCACCGTCAGTCCGTTCTCGGTATAAGCGATGAGCGCATTGGTGATGTCCAACTGTGGCGGCGGCATCTGGAAGTGGAGATGCACGTACTGGATGGGGTTGGTTTGCCCGTTGAGGACGCGTGTGAAATAAACGTAACCGTCACCGAAATCTCCGAGGCCATCGAGGTTGGTGGGTCCGGTGTAAGTCTGCCAGTCTCCGCCTTCCAGCCGGTAGATAATGGTCGCCCCGTCGTTGTCCGGGTTGACCAAGTCGAGCAGGTAGGGACCGCTGTTGGTGCCGGTCGGGACGGCGTAGCTGAGCGGCGTGTGATAGACGTAACTTTCCGTGGCGTAGATTTCCGTGCGGTTCGTCCGGTAAGCCACCGCCTTGACTGCAACCGAGTTGGTGATGGTGAACGGTCCCGTGTAGGGCGTGGCGCCGGGAGAAGGTGTAGATCCATCCAGCGTGTAATAGATGACTGCGGGATCATCGGTATCGATGCGGAGCGTGAGGGCGCCCAAATAGTCGCGGCTGGGCGGAGTGATGCGAAGGTCGTGCTTGAGAGCGGCGTAGAGCGTCAGCAGACTTGCGTTCGCGTCGGACCCAAGCCGCGCGTCGGCGGGCGCGTTCAGTTTGAACCACAGTTCATTATTGGTGTAGTCACCGCTGATCGGATAGATCGTGAAGGCGGCGTTGTAGGCCCAGTTGGTTCCATTCTCGAAGTTCGTCCGTTTGGCCACCAGTTCGGTTGCGTGATCAGGGTCCTGGTTCAGCGGTCGAGGCTCCAGGGTGGCCGTGAAGTTGAACACCCCGCCATCACCTTGCCGGTCGGCGCTGACCCAGAGTTTTTGGCCCGCAACGACTGCGGCGATTACCTCGCGGCCCAGCGAAGGGGCCGTCGTATAGTTGCTCGCCAGGACATTGAGCGTGGACAAGGTGTTTCCTTCCCAAATGTAGAGGAGCGGCGTGGGGCTCCAACTGTAACCGTTATAAACACTGTTGGCGTTGACGCGCAGAAAACCGGTGTACGGCGCATCGAGTGTCCACCACACGGACCCGCCACCGGTGCCGGGTTTGTTGGGCTCGCCGCCTTCCAACGTGGAAAGGTAGGTATAAACATTCGTGTTCAGTTGGAAGCGCTGAGCTTTGACTTCGACGGTCTCGGCGGCGTTCTGGCGGCCGACGGGAAAGACCGGAGTCAGTTTCACGCTGGTCGGCTTTTTCAGGACGAACACGTATCTCATGCGGAGATCCTGCCCTCCGGCATTTACGACGAGGTTGCCCGGAACGGCGTAGAGATAGCTGAGTTTGTCGCCGATGGAGAATACCGAAAGGTCAAACAGTCCTTTGTAACGCGGGTCCTTGATGCCGGTGTAAGAAACATCGTAGAGGGAACTCCCATTCGTGACGACCTCGGCCAGTTGCTGGTGGGCGACATAGTTCCACGTCCAGGGCACGTTGATGTCGAGCGCGTTTCTGCCCCAAACGGACGGAAACACTTCAGTGCGCGATTCCGGTGTGACGATCACCGTCTGCGCGTGGGGATCGTTATTGGGCAAACTCACCGGCATATCCATGTTGATGTCGGCGAAGGTGTGGTTGCCCGGGGTTGTGATTGCCCCGTCGAAGGTGTTGTTCCAGCCGTAGACCCAGATGTCGGCCAGGTCCTCCGCTTCGATCCGGTACCAGTTGCGGATGTAGAAAGTCCTTGGTGGCCCGTCCGGCGAGGACTCCTGAACGGCGGGCCAGAACCCGGCGGGCGCGGTGAACTCGTACAGATAATAGTTGGTCCCGTTGATGTTGGTGATCGTGTTGCGGTTGGTCACAATGGCCACCGCTGCGTTGAAGTAATCATTCCAAGGCGCTTCAGTGATGCTGATGGAATTGTCAGTATCGGCGTTGTTGCCGCCGAAGGAGCCGCTGGCCTGGATGTAATACTGATTCCCCGCCGTCACGAAGAAAGGCTGCCGGCTATAGATGTCGTTGCGAGAAAGCAGAGTCAAATTGCTCAGGCTCGTGCCCGAGTAGATGTTGGCCCAGCCCTGAAATTGAAGCTGGCCGGACATCGGCGCGATGAACGAGTACCAGAGCGTGCGATCCCCGACCGCCGGCGGCGGTTCCCCGGGCTCCAGCGTGGCGCTTCCCAGCTTGTAGCGGTAGCCGAGATTGTAAATGCGGCCATTGCCGTACGGGGTGAGCTGCCACTCGGTCAGGGGAGCGGCTTGGGCGAAATCGTCATTGGACACATTGGCGTAGAAATCGGCGTCAATGCCGCCTGCGGACCAGTCCCCGAACTGTACGACGTAGTAGTAACCGGGGTTGACGGCCACCTCGCGGGTGCTGGTGGAGGAGCCGTAAGGCCCGAAGGTGATCGGCTGGCCGAGCGGTGCATCAGGAACGACGGTGGGGATCTCCGGCCTCAACTGGAGGGAGCTGCCGCCGACCTTGTAGTTGCCGGCGATCATGAACTGGTATTGCCGTCCGCGCTCGGCTTGGAATTCGATGGTCTGCGCTGTCGAGGATGACTGCGTGAGCGCAGTGATGGCGTTGACCGTAACGTTGCTCTGGTTGACCGTGACGATTGCCTTTCCTGAGAATGGGGAAACCCAGCGGAGTTCTTCGGTGTAAGGAAAGTTGGACCCGTTGACGGGAGTTTTGCCCCGGAAGCTGATGACCGGCTCGGTCATCGTTGGATAGGAGACAGTCCCGTTTGGCAGCATTTCGGCGTGGTAGTCGTAAATGCCGATGTTGGTATCAACCATCTCCTCGAGGGACGCATTCAGCGGGATCAGTTGCAGCATGCTGGCGGTCTGGTTGCCGATCAACAAGCGGCCCTCAGTGGGGACGCTCATGAGGTACCACACGCTGCCGGCATAACCGTCCTCTTCGGTGCCAGCCATTTCGTTGTAGGTGATCCACATCGAACGATGGCGAGCGCTGTCGTAAGTCGAGAAGCTGTAGGAAGGGGTTGTGTCAACTTTGAGCGGCGGGATTACGGCCCGTTCGCGAGTGTCGTTGAAGGGGACGTGAACATCTCGAAGCGTGACGCCCGTATTCTCGGCGCCGGTCACGATGCGAACAGTGTCTGCGTCGTTGCCAGCCACAACCGGCATGTACTCCGTGTACGGGCGGTCAATCCCGTCGAAACGGAACATGATGTTGGTGCGAGACGACGTGAGCCACCCTTGCGGGTCGTTGACGAAGTTGCCGTAGCTGTCCCGGCCGATCTCGAACCAGGGGAACCTGGTGAAGAACCAATAGGGATCCGGGGCGCTGCCACCGTAAGCCAGGAGGAAGCTTCGATAAATGATTCCATTGATGTAACTGTCCTCCTTGTTCCACAACGGCGTGGCCGGATTGCACTCGGAACCCAACGGACAACCGATGGGCAACGGCTTTTCCGAGACGCGCAAAACTCCCCGCGTCGGATACGGGGAAAGAATGACAATGCGATAGTCCGTGGCTGGCTGGATGCCGACCGGTAGGACGAACTTCTGCCCCGACCAGTCGTCGACATAAGGATGGTCGAATGAAACATATCCTTGCCCGACGATTTGTCCGGCCATGTCCACCACTCTGATTTCCGAAGGAAAGAATCGAGGGTATTGGTCCTGCACCGGATCGTCGGGTCCGCGTTTGCTGTCCGGATAAACAAACAGGTTGGTCGAATTGCCGGAAGTCCAGTTCCACCACACCGAATAACTGTTGGTGGTGGGTTGATCGTAGCTCTCCACGCTGGAAGCGTAGGTGTAGAAACTGACGGAGTTGGCGCCGGACAGCGCAATGGCCGAATTGTAATTGTCGTTGTAGGCCGGCAGCGCGCCGTTGAGCGTCAACGTGAACTCGGAAGGCCCACCGCAGATGGCGATACGATAGGTCTGGCCTGCCACGGCCGAGAAAACCTTTTCGCCAATCGGATTGAGCGCGCTGACATTGTCACCGGTGTAAACGTAAACCGGCAGTTCGCAGGCGGCGTAAACGATCAGGTTGGTCGGCGCGACCCAGGTGTACCAGACGGAACGCTGGTTGGGCGCAGGCTCGTTGAGCTGTCGGGTGGCGCCGTAATTGTAGCCCCGCTGCGAATAAGTATAGAGGATGCCGTTCGTGAAGACGGTGTTCTGCCGGCTGGTGATTTCGGTCGCGTTAACGAAATCGTCGTTGGTGGGCAGCACGTAATAAGCCGCCGTGGCGTTGAAATCCCCTTCCAGTTTTCCTGGCCTGGTATCGAACGAAACTCGGTATTCCTGGTTTCTGGCCAGAGACTCAACGATTCGGCCGTTCACGTTGTTGGTGATCTCGACCAATTGCAGCAGGTTGGTTCCCAGCCAGAGGCAGGCCGTCTTTTCAGCGGAGTCCACAACCATGGTGCCGTCCAGGCTGGGGGCGTAACGCCACCACACGGACTCGCCGATGCTCTGCGGCTTGATGGGCTCGCCCGACTCGATGGTGGCATGGTCGGTGAAGGCCTTGAAGGTGGACCGTTCCAGTGGCAGCGCGTCGGTCAACAGGTCGTTGGCGGGCTGCTCCGAGAGCATGATGTCGAGCGTGTAGTTCTGGATGCTCAGGTCGTACACCCGGATGAAATACTGCGTGCCGGGCGTGAGCGGGAAGTCCTCTGGGTTGAGAGATACCAGATTGGTGGGATCGGGTTGCCCATCCGGCGACGGTGGCCCGTCCGGCGAGGACGAATAGACGTTGACGAAGGTGGAATAATTTCCCGCCAACCGCGCGCGGCCGTGACCGGATATTGGGGAAGAGATCTTGTACCAGACGGAGTGGACTTGGTTGGACTCGAAACTCTCTGCAGTCGCGCCGACCAGACGGCCCTTGGTGCTGCCGACGGCTTTTCTGCCGTTCTCGTACGTGGCCGTCTGCAACGGGATCACCATCGCGTCGTTGAAATCGTCGTTGCTGGCGCGGGAGGTCAGGTTGAGCTTGATGCGGTGCGGCGATCCCAGGCCGGCGACGCGGAAATACACCAGTTGACCCTTGGTCACGTAGGCGCGCGAGAGAGTTTCGGGTTCGATCTTGAACGAATAGTTGTCGTTGGTTGCCGGACGATTCCCGAACTGCACGTGAAACGTGTAAACCTGGTCCATCGTAGCGTGGAAATAACCCTGCGGAGCGATGCTGGAGTCTCCCGCGTAGTGGGCATAAAGATATTGCGGCAGGAGATCCTCGTAGCGGTCTCCCGTGAAGACGTCGATCGAAAAGGAGGTTCCTCGCGGCGACAACAGTTTGGTGAGGTAGGCGTCGCCGTTGAACTGAGCGCGCCAGCGCCACCAGCCCTCGCGATACGTGGTGTAGGCGACGTTGCCGGTAAACAGTGCCGTGTAGGTGTCGGCGATGGGCGTGCCGGCAATCGTGGCGTTCGTGGCGGGGTCTTCGGTTTCAAAATTCGGCATCAGTGCGAACGATGAAAAAGAGTCCTTGTTGTCCACGTGCGGCAGTTCGACCAGATCGCTGAAGTTGTTTCCCGTGAACGCTTGAATCGTGAGAAACTCGACCGGCTGGGATTGCCAACTGACCAGCGTGGTCCCAAAGCCCGGGGTCGAAAACAGGAAGAGCTGCCCGATGCTGATGTCCAGGTCGCCGCTTTCCGGCGCCGTCCACTGATACCAGACTGTCGTGGGCCACGTGTTGGAAGGTTCGCTCGTCTGCAAAGTGGCGCCCAGGGTCGTCGAGTCGTATGAGACGGCCGAGAGCAGGTAATTGTCCTGCTGCTCCTGGACGCCGGCCGGCAGTCTGACCGTGGCGGGGAAATCGTCATGCGGCGGCGCCAGGTGAAACTTCGGTGCGAAGCTGTAGATCGCCTTTGTGCCCGCTACACGAAGTTTGTAGCTGCCGCTGGTGGGCAGGACGAAGAAATAGTTGTTGGTCGTGATTCCCGGGAAGTGATAGTCGGTCGCCGTATGATATTGCAGCGGTATCTGAGTCAGAGAGGCGGTGCTCTCGCCCTGCCAGAGCGTCGCTTCCACACCCGCCGTGAGCGGCACTTCCAACGTGCCACCCTGCAGCGTGCCGAACTGCCACCACGTGCTGTTCCCGCTGATCTCACTCGTCTCGTTGGTAGCGGCATGGGTGTAGGCCGAATAGACTTGCCCGGCGAAGATCGGAATCGCGTTGGTCAAGAAGTCGTTCAATGGCGTCGGGTAAAATCCGATCTGAACCTGGAATTCGCCTTGCCCGTCCGGCACGGATCCAGGCGACACACCGTTGTTGACTGAAATGCTGTATTCGGTCCCGGCCACAGCCATGAACTCTGTGGGCTGGCGAGCCAGCAAGACAGGGCTCAGACCGGCCAGATGGTCGCCCGTGTAAACGCCGTAGATGAAATGGTTGGTTGCGCCACTGTAATTGTCCAAGACCCTGATCTGCGCCAGGCCATTGGTTGGCGCCACCCAACGATACCAGAGCGAAGTGACGCGGGCCGCATCGGTGGTGATGATCCCCTCATCCTCAAAGGTGCCATCCCACTCGTTGTCTTCGCGAGTCGCGCCGGTGATGTCGCCCAGCGCGCCAAAAGTTTGCGGCGCTTGTCCGTTGTTGTAGCTGGCGCCCTGGGAGAGCAGCGTCAGATCAATGCGCTCGGGGAAATTGTCAGGCTGCGTGAGTGTGACGGTCACGGGCAGGTAATCCGAATCCGCCCAGCCGTTCCGTTGCGCATAGTACCAATAGGTGCCCGGATGGATGTAGGTCACATTGACAAAGGGTTGAACCGAACCATTGATGCGCTTTCGGTTTGCGTAATTGGTGGTCCAGTTCCAGACGTAGCTCGGACGGAACAGAGTCAGCGTGTTGAGGGTGGGGGCTGAGATCAGGAGGTTTGTCCCGAGCGCTGAGTTGGGCGGCGGCATCTTCGCATTGTAAATGCGGTCCACCCAGTCGGCGGTGGTGTAGCCGGGTTTGATCGCCGAAAAGATGTAATACGAACTGTTGTCGGGTGTCTGAGGGATCGGGCCGGTGTAAATGTTCGTGATCCACGCGAGACTGCGTGGCGGCGGACCGGCGTCTTCATTGCCGCGGCTGTAAACGATCGCGGCGTTGGTGGTGCCGTTGTTCGCAACAATGTCGAAGGAGTTTGCGAACACCCGGTTCCCGGGCGACACCGTCACCGGACCCACTTTGAATGTCGCGGTGTATTGGTTGGTAATGCTGTTCCTGACATTTGGTGGCCCGTCCGGCGAGGACCCGAGCTGCGAATGGAAGTGGATTTCTGCGGTGCCATCCAGCGTAAACGGACCGGTGTACTGCAGCCAGTCGCTCAGGTTCGTCCGGTAATAAATGCGGTCACTGGGTCCCAGTGGCGTGAGTGTGAAAGCAGTGGCGTTGCTGTAGGAATTTGCGACGGGACTGATGGCCACACCGGCCACGAACACATACGAATTGGTCTGAATCATCGGATTGTAGCCATCGCGCATCGCGAGCCACGTAATCGTCGTGTCTTCATTCACCAGAATCGGCTGGGCGTAGATGGCCGAGTTGGTCGTGGGAACGGTTCCATCGAGCGTGTAAAAGATCTTCAGCGGCTTGGGATTGCTGCCTCCCTTGGCCGTGACCGGTGTGTTGGGAATGCTGATGAGACCGCCGGCCGGCGTTACCGCGAGATCCGCCACATTGAAGGTCGCGTTCCAAGCCACGGAATCGCTGTCCAGCCAGCCGGCCCGTTGCATCTGGAATTGGTATGTCCCACTGGCGTTGATTTGGAAGGTTACCGACGGCGACTCCGTGGTGACTTTGTTGGTGATCCAATCCTCGCCGGACGGACCCCCAGAATGGGTCATCAGGTAGATTCCCCCATAGCCGGGCAGTCCGGACTGAACCTGCACTTGCACGGGCGCAGTGAACGTGCCGGGCTGGGTCAGCACCGTTGGGGCAGGCAACTGGCTGGTGAATGTGCGATGGACCGGCGCGCTGGGCTGATAATTGTTCTTTCGCGCCTGAAACAGGAAGGACCGGCTGGCGGAAACCGTGATGGGTTCGGAGTACGCGATCATCGGCCGGTTTGTGCTGGCGGCCCCGCCGCCGGCGTCTCCCTCGAAATACACGACTTGGGATCCGATGGTGTTTCCGTTGGCCGCCGTCAGGGTGATTGGACCGGTGGAAAGGACCTGGTCTTGAGGCGTCACCACCGGAGGGTCGGTTTGAAACAGATAATTGAAAAAGTTGGTCGTGCCACCGGTATAGATGGCCTGCAATGAAAGGATCCCTGGCGGCCCGCCCGGCAAGGACCCATCGAAGGTGATCGGGTCGGTGTAGGCTTGCCAAGGCCCGCCGCTTGCCGAAAAGAAAACCGGTTCATTGTTCGGCGAGGTCAGTGTGACGGTGATCGCATTGGAATAAGTCCCGGTTTGAGGCGTGACGGCCAGCGGCGGCACAGAGGTGTACGTGTTGGTGTGGGTCTGCGGATAATAACCCTCGCGCATCGCCAGCCATTTGAAAGTGGTGGTCGCATTGATCAGCACTGGACTCGTATAGAGCGTGCTATTCGTGTCGGGTGCGCTCCCGTCGGTGGTGTAGTAAACGGTGAGCGGCTTTGGATTGATTGGGAAGAGTGAGGAAACCGCTGGGACTTGAAACACGGGTGTGTTGAACAACTGATCAGCGGGCGTGCTCAGGTCCCGGACGTAAAACCGCAGCGTAGTGGTGATCGCATCGGATGATTCCCAGTCGATCGCTGTGGCCCTGACGACGTAATCCCCAGTCGCATTGGCTGTGTAGTAACCCAAAGGTTTGCCGGTGCTGGCGGAAACGGGTGCGCTTCGGATTTCGTTCGTTCCCGCCGGATGCGTCACCACGATGGAGACGCCTGGGATCGGCTGCGGCAGTTCGACGAACGCGGTGACCCAATTGGTATAATCGCCGGTGGTCAGTTGCGTGGGTGTCGGAAGTTTCTGGATGTACTTCCGCTGCGCGTTGGCGCTGTTCTGATAGCCGTTCTTTCGGGCCTGGAAGGTCATGAAGCTCCGGTTGGTCACCATGAGCGGTCCCGTGTAGAGATTGGTAAGATTGGCGGCATCAAAGGCCGAAGTACTGACCGAGTTATAAACGTCGGCACCGCTGGTCGCGCTTGACGCCGTGACGGTCAGGTTCGAGTAAACCGTCTGGTTGGTCGGCGAGACCTCTGGAGTGGCGGCCACGAAGCTGATCGTAAACGAATTGGTTGGACCGAACCCGCTGGCGTTGGTGTAAGTCCCGCGCAGTGTGCCCGTCCCCGCATTGAACCCGTCCATGGCGATCGGCCCGGAATACTCGTGCCAATCGGTCGTGTTCGTGGAAAAGAAAATTCGCGCGCCGGCCGCCAGCGTGCTCAACGCGAATGTGGTGGCGTTCGAGAAGACGCCTTGCGGTGGGTCCAGGGTGATGCCCGGCACCCAGCAATACGTGTTGGTGGCGTATTGGGGCGTGTAATAATCGCGCGTGGCCAGCCAGCGGATCGTTGTGTCGTTCGTGATCGTGATGCTCCCGGTGTAAGGGGTCGAGTTGGTGGTCGGAATGCTTCCATCCGTGCTGTAGCAAATCTTGAGCGGTCTGGGATTGGAGATGCTGCTTTGCGCGGTGACGATCAGATTCGAGGAACTGAACGCCCCGCTTGGCGGCGTCACCTTGAGATCGCCGACCGCAAAATTGTAACTGCGCGTAGCGCTGCCCGACGGCAGCCAGTTCGCCTTGGTGGCGGTCAGCCGGTACTCGCCCGATTCGTTGATGTTGATGAGCGCCGTATCGGAACTGCTCGCGTAAGTGACCAGTGCTCCACTTGGCGTCAACAACTGGAACGTGGCGCCGTAACCTTCGAGTCCCGAATTCACCGTGATGGCTTTTTGGTTGGTGAACGTGCCTGAAGGCGTCACGAACTGCGGTGAAGGCAGGACGCCCGAGAAAATGCGCGTGACGCGATCGGAAGCGAGATACCCGACCTTGCGCCCTTCGAATATGAGCGCGCGGGTGTTGGTGACCGCAATCGGTCCCGGGTAGAGGTTGGTAATTGCCGAAATACCGGGTGTTTCCCCGCCGTCATTGCCATTGGCGAAATAGACGCTCGCTCCCGGCGTCGTTGTAGTCGCCGTGACGGACACCGGCGGGCTTTGACTGGCTGGTTCAACGGCGAGGTCAGCGACCTTGAAGGTGTAGGTCACTGTGTTGGTAGGGCTAATCACCGGTCCTGTAATCGTGTAAGCCTGGACCACAGCAACACCGTTGGAGACGCCATCCAACCCAAAGGACGCGGCGTAGGGCATCCATTCGCCATCGTTGATGCGGTAGTAGATGGCCGAGTTGGTGTTGTAAGGTGTCATGGTCACCGTGATGGCCTGATGGTTGGTACCCGACAAAGGACTGATTACCAGGCCGGGGGCGTAGGTGTATTGCCGATCCAGATATTGAGAAAGGTAACCCTGGCGCGTGCCCATGAACCGGAAGTTGGTTGTGTTGGTCACCGTAATCGGACCGGTGTAAATGAAGGTGCTCCCCATTGCGGGCAACTGTGCCGTCAGGGAAACGGCATCAAACCAGGCATCGATCCAACTGCCGCTGGTGAGGGTCCCGATCAGGCGCACGCGAACGGTGCGCGTGCCAGTCGGCGCCGTGCGTGTGTCGGTGTTCTGCTGCCAGGTTGTTCCGGCAAAGTTGCCGGAGTCGTACTGGCTTAAAACCACGCCGCCGTCGTCGCGATACTCGACGATGGTGCGGGCCTGGTCGCCTCCAGACTTCACATAACCGGAAAAGACAAACACCGCATTGCCAGCATCGACGGCGTCAGCGTCGGCCGAAACATCGACGTCCTGGTAAAGCTCCGCGCTGCCGCCGCTCGTGTTGGGGTTGAAATAATAAGTCCCCTCGTAAGCGCTTCCGCTTGAGCGCGTCCAGTTGCCCGAGGCTTTCACCCAGCCCGGGATATCGGCAGCCTCTTCGCAACCGGGATTGACGATTTGCCCGGTCGCGTTGGGCACTGTGCCATCCACGGTATAATAGATCGTCATCGGCTTGGGATTGCCACCGCGTGAGGCGACCACTTGCAACGGGTCGCTGAAAGTCTGACTGGGCGGCGTCACTGCAAGATCGGCGCATTGAAAGGTGAACGTCGCGTTCGCGACCGGCGAAGGCAGCCAGTTCGATTTGAATACCTGGAGCTGATAGACCCCAGACTCGTTGATCGTGAAACTGGTGATGTGGCTGCTGGCGCTGTTCGTTACGGCCGTGCCGCTGGGATAAGTCAGGACAAACGACTGTGGCGTGTTCGAGAGCGTCGAGCCGACTGAGACGCTCAATGGGCCGTTGTATGTCCCCTCCGGCGTGATGAAGTACGGCGCGGGCAGGCGCCCGGAGTACGTGCGCATGATTTGGCTGCTGGTCTGGTATCCGTTCTTGCGCGCTTCAAAAATGAACTGCCGTGTCGAAGCCACCGTGATGGGTCCTGTGTAGAGGTTTGTGATCGCGCCGGCTGAGGCGTTGCCTCCGGCGATATCTCCCATCGCGTAGTAAATGACGGCGCCCTCCGTGGAATCCGATGCGTTTATCGTCAGCGTCGCTGGCGGCTCGTCCGGGAAAGACGTGCTGGGCGGCTGCACGTCGGGGTCCGCCACTCGGAATACGTAGACCGCCTGGTTGGTCGGCCCAGCCGGATATTTGGTCCACACATTGACGGTTCCGCTGCCAATTCCAGTCAGGGGAAAGTGGCCGGTGTAACTCTGCCAACTGCCATTGTTGATCTTGTACTCTGATCCCGCCGGCCCGGACAAGGTCACGGTAATCGGATTGTGATAAACGCCGGGCGCGGGGTCCACCGTGATCGCCGGCATGAAAGTGTAGAGATTAGTGAAGAGACTGGACTGGTATCCGTCGCGGACGGCCAGCGTCGTTACGGTGGTCGTGTTGGTGAGAGTAAACGGTCCGGTGTATCGGAATGTGGACGTGGGCTGTGTCAGGCGCGCGGTGAGAGAGAGCGTGTCGAAATAGCCGTCGCAGTTGCTGCCGGCTGCGCGCGTGGCGATCAGACGGACCCGGACGTAGCGTGTTCCAACCGGCGCGGCGCGGGAATCGGTCAACTGCAGCCACGTCGCACTCTGGCTGTAGTCGCCGGAATCGTATTGCCCCAGCACCGCGGTGTTGGCCGCGTCGCGGTACTCGACCACAATCCGGGACCGGTCACCGTCGCCGTAGCTGCGGACGTAGCCGGAGAAGTCGAAGGTGACGAGGCCAGCGTCAATATCGGTCGCGTAAGAACTGACGTCCACGTCCTGCCTCAACTCGGCGCTGGTGGCCACGCCGGCGAAGAAATAATAGTTCCCCGAGTGAGGCACCGGCGCTCCGCTGCGCTGGGTCCAGTTGGCCCCCACGACTTCCGTCCAGCCCGGGATGTTGCCTCCGACCAGTGCCAGATCGTTGCCCGGATTGATCAGCAAATTGGGCAGGTCGCCTGCTTGTCCGGGCACCGGCACCGACTCGTCGAGCGTGTAATAAATGGTCACCGGCTTCGGATTGATCGAGTCCCACGTGTAATAAAGCGTCAAGGGATTGTAGAACGGGCCGGCCGGCGGATTCAGCACGACGTCCGTGATCTCAAAGCTGTAGGTGTTCGTGGCAGGATCCGAGTCGATGGAACCGGTCCGGCGCAGGATGAGAACGTATTCTCCGGTTTCGTTGATCGTGAACGTGGCCGTGTTGTTCGTTCCGGTCGTGCTGGATATCAAGGTGGATCCGCCCGGTGCGCTCAGGATGAATTGACCGCCATAATTATCCCCGGACGCTACCGTGATGGTGGCCGGCCCGTGGAAGGTGTCTGCCTCAGTCACAAAGCGGGGCGTTGCGATTTTCGCCGCATAGCTGTTTGTCACCGCCTGGCTGTCCAGGTAATCAGCCTTGCGAGCCACGAAAATGAGCGTGCGGGATCCTTCCAAGTTGAGATCCGCCGTGAAATGATTTGTGGCGTCTGCCAGGGCGGGCATGCTTCCCATTTGGTCTCCGATTGCGTAGTAGATGCTGGCGTTGGTCGTGGCCGATGTTGCCGAAACTGTGTACGGCCCGCTCACCTGCCCGCTCACCGGCGTAACAAATGGGGCTGCAGCCTTAAACGAGACACCGGTGATGTTGGTTTCCATGCCTGCTGTGGAATAGGCCCGGATGGTTCCGCTGCCACCGGGTACACCGTCGAGCGTGAACGGTCCCTCGTACGTCTGCCAAGGTCCATCAGCGACGGAGTATTTCAGGTCGCCTCCGCCATTTATGGCGAACGTGGTGGCGTTGGCGAACTGTCCCGATGGCGTGACTATGATGTCCGGCGCGTATGTGTAGGTGCAGGAAAGGAATTGGGGGTTGAACCCGGAACGCGTGGCCATGAACCGGACCGTTGCGTTGCTCGCCCCGATTTGGAGGGGCGCGGTGTAGGGAATGTTCGGCGCCCCGTTCGCGGCGAACGTATAAAAGATGCTCATCGGGTACGCGTGGCTGGCCGTGATGGTCAGCGGCGCCGTGGCGAAGGAACTGGACTCGGGACTGACGACGAGATCGGAGACAACGAACAGGAGATTGGTGCTGGTGATTGTCGTGGTGTTGCCGGAGAGCAGAGCCAGTTGAGCTTTGTAGATCCCACTGCCTTTGGCGGCGAAACTGACGTTGGTCGCGGTGCTCAAAATGTTGGTGAGCGAACCGTCCGGGAAAGTGATCTTGTAGATGCCGCCCACGCCGGAGGGTGAGCGCAGCCCGATGTCGATGGGTGCGGTGATCACTGGGCCTGGCACCACGAACTCCAGCGCCTGAACTTTGGTCCCGACGGAGACGTAATTGATCTCCAGTTCGTCGCTCGGCGCGAATCCCGTTCGAAAATTCTTGAACCGATAATTGCTGGTCTCCGGCGGGACAATTGGATTTATCGCCACCGGGCTGCCGCCGGTGACCGATGCCGAAGTGCTCGGCCAGGCGGCACGAGTGTAGTGGACTTCGTTGGCGGATTGCGCCAGCACATAAAGCGCCGGGTTTTCCTCGCGGTAGAACGTGACGTTCTCAAGCGAGAACCCCGGGTAGTGGATGCCGACATCCACATGGAGCGGCGTGCTCCCCGCGCCGGCTGTGGAGTACTTCTGCTGGTCGTTGACGTAATAGTATATGGTCCCGCTGCGGCGCTCCACCCGCAGCCGGTCTCCTTCGACCACCGGACCGATGTTCGCTCGCTGGCTGCCGTTCTGATAGACGTAGGCGTAACTCGTTCCATAACCGGGCGAAGACGTGTGGATGGCGTACTGGATGTCGCCATATCCGTAACCCGAGTCCACCTCATCGAGCCCCATCATGAAGTGCGTGCCCATGTACGCTCCGCCGGCGTTGAGGTACGGGCTGCGGTTGATCACACATTCCACAGCGCAGTCGCCGGTCGAAGATTCCGCGGAGGTGGCGCCGCTGTCCCAGGCGCTGGTCGAGATTGATTTTTGAACGCCGATGCCCTTATTGGTCAGCCCGTAGACAGAGGTCCAGGTGATGGGCTTGCCCCGGAGAACGACAGGATTGGGGGACTGGAGCTTATAGTACCAAGTATTCGTGGGGCCGCCCGAGACGAAGGCAGCCAGCGCAACGTTCCCTTCGGCGTCGCCTTGGGTAATCTGAATGCCTGGGTTGGGGAGGTCCACGCCCTCCATGGTCCTGCCAACCAAATAGCACGAACCGATTTTGCCGCCCATGTTCCAGAGCGCCACGTCCAAGTGAAGCGGTCCAGTGGATCGGGAGGATGAGGTTCCCACGATCGTCCCGTTGAGCTTGTAATGGATCAGGTCGCCCTTCCGCTCGACGCGGCCGACGTCCCCCGCAGTATAACGGCTGATGCTCGTGCGGATCGCCGTGCCGTTCTCGTAGATGTCCACCAGACCGTCATTGCGGAAGTAGAGCGCGTATTGAATATCCGTGTAGCTGCTGTTGGAATCGACAGCGTCCAGGCCCAGCATTTTGTGGGTTGTTGCGTCGGCAATCACGGCCTCCGCATAGCCGTCCCCGGCGATTGCTTCGGCGGAAACAAATCCGCCGTCCCAATTGTTGGCACTGGTCTTCTGCGGGAGTCCATCCGTATCGAAACTGGCGTTGGTCAGGTTCGTGTAGGTGATCTGCCGGGCGGAGTAAGTCTCAAGCGGTCCTCCGTTGAGACTGTAGTAGATCGGGAGGTTCGCCGGGTTGCTCAAGCGGACCCCGAACGGCTCGATGAATGTGCCGGATCCGGGCCGGGCTGCGACTGCGTCGGCGCAACTCATGCGCGCTGTGATCTGGAACAAACTCGCATAGCCGGACGCCGCGCTCACAGCGATCTGATACGGAATTCCTGCGGTGGCCGGGAATTGCACGCGGCTGTGGGTCTGACCATCGGCGTTGTCGTTCAGGGCCGCGAGCGAAAGCCCGTTGAGGACGGACCCTGTGTAAACGGCGAGCAGGGTGTCAGCCGGACTGCCTTCGGTGTCGAACGTGAGGATTCCCGTGCATTCGGGCGTGAACGTGTACCAAACGCTGTTGCCGTGGAAGCCCGGTTCGTTGCCCTCCCGGGTGGCCGCTTCCAAGGTCCCGGCGCTGGTTATTTCGTTGGTGAGAGCAATGCGATTGGCAAACGCGTCATTGGCCGGATAACCGGGGAAAAACCTCACGGTCATGACGAAGGGCCCGGGTTGCTGCCCATCGACACAGATCATGCGCTGGTTGCCCGCGCCAAGCCAACAAGCCACCGTGACATTAGTGCCCACGGCGGAGGCGATGGTTCCCGAATTGAAGCTCGTGTAGATGGCGACCGCATGAGCGCCGGGACTCTCCACGGTCACTTCCAAGGTCCCATCTTGAGGCGCTGAAAAGTTGAACCACACATTGCGGTTGACGAACGCCCCCGCAAGCCAGGTCCCGAAATTCTCACCCTCGTTCCAAGCCATGGTCGTGCTGCCCGCCAGCCGGGTGAAACTGCAACTCTTGTTTCCCAACTGGTTCGTGCCCGTCAGGGTGATGCTCGCCCGATTCGCGTACAGGTCGTTGGCGGGGGACCCTTGGATGTCGATGTTGAAATTGATTCCGCCGATGTCCTGCCCGGCAACGGCTCTCGTGTCCACCTGCGCCTTGTACGTATAGGTCTGGTTCGGTGTGGAGTAGAAGCTGACCGCGGCGCTTTGGTCATAGTAATCATCGTTGACCGCGACGACGGCGCCGGAGCCCACACTGGAGAGATTGCCCACGCGGAGGATGGTGTTGAGCGGAGTCCCTGCGAGCGAAACCTCCGTCAGTCCACCGTAGGCGGGCGGGAGAAAATTCCACCACAGGGTTCCGCCCGTGTAGGAGCCTCCGAGCCAGTTGGCAGGATTGCTCTCGGCCTCCATGTTCGCCGCGATGTTGTGGGCTGCCTCACGGAAGGTGTAGGTATAATTTGTGAGGGTGAACTCGGCGATGGTTTCAGTCGTGGTGTTGGTCGTGAACGCGACGAATGGGCCGGGATAGTTGTTGTGATAGTCCGGTTCTTCCAGCAAGAGGTCAACATTGACGCCGCCACAGCCGCTATCGGTTGTCGCTCCATCCACGAGAATCCGGTACTGGCTGTCTTTGCTCACCCAGATGGTGACCTTCCCGGTGCTGGAGTATCCGTTCCAGGTTCCGCTGCTGATGGAGGTTGACCAGGGCTTGATGCCGACCTGGGTTTTGTAGGCGGATTTGGTCGTGTCCACAGTCAGGCGCCCGCTGACGGGTGCGGTGAAAGACCACCACACGGAGCGCCCGGATATGCCGACCCCTGTGACGTTGGCCAGGCTGTACTCGCCGCTTTCGAAAGTGGCCCCGAAACTCTGGCCGGCCACCGCCGTCGTGTAGTTGCGCACCATCGCGTTGCCGTTCGGCAACTCGATGGAGGAAACATTGGTGGCCCAGGCCATGGTCGTCGGGCTGTAAAAGGAATCGTTGCCGGGAGCGGTGACGCAGTCCACATCGAGATTGATGGTGCCGTAGCCGGCATCGGCCCCGCTGACGCCATCGATGCCCAACTGCCAGACCGAACCCGCCGTCAGGAACACAGTCAGTTTGCCGGTGCCATTGGCGTAATCCCATGCACTCGTCACTCCGTCGCCGCTGGCGTGGAGGCCAACCTGCGCCTTGAAGGTGGATTGGGTCGCATCAAAGGTGTACCAGCCGTTGACCGGCGCGGTGAAGCGCCACCAGACCGTCCGGCCCGACGACCAACTGTTGCCATTGTCATAGCCGAGGTTGCGCTCCGAAGACTGGAACGTGGCATTGTCATTCCAGGCCGCGATCCGGGCGGAGTAATTGGTAAAATAAACCGTGCCGTTTGGTGCGGTGACGGTCATCGGGACAGGAATGAACTCGATCGGAAACCAGTTCGCGTAATCGTCGTTCGGCGGAGAGGTTCCACAGTCCACGTCCAGATTGATGCCGCCGTAACCGGCGTCGGCTCCGCTGATGCCATCGATGCCCAGTTCCCACACGGAGCCTGCCGTCAGGAAGACAGTCAGTTTGCCGGTGCCATTGGCGTAATCCCATGCACTCGTCACTCCGTCTCCACTGGCGTGGAGACCAACCTGCGCCTTGAAGGTGGATTTGGTCGCGTCGAAAGTGTACCAGCCGTTGACCGGCGCGGTGAAGCGCCACCAGACCGTCCGGCCCGACGACCAGATGTTGCCGTTGTCATAGCCGATGTTGCGCTCCGAAGCCTGTAGCGTGGCGTTGTCATTCCACGTTGCGATCCTCGCCGCAAGATTGGTTGCGGTCACCGTTCCGTTGGCCACATTCGTAGTCAACACCACTTGCGAGAAGTCAATTGGCCGCCAGTCCGCGTAATCGTCATTCGTCGGAATATCGGGTTGAGTCACCGTCATCTGAAAGGGTTGCCGGTACTCGAAACTGGCCTGGAGGTAATAGGTCGTCCCAGCCGCGGCCGTGAATTGCATGCTGCTGGCTGAGGCTGCTGAACTGTAAGTAATCGTGTTGAAGTAGTCGGTAGCAGGATACAGCGCCAGAGCGTTCCGGTTCGTTGAAGACAAAGTGATGATCGTGGTCCCGGACTTGGGCGCCGTAAACTTGTACCACAGCGTGTCCCATCCGGTGTAGATCCGGTCACGCTCGCCGTTATAGCGTGACGCACCCCAGGAGTTGCCGGTCGCGTTCCCTACAACGTTGGTAACCCAAACCGTGCCGTTGGGTAGCGCATAAGAAGTGACATTGGTTCCAAGGAGGATGTCTTGAGCCGCCCAAGGATCGTCGTTGCTGGCGCGCAACACCCGTTCGTAGACGGAGAAGCTGAAGAGCGAGTTCGTCGTCGACGGGATGACGCTGAGGTCGTAAGTGGTCGCCGGGTTGCTGAAGAGAACGAGCGCATCGTCGTCGGCGCCCTTGAACGTTTCTCCCTGCCACGCCGCGAAGGCGGTGTGCGCGACGGGCAAGCCGTCATAGATGCGCAGATCGCGAAGCGTGCCGCCGCACTTGCTCTGGCCGCTGCCGGTTCCGATGCAGTAGAGATAATAGCTGTCCACGCTCCAGATGGACGTCCGATCGATCACCTTGCTGCCATCCACCCACATCGTCAGCTTGTTCACGTCGCACTCGAGCGCGATGTAATATTCGCGACCTGGAGTGAGACTGATCCCGGAGGAATAAAAGCCTCCGTTGTAATAGCCCAGCATCCGATCGGAATTGCGCACCTCGACGAAACGATAGCTGGAAGAAGGCGACCCCATCACGGTGTTATAGGTGGATCCACTGCTCACACCGTAGGTGTAGAAAAACTCCATGCGAAACTTCGGGCCGTGGTGTTTGGGAACTGTGAACCACTGGCTGGCGTCGGGTGCAATGTACACTCCGCCAGTGCCGTAGGTGATGCCTGACGAAGTGGCGCTGCCATTGATCGTGATGCTCCCGGCGGAGAGCAATTCCTGGAGCGGACTGCCCCATCTTGTGTGCAGCGGATACCAGGCGGTCAACTGATTGTTGTAGATGACCAGGCTGAGGTTGGTGTTGTCTGTCGTGGTGTAGGACCACCAGAGAGAGTTGGTTCCCGAAACCGCGTAGTTGTCATTGAACTCCGCTCCGGCATTCTGCAGGGCGGTGATCGCGTCCGGTTCTCCTGCTTCGAGTGTGGCCTCGCGGGCGTTGCCGCTGGCACTGCTGCGCACCGCTGTGCTGGCCGAGTCTGCGAACATGGGATAGGCATCGGCGCGACTGTCGTTGCCGGTGGCCGCTGGCACACTGCTGTCTTTTTGATTGAGGTCCAGGCGGAAAGCACCCGAGTTCCCGCGCACCTGGATATGGTAAGTGACGCCGGCATCAGCGGTGAAACTCGCGTAGGAATTGCCGTCAGCGTACACGGAACTGTTGGCCCGGTTGACCAGTGCGTTGACGGCGTCGCCGGTGTAGACGGAGACCGCGTGGGTCCCGATGCCGGGCGTGATCAGCTTCAGCATGACCGGTCCGGACGCGGGCGCTGTCCAGCGATACCAGAGGGTAGCGGTCCCGTTCGGCTCGCCAGTCTCCGCTGTGGCGTTGTAATGGGCGCCATACAGGGTGAACTGAGAGTTGGTGCCTGCCGGGGCTGGAAGGATGGTCGAACTCAGCACGATGGCATTGGTGAAATGGTCATTGGAGTGCCGCCGCGGTTGCGCTACCAGCAGCTTGGTGAAGCCCGGCGCGGTGAACGCATCGATCTTGATCTTGTATTCCGTGTCCGGAACCGGCGTGAAGCTGATTCGGCTGGTTGTCAGCCCGTCGGCGTTGTCGTTGTAAACGACCGTGGTCAAGGCGTTGACCGAGTCTCCGGTGCAAAGTGAGAGCCAGGTGTTCAAAACATTGGTGCCGCCGGGAAGAATGCTGCCGTGCGTGGAGACGATGACCGGATCGGCCCGATTGGCAATCCACGAGTACCAAATGGAGCGCCAGGGCGACCAGGGATAATTGCCTTCCCCTGAGTCAACCGAGGCGCCCAGTTGTGAGCCGCCCACCAAAGCGTAGTCCTCGACGTAATGAACGATGGCCTGCCCGTCCCAGTTCAGGTAATTGGTTCGCACATTCACCGCGCTGAGGGGCTGGCGGTTGGCGAAGTTGTCGTTGGCCGGCGAGGGATAAATGGTTGCATTGAGCTCGAACGCGCATTCCCAGAACGTTCCGTTGGGCGAGAGACGGATATGATAGGGCGTTCCACTCGCAAGCGACCAGGTCTGGGTGTAGGAGGTGATGCCATTCATCCACGAGACCTGGGACAGCGTGGACAGAGTGCTGCCCGAATAGAGTCGAAAGAAGGGAGAGGCAGTGCTGTTGAGCGTGACTGTGAGATTGCCTCCGATATCGGGGATGCGGTCCCAAACCGACCAGTAGGAATCAACCTCCCCCGCCTCGGTGTCAGCTCCTTGCGTGTGTTCGGTCCAGGTTCCAGTGTAAACGGGTTGAGACAGGCCGATCCCGTCGCCGACATCGCCGGACAGGGTCGTTTGGGTCAAGGGCATGACCCGCCCCTGCGCGAAGTTGTTGTTGGAAGGTTCGGCGTAATACTTCATCCGGAAGTTGTACCCGCCGGTGTAGGAAACGCTGTCCACGTAGGTGCGAAGGTAATATGTCTTCCCGGCAGTGCAGCGAATGGAAACGGCGGACGAACCGTTCACATATCCAGAGGAGGCGACTGGAGTGAAGCCGGGCGGCGCGTTGGTCCCGATGTCCAGCCGCATCGACGTGCTGGAATTAAACCAGACGTAGAAGAACCCATTCTTCGGAGCAGTCCATCGATACCAAACGCTGCGCACCGACGCATCCCCCTCGTCCTGCGTCGCGTCGTAATTGAAGCCGGTGAACTCGTGGAGTATCTGCTCAATCTGCTCGACGTTGCCCCCGACGTTTACGTTGGTCACGGTGAGGCTGTTGGGCAGCACCGTGGCGTTGGCGGCAAGATCGTTGGGTGGCGGCGGGAAGAAATTGAATTCGACCGGAACGTCGGCCCACGTCCCCGCCGGATTGGCAACGACAACGAGATAGGCGGTGTTGGAACTGACCGTCACAGAGAGCGTCCCGCTGGTGGTGGCTGCGACTGGCGAGAGTCCGGGCGTGTACAGTCCCAGCACGCTGGGGATGTTGGGGTTCGAGGTGATGCGCAGGGTGCCGCGTTCTGGTGCAGTCCAGGCGTACCAAACGCTGCCCACGGGGTTGGCGCCAGCGTGGTTGGCTTCGCCCGGTTCCAGGGTGGACCCAGCTACTGGTGCGATGAAACTGGCCTGATGGGCCGGTCGTTGGAAGATGACGTTGCCCGCGGCATCCGATACGTAGTTGGAGACGATCGTGATCGGACTCGCGTTGGCCACGTCGTCGTTGGCGGGACGTGTCTGCGCAGCCAGTTGCGATCCGGCCAGGCCGAGTCCCAGAATCAGCATCGTCAGGATTCGCCGGACTGGCGGTCGTTTTGGATTTGTGGACGGCGCGCAAGTCCCGTTTGACACGCCGGCCGGCGCGAGTTGAAAGGCTTTTCCCATTTGTTCGCTAGGTATGCATGGAGGCCACAGTGCCTCCTTCCAGCATAGGGCCGTGCGGTCGCGGCCGCTTTCAGGAGAGGGCGAACAATTCGGGAGCGAGAATGGCGGGTTGGGCAACCAATGGCGGGTTGCCGTTGGTGAAATCCCTGGCTGTGGGACCCTCGTCGAATTTCGGAATTCCCCCGCACGCCTGCCGGAGCAATTTCATGGCGGGGTTGTCCTTGAGCAACGGTTCGAGCAGGCTCTCGCGGCCACGTTCATTGAGACTGTCCCAGAACGTCGCATTCTGGCGCTCGGTGCTGCTCTTGAAAAGATAGGGAGCTTGCAGCAGAAAAAGCTGGCGCAATTCCGGTCCGTCCAGCCGGTTCTCCCTGAGCGCGCTCTGCAGCTCATGAATCTGCTCCGCCTCGTTGAGCTTGCGGTTGATCTCGCGCTCCTGTTCCGAGGCCGGATACTTGACCTTGCGGGGGCGCTCGGTCACATGCACCGCGTTCTCGAGGATGTCGATCAGCGGCTGATAATCGATCATGTCTCCGCGCCGGCAATGCGCCATGGCATAATCGTCCGTCCCTTTTACTTTTTTGCCGAACGGCAGGTTGGGCACAAAGACGCGGGCACCGGCGCGTTGAAGCGCGGCAGCGGTTTCGATCAATGCATGGGTGACCCCCGCCTTGAACGCCTTGTCGTTGTCGAAAAAAATGTGGCAGTTGCGCCTCCGGCCGCTTGCGTCCTGCATCCGGAACTGATTCAACTCCTCGACCAGTTTTCCGCGTGCCAGCCCCATCCAGACCCCGGGCAGCGACATCACGTGGTAGGGCTGGTTGCGCTCCACGCACATCTGCGCCAGCAGAGCCGCCTTTTTTTCCCCTTCGATGATGATGAGACCCCATTTCGGGTTTTGCAGCCGGTCGCGCATGTTCGGATCGTTGGCCGGACTTCGCAGACCGCACAGGGCCTGGCTCGCATCCCAGCAAGGGTTCTTTTTCTCTCCGGTCGGCGTGCGATATTTCACCCGGATCATCTCGGCCGGTTTGATCCGGCAATAGGTGTCGCTGTAACGCAACACAAAGCACGGCCGCAACGCCTCGATAAGGTTCTCGGTCGTCGGTTCGTCAGACGTGCCGCGCAGGATGTCGAGCGTCTTCGCGGGCGAAAATGAAGTGTAGAATTGCATCCGGGCCATGCTGATGGGCCGCAGACACGAGGAGTTCAATTCGTTATAGCTCAACTCGGAGATGCGCGCGCCCTTGATCCGCGCCGCGCTGTCGTTGACATGAGCCGGCTGGCCCAAGTCCAGCAGCCCTTTGGCAGCGTCCAGACCGATTTGAGGCGAGGCGCCTTTCCGCAGGCAAAGAATGGCCCGTCCCTCCGGAAGCTCGACTTGATAATCCGTGTATTCTCTTTTGGTGACCGGATCGAAGTAGGAACGGAGACTTTTCCAATCGCTCGGCACCGGTTCGTTGCTTTGGTCGTCTCGCGCCGCAAGGACGACGGCGATTGGCCGGTAATAGCTTTCGATCCGGGCGCGTTCTTTTGGAGTGACACAGTTCAGATGCTCAACCATGAGCCGCTCCTTGAAGAAATTGCGCTGCCGCACCGCCAGATAGTCGCTCTGCATTAGCGCGTCATGGTAAGCTGCCAGATCCTGGATGATGTGCGGGATCGTGCCCTGCGCTTGCGCCACCACGTTGGGCTGCGACGCCACGCAGTCGGGTCTCCAGTTTCGCGCTGCATGCACCAGTTCGTGCGCGACCGCCGCGCGCAGTGACAACTCCACGACACCTTGGTCCAGTCGATGCGCCTTGAAGGCCCCTTGGACGCTGGGCTGATCCAGAAACTCCTGCAATCCGGGATTGGAGTCGAGCAGGTCCTCGAACATCCGGGCGTGCTCCGGCGCGATGTCCTCGCGGAAGCCGAGCAGCCGATAATAGTTCAGGTCTTGTCCCAGATGCCGGAGCGTGCCTTCATGCACCGTTTCGCTCCGGTCCTGCCCATCCAAGGGCCGGACGATCTGGCAATAGGATCGAGCCAGAAGATTCACATCAATCTTCTGGGCGGCTGCGGTCTCCGTGGTCCAGGGGCAGACCTTTTCCTGGAGATTGCGGAGCATCGGCCCATCCAACAGAGCCTGGAACTGCTCCATTTCCTCAGAAGAAGGATCACGATAAATGACGGGCTTGCTGGCGATGCCCAGTCGCACGTAAGCCCGAGTGCCGTAGCGCGCCTGCATGTCCGGCGGCACTTTCAAACCCACGGCGGTCGTGTTGCCATCGTAGTATTCGGAAAGAACGAGGACGTGCTGATAGAGTTTGCGCGCGGCGATCAGGTGCCCGGTAAAGGCCAGTTCGCGGGCTTCATCGGAGAGTACTGTTCCGCCTGTCTTGCGGCTCCGATCCTGATGGAGCCGCGCCGTTTTGTGTGCAGTCTGCTCCGCGCGACTGTAGGCCTCGGGGCATTGGCGCTTCCAATCTGCCAACTCGCGTTCTTCGGAGGGCAGATACGGCGTGAACTTCCGGAGGCGGTCGACCGTTTCCCGGTACAGCCACTCGATCTTGTCCCGGCGGGAAACGTCCGGCTCATCGAGGGCATGTCGAATGGGGGCAGGAAGATGTTCCAACAGGTACTGGCCCGCGGCCTGGCGCAGCGGGCTGGGTTGAAGTCGCGGCAAAACGTCGCTCCAATCGTAGCCGAAATGCTCCTCTTCGATCTGAGTCCGGCCCTCGAGGGCATTCAGGATGGCGCGCTGCGCTTCAGGCCGCAGCCGCTCGACGACGCCAGCCTGCGCTTCCGCCGGGAGGACGAGGAACTCCGGTTTGCATCCCGCCACCAGCTCGGAAAGCTGTCGCCGGGCCTCCTCTTCCAGTCGGTAAAATCCCTTGTAGCGGCGGTATGGCTTGGTGTTCTCGGTCGGCATGGCGACTCTCATTCCCCTCCAGTATAGGATTCTGATGGGGCATCGGACGCCTGCCGTTGTTTGGCGTAGCCTTTGGAGCACCCGGACGGAACGGGTTTCCGCAGGTTGCGCTCCGTCAGAGTCTCATTCCGCCGGGGCTTTGAGTTCGGTGTGGGTCAGATGCAGCGTGCAGCAATACTTGTCCCCTTCAACGCGACCACGCAGGTAAGCAAAGGCCGGGAGACCTTCGCGACGCAGTGTCAGTGGCTCGTTGCCTTTGATGCCGCCGTTCACGCGGACGAAACCCATTTGCTGAATCTGAATCTCCTGGCAGAGCTTGAAAAGAAAATCGAAGGACAGGCTGTCCAGGTGAATCACCTGATAAATTTTGTGCGTGACAAATTTTTGCACCAGATCGTCGCTGGTCTGGCTGCCTTTGGGAGCGATTTGAACCGGCAGTTCGATGTTCGGTTCGCTGGCCTTGTAGGGTTTCGTTTCCTTCACCACCCCTTCGGCGGTCAGCTTCTCCTCCACGAGCCGGAAACGGGCTGCCGGCTTTCGTTGCTCGTCAAGGTAAGCCACGGAGCGGATGCGGACTGGTTTGCCGATGAGCTGCAGGTCGATTTCGGGATCGGATTTGATGAGCGCTTCGGTGATCTGCTGAGGAGTTTTCCCGTTTACCCACCCGCCCGGCACACGACCAATGATGGCCTGCGACTCTGGTTCTACCGGTCCATTTTCGGCCGCGATGACGCGCTTGGCGGTTTTGGCGCAGTTGAGCGACAACAGAAAAAGTTCCGCTGTCCGTTTCTGAAAATTGGTCAGTTTGATGTACACATGGCCTCCATCGTCTGGTTTTAGAACAAGGACTCAAAACTCGCCTCGGCCTCTTCTTCTTCGCCGGCAGCTTCAGCAATGATCTGCGAGTCAATTTCCATCCCGACAAAAAGCGGTTTCTTGAGTTTGCCAACCAGCAGGAACGTGCCGTGATCGTTGGTGAGGATGGCCGCGTCGTTGCGCTCGACCCCGTCCCGATAATTGAACGTGCCGAGGTAGAATGTTCCCGGCGCGAGTTTCGCCTCCGGCAGCCGATAAACCGATGCGACTTCCAACAGGCTGACCTCTTCGGCAGAGGCTCGGCGAAATTCAGGGGCTTGCTTGAAAGAACTGGGAATCAGTTGTTTTTTCTGCCCGGTGGCGCTGTCCACGGTCTCGACGGGAGCAAGCGTGAAATGTTCGCCCGCGCGCAAGGTCCGGCCGACGTCTCCGCTCACGAGATACAGGTTGCCTTCCTCAATCACTCCGGCCCGCTGCAACGGCTTGTTGTCAGCACCGAGCGCTTGAACCCGGCGACTGCCATAGAGGTCGTCGCGCGTGACTTTCCGCAGTTCACTGCTGCATTTCTCCGTACCGAGATTGAAAGTGCATGCTGCCATAGGATTTTATGCTTTTGCCCAGCCTTTGACGATTTCAGTCGCTTTCCAATCGTCAATGAACCGTCTGGCCTCGTCTTCCCTGTCGGTTGCTTTCGTCGCTTCCTCCAGTGACTTGGCGCGGCCCGGGCTGTAATCAACGGTGTGGAGGACGAAGCGCGGGTAATCCTCCCTTTCCTGTTCCCATGCGACGATCTTGCGAACAGCCGTGTTCCCTTTGACCGTCTTGCTGAAAACTTCGCGTAAGAAGATTTTGGGAGGCTTTGTGGTGGCGGACTGCTTCAGTTGCAGCGTCACCCGATTGATTTGTTCGAAGGTGCATTCCTGAACCGCTTTGTCTTCGCGAATCCGCTCCAGCGTGGGATGAAACGGTTTCAGGATGAATCCCTGTCCCCGGTAATGATATTGTTCTCCGACCAATTGCAGAACCGTGTTGGTCCAGGGCTTGCCGTCGGTGTCGTTCCACTGGGCGTCTTCTGCATTTATTTCCATCACCTTTAGGGGATGTACCCAATGGATGGGGCGGCCGTCGGAATCCGTCTCGGTGTAATTGGCGGCGACTCGTTTCAGGGACAGCTCCTGAAACAGCCTCTCGCGGAGCGCAGGATCGGCCACGCCCACGCGGGCGACCAATTGATAAGAGTTGTCGCAGACCAACGCGCCCATGATGGAAGCCACGTTGCCCGTCAATTCCTCTGTGCCCTCCACGTAGCCCACGATGGCCAGATCCAGATTGAACTTCGGCTTGACCTTGTACGCCACGTGCGTGGTCAGGTCGTGCAGCACAATGCCTTCCTCACGGTTGCCTATCTGCCGCTGGTAATAGGCATTGAGCTGTTCCGATCCGTCCACCTCATTGAAATCCGCGCAGTGAGCCTTCTCTGTCTGGGGCAGGCTCTGCGATATCTTGACTCGTTCATGGTAGCCCAACCCCTGCTTCTCCTGTTTGTCGAGTATGACGACATCCAAGGTCGTCAGGTGAAGTTTCTCCAGTTCGGCGCGAGACGCCGGAGAGTTGACGATGCGAATTACTTCGTAGCTGTGGGAACGACCACCGCTGACTGCAAGTTCGCATGCCAACAACGCGCTGGTGTGTCCGGCCGCTTCCAGGGCCGCTCCCAGATCCTCAGCGGCGGGCAGGCCGATTTCCACGCCGCACGACGGCAAATGAAAGACGAAGGGAGTTTGCCCTTTCTCCCAATAAAAGTAGGCGGCAATGCCGTCCACCTTGCAGCTCACGATACCACGACTCACGGCGAGGTTGTTGCCGATAACGCTGGTCTGAACATATTTGAATGCCTTGAGAAACTTCTCCCGATGATGCGCGGCCAGATGCTGCAACGTCTGGTGGTTGAGCGCGTGCATGCGCGCCACGGCGTAGCCCGGCAGCTTGGTCTTGAGCTGTGACGCTTTGAAAAAAGGATTCACGCCTTTTGTGTTTGGCGCGGTTCGCCGCCCTCGGCCGGTGTGGCAAGTTCTTCAAGGTGGCTTTCCACTGGTCGCACATGGCTTCCCACTCACCACCGCTGAACTTACAACCAAGGAAGCAGAAGTCACAACTCCTTGTGGTTAAGCCAGCCGAACTAGGCGCGTTTGCTGGCATCGCACCGGCTAAAGGATTCTCGCCCGTCGTCAAACAGACTTCGGGCCAGCAGCAATACGTGAAATGAAATCCCAATTCAATGACCCGCAATTATCTGGCCGGGTCGCGTCCCGAGGGCGACAAGACAGCGCCAGTCGCCACGCCGGCTTCCAAAGTGACGGCCACCGGCCCGCCCGAATGAAAGGAAACAAATGTTGCGCCCCATGAACACGAAGACGGCGGGCTGCCTGATTCTTTAGAAGCGCCGGAATCCGGGGAATCACCCTGAGCACCATGACCACGGAAAAATGCCAACGATGAAAAAAGCTCCTGCCCACTGGAAAGCCAATTTCTTTACCGGCCTGGCGGTGATCCTGCCCGCCCTCCTGTCCATCGGCGCCTTCGTCTGGCTGTTCGGCACCGTCTCCAATTTTACCGATGCCCTGCTCTTTTTCCTGCCGAAGGACTGGACGCACGAACGCGCCGGCGAAGGGCCGATGCACTGGTATTGGAGCTTGTTCGCCCTGGTGCTGGCGATTGGGCTGATCTCGCTGGTTGGCCGTTTCGCCCGCCACTATCTGGGCAAAAAGCTGATTCAGTGGGCGGACCTCGCCCTGATGCGCGTGCCTCTGCTCAACAAAATCTACGGCGCGATCAAGCAGATCAACCAGGCGTTCACCTCCAGCAAGACCTCGTCGTTCAAGCAAGTGGTGCTGGTGGAGTTCCCCCGCGCCGGTGTTTACTCGGTCGGCTTCATCACCGGCGCCCAGCACGGAGAAGTGCAGCACAAAACCCAGGAGAAGGTGGTCAGCGTCTTCGTGCCCACCACGCCCAACCCCACCACCGGCTTCATCGTTCTGGTGCCGGAAAAAGACGTGACCAAACTGGACATGTCCGTGGCCGACGGCATCAAGTTCATCATCAGTCTTGGCTCCGTCGCCCCGGACTACGCGCCGCCAGCCAAGGCCCTGGCTGGCGCGAACCCGGTGGATCCAAAGCGTCACGGTGACGCCGGACAAAATGGTGCGGGCGCGCCCCTGGCCACCGCTCGTCGCGAAGCGGGCCAATCCGAGGTTTTCCCATGAACGTCCTGCCAACCATCAAGAGTTTGATCGCGGCAGCGGCGGGCGGCACGGCGCTGGTCATCTTTGCAGTCGTGGTGGCGCTGGCGGTCCTGGTCATGTTCGTGATTCCCGGCGGCGGGGGCATTTTGACCATTGAATGGGAGCGTGCCAAAGGTTGGCTGCGCCGCGTCCGCGCGTTTTTGCTCGGTAAGAATCCACCGCTGAAACAACCAAGCCTATGATCCTGATCCTATTCCTCTGCACTCTGGCGATTGGCCTCTTGGCCCAATGGCACGTCAAACGAACGTATGCCCGGCACAGTCGCACGCCCACGGTGGGCGGCTACACCGGCGCGGAAGCGGCGCATGAGATTTTGCGGCAGGCCGGCATCACCAACGTCACCATCGTCGAGCATGAAGAACTGCTGGGCGACCATTACGACCCGAAGCACAAGCGACTGGTGCTCTCCTCGGCCAATTATCACGGCACTTCCGCCGCGGCACTGGGCGTGGCGGCGCATGAATGTGGCCACGCCATTCAGCACAAGCAGGCTTACGCCCCGCTGCAATTGCGCATGGCGGCGGTGGGTGTCACCAGTTTCGCCAGCCAGATCGTCATGTGGATTCCGCTTCTCGGCATGTTCACCGGGCTGCTCGCGCCCAAAGTCGGTCTGTTAATCATGGCCGTGGCGTGGGGCATCCTCATGGCCTTCAACCTCGTCACACTGCCGGTCGAATTCGACGCCTCGCGCCGCGCCAAACTCGTGCTGGCGAACATGGGCTTCATTCAGGCCGGCGCGGAACGGGCCGCCGTGAGTCAGGTGTTGAACGCGGCGGGTTGGACGTATGTGGCCGCGTTCGTTTCCTCGCTGATCTATTTCCTCTGGCACTTGCTGCCATTGCTGACCGGGAGGGATCGGCGATGAAAAGCTCTCCACGATTTGGCGTGGGGTTTGGTTACCACCAACGGGCGTTCCCCACCGCCCGTCCCTCCTTGGCAGCCCCACGCCATTTCGCTTTGCCCATGAGGGAGAGGGACGCCACTGGCCGGCGCGGCGAGAAGACCCGGAGTCGCGGGCAGACTGCGGACGCCGCGCCCTTGCCCTCTCCCTCAATCCAATTCTTATGAACACACAAACAAACATGAACTGGCAAAAATACCACCCACCCGCCGAAGCGGCGGACATTCTTACCCACTGCAAACGGCTGACTATCGCCAGCACGACCGATGAACTCATTGACCTGGCCTGTGGCGGCCCCAAGTCGAATTACTTTGAAGTCGCCTACGACGTTCCGGGCAAGGGACGCTTCGTCGAAGCCACCGTGGCGCGGGTGCGCAACGGCATTGCCGCCAACTACCCCGAGCCTTACATGCGCCGCCGCGACCCGGACTGCATGGTGATTGGCGACGGACTGCCCACCGACAAGGAGTCTTTCCAGCAACGCTTCGGGAGCGACTTCGCGCCGCTGCGCCAGCAGACCTTCGAGTGGCTCAAGGGCCAGGAACTGGCGATGTTCGGATTCGTCGCCGGGGGCGCGGGCATGGGCATGGACGCGCTCGTCATCGCGCCCGCCAACGCCGGCTTCTTCGCGCTCGGTCTGGCCATGTTGCAGGGCATCATTCCCTCCGACGAGATTCCGGCGAGCTTTCTGCCGCGCGCGATCATTTACGTTGCTCCGCCTTTCCGGCACACGCATTGCCACGGCAAACAAGTCGTCGTGCATAACCGCCGCGACGGTTTGCACGAGCTGTTTTCTTACAACCTGTATCCCGGGCCGAGCGCCAAGAAGGGCATTTACGGTGTGCTGCTCGGCTTGGGCGAACGCGAGGGTTGGGTGACAAACCACTGTTCCACCGTCCAGGTCATCACCCCTTATGACAACGTGGTCACCATCATGCACGAAGGCGCGAGCGGCGGTGGCAAGAGTGAAATGCTCGAACAAGCCCACCGCGAGCCGGATGGCCGTCTGTTGCTGGGCGAAAACCTGGTCACCGGCGAGAAGCGTTTCCTGGAAATCCCGCGCAGTTGCGAACTCCACGCCGTGACCGATGACATGGCTTTGTGTCATCCTTCGTTGCAGGACGGCAAAGGCAAACTCACGCTCACCGACGCGGAGAATGCCTGGTTCGTCCGCGTCAATCACCTGGAACACTACGGCACGGACGTGCATCTGGAGAAACTGGCCGCTGAACCGCCCGAGCCTTTGTTGTTTCTCAGCATTGACGCCGTGCCCGGCAGCCGCGCGTTGGTCTGGGAACACATCGAGGACGCGCCGGGCAAGCGTTGTCCCAATCCCCGCCTCATCATCCCGCGCAAGGCTTTCCCCGGCGTGGTGGAGGGAGCGGTCACGGTGGACATCCGCAGCTTCGGCGTGCGCACGCCGCCTTGCACGAAGGAGAAGCCCACCTATTGTAGTGTAACAGTTAAAGCTTTACAATACGGCTGAGAGATGTCAACCTCAGCGGCATGTGGGAATCTGCCGATTCACTTCCTTTAACCGACGAGCAGAAGCATCAACTGGAGAAGTGGGTTGCGGCTCCGTCGACTCCTCAGAAGATTGTGCTGCGGGCGCGCATTTGCCTGTTGGCGCATGAAGGTCTGGCCAATCGGCGCATCGCTCAGCAGCTCAAAACCAGTCGGCCAACCGTCATTCTATGGCGGAATCATTTTTTGAAAGGCGGGGTGGCCGGTCTGGAGCACGAACCATCCCGGACAACCAGTTCACAGCGGACCCAGGACGATCAGATCAAGGCCATCGTGGAAGCGACGCTCCATACCACACCCAAGGATGCCACGCATTGGAGCAGCCGGACTTTGGCGGACCAATTTGGAGTCAGTCACATGACGGTGGCCCGGATCTGGGACAGCCATGGTCTGCAGCCTCATCGCGTGCGCAATTTCAAGCTGTCCCGCGACAAGCAGTTTGTGGAAAAACTCACCGATGTGGTCGGGTTGTATCTCAATCCGCCGGATAAGGCGCTGGTTTTGTGCGTGGACGAAAAATCCCAGATTCAAGCGCTGGATCGAACTCAACCGGGTTTGCCGATGAAAAAGGGCCGCTGCGGAACGCTGACCCACGACTATGTTCGCCACGGAACCACGACCCTGTTTGCGGCGCTCAATGTTTTGGATGGCACGGTGATCGGCTCCTGTTTTGAGCGCCACCGGCACGAGGAATTTCTCAAGTTTCTACGGCAGGTGGACCGGGACACCCCGGAAGGAATGGATCTGCATCTAATCGTGGACAATTATTCCACGCACAAGCATCCGACAGTCAAACAATGGATTGAACGGCACCAGAGATTCCACCTGCATTTCATTCCGACCAGTTCGTCGTGGTTGAATTTGGTCGAGCGGTGGTTTGGTGAAATCACCCGCAAACGGATTCGCCGAGGCGTATTCAAAAGCGTGAAGGAGTTGATCGAGGTCATCCAGAATTACGTGAAAACCAACAACGAAAACCCGAAGCCTTTTGTGTGGACGAAACGCGTTGACGAAATCTTAGAAAAGGTCAGTCATTGTAAAGCCAGCACTGTTACAGCACACTATGGCATCATGGGCCTCTTTCACATTCTGCCGCCGTCACTCGCCTGGCTCTGGCGGTTGGTCTCGCCGCGCGGCCACGCCAACCCAAGCATCGTGGACACCGAGGGCATGACCAGCGAGGGCGTGGGTTCTTACTGGCCCTTTGCGACGGGTCGCCGCGTGGATCAAGCCAATTTGCTGCTCCGCCAGTTCGCGGAGAACACGCGCATGCGCCAGATTCTTTGCCCGAACCAGCATGTCGGCACTTGGCGTGTGGGCTTCATGCCGCAATGGATCGCGCGCGAGTATCTGGCCCGGCGCGGCGTGGCGAAGTTCCGCCCGGAGCAGCTTCGCCCGGCGCGTTGTCCGTTGCTGGGCCACACGCTCCACCAATTGCAGGTGGAAGGCCGCATGATCGCCCGCTGGTTTCTGCAAGTGGACACGCAGCCGGAAGTCGGGCCGGAAGCCTACGATCAGGGCGCGGAAATCCTGCGCGCCTTCTTCCACAAATGCCTCGCGGATTTCCAAGACCCGGACCTCGACCCGCTCGGCAAGCAAATCATCACCTGCTGTCTGGACGGCGGCAAGCTGGAGGATTACGAGAAACTGATCCCAGCCAACTGAACCACAAAACCTGGCGCGCATGGCTGGCTTATCAAGCCGGCCATGCCGCCGGTTACGCGACCCATGACTGTTCAACCTATCCACACCGGCCTCATCCCGATTGCCGAACAAAGCTTGTTCCGGCTCTTGGACCGTCACGTGTCCGCAATTGAGGAAGGCACGGTGCTGGCGATCACTTCCAAACTCGTCGCCGGTTGCGAGGGACGGTTCTTCCGCTGCGAGACGGTGGACAAGCAAACGCTCATCGAACGCGAAGCGGACAAATTCCTGCCGCCCGACAGCAACCGCCACGGCGTCGCCCTCACCATGAAGGCCAACCGGCTGATCCCCTCCGCCGGCATTGACGAGTCCAACGCCGACGGCCACTACATTCTCTGGCCGGACGAGCCACAGCGCGCGGCCAACGCCGTCCGGTCTTACTTGCGCGACCGGTTTTCCCTCCGCCACGTGGGCGTCCTGATCACCGACAGCACGACCGCGCCGCTGCGCTGCGGAGTCACCGGCGTGGCCCTGGCGCACAGCGGCTTTCTTGCGCTCAACGATTATGTCGGCGAGCAGGACGTTTTCGGTCGCCCGCTGCGGATGACGAAAGTCAATGTCGCGGACGCGCTCGCCGCCGCCGCCGTTCTGGTCATGGGCGAGGGCAACGAACAGACGCCGCTGGCAGTTCTTTCGGACCTTCCTTTTGTGACTTTCCAAGACCATGACCCGTCGGTGGCGGAACTGGCGGCGCTGCGCATCCAGCCCGAGGACGACCTGTATGCGCCACTGCTCCAAGCGGTGAACTGGCAGTGCGGTGGGAATCTCCGGCACGCCCATCAATGCAACGCTGAATCTGTCTGGACGCCCGCTGAAGTCCCATCCCGTGCCCGTTGAAATCAACCCATGCACAACCCATCACCAACATTTGAGGCGACGATGCGGATGCCTGTCATCTCGCCCCCCGCTCCCGAGGCCGAGGGGCTGTCCCGCTTGGGGGTGGACTACGTTCGGCTGAAGACGGCGGACGGCGGTGACCTTTACCTCACCGAATTCGGCCTGCGCTTTCGGGAACATCTGCATCCGGACAACTGGTATGCGCCGGACTGGTTTGCCGCGCGGCGCACGCGGCTGCCCGGAACGAGCGTCATTTACAACGTGCCCACCCGGCCAGTTCACGGCTTCAGCCTCGAACTGGTGGCGCGCTTCAGCCGCGTGGGAGAGGAAGTCCCCCTCGATACGCTGACCATCAGCCAATACCCGCATGCCGCATTCAACAGCCCCTTCGAGGAATTCGCGCTCGTCATGCAACTCCGGGCGGCCCGCGCTGGTTCATCCCGGCCGCGCGTGCTTACCAAGAAGCCGCTGGCGATTTATTCGCCCGGCGAACGGCTTCAGCTCTGGCAAACCGGACGTTGGGAAAGCACGATTGCAGCAAAGCTCGCGCGGCATCCCGAGGCCGACCTCGACATTCTGCGGCAATACATTCTGCTTTACGGTTGGATTGACGGGCAGGACGCCATGCAAACCGTTGATGCGCTCGGCCTGCCCGGCAAGAGCCGCGCGGCGTTTCTTGCCGACACAACCCAACGCGCCATTCGCGATTTGGAGCAGCACGGCTTCCGCATGTTGGACATCAAGCCGCAACACATCCTGCTTCGCCTCCGTCCTGACGGCTCGCTGCTCCGGCGGCGCGACGGAGAACCGGCCTACGCGCTGCTGGACTATGAATTACTCGAACGCATTCGTGAAACCGACTCCGCAACGCAACCCTGAACCCCGCACCCGTATGAATGACGCCACCTTGCTCCAATCCACCGTGCCGGAACTGCCCCTGCTCGCGCGCGGCAAAGTCCGGGACATTTACGACCTCGACGACGCGCTGCTCATCGTCGCCACGGATCGCATCTCCTGTTTCGACGTGGTGCTGCCCACACCCATCCCCGACAAAGGCCGCGTGCTCACGCAGATGTCGCGCTTTTGGTTCAAGCGAACCGAGTCCATCGTGCGCAATCATTTCCTCACGATGGACCTCGAACTCGCGGTGGGCCACTGGGAAAGCCTCCAGCCCCTCAAAGGCCGCGCCATGCTGGTGGAAAAAGCGCGCCCGCTGCCCATCGAGGCCGTCGTGCGGGGCTACTTGAGCGGCTCGGCCTGGAAAGAATACCGGCAAACCGGCGCGGTGTGCGGCCTCCGATTGCCGCCGGGTTTGCGCGAATCCGACAAACTCCCCGAACCCATTTTCACCCCCGCCACCAAAGCCCCGCAGGGCCAGCACGACGCAAATATTTCCTTCGAGCGCATGGCCTCGACGGTGGGGCGCGACCGGGCCGAGGCCATTCGTCAACTCAGCTTGCGGCTCTATGGCGAAGCCGCCAGTTACGCCGCCCAGCGCGGCCTCATCCTCGCCGACACCAAATTCGAGTTCGGCGTGTGCCGGGACGAGTTGATTCTCATTGACGAAGTGCTCACGCCCGACTCGTCCCGGTTCTGGCCGGTGGCCGGCTACGCGCCGGGCGGGCCGCAGCCCAGCTTTGACAAGCAATACGTGCGCGATTACCTCGAAGGGTTGCGCTGGGACAAGTGTCCGCCCGCGCCGCCGTTGCCGCCGGACATCGTGCGCAAGACCAGCGAGAAATACCGCGACGCCCTCCAGCGCATCACCGGCAGCCCGCTGCCAACCGCTCCCGCACGCGAAAGTGCGGATGATCTGACAAATGCTTAGAATTCGATGGGCGATCTTCCGGGTGTGGCGACTGACTGACCGCCGGTGGCGGCTCACTGCTCACCTTGGGATGATTGGCCAGCCGCTAATTCGCATAATTCGTTAGATCGCAAGGCCCGCGCCGCCGCCTGACCCGCTGGCATACGCGTAGCTAAAGGAGACTGGCGCGAAGCGAACCAAAGAAAAAGACACATCATTGCAATGAAAGCAGCATTCCGAATTTTCAAATCATTCGAGGCGATACCGCAAGACAAGAGTGGCCAGTTCCCGAAGCACGACAAGGGCGCTGAGGAACAAACGGGCCAATACGACGGGATCAGCGCACCTTCCCAGGGCCAGCCCGCAAGTGACGCGGCGATTCCGCCGGTTCAACTTTTTCGCCGGTGGGGAATCAATGAATAAAGCGCGCATGACAAACTCCGGTGCAAAATGGCTCGTTGGTTACGGCCTGTTTCTGATGGGTGCGGGTTTCGTGGCCGTGATGTATGAGCCGAAGAGCGCTGCCATTGGTTTCAATCCCGCCGCCAAAACGGCGTTGATCTCCGGCGGCATCTGCGGCGGGCTTTCGATTGTCTGGGGCGTCTTGCTGGGCCGGGGTTTCTCGTGGGCGCGGATCGCGGCGATGGTTTGCTGCGGCGTATTCTTTGCCGCGTTCACCTGGCGATCCATTGTCGGGTGGATGGCGTTCGCCGACGGACAATCGGAGAAATGGTTCGCGGCCACGTTGATCACCTGCATGTGGGCCACCACGCTGGGAATGCTGGCCTTGCTCGCGCGAAATCGCGCACTGGGGACGCTCAACGGCAACGCGCCCGATTCCGCTCAAGCGAGAAACCAACCTGCAAACTCACCAGGGAAGCGGCATCCAGTGTCCGGCCGACCGACGAACTGATATGAAATCTTCCATTCTCAAGCCCGGTGAGAAAGTCCACGTGATCCACCGGCGACTCTTTGACAAGGATGTTCGCCGCCACTTTATCGGCGAAATCGAGGACTGCGAACAGGGAGTGGCCCGGGCCACGGGCTACGTTTTCGTCATTGATGATTTGAGCAACCATTTGTTCGTGAAGCGACCGGACAAGCGCACGAAAATCTTTTCCCTCACCGACGGCACGCTCATTGTGAACGTCGTGCCGCCCGCGGTGGATCTGGAGAAAGTTCGCTACGAATTGAACGACCGAATGCTCCTCGTCACCGATGACACGTGGAAAATGGACATCAAGGAATTCGGTTGGGGATGAGGAGCAGCCTGAAAACACACCTGAAGAACCATGACACCCATTGAACAAGAATCCATTCTCACCCTGGCGCTGATGGCGGCGTTTGCCGACGGCGCGAAGCACGACGCCGAGCGCGCTGAACTCAAACGCATCGCCGAAAACCTGCCCCATGCGGACGTGCAACCCGCCGCGATTTACCAGCGGGTGCTGCTGAAACAGGTGACGCCCGCGCAGGCCGCCGCGGCGCTCCAATCGCCAGAACTCCGCCAACTGGCCTACGAAATGGCCGTGTGCGTTTGCGACGCGGATGGCGCGCAGTCGGACGCGGAGAAGACGTTCCTGGCCGGGCTGCGCCGCGAATTCAAGCTGGAGGAGAAGGCAACGGCGGCCGTGGATCGCGCCGCCGAAGCCCTCGCCGTCGAGCCGCTGGCGGACCTCACGCCCGCGCCGCCGGTCATCGCCGCCGCGCTGGCGACTCAACCTGCGGCTGTGGACGCGCAGGTGGACAAGATGGTCCTGAACTACGCCATCCTGAACGGCGCGCTGGAGTTGCTCCCCGAATCACTGGCGACGATGGCCATCGTGCCGTTGCAGATGAAGATGGTTTATCGCGTCGGCAAGAGTTACGGGCACGAACTCGGACGCGGCCACATCAAGGAACTGCTGGCGGCGGCGGGGCTGGGCTTGAGTTCGCAGGTGCTGGAGGGCTACGCGCGAAAACTGCTGGGCGGACTGCTGGGCAAGGTGGGCGGCGGAATGCTCAAGACCGTGGGCAAGCAAGCCACCAGTTCGGTGATGTCGTTCGCGACGACGTGGGCGCTGGGCAGGCTCGCCCAGCAATACTATGCGGGCGGACGCAAGCTCTCGGCCATCGAACTGCGCTCGACGTTTGGCTCACTCACGGAGCAGGCCCGCTCGATGCACTCGCGTTACGCGGGTGAGATTCAACAGAAGGCCGGCTCGGTGAACGTCAGCCAGTTGCTGCCGCTCATTCGCGGGCAATAGCGCCGCCACGGCGATGAACCACGACCCGTCAGGAACACTCAATGGAAACAATCGGAACACTCTGGCTTTGGATCGGCTTCACCGTGTTTGTGCTGGCGATGCTGGCGCTCGACCTCGGCGTCTTTCACCGCAAGGCGCACGCGGTCTCGCTCAGGGAATCGCTCGCCTGGACGGCGGTGTGGGTGGCGCTGGCGCTGCTTTTCAATGCCGGAGTGTGGCACTATGCCGGCTCGCAAAAGGCGCTGGAGTTCTTTGCCGGATACCTGATCGAGAAGTCGTTGAGTGTGGACAACATTTTCGTGTTCGCGCTGCTGTTCTCGTATTTCGCCGTGCCGCTGAAGTATCAGCACAAGGTTCTGTTCTGGGGCATCCTCGGCGCGCTCGTCATGCGGGCCGTCATGATCGGGGCGGGTGTGGCGCTCATCACCCGGTTCACCTGGATCATTTACGTCTTTGGCGCGTTCCTGATCCTCACCGGCATCAAGATGATCGTGAAGCGCGAGGAGGAGATTCATCCCGAGCGCAACCCCGTGGTGAAGTGGTTCAAAAACCTAATGCCCGTGACCAGTGATTATCGCGAGGACCGCTTTTTCGTCCGCGAGAACGGCATCCGCATGGCCACGCCGCTGTTCGTGGTGCTGCTGCTGGTCGAGTTCACCGACTTGATCTTCGCCGTGGACAGCATCCCGGCCATCTTCGCCGTCACGACCGATCCGTTCATCGTCTATACCTCGAACGTCTTCGCCATCCTCGGGCTGCGTTCGCTCTATTTCGCCCTGGCTGGCGTGATGGACAAGTTCCATTACCTCAAGATTGGCCTCGGCGTGGTGCTGGCGTTTGTCGGCGTGAAGATGCTGTTGTCGCACTCGCCCTACAAGATTGACACGTTCATCTCGCTGGGCGTGATCCTGACGGTGCTCGCGGTTTCCGTCGTGGCTTCCTGGCTGCGGCCAAGAAAAGCCGGAACGTCAGTCACGCCGGCGATCAAGCCGGTGGTGAACCCTTCTGAATGACCATGACCGGATTAGCCAAGAGTCTCGTCGAGTCCAGGCCGTTCCGCGCCTTCATCATCGTGGTCATCCTGCTGGGCGGCGTGCTGGCCGGGCTGGAGACGAGCGCGATGCTCCGGGCGCGGCACGGCGCGCTGCTGCAAACGCTCGATGCCGTCGTGATCGGAATCTTCGTCGTGGAAATCGTGCTCAAGCTCGTGGCGCACGGACGCCGGCCGCTCGCATTCTTCCGCGATGGCTGGAACGTGTTCGATTTCCTCATCGTTGTGTTCTGTCTCCTGCCGGTGGGCGGGCCGTTCGCCGCGGTGCTGCGGCTGGCCCGCGTGCTGCGGTTGCTGCGCCTGGTCAGCGCCCTGCCTAAGCTGCAACTCCTGGTGGGTGCGCTGCTCAAGAGCCTCTCCGCGATGGGCTACGTCAGCCTGCTGCTGGCGCTGCTCTTCTACATCTATGCGGTGGCGGGCGTGCATTGGTTCGGACAAGCAGACAAGCAGGACTTCGGCACGTTGCCTGCGGCTTTGTTCACGCTGTTCCGTATCGTGACGCTCGACAACTGGGGCGACATCTTCAACCGCGCCATCGAACATGTGCCCGCCTTCAAGGTCGCGCTCTATTTCGTCACCTTCATCGTGTTCGGCACGATGATCATCCTGAACCTCTTCATCGGCATCGTCCTCAACAGCATGTCCGAAATGCACGCGGAGATGGAAGAACGCGACCGCGCGCGGCACGCGGCCGAGGGCGGCGCGGCGACCGTGGAGGACGAATTGAAACTGCTGGAGCGGCAGGCCCGGGAATTGCAGGAGCAACTGGCGGCGGTGCGGCGGCGGTGCGCGCGCGGCGGGCAGCCGCGCGAAAACGGGCAAGGCGACGCTTCGCATTAAGACCATGCAACCAGTCCTTGAAAACCTTCACCACTTTCGGCGCGAGACCTTCGGCGCATCCCGCGAACTGCTCGACCGGCCCTCGCGCAATGAACCGCGTTCGCCCGCGCTGCTCGTCACCTGCGCGGACGCCGGGCTGCTGGCCGAACGCCTGACGGAAGGCAACCCGGCCGGATTCTGTTTTGCCAGCGGGCTGGGCACGTTTGTCCCGCCCGCCAACGCCGTTGCCAAAGGCGACGACGATTCCCTTGCCGCCACCCTCGACTATGCGGTGCGCGTTCTGCGCGTCCCCGACCTCGTGGTTTGTGGTCACTCCCGCTGCTGCGCGATGGCGACGCTCTTGCGCGGTTCGCTCCCCGGAGCACACCAGGCCAATCTGACCTGGTGGCTGGCACAGACTGCCCCGCTTCGCGATTTGATCCAGTCGCGCTACGCCCATTTGACCGACAACGCCGAGCGCCAGCGGGCGGCGGAACTGGAGAGCGTGCTCATTTCGTTGGAGAATCTCCCCACCTATCCCTTCGTCCGGGAGCGCTTGGACGAAGGCGCGCTCCGCCTTCATGGCTGGTTCTTCAAAACGGCGACCGGGGAACTCTTCGCCTTCAACCCGGCGGCGGGACAATTTGAACTGCTGCGGACATTCCCGGAAGGGAGGCGCGCATGAACGCCACCGGAATGCACGAACGCGGCGCAGCCGATTGTCGGCCCGCGCCACAGCCTGCCGCGAGCGCCATCGGGAGCGCGTCAGCCGCCGTCTCTCGTTCGCCGGCCACACGGCCTGACGCCATCACCTTGGGCATCGTTGGTGGCGGGCAGCTTGCCAAGATGACCGCGCAAGCGGCGGCGCAACTCGGCTGCAAGGTGGTGATTCTGGAACGGCAGGCGGAGTTTCCCGCCGGCAGCGTCGCCGCCCGCACACTCCTTGGCGATTGGGACGAACCGGACTCGTTGCTCGAACTTGCGGCGCTGACGGACGTGGTCACGCTGGAAAATGAATTCGTGGACGCCGGCGCGCTGGCCGTGCTGGAGCAGAACGGCTATGCGCTCTGGCCGTCCTCCGGCACGATGCGGCTCATTCAGGACAAGCTCGTTCAAAAACAAACGCTCGCCGAAGCCGGCCTGCCTGTGCCCCGGATGCGCGCCGTGGAGCGGATGGAGGATGTGGCCTCGCTCGCCGGGGAGTGGGGACTGCCCCTCCTGCTCAAAGCGCGGCGCAACGCTTACGATGGTAAAGGCAACGCGACCTTGCGCTCCCTCGCGGACCTCGAAGCGGCCTGGCACAAACTGGGCGGCCATTATGGCAACCCGCTGTTTGCCGAAGTATTCTGTCCGTTCGCCAAAGAGCTGGCCGTCATCGTCACGCGCAGCGTCAACGGTGAGGTCGTCACCTATCCCGTGGTGGAAACCGTGCAGCGGAATCATGTATGCCATGTTGTGTCTGCGCCCGCGCCCGTCGCGCCGGCAATCGCGGAACGCGCCGCCGCAATGGCTCGTCGTGCCGTGGAATCCGTCGGTGCGGTCGGCAGCTTTGGCGTGGAAATGTTTTTGGTGGAAGACGGTCAACTCCTCATCAACGAAATCGCGCCGCGCGTCCACAACTCCGGCCATTACACCATCGAAGCCTGCGTGTGTTCCCAATTCGAGAATCACGTCCGCGCCGTGCTCGGCTGGCCGCTGGGCTTGCCCGCGATGCGCGCGCCCGCCGCCGTCATGGTCAATCTGCTGGCGAGCGCCGACGGCCCTGGGACACCGCAAGGTCTGGCCGAAGCGTTGCGCGTGGAGGGTGCGCACCTGCACATCTACGGCAAGACCCGCAGTGCTCCTGGCCGCAAGATGGGCCACGTCACCGCGCTTGGCGCGACCCCCGACGCAGCGCTGGCCATTGCCCAACGCGCCGCCGCCTGCATCCGATTCGGCCCTTGAACGAGAAACTGCCATGACAAAACCCGCCGCCACATCGCCACGACCGCACTCCGCCATCATGCTGGATGGCCCGCACCGCGCCCCCAGCCGCGCCATGCTCTATCCGGTGGGCTTCAAGCCCGAGGACTTCGCCAAACCCATCATCGGCATCGCCTCCATGTGGAGCATGGTCACACCCTGCAACATGCACATTGACCAACTCGCGCGCGAAGCCGAGGCGGGTGCGAACGAGGCGGGTGGCAAGGCCGTCCTCTTCAACACCATCACCATCTCCGACGGCATCTCGATGGGCACGGAAGGCATGAAATACTCCCTCGTTTCGCGCGAGGTCATCGCCGACTCCATCGAGACCGTGGTCGGCTGCCAGGGATTTGACGGCTTCGTCGCCCTCGGCGGTTGCGACAAGAACATGCCGGGCGCGATGATCGCCATCGCGCGGTTGAACCGACCGGCGGTGTTCGTCTATGGCGGCACGATCCTGCCCGGCTGCTTGACCGCCAATCCCGACCGCAAGCTCGACATCGTCTCCGTCTTCGAAGCCGTGGGCGCGCACGCTGCGGGCAAACTGGACGAGCCTGGTCTGCGCGCCGTCGAACAATGCGCCATTCCCGGCCCGGGCTCGTGCGGCGGGATGTATACGGCCAACACGATGGCCAGCGCGATCGAAGCGCTCGGCCTGAGCCTGCCCAACAGCTCCGCGCAAAACGCCGTCTCGCCCGCCAAGAAAGACGATTGCCGCCGCGCCGGGGCGTGCGTCGTGCGGATGCTCCAGACCGGCTTGCGCCCGCTGGACATCCTCACGAAGAAAGCCTTCGAGAACGCCATCACCATCGTCATCGCGCTCGGCGGTTCGACCAATGCCGTGCTGCACCTGCCGGCGATGGCCCACGCCGCGCGCGTCAAGCTCGGCCTCGACGACTTCACGCGCCTCGGCAAACGTGTGCCGGTGCTCGCGGACATGAAACCAAGCGGAAAACATTTGATGAGCGAACTGGTCGCCATTGGCGGCATCCGCCCGCTGATGAAGACGCTGCTCGACGCCGGCCTGCTCCACGGCGACTGCCTCACCGTCACCGGCCAGACCCTCGCGCAAACCCTCGCGCATGTGAAACCCTACCCCGACGGCCAGACCATCGTCCGCCCGCTGAACAACCCCATCAAAAAGGACAGCCACCTCGTCATCCTCAAAGGCAACCTCGCCCCCGAAGGCGCGGTGGCAAAGATCACCGGCAAGGAGGGATTGCGTTTCGCGGGCAAGGCCATCGTGTTCAATGGGGAAGAAAACGCGCTCAAAGCCATATTCGGCGGCAAGGTCAGGAAGGGTCATGTGGTGGTGATCCGCTACGAAGGGCCGAAAGGCGGACCGGGCATGAGAGAGATGCTTTCGCCCACCAGCGCCATCATGGGCAAGGGACTCGGTCATGAGGTCGCGCTCATCACCGACGGCCGCTTCAGCGGCGGCAGCCACGGCTTCGTCGTCGGCCACGTGACGCCCGAGGCTTACGTCGGCGGCCCGATTGCGCTCGTGAAGAACGGCGACACCATCGCCATTGACGCCGATAGACGCGAATTGACGTTGGAAATTCCGGCCCAAGAACTCAAAGCGCGCCGCAAGGCGTGGACGAAACCCGCGCCCCGCTACACCCGGGGCGTGCTGGCCCGATTTGCCGACCACGTCTCCAGCGCCTCGCTCGGCGCGGTCACCGATCTGGACTTGAACCCATAGACGCTTGCCGCAACCCATGAAACGACCCGCAAAAGCCGAAACGCCACCGCCCCGCAACAAACCCCACCCTGCGCCGCCGCCCTTGGTCGGCATCATCATGGGCAGCGATTCCGACTGGCCCACGATGGAGCTGGCGGCCGAGGCCTGTGCCGAGTTTGGCGTGCCTTGCGAGGCGCGCGTGGTTTCGGCGCACCGCACGCCGATGGACATGGCGCGTTACGGGCGCACGGCGGCAGCGCGTGGGCTGAAGGTCATCATCGCCGGCGCGGGCGGCGCGGCGCATTTGCCGGGCATGGTCGCCAGTCACACGCCGTTGCCGGTCATCGGCGTGCCTGTGCAGAGCAAGGCGCTCAACGGGTTGGACTCGCTGCTCTCGATTGTGCAAATGCCGGCAGGCGTGCCGGTCGCCACCGTGGCCATCGGCAATGGCCGCAACGCCGGGCTGCTCGCGGTGAAGATTCTGGCTGCCAGCGATGCCGCGCTTCAGCAACGTCTGCTGGAGTTCATGGCGTGCCTGGCGCGGGAGTCGCGCGCCAAGAACCGGTCGCTCAACGCCTGATTTCGCATGGACATTCTCGAAAGCATCCGCATCAACCTGGCTTCACCGGCCATCCTGTTCTTCGTGCTCGGCATCGTCGCCGCCGTGGTGAAAAGCGATTTGCGTTTTCCCGAGCCGCTTTACCTCGGCCTGACGATTTATCTGCTCGTCGCCATCGGGTTCAAGGGCGGCGTGGCGGTGAGCGCGGCCGGCCTTGGCGCGGTCTGGTTGCCGGCGCTGGCGGCCATGGCGCTCGGGGCGTTGATTCCGCTCTGGACGTATCCCATTCTGCGGTTTGTCGGCAAGTTGCCGGCGGTGGATGCCGCTGCCATCGGCGCGCACTACGGGTCGGTGAGCGCGGTGACGTTCATCGCGGCGGTCAATTTCCTGACGGAACTGCGGCAGCCGTTCGAGCCTTACGCCAGCGCGTTTCTGGCGGTGATGGAATCGCCGGCCATCATTGTCGGCGTGATGCTCGGCAAACTGGCCCAGCGACGGCAAGGCTCGCCCTTCAACGCAGTGATGCGACTCGCGCTGCACGAGGCGTTGCTGGGCCGCAGCGTGTTTCTGCTGCTTGGCTCGTTGCTGGTGGGCTTCCTGTGCGGGCAGCGTGGCCTGGATGCGACGGCGGGATTTTTTGTGACACCGTTTCAGGGCGTGCTCGCGCTGTTTTTGCTGGAGATGGGCATGGTCGCCGCGCGGCGGCTCGGAGACCTGCGGAAGGTCGGGCTTTTTCTCGTCGTGTTCGGCGTGGTGATGCCCATGATTCATGGCGTGCTGGGTATCATGCTGGGCAAGGCGGTCGGGTTAAGTCTGGGCGGCGCGATGCTGCTGGGCGTGCTGGCGGCGAGCGCGTCGTATATCGCCGCGCCGGCGGCGATGCGGCTGTCGTTGCCGGAGGCGAATCCCACGCTGTATCTGACTTCGGCGCTGACCATCACGTTCCCGTTCAACGTGACGCTGGGGTTGCCGTTGTATTATGAAGTCGCCCGCTGGTGGTTTGGCCCGGCACAGTAAAGACACCATGAAGACTCATCCGATGAAGCTCGTGACGATTGTCGGCGAAGCGCTGGCGCGCGAACGCCTGACGCGGTTGCTCGCGGAGGAAGGCGCGCACGGTTACACGTTGTTCGCCGTGGAGGGCGCGGGCGCGCGCGGTTCTCGCGTGGCCGACATCGAGGAGTTCGCCAACATTCAAATCGAAGTCATCGTCACGCCCGCCGTGGCGGAGCGGTTGCTGACGCGGTTGCAGCGGGATTTCTTCCCGCATTTCGCCATGATTGCTTATGAGACCGACGTGCGCGTGTTGCGCCAGGAAAAGTTTTGAGCGCCTTTGCGCTGGGGTTGCGGCCAACCCGAGTCGCCACGGCTCGGTGACTGCGCTACCGGGCAAGTTATCAACGAAGACCAAGTTTTTGTGACCAGTGACAAACCCAAGTTACCGGACGCCACGCCGGGCGAGACCCCGCCCGCGAGCGAGGCAGCGCAGCCGGTGGACACGGCGGAGGTCCGGCCTCCGGCCACGACGCGCCCCAAATTCTCCCGTGAACTGGAGGAACTCGCCGCCCGGTTCGACCAGCGGCCCGTTTGCCTGGCGGACCTGCTCCACACCACGCAAGGGCGCGGCTTCAACCTGCTCCTGGTCTTCATCTCGCTCCCGTTTCTGACGCCGTTGCCGCTGCCGGGATTGTCCGTGCCGTTCGGCCTGGTCGTGCTGTTCATCGGCGCGCGCATGGCTTTGGGCAAAAAGCCGTGGCTGCCGCAGCGGCTGTTGCAGCGCCAGATGCCGCCGCAGTTCCTGGGGAAGGTGTTGCGCGCCGCCACCCGGGTGGTGCGTTTCCTCGAATGGTTTCTGCGCCCGCGCCTGGCGTTCCTGCACGACCAATTTATTTACCGCCGGCTGGCCGGGGCAATGATCGCGCTGGCCGGAGTGTTCCTGCTGCTGCCCCTGCCTGTGCCGTTCAGCAACACGCTGCCGGCCTGGACGATTCTGCTGCTCGCTGCCGCCGCGCTGGAGCGCGACGGCCTGTGCTTCCTGGCCGGCGGATTTCTGTTCCTCGCCACCGTAGGGTTCTTCGCGCTGCTGGCCTTTGGTGGGACGCAGGCCGTCGAACGATTCTGGCCGTTCGGAGGCGCGGGTTGAGGAAGCGGCGACGACTGTGAAAGGCTGGATTCGTCGCTTTCGTTTGTGCGGATGCCAGTGGACGCGCCATTGCCACCATGGTCATCGGCGACAGGCGCAACGCCGGACTTCCCGAGCGTGAGCGTGGACCACAAGAAGTGGCTCGTGGACAAAGAGTCCTCTGACGTAACGTGTCTCCGCATGATCAGGCTCACTTCCATTGCCGACTATCTTGCGCTGCGACGCAACACCACTTTGCTGCTCGCGGCGCTCGTGCTGGCTGGCACTGGCGAACGGCTCTGGCTTGGCTTCGCGCCCAAATATCTTGAAACCCTCGGCGCGAGCGTTCTCATCATTGGCCTGTTCGACGCGCTGCAAACGCTGCTCGGGGCTGTCTATGCGTGGCCTGGCGGCTGGCTGACGGATCGGTGGGGACAACGCCGTTCACTCCTTTTGTTCAACGCGCTGTCGCTGGCGGGCTACGTCCTGGTGTTGGTGTGGCAACATTGGCTGGCATTGGTGCTGGGTGCGTTCTTGTTTCTCGCGTGGAGCGCCCTGTCGCTGCCTGCAACGTTCGCGGTCGTCGCCACCTCGCTCGACAAGAGCCGGCACACGATGGGCGTCGGCGTGCAATCCATGATCCGACGCGTGCCGATGATGGTCGGCCCGCTCCTCGGCGGTTGGCTCATCACGCGTTACGGCTGGGAGCAGGGCGTGCGGTTCGCCCTGCTCGGCTGCATTGGCTTGAGCGCACTCACGGCAGTGTTTCAGTGGTTCATGGTCGAACCGAAGCCCGGGGAAGAACCCGGGACGGACGGCGCAGAGGTTTCATTCTCCGGCGTGGTCAGGTCGTTCAATCCGACGCTGCGCGAACTGCTGGTCAGCGACATCCTCATCCGTTTCTGTGAACGATTGCCCTACGCCTTCGTGATTCTGTGGGCAATGAACCACGGCGGACTCAGCGCCGCACAATTCGGCTGGCTCGTCGCCATCGAGATGCTCACGGCGATGCTCTGCTACATCCCGGTCGCGCACCTGGCGGACAAGCATGGGCAACGTCCGTTTGTGCTCGCCACCTTCTTTTTCTTCACTTTGTTTCCGCTCACGTTGCTGTTCGCGCACAACTTTGCGTGGCTGGCGGTGGCGTTTGTCATTCGCGGCTTGAAGGAGTTTGGCGAACCTGCCCGCAAGGCGCTCATCATTGCGCAGGCCCGGCCGGAACTCCGTGCCCGCACCTACGGCGCATACTACTTCATCCGCGATGGCATAGTGACGCTCGGTTCGTTCCTGGGTGCGTGGCTCTGGAGCGTCAGTCCGCAGGCGAACTTCATCGGCGCGGCGATTTGCGGGGCGCTCGGCACGATTTGGTTTTGGAGGTTTGTTTACCGGCGAACCTGACGGACGAACTGGTTGTCCTCTGGCATGTTGATCCTTGGATTCTTCATGCGACGCTTCGCCTCAACCCCGGCTGTCACAGGTTTCGGTTCAGCTTCATTCGTTCAGTCCTCCGTAGGGGTGAGGAGTGATGTTCTGATCCGTCCACGAGTAGCGCGACGCGTAGCCCGCCGCCCGCAGGTGTTCAAAAGGAAATTCCCGCTGGCCGGTGGGCGGCAGCCGGGACTCCACCGGCCCGGCCAGCAGCTTCTGGATGAGCCGCAGCAACGCCGGCACATCAATCGGCTTTTCCACCAGGCCGCTGACTCCGGACGCCTCCGCCATGTCGTATTGGTTGGGCTGTCCGGTGACGATGAGGACCGGCAGGGAGGGATTGATTTCGATCAACCGGTCCAGTGTGGCCCAGCCGTTCTTCGACGGCATGTTCAGGTCTACCAACAACAGGTCAATCCGATGCTGTTCCGTCCGGAAGACTTCCACTGCCTCCGCGCCATTGGCCACAGCCACCACCTGATAGCCCTCGCCATGCAGGAGCTTGCGCAGCGATTCGCGAACTGACGCATCATCATCGGCCACCAGCACTTTATACGGCTGCGGAGTCATCGGGTCTGGATTTGAGCGCGTTCCTTCAGCACGTCCGGTTTGGCCGCCTCTGACAAGGGGTCGAGCAACTCTCTCATCGTGCGAAGCAGCGTGGACACCTCAAAGGGCTTGCGAATGAAAGCGGCGACGCGCCCCGCCACCGCGCGATCGAATTCGATCCTTTGTTCGGTAATGAGGATGACCGGGACGGAAACATTCACGGCTTGCAGGCGCTCCAAGGTGTCCCAAGCGCGCCTGAGTGGCCGGTTGAAGTCCAACAGCAGCAAATCGGGGCGTTGCTGGCGCGCAAGATCAAGCGCCTCCCGTTCGCTGGCGGCCCACCGGGCTTCATAATCCTCTGATTCCAGAATGCGATTCAACATCTCCCGAACCGACGGCGGGGCGTTGGCAAAGAACACGAGCACTTTGTTTCTCATTGCGCGGATGAAGTTGAGGCAGCCCAGGCCGCCCGATCATTTCCGTTCACGACCGGTGGGCGGCGATCCAGTATGCGCCCGGTCGTTTCGGCGCGGTGGAATCCACCACCCGCCGGGCCGCGACCGGCAGGTCGCCGTCGGGCGGGCATGCCAGCCGGTGCTTCGGTGGCGGTGGCGGACTATGCATTGTCTGCACCGGCGCGTGCCGGACGATCAAGTCAAACGACAGGGCACTGAAGGATTTCAAAATGATGGGTTGTTTCATCGGTTTGGCTCTTTCGCGTTTCGCGCGAATAGGTGGCGCGGATTCATTCGAGAGCATTTAGCTGACTTCATGCCAGCGATGGGGAGGCGCAAGCGGAAGCAGGACGCCAACAGCTTACGCGCCTTGGCGGCTGCGGGATGGCGGATGGCGGTGACGAGTGGGAAGCCACTAGTGGCCAGCGGCAGGCCACACGCATTCGCCCGGCTCGCACATTCCTGGACGCCAAGCGGTCGGCCATCGCGCCCGGCCGTGCGTCATGGCCGGTTGCCCGCCAACAGCCAGAGCATTACCGCGAGCAAGAGCAGGATGACACTGCCTGCCACTGACCAGTTGCGCACTCCTTGCTCGATGCGAAGGGCGGTTTCCCGCCACCGCGCAAAGATCGCGTTGCTGTCGCGCGGGGCGGATTGCTCCAAGTCTTCCCCGCTCGCGTGGTGCTCGGCGGGCAACCGGCCCGGTCCGGGCAGCAGAGCGGCCAGCCTCTCGAACCACACGACCATGTCTCCCGCCGGGATGCCGTGGTGGCGGCGAGCCGGGAAGCGCGCCTGCACCTTCGCGCCCAGCCACGCGAGCGCGCCGCCGAAGATCAGCGGCCAGGCGGCTTTCCACAACATCGCCGGTGTGAGCTTCTCCGGCACCCACGCGAGCGTGCCGGGCAGCAGCCACACGCCCACCACAACGGCCACCACGAGAAACGCCCAGGGCAGTCGTGTTCCGACCGCAAACGGTTCGGTGGCCGCATTTGTTCGCGGCCACACCAACCAGAGGAAGCGCGCCATCATCAAAGTGGTGCCGGTGGCCGCCAGCGGAAGCAGGAAGCTCACCCAGTCCACCCACGCTCCCGGCAGAAACGCAATTTCGCTTTTCAACCCCAACTTGGCCACCGCACCGCTGCTGAAAGGCGCGCCCGCCAGCGCCAGCGCCGGGATTACCAATCCGAGGCGTGTCCACCACACGGCCGTGCGACTGTCGGCCGAGTGCGCGAGGGTGACGCCGAGGAACAGCGCGCCCTTGGCCAGCCCATGATGCACGGTATACACGAGCACAGCGGCGAGAATACCGCTCCACGCTTGGGGATGCGCCAGACCGGCGCCGACCCCCACCGTGATGATTCCCATCTGGCTGATGCTCGAATACGCGAGCACGGTCTTGGGATTCTTCTGCGTCACGCCCGCGACCGCGCCGAGGAAGGCCGCGCCCAACCCCATGGCCACGAGTGTCAGCCCGATTTCCGGGAGGGCGCTATCGCCGAGCGGCAGGAAACGCAGCCAACCGAGCAGTCCGGCTTTGATCATCGCCCCGCTCAACACCGCGCTGGCCGGCACCGGAGCCGCCGGGTGCGCCAGCGGCAGCCAGAAGTGGAGGCACAACGCCCCCGCCTTGATGCCAAAGCCGACGAGCACCAGCCCGATCACCAGCGGGCTGAAGGCTTCGGGCGGCAACGCATGGATGTCGGTCGTGCCCGCCTTCACGGCGAGCCACGACAGGGCCGTCAGCAAAAACACTTCGCCGATCATCGCCAGCGCCATGTAAATGCGCCCCGCCCGCCCCGCCTCAGCGTCGCCGCGATGCAGCACCAGTCCAGCGGAGGCAAAACCCATCACGGCGAAGCCGACGTAAAAGGTGGGAATGTCCGCGGCGAGAATGAGTGTGAAGTTGCTGGCCATTGCGGCGAGGAAGAACACCCAAAAGCGAACCGGCTCGGCGTCCTTCGCCAGATAACCCCGCGCATACCACGCCGAAGCCAGCCACAGGACGCTGGTGAAACCCAGGAACACGCGACCGACGTCGTCGAGCGTGAGCACGACGTGCTTCAGCACCCACGGCAGCGAGACGTTCGCATCCGTCGGAGCGGACAGCGCGAGCAACACCGCCGGAACGGCGGCGAGCGGCGCGAAGCGTTTCACGGTCGCGCGCCAGCGCGGGAACACCAGTGCGAGCGCCGTCACCACCGGCGCGAGGACGGCGGCGAGCAGCAGGAATTGAGTGAGAACAGCGGCGCTCATGGTTCGTATTCCCGGCGCATGATGACCTTCGCCCAAGCCAGCGGGCTGAAAGGCGATTCCGCAAAAACGCCCGCATAGATGACGAGTGCCGCCGTGACCAGCATCGGCAGCAGCAGCATCCAGTGCGTTTCCCATTTGCCGAAACGGTGCTCGGCGGGCCATTTCTCCGGCGGTGGGAGGAAATAGGCGCGATAAAGAATCGGGAGGAAATACGCGGCGTTGAGCAGGCTGCTCGCGCCCAGCACCAGTGCCACCCATTCATCGCCAGCCTGCGCCGCGCCTTGTTGCAGATACCACTTGCTGACGTAGCCAGCCAGCGGCGGAATGCCGATCATTCCCATCGCGCCGACGGTGAAGGCGGCGGTCGTCCACGGCATGCGCCGGCCCACGCCGTTCATTTCGCTCACGCGATGAATGCCCAGCGTCTCGGCGTAATTGCCCGCGCCGAAGAACAGCGTGATTTTCATGATGCCCTGATGCACGAGATGCACGATCCCGCCGACAGTCGCCAGCGGCCCGAAGATCGCCACGCCCAAAATGATGTAGGACACCTGGCTGATCGTGGAGTAAGCGAGCCGCTTCTTTAGCTCGTCCTGATAAAGCGCGCGCACCGAGCCATACACGATGGTGAACGCCGCCGCCCAGGCCAGCGGGCTCAACACATCCAACTCCTCGGCGGTCTTCACGCCATAAACGTCATACACCACGCGCACGATGCCGAACGCGCCCGCCTTCACCACCGCCACGGCGTGCAGCAACGCGCTCACCGGCGCGGGCGCCACCATCGCCTTGGGCAGCCATCCGTGCAGCGGCACCAAGGCGGCCTTCACACCCAGTCCGACGATGAAGAGCAGGAAGATGATTTGCAGTTCGCCCCGATGCGACACCGCCACGCCCGCCAGCGCGCCGCGCTCGGTGAAGTCCACCGGCCCGGCAATACTCTGCAACCACGCCACCGCCAGCAGCAACACCGCGCCGCCGCCCAGCGTGTAGGCGAGATAAACCGCGCCGGCCCGCATGGTCTTCGCCGTGCCGCGATGCACCACCAGCGGATAGGTCGAGATGGTGAGCAATTCGAAGAAGATGAGAAACGTCACCAGGTTCGACGCCAGCGCCAGTCCCGTCGTCGCGCTCACGCATAGGCTGAAAAAACCGAAGAACCGGCCCCGATGCGGCGAGTCTTCAAGATAGCCGATCGCGTAAAGCGTGGTGAGAAACCACAGCACGGCCGAGAGCGTGACGAACAGCAACGCGTTCGCATCCGCGCCGAGGGCGAACTCAAGGCCCGACGCCATCGTCCAGCGAAACTCGTAGGACTGGCCGCCAGCCACTCCCCGCAACAACGCCAGGACCAGGACGAGTTTCGACCCCGCGCCCAGCAGGTTCAGCCAGGTGCGCAGCCGGCGGCTCTCCTCCTTGAGGTAAAAGATGACCAGTCCCGTCACGAACGAGCTGAACAGAATGCCGAGCAACAATGCGCCGTTCAGGTTCATGGCCCCGGTCCTCCCATGAGCACCGGGCCGGTCACGGGCGCGCCCGCGCGCAGCAACTCCAATGGCCAGCTCCCCGCCAGGCCCAGCACCACGGCGAGCAGCGCCAGCGACAGCGCAGTCCATTCCATCACAGCTGGCACCGGCGTCGCGCTCGACGCTTGGTCCGCATTGGTGAAAAAGTGGAGCAACACACGGCAGGTGTAGGCTGCCGCCAGCAGTCCGCCCACGAGGATGACGGCGGTCCACCACCATTGACCCTGGCTCAACGCCGAATTGAGCAGAAGCCATTTGCCCACAAAGCCGCTGCTCGGCGGCAGGCCGATGAGACTCACGCTCGCGAGGGCGAAGGTGGTCACCGTCAACGGCAGCACAGGGGCGAGCCCGCCGAGATCCTTGATGCGGTCGTGCCCGGCGGCGTGGAGCAGGTTGCCTGCGGCGAGAAACAGCGCCGTCTTCGCGCAGGCGTGCGCCGCCAGAAGCAGCAGCGCGCCGCCCCACGCGTTGAAGCCGCCCGGGTTTGCCGCCAATGGGAAAACCAAAAGCAGATAGCCGAGCTGCGCCACCGTCGAGTAAGCGATCAACAACTTCAGCCGCGACTGAAACAGCGCCAGCACCGAACCCCAGAGAATCGCCGCCGCCCCGAGCGCTCCAAGCCACTGCCCCGCCGCCGGGGTCACGACGTGGCCGAACGCCTCAAACCACAGCCGCAGCAAAATATAAAACGCGCCCTTCACCACCAGCGCCGAGAGCAGCGCGCTGACCGGGGCGGGCGCGTGGGCGTGGGCGGGCGGCAGCCAGAAGTGCATCGGAAACACGGCCGCCTTCATCATCAGGCCGGCGGTCATCAGCGCCAGCGCCGTCCACGACACCGGGCCGGGCTGCACCTGCTGCGCGAGCAGGGTGAGGTCCACCGTCGAGTGCGCGCCATACACCAGCGCCACGCCCATCAAGTAGAACAGCGACCCCGCCAGACTGACGAACAGGTAACGCAGGGCCGCGTTGAGCGCCGCCCGCCCGCCCGCCAAAGCCACCAGCGTGACCGCCGCGAAGCCCAGCAGTTCGAGCGTCACGTAGAGGTTGAAAATGTCCGCCGAAAGAAACAGCGCGTTCAACGCCGCCCACAGAAAGAGGAAGAGCGGCCAGAAATATTTCTGCCGGTGCGTCGCGCCAGTGTCGGCGTGGGCCGGTGTCGGCATGAAGTAACGCGGCGCGTAAAGCATCACGGCGAAACTCACGCCCGCCGCGACCAGCAACAACCATGCAGCCAGGCCGTCGGCCCGCAGGTCAATGCCCAGTGGCGCGCCCCAGCCTCCCATCAGATGCCGGACCGTTCCCCCGCCGTGAACGTGCCGCGCCAGCGCCACCGCACTCCAGGCCGTGACCGCCGCGACGACAAACGCCAGCCAGCGCCCGCGCCGGGGCAGGGCAAAGGTCAGCACCGCCCCGGCCAACGGACCGAGGATCAGTATCGCCAGAGCGGCAGACGGAGTCACGAGCCGCCCTCCTTGTCGTCCGTGTCATCCAGCTCCGCTTTGCCGTTGGCCGCCTGCACGCGGTCGGCCAGCGCCAGAGCCAGACCCGTCGCGCACACCGCCACGACGATGCCCGTCAGCACCATCGCATGTGGAATCGGATCGGGCACATCTCCCGGCGTGCGCGCCGCCAGCGCGATGAACACCAAGGCCGTGCCGCTGCTCATGATGTTCACCGCCAGGATTTTTTTGAGGAGATGCGGCTGGGACATCAGCCCGTGGAAGCCGAGGACGAACAACGCCGCGCCCGCCAGCAGGTAGATCGTGTGATGTTCGTCAATCATGCGCAGCCCTTTCCGGGTTCGGCGGCGCGTCGCCTTCCGCCACCGGCCGCCCGCCGAGGAACAGTCCCCCGAAGGTCAGACCGATCGAAAGGAGCGCGGCGGCTTCGATGGCCAGAATCCAGCTCCCGGCGGAAGCGCGCGGGTATTCGAGCAGTCCGCCCGTCAGCAGCATCACGCCGCCGCCGACGCCCGCGAACACAGCCAGCCCAAGCGCCAGCCCGAGCCGCAGCCAGCCTTCATGCTTCAGCGCGTTCCCGCCCAGTCCCGCAAGGAGCAGCAGCACGAACGCCCCGCCCAGCAGCGCGCCGCCCTGGAACGCCCCGCCGGGCGCGAACGCGCCAATCCACAAGAGATAACCACCGGCGACCACCAGCACCGGCAGCACCAGGCGCAGCAGGGAAAGCAGGAGCGGACGCGCGTTCAGGTCCACCCGCATCAAGCGGCCCTCGCGCAGCGACCACACGCCGACGAGCGCCAGCAGAAAGACGGCGACTTCCAGCAACGTGTCGTAGCCGCGATAGTTCAACAGCGCCGCCGTGACCGGATTAGTCACTCCGCTGTTGGGCAACTCGGCCAGTGCCGGCCCGGTCAGCCCGCGCGGCGTGGGCGGCAGCGCCAGCACCGCCCAGCCAAGCAGCGCCAGCAGCGCGACGGAGAGACTGCCGTTGAGCCAGCGGAGTTTCATGGTTGCTTCTCCGAGTTTGGTTTCGCCGCGTCCGCCTCGCGGCGTTTCATCCGCGCCAGCGCGGAGAGAATGAGCGCGCCCGTGAGCGCGCTGCCCACGGCGGCTTCGGCCAGCGCCACGTCCGGGGCGCGCAGCCGCACCCACGCCACCGCCAGCAGCAGACCCAGAGCGACAAACTTCAGCACGGCGCGGAACAGGTCGCGATCCGCCAGCGACCGCCAGGCGAGCCAGACCATTGTGAACACGAGCACGGCATCGAAGACCTGCGCCATCATGCGCCCCTCCCTGTCAGTGGTGAACGTCCGCGGCGGCGGGCTTCGTTGGCGATGAGAAAGCAAACGGTTGTGCTGGCCGCGAGCACCATCACCCAGATCAGACCCAGCTTGAAGACCTCCTGCCAGCTCGCGGCGTCCAGCATCAACGCCAGCACCAGGAATCCCAGGCCCACGTTGTCGGCCTTCGTCAGCGCGTGCAGCCGGCAATAGAGGTCGGGAAAACGCAGCAGCCCCACCGTGCCCGCGATGAAGAAAAACAGCGCGACCGCCAGCAGGGCGAATTTCAAATAGTCCAGGGCGTTCATGGTTCGGGGTTCTCGTCCGTGTCGTCTTCCGGCCAGCCGCGCAGCACGAAGGTCACGCCCAGCACCGCCGCGAGCAGGGCGAGCGCCAGCGCGATGTCCACCGCCCGCCCCAGGTCCAGCGCCCGGCCCAGCACCAGGACCAAGGCGACGCCCGTCGTGCCGAACAGCAGCGCCGCAAGCATCGCATCCACGCCGCCGCGCCGCGTCGTGACATAGACCACGCCGGCCACGATGGTCAGGAGCAGCACGAGCGCAATGGCCCACCAGAATTCGCTCACGAAGTCGCCTCCCCGGAGGCGTTCAGTTCGACGCCGAACAGCCCGGCCACTCGTTCCTCCAGCGCGCGCAGTTCACTTTCCGCGCCCGGGCCGGCGTCGAGCGCATGAATCTCCAACACCGCTCCCTCGCTGGCGACCACGAGCGTGCCCGGCAGAAGGCTGATGAGCGCGGTAAAAAACAGCCGCCCCGAACCGTCCGGCAATCGCGTGTTGAAGCGGAGCATGCCGGGATTCAACGGCAGGCTGGGCCGCAACGCGCGCCGCGCCACGTCGAAGCCGCCGCGCACGGATTCGCGCAGGAAAAACCACGCCATCGGCAACACGCCCGCGAGCCGCCACCGCCACGCCCGCTCCGGCCGCAGCCGCGCGCTCAACGCCGCCGCCGCCAGCACGACCGGCCCGCCCACAATCCACGAAGGCGCGTCGCCCCCGGTGAGCAGCCACCAGAGCGCGGCGAAGAACGCCACGCGCCCGGCGACGCCTGCGAAACGGACGGGCGTCGCCGCCTGCGAAGCGCGGCCGAATTTACTTTGGCCAGAGCACATAGAGGTAACCACCGTAAGCCGCCAACAGGAGCGCGCCCTCCCAGCGTTTCAGCACGAAGCCGGACCACATCAGCGGCAGCAGCGCGACGGACGTTCCCAGCATCACATAAAGGTCGAGCATCCGGATGCCGGGCGCATCCAGCGGCGCGAGCAATCCCGAGACACCGACGATCGCCAGAAGGTTGTAGAGATTCGAGCCAACGATGTTGCCGATGGCGATGTCCGCCTGTTTCCGAAACGCCGCGACGACGGACGTGGCCAGCTCCGGCATGCTTGTGCCAGCGGCCACAATGGTCAGGCCGATGACGGCTTCGCCGATGCCGAGCAGCCGGGCCAGTTCGACCGCGTTGGTCACGAGCAGCCGCGAACCGATCACCAGCACCGCCAGACCGCCGAGGATGAGCAGCAGGTCGCGCCACGGTTTGCCTTTCGGGCGCGGGACGGCCTCGGCGAACTCCTCCCGGACTTCGGCGCTGACCTCCTTGCGCGCCAGCACGACGCTGCCCACGGTGTAGGCGACGATGCCGGCCAGCAACAACCCGGCTTCAGGCCGGGAGATGTGAAAATCCCGGAACATCACGACGAATACCAACGACGCGCCCAGCATAAGGGGAGCATCCAGGCGGATGAGTTGCAGTTTGACCTGGAGCGGCAACGCGAGCGCGGACAGGCCGAGGATGACGCAGACGTTGAAAATGTTTGAGCCGACCACGTTGCCCACCGCAATGTCGCCCTGGCCTTTCAGCGCCGCCACGGTGCTGACGACCATTTCCGGCATGCTCGTCCCATACGCCACCACCGTCAGCCCGATGACGAGCGGCGTGATGCCCAGGCGCAACGCCAGCGCCGAGCTGCCGCGCACGAGCCACTCCGCCCCGAAGAACAAGAGCACGAGCGCGGCGGCTATCCAGAGGATCATTTCTATCATGTTGTTCAGCGGTTCGGTTTTCCCATGCGTGCGCCCAACAGTGAGGCGCGGATTCAACTGGTGCGGTTTAGCTGGCCTCGTGCCACCGCGAGCGAGAATCAACCGTCGGCAGGGCGGCAACGGTTTGCGTGCCTTGCCTGCGGTTGGAAGGCGACCTGCGGTGATGCGCCGGAAGCCACCTGTGGCCGGTGGCTGGCCAGTTGCAGGAACTCAGAGGCGCAGCCCGAATGTAGCGGCTCTCACTTGCCTTCAGCCGCCTCGGCGTCGGCGATTTTCTGGATGTGCGCGCGGAAATCCTCGTCCTCGCCTCCGAGCAATTCCGGCAGGGCGTCGCGGAAATCTTTCCGGCGACACCACTCGCGCATGTAGTCCTCCCAGGAGAGCCACAGGCGCTGGGTCTGCCGGTCCATCTTTTCCTCGAACACCAGCAGGTAGGCGCGCTCGAACAGGGAGACGAGGATGTTGAAGATGGCGAGCTTGCGCTCGTTCTGTTCGTCGGTCAGCGGCTGCTCCGGCGCGCCCTTGCGCAGCAATTGCAGGTCCGGGTTGTTGAGCACGAGTTTGAGAAAGCCGGTGTATTCGTCGGAGAGTCGCTGATAAATCTCCTCCTCTTCGCCCTGCCGCTCGCGTCGCTGCTCATACATAAACACAAGAATGGCCAGTGGCAGGCCAAACACCGTCACGATGTAGCTCAGGGCTTCCGCCCATTGCAGCCAGGTCATAGGCGGATCTCAGGGGTTGGCGGGTTGTTCCGGTGTCTCGCCGGCGGCACGCCAGCCGAAGCGGGCCAGTTTCTCCCGCATGGTGGTGCGGGTCACGCCCAGCCAGCGGGCGGCTTTGGCCTGGTTGCCTTGGGACACTTGGATGGCGCGGGTGTAAAGTTCGCGCTCCATGTCTTCCACCATCCGGGCGTGGGTGTTTTCGATTTCCCCGCGCTGCGCGCGGCCTAACAAGTCCGCGAAGTATTCGGCGATGGTTTGGTCCGTTCCGACGGGTTTGCGGCTGCGGGCGGAGGCTTGTTGAACGTGTTCGAGACTGACGGAGTAGCCGCGGGCCAGGAGCAGCGACTGGCGCACGACGTTTTCCAGTTCGCGCACGTTGCCGGGCCACGGCTGGGTTTGAAGGAAAGCGATGGCTTCCGGCTGGATGGCCGGCGAGTCATTGCCCAGTTCCGTGGCGGAGCGGCGCAGGAAATACTTGATCAGGTCGGGCACGTCTTCCGGGCGCTGTCGCAACGGCGGCAGCGTGATGGTCACGCCGCTCAAACGGTAAAACAAATCCTCGCGGAATTGTTTCTCCCGGATGGCGCTTTCCAGGTCGCGATGCGTGGCGGTCAGCACCCGCACGTCCACCGGAATCCTTTCATTGCCGCCAACGCGCTGGATGTATTTCTCCTGGAGCACGCGCAGGAGTTTGACCTGGGTGCTCAGGCTCAGGTCGCCGATTTCGTCGAGAAAGATTGTGCCGCGATGGGCCTGCTCGAAGCGGCCCACGCGGCGGGTGTGCGCCCCGGTGTAAGCGCCGCGTTCGTGGCCGAACAGTTCACTTTCCAGCAGCGTCTCCGGAATGGCCGCGCAATTGACCGCGACGAACGGTTGCGCGGCGCGGTTGCTGTGCTGGTAAATCGCCCGCGCGACCAGTTCCTTGCCCGTGCCGGTCTCGCCGCGGATCAACACGGTGACGGCTGTCGCCGCCACGCGCCCGATTTCCTTGTAGATGGCCTGCATGGCGCGGCTGTTGCCGATGATGGCGGACTGCGCCGTGCGGGCTTCGCCCATTTCCAGCGGCTCGGACATGCGCCGGCTGCTGGCCACGGCCTTGGCGACCAGATCGAGCAGTTCGCCCATGTCGAACGGCTTGAGGAGATAGTCGTAAGCGCCGAGTTTGGTGGCTTCGATGGCGGTTTCCGTCGTGCCAAACGCGGTCATCATGATTATGGGCAGCTTCGGTTTGGCGGTGTGGAGCTGCTCGATCAATTCGAGTCCGGACAGTCCCGGCATCTTCAAGTCCGTGAGCACCACGTCGCAGGGTTCAGTCTTGGCACGGGCCAGGCCATCATCGCCGCGCGTGGCCACGTCCACTTGATAGCCTTCGGACTGCAACTCTTTTTTCAACCCGGTCACAATGCCGGGGTCGTCTTCGATCAACAGGATTCTAGGGTGCGGGTTCATCACTGGTTTCTGATTTCGTGTGGGGCAGCAGGATGGTGAAGGTTGTGCCGCGCTCCACCTCCGAACGGCACGTCAGCGCGCCGCCATGCTTCTCGATGATGCGCGATGCAATGGCCAGGCCCAGGCCCGTGCCCTCCTCCTTGGTGGTGAAGAACGGGTCGAACATTCGTTTCTGGACTTCCGGCGGGATGCCCGTGCCGGTGTCGCTGACCTCCAGGATCACCCCCGGTCGGCGTCCTGTGCCGGGGCGGGCGCGCAAGGTGATCGTGCCCCCAGCCTCCAGGCTCTCGGCCGCGTTCTGAATCAGGTTGATCAACACCTGTTCGATTTGATGCGGGTCAACCCGCACCCAGACATCCGGCACGGATTCGACCTTCAACTCGATGGCGTTCTTTTCCAACTGCGGGCCGAACAGGGATCGCATCCGGGCGAGCAGGCTGTCGGCGGAAACGGTCATGAGCCGGGGCTCGCCGGGCCGGGCAAATTGGAGGAATCCCTGGACGATGCGTTCGAGGCGCTGGATTTCGTGGCCGATCACCTGGGCGTCTTCCTGTTCCGACGAATTCTCGGCCAGGTTCTTTTTCAGGCTGTGCAGCCGGACGTTGATGGCCGTGAGCGGATTGCGGATTTCGTGGGCCACGCCGGCGGCGAGCGTGCCGAGAGCGGCGAGCTTTTCGTGCCGCGCGGCGCGGGCGCGGCTTTCGCCCAGTTCGACATGCAACGGGCCAATCACACCGCGATAGATCGCCACCGCTGCCGTCCCCAACAACAGAACCAGCAGCCCCAGTTGCACGATGAACTGTTGCTGCAACCAGCCCAGCGCGCGGTGGGAATCCTTCATGAACTGCGTTTGCGCGGCGCGCTCGGCTGCTTTCAATTTCTCGCATAGATCCAGGATGGGCGCGGCTTTGTTCTCCACCCGTTCCAGGACCGGTGCGGGCGATGTGGCAGTCCCGGCTTGCGCCCGTTCGTCCATCAGCAGCGTGCCCCGCGACACGAAGACTTCAAACGCCGGCGCGATCTGTCCCAGCAACTCGGCTTCCCGCGGCGTGAGGACGGTCGGTTGGTGCGCGCGAATCCACTGGCGCAACTCCTGGCTTTCCTTTTCAAAGGCGGCCCGATCTTGCGCGTCACGGCGCAGATCGAAGCGGAGCATCAGTTCATTCAAGCCGAGAACCGACGCCTCGATATGTTCGGAGAGGTGAAAGGCATCCGCCTGCACGGAGGCGAAGCCCCGGTGCAATTGCCGCAGTTCCTGCCAGGTGATGCGGCCCGCCCAGCCCACGACCAGCACGAGCGCGAGCGTGGCGAGCACATAACCGTAGGATCGTCGGCGGACATTCATAAAGTGACCAGCCACTGACCAGCGGTGGATTCCCACCCGCCACCGTCGCGGCGCACCGTTTCACACACCGCTCTCATAACCGCTTGCTTCTTATAGCCCGCGCAGCGGCCAGCGCCGCTGGCACAACACCGGCTAAAGAGAATCGTGAACCGATACATCATTGGCCAACGGTATGGCAAACCGGATGCCAACGCGATGAAAATGAAAAAGCCAGTGAATTTAGCCAGTGCCCTGTCTCGCGGCGCGATCAGCCCGAGGGGCAACCACAGATCGGGAAGACGCAACCTTCAACCGCCGGGTGGCGAGAGCAGACGGGAGGACCGGGTCAGCCGGCTCGGGGTTGCCGAATCCTGAAACCAGATCGAACGCGCGTTCGACAAGGCACTGGGCTGCCGGGAGATGAAAACCTATGACCAAGACAATTCTAGTGGTGGACGACGAGAGTTCGATCCGCGAGGCCCTGAACAAAGTCCTGCACGCGGAGGATTACGAAGTCGTCTGCGCGGAAAACGGCCAGGAAGCCATTGAGAAATTTGGCGCGGAGAAAATTGACCTCCTGCTCCTGGACCTCGGCCTGCCCGTGAAAGACGGCTGGGACACTTTGAAATGGCTGGCCGAAGTGAATCCGCTCCTGCCCGTCATTATCATCACGGGCCGGTGGCAACAACGCGAACTGGCGGAGAAAGCGGGCGCGGATGCCTTGATGGCTAAACCCCTCAACGTCCCCTGCCTGCTGCAAATCATCCGCGAATTGATCCACGAATCAGTAGAGCGCCGCGCCGAGCGCGCGAAAAACCGCACGTCGGGCTTTCGCCATGTGTCGTGCGACCATGAGCTTTTCCGCGAAGAAATGAACAAACGCTTCACCACTCCGTATCCGTGTCCCGGGCGGAAAAAAGACTGACCGTCAACGTTCCCAAACGCATGAAAAAGAAAATCCACATTGTGGATGACGACCCGCAAATCCGCCAATCGATGGCCAAGGTGTTGCGCGCGGAAGGCTACGAGGTCGTGCTGGCCGCCAATGGTCAGGAGGGCATCGAACAATTCAACGCGGAACGAATGGACCTCCTCTTGTTGGACCTCAACCTGCCCGACAACAGTGGCTGGGATGTCTTCGGCGCGCTCACCTCGCTCAACCCCTTCGTGCCGATCATCATCATCACCGGGAGAGGCGAACAACGCGAACTGGCGGCGGGAGCGGGGGTCGGCGCGTTGATCGAGAAACCGTTGAATGTGCCCCGGTTGCTGGAAACGGTGAAGGAGCTGTTGGCGGAGTCATCCGAGGCCCATCTCAAACGGCTGGCCGGCCAGAGCAGCAATGCACGCTACGTGCCGCCACCGCGCCGCCCCGGCACAAGGCGCGGAACAACCCACCCCGACTCTTCCTAGAAATCCATGCGTCACCGGAAAGGAGGCGAAACCATGCGTGCAACTTTTCATCATCGAACAGATGCCAGGCCGGTCCAGAGCCGAGTCTGCGCCGGTCCAGTTCGCGCAAGGCGCTCGCCACGGCTGGCGGCGTTCCGGCGGTGGGCGGGAGATTTTTCGTGTCGGGCGGCGACCAACCGCTGCGTGTTCTACGGCTTGCTCCTCCTGGCCGCCAGTCTGTTCGTGGGCGCAATCATCCGCGAGTATGAAGAGCTGTGGCGAGCCGCGGCTTCGCTCGGCATTGCCGCAATCGTCATCGGGTTGGTCCACGCGTGGCTGGACGCGCGCGCGGATCGGCAACATCGGCATACTCGTTCCAAGGGCAAGGGGAATGAGTCTTCAATCAACCTCCAAAACCATCGGAGGCCCGGACACCGATGAAACGCATCTTGCGATGGCTGCTGCGGCTCGCCTTCGGCTTTCGTGCTTGCAACCGGGCCGTGCTGAACACCCCCGGCCCGGTCTTGCTCGTGCCCAACCACGTCTCGTGGTTCGATTGGCTGTTCCTGCTGGCGAGCGTGGACGGCGGCTGGAAGTGCGTGGTGTCGAGCGTGACCGCGCAAAAATCCTGGCTGCATCGGCTCATCATGCTCCATCGGCTCACCTTTCCCATTGATACGACCTCGCCGTATGCCGTGAAGCAAATGGCCGGGTATCTGAAACAAGGCGGGCGGCTGATTCTTTTTGCGGAGGGCCGCTTGTCGCGCACCGGCGTGCTGATGAAGCTCTACGAAGGCACTGGATTTTTGCTCCACAAAACCCAGGCCCGCGTCATCACCTGCTATTTGCGGGGCGCGAGCCGGCTGCCGTTGTCGCCCAATCCGGGCCGCAAGAAATGGTTTCCGCCTATCACGGCTCATTTCAGCGAAGTCCTGACGCCGCCGACGTTGGAGCACATGAGCACCGCCCTGGCGCGGGCGCGGCTGACGGACTGGTTGCGCGATAAAATGGTCACGCAGCAGTTCGCGGTGGAAACGACCTTCGGCCCGCAGCACATCCTGGCTGCCATTGTTCAAACCGCCCGGCAACAACCGCGAAAGCTGGTCTTGGAAGACGCCACGCGCCGGACGCTGACGTATCGCCGCCTGCTGGTGGGCGCGGAAGTGCTGGCGCGGCGCTGGCGGACGCTCTTGTCGCCCGACGGCGAACGGGTCGGCGTCTTGCTGCCCAACGTGAACGCCACCCCCGTCGTGCTGTTGAGCCTTTGGAGCATCAACAAAGTTCCGGCGATTCTGAACTACACCCTCGGCCCGGCGGCGTTGCTCGCGTGTGTCCAACTCGCGGGGCTGAAGCAAATCATCACCTCGCGAGCGTTCATCGAACGGGCGGGCTTGAAAATTGACCCGCTGGTCGAGGCAGGTGTCAGTCTGGTGTATCTGGAAGACGTGCGCGCGACAGTAAGCGGAGGCGTGAAACTGGCCGCGCTGGCGCGGGTGACCGTCCATCCCAATTCCGTCCTGCGGCACTTGCACGCGCGGGCAGGGGATGCGGCGGAAGCGGAGCGCACGGCGATTGTCCTGTTCACCAGCGGTTCGGAAGGTTTGCCCAAGGGCGTCGAACTCTCGCACGCCAATCTGCTGGCCAACATCCGGCAGATGCTCGCGGCGAGCGACATGACGGATACCGACCGGCTGTTCAACTGCCTGCCAATCTTTCACAGTTTCGGCCTGACGGTCGGCACGTTGCTGCCGCTGGTGCGGGGGATGTATGTCTTTCTCTACCTGACCCCGCTGCATTACCGCATCGTGCCGACGGCGTTCTACGACCGGGACTGCACCGTGCTGTTGAGCACGAACACCTTCCTGAACGGTTACGCCCGCAAGGCGAATCCCTACGATTTTCGCAGTCTGCGCTACCTGTTCGCCGGCGCGGAAAAATTGCAGCAGGCCACCGCCGCCCTGTGGTCGCAACGCTTCGGCGTGCGCATCCTGGAAGGCTACGGCGCGACCGAATGTGCGCCGTCGGTGTCCGTCAACACGCCGCTGGGCCAGCGACCCGGCTCGGTCGGCCGGCTGTTGCCGGGCATGGAATACAGGCTGGAGGCGGTGGAGAATCTGGAGGAAGGCGGCCGCCTGTTCGTGCGCGGGCCGAACGTGATGCGCGGCTATTTGAATCCCGACGCCGATGCGAAGTTCAAGGCGCTGGGCGGCTGGTATGACACCGGCGACATCGCCCGCGTGGACGCCGAGGGCTACCTTCACCTCCTTGGCCGATTGAAACGATTCGCCAAAGTGAGCGGCGAGATGGTGAGCCTCACGGCGGTCGAGGACGCCCTGGCCGGAGCTTTTCCGCAGTTCGGGCTGCGCTGTCAGGTGGCGATTTTGCCGCGCCCCGATGAGACGAAAGGAGAGGCGCTCATCGCCGTCACCAACGAGCCGCAGCTGCAACTGGCCGCGCTCCGCGAGGTCATCCGATCGAAGGGGTTGGGCAACCTCTGCGCGCCGCGCGAAATCCATTGCGTGCGGGAAATCCCAAAGCTCGGCACGGGCAAAGTCAATCATCGGGAGTTGGCGCGCATAATCGAGGCGCAGCATTAAACCCGTTATGCAAGGCTGCCACAGAATTGAATCACAATTGCGTGTTGCCAATTTTTGAGTTCTCCGTCCGACGAACTTGCGAAACGAAATCACATTCGACTCGCAAGGCCGTCCCGTCACATCAACACTACCAAAGCCATGATTGAAACCGCCGTCTTCGACACCAAACCTTACGACCGCCAATACCTCGCCGCCGCGCCCGGCGCGGCGCGCATCTCCTGGCGCTTCCATGAGTTCCGGTTGAGCGCTGAAACCGCCGCCGCCGCGAATGGCGCGCGGGCCGCGTGCATCTTCGTCAACGACCGGGCCGACCGCGCGTGCCTGGAAATCCTCGCCGCGCTCGGCGTGAAGCTCCTCGCCCTGCGCTGCGCGGGCTTCAACAACGTGGACCTGAAAGCCGCGCGCGAACTTGGCATCGCCGTCACCCGCGTGCCTGCCTACTCGCCCCACGCCGTGGCCGAGCACGCCGTGGCGCTCCTGCTCACCCTGAACCGCAAAATCCACCGCGCCCACAACCGTGTGCGCGAATTGAACTTTTCCCTCGGCGGCCTCGTTGGATTCGACCTCCACGGCAAAACCGCCGGCCTCATCGGCACGGGCAAAATCGGCCGGATTGCGGCGCAAATTCTGCGCGGGTTCGGCATGGAAGTGCTCGCCCACGATCCGTTCCCCGCGCCGGAGTGGGCCACGGCGCACGGCGTGCGCTATGTCGAACTCGACGCGCTGCTCGCCGCCAGTGACGTTATCTCTCTGCATGTGCCGTTGTCGCCCGAGACGCGTGAACTGATCAACGAGCGAACGCTCGCGCAAATGAAGCCCGGCGCGTATCTCATCAACACCAGCCGTGGCAAGCTCATTGACACCACCGCGCTCATCGCCGCGCTCAAGTCCGGTCAGCTCGGCGGCGTGGCGCTGGATGTCTATGAGGAGGAAGATGGAATCTTCTTCGAGGACCATTCCGGTGGAGTGCTGCAGGACGACGAGCTTTCCCGGCTGCTCACCTTCCCCAACGTGCTCATCACCGCCCATCAGGCATTCCTCACGCACGAGGCGCTCAACGAGATTGCGCGCGTTACGGCCGGGAACATCCTCCCTCTCGAAACCGCAGAGCCGTTTATTGAGGGGACAACGCTCTGAAGCGACATCGCCAAACCTTGACCCGTCGGTCGCGCCCGTCGCCCGTCACAGTGGCGGTGCTCGGCGCGGGCAATTTCGGCACGGCGTTGGCCCAGGTTCTCGCCAAGGAAGGACGTGAAGTCGTCTTGTGGGATCATTTTCCCCAAGTGATGGAGGACATCCGCCGACACCGTGAAAACCGCCGCTTCCTGCCCGGCGTCCGTTTGCACCCGGGTCTCCGCGTCGCGGCCAGCCCCGCCGAGTGTGTCGCGGGCGCGAGCCTGGTGCTGATTTGCACGACGTCGCCATTTGCCGTCACGACGCTGGCCCAAGCTGTTCCGCGACTTGAACGGAGCGCCATCCTGCTCAACACCGCCAAAGGCTTCGCACCGCGCTCCCGTGTGCGGCTCCCTGTCGCGCTGGCGCAGGCGTCACCCGGTCACGCCTGCGCGCATCTGGCCGGACCGGTGATCGCAAACGAACTGGCGCGAGGACAACCCGCTGCAATCGTGTTGGCGGCGACAGATCGGCGTGTCGCGGCGCGCGTTGCGGACTGGCTCGCTGGTTCCGCCTTGCTGCCCGCGATCACCACGGACATGACGGGGGCGGTGCTCGGGGGCATCCTCAAGAATGTCTATGCCATCCTGCTCGGCGGCCTCGATGTCTTGCGGGGCGGCCGTAATCTTGAAGCCGCCGTCGTCACGGCCAGCGTGCGCGAGATGGCGGCCATCGCGACTTCCTGCGGAAGCACGACTACCACGCTTTATGGTCTGGCCGGATTGGGCGATCTGGTGGCCACCGGCTTTTCAGCCCATAGCCACAATCGCGCGCTCGGACAAAGACTTGCCGCTGGCCAGTCGGCGAAGGCCATCGCTCGAAAAACCGGCTGGCTGCCCGAAGGCGTGCGCGCCGCACGGACGGCGTGCGCTCTCGCCCGTGCCGGCGGAGTCCCCGCACCCTTGGCGAATTTGGTCCGTTGCTGGATCGCCGGCACCGCGCCCACGCTCGATGGCGTGCTCCGCTGCCTGCGCTCCGGTGTGGATTATCCGTCACCAACGCCTCGTTCCAAATGTCCTTGACCGACATCGCACTGGCCGCTGCGCCGATCCTGCTTCTCGTCTATTGGATGACGAAGCGGGTGCCCATGCGTTCAGCATGCGCGCTGCCGCTCGCGGCGGCCGTGGCTTACTTGGTGCGCCTCGGCTGGTTCGGAAGCGATCCGAACGAAGTCAACGCCTCCGTGGTCGCGGGATTGCTGTCCGCCTTGACTCCCATCTTGATTGTCTGGGGAGCCATTTTTCTTTTTCGCACCATGGAGCACACCGGAGCCATGAACACCATCCGCCGCTGGCTCAACCACGTTTCACGCAACCGCGTGGCGCAGGTGGTGATCATCGGGTGGTCGTTTTCCTTTCTCATCGAGGGAGCGAGCGGCTTTGGCACGCCGGCCGCGCTGGCCGGGCCGCTGCTGGTCGGGTTGGGCTTCCCCGCCCTGCGGGTGGCGATGGCGTGCCTGATCCTCAACAGTGTCCCGGTTTCCTTCGGCGCCGTGGGCACACCGACTTGGTTCGGTTTCGGCCAGCTCGGGTTGACTGCGGAAGAACTGCGCGAAGTCGCGTGGAAAACGGCACTGATCCACAGCGCCGCCGCCGCCGTGGTGCCACTGCTGGCGTTGCGGCTTCTCTTGAGCTGGCAGGAGCTTCGGCGCAGCCTTCTTTTCATCTACCTCGCGCTGGCGGCGAGCGTCGTGCCTATGGTTTTACTCGCGCTCATCAACGTCGAATTCCCGTCCGTGGCCGGCGGTCTTGTCGGATTGGTTGTAACGGTGCTGCTGGCCCGTCATCAGGTGGGGCTTTCCCCGGCGGATCAAACCGCCTCCGAAGACAAGACCGCGGCTCCGGCAACCGGAACGCTGGTGAAAGCGCTTTTTCCCATTTGGGGCACCGTGCTGGTGCTGCTGCTCACCCGGATTCCGGAACTCGGTCTGCGCAAACTCCTGACTGCGGAGACTCCGGCCTGGGATTTGCCGCTCGGCAGCCTCGGCCATTTTTCCATCAGCCCGGCGCTGGTGCTGGGGCTTGGCGGCATTTTCGGCACAAATACCGATTGGACGCATCAGTTGCTCTACGTGCCGTCGCTGATTCCGTTTGTGCTGATCGCGGCGGTCTCCTGGCGGCTGCTGGCGGCGCCACCTGGCACCGCCCGCACCATGTGGCGCGAGTCCGCCGGGCGGATGCGCGATCCGGTGGTGGCTCTGCTGGGTGCGCTGGTCTTCGTGCAGATCCTGATGGCTGGCGGAGAAGATTCGGCCGCGCAAATTATTGGGCGCTCGCTGGCTGCGGCCACGGGTGACGGCTGGCAATACCTGGCCGCGTATCTTGGGGCAGTCGGCGCGTTTTTTGCCGGCTCGAACACCGTGTCGAACCTCACCTTTGGCCCGATTCAAGACGCGATTGCCGCGCAGATGGGCCTGGAGCGCACTACCATCCTCGCTCTGCAATCCGTCGGCGGCGCGATGGGAAATCTGGTCGCAATCCACAACATCGTCGCCGTTTGCTCCGTGCTCGGACTGAGCGGCCAGGAAGGCGCGATTCTCAAGCGGACGGTCGGGCCAATGATCCTCTACGGCCTCATTGCCGCCGCGATGTCCCTGCTCTTATGAACTTCATGTCGAGACAGCGCGACTCCGCAGAGCATCGGACCGGGGTCGGAAAGTAACAATCATGCGCCAACGAACCACATCACAACGTCAACGAACACGCCGCTGGTGGAAGCGCAGTCTGTTGGCTGGCTTGGCGCTGGTGCTGGTGTGGCAGTTTGGCTGCGTCGGTCCGGTCAAGGACTTGTTTCCGCCCGCTGCCGGAGAGCCGCGCAAGACCGTCCAGGTCATCCGGCACGGCTGGCACACGGGCGTCGCGGTGCGCCGCGCCGATGTTCCGCCGGGCGCGCTGCCCGTCACGCGCGATTTCCCCAAAGCCGACTACGTGGAGTTCGGGTGGGGCGATGACGCCTATTACCGCACGCCGCGCCCGACGAAAGGCATGGCGCTCAAGGCGGCGCTGTGGCCGACGCCCAGTGTGCTCCACGTCACGGGCTTTCAAGGCACGCCCAGAGCGACCTTCCCGGCCAGCGACATCGTCGAGGTCGAACTCTCGGCGCAGGGCTGGGAGCGGCTGGCGGGTTTCATCGACAAGACGTTTGCGCGCGACGCGGACGGCCGCCTCCTGCCGCTGGAAAAAGGACTGTATGGAGACAGCCGGTTCTATCGCGCTCGGGGCAAGTTTTATTTCCCAAAGATGTGCAACAGACGGACCGCCTCCGCGCTGCGCGCGGCAGGTTGTCCCATCACGCGCGGCTACGCCCTCACCGCCGGCAACGTCATGTGGCAGACGCGGCGCTTCGGCCACACCGTCCCGTTTGACGCGCCAGCGGCGACCCCGGAAACGCCGCGCAGTCAGGACAACATCACCAGGGATAAAGACGATTAGATGACCAACCAGCGCCACAGCAAAAGCGAAGAAGCCGCCCAAGGCTCGAACCGTGCCGTCCGCGCGTGGATGATGTATGACTGGGCGAACTCCGCTTTTGCGACGGTGATCATGGCGACGGTGTTTCCCATCTATTACCGCTCGCTGGCGGGAAACGCCGGGCTGGACAACGCAGACGCGACGGCGGCCTGGTCCTACACCAATTCGGCGGCGATGCTGCTCATCGCGCTGGCCGGGCCGGTGCTCGGGGCGCTGGCCGACATCACGGGGCGGAAGAAGGCGCTGCTGGGCCTCTTCGCCGCGCTGGGCATCGCCGGCTCGGCCAGCCTCGTCATGCTCGGCAACGACGATTATCTGCTCGGCTCGTTGTTGTTTGTCATCGGTCTGGCCGGGTTCGCGGGCGGAAACGTTTTCTACGAATCGTTGCTGCCGCACCTGGCCCGCCAAGGGGAGATGGATCGTATTTCCGCCCGAGGTTACGCGCTGGGCTACCTGGGCGGCGGCCTGTTGCTGGTGTTGAACCTGGCGTGGCTGACCTTTCCCGGCAGGTTCCTCATGCCGGGGCCGGAGTTTGCCCTGCGCGCCTGCTTCATCAGCGTGGCGGTCTGGTGGCTGGTGTTCTCGCTGCCGTTGTTCCGCCATGTGCCGGAACCAGCCGGTCGCGGGCGCGCGCCGCTCTCCGGCCGGATGATCGGCGAAAGCTTCCGCCAGATTGGCCAGACGTTTCGCGAAGTCCGGCGCTATCGGCAACTGGCGCTCTTTCTCGTCGCGTTTTGGATCTACAACGACGGCATCGGCACCATCATCAAAATCGCCGTGGCTTACGGCGATGAACTCGGCCTCGGCCAGAAACATCTGATGCTGGCACTGGTTCTGACCCAATTCGTGGGCATCCCCTGCGCGCTGGCCTTCGGCTGGCTGGGACCGCGCATCGGAACGAAGTGGGCCATTCTGTTGGGCGTGGCCGCTTACACGCTCATCTGCGTGCTGGGTTTTTTCATGAAAACGCCGGCGCACTTCTACGGGCTGGCCCTGGCCGTCGGGCTGGTGCAGGGCGGCACGCAGGCAATGAGCCGTTCGCTGTTCGCCACGATGGTGCCGAAGAGCGAGTCGGCCAAGTTTTTTGGCCTGTTCAGCACGGGGCAGAGATTCGCGGGCATTGCCGGGCCGTTTTTGTTCGGCCTGATCGGACAACTCACCGGCAGCAGCCGTTGGGGCATCCTCTCGATCGCGCTGTTTTTTGTCGTCGGCGCGGCCCTGCTGCTGCGCGTCAATGAAACCGAAGGCCGGCGCGTCGCCGCGGCGGTGGACGCGGAGTCTGCGCCCGCCTGAAAAACCTATGAGCAGCCCCTTCGGAGGGTGTTACGATATTCGGTGTAAGATACAGGGGTGAAACACATAACGGCCCAAAACTGTTGCTCGCGTGTGTTGGCAGGACATGTTTCAGCAATTCGGGTAATTCTTGTTGGTGAACGCACCTCTTCCTGCGACTGGGACGGCCAAACTTCTGGAGACGCTGTCGCCTTGCGTTCCTGACGAGTTCATCAATCAACTGCTGCCCGGCAACCGGCGCCAAGGTCGCCACAACTACTTCAGTGCCGCCCAACTTTGGCGGGTGCATCTGCTGGCGGTATTAAGCCCAGCGCATAGTTTTAATGCGCTCGTGCGCTTGCTGCCAGAGCAACCCGCGTGGCGGCGCTTTGGATTTCTCAAGCACCGGCAACGGACGCCTGATGTGCGCATGCTTTGCGAGTTTCGCGCCGCTGCTGGTGTGGCCGCCTTGCGGCGGATAAATGAACAGTTGGTGCGGCGGTTGTTGGGTTGCCTGCCCACTGGAAGCCAGAGCGTGGCCATCATTGACGCGACCGATCTGCCCGCCGCCACGGCGGATAAAAAAAAGACCGCGGGCGATGGTCTGCCCAAGGGGCCACGCTCGGCGCGCGTTCGCTCAAAGCCGGCCACACGCGGTTCTACGTCGGATATAAAAAGCACACGCTCCGCCTTTGGTTGCGCGGTTACCAACCGGCGGTGCTTTTGATTCCGTTGGTCAGTTGGGCCACGCCGGGCCACGTGCCAGAGGGCTATTTACTCAAGCCGAGCATCCGGCAATGCCAGCAGCGGTTCGGCTGGCGTCCGGATATTGTGACCGGCGATCTGGGTTACATTCACCAGCAAACCAAGCAGGAGATTCGGCAGCAATGGAACGTGGCGGTGGTCACCAAATTAAAAACGGACATGCGTATCATTGAACCGTTCGACGCTTGGGATCAAATGAGCTGTCAGCAGGGCCAGCCGTTGCAGTGGTTGGGTTATGAGGCAATCGACGCGCTCCATTGGTTTGGCGTGCCTGCGGCTGAAAGTCTCTGCCGCTACTGCTGGGAGGCCAGCACCTGCACCAAAGAATTTGGCTACCCACCGGAACTCAGTGAGACATTGTTAGGCTTGTTGCCGTTGAACACCATCGTCGCTCGGCGACTCCTCCTGCAAGTGCGTTCGTGGGTGGAGCCATGCCAGGCTTTTGAAAAGAATATTTTGGGCCTCAATGGCATGTTCTTAAACAGCCTGCGCCTGACCTGGACAATGAGTCTGTTGGCCGATGCTGCCGGATTGCTCAGGGCAATAGCATTGATGAATGCGCCACAGGAAAGTCAGCCCTTAGAGGCGCTCTTGCCCCGACAAATGAGTTGGGATTGGGAAAATCTCAAAAACCCAGAAAAACAACCGACCACGATTTCACCGAATAAAATCAAGGGGTAGCACTATTCAATTCGTAACACCCTCCTTCGGGCGCATGCCAGTCAATCAAGTTTCCCCGAACACGCTGTGCCGGATGTTCTGAATGGTGAAATCCTTGGCGACTTCCAAGCCGACGGAGTGCAACTGGCGCGCTTCCTGGCCGGGCTGAAACCAGCGCGTCTTGTCCACCAAAGCCGTCCACGCGCCGCCGGGTTGGTAAGGCGATTCGTGGATGTGCCCGCTCAATCCGAACAAGGGCTGATTGTCTTCGATAAAACGAAGCACGTTCGGTGAACCGACTTGCTGGCCGTTCCCGCAAACGTCCATCCCCAATCCCGACGGCGGTTGGTGAATCATCCAGACGCTGCGCTGCATCTCTCCCGGCTGAAGCTGTTGCTTCAGGGCGTTGAGACGTTCCAGCAGGCTCGGCTTGGCGGACGAATACGAATGCAGATTGCCGATGGGCACGTATTCACCGTGCTCGTTGCACGACACCGGCGGGCCGAGTTGTTCCGGGCAGACGACAAAATCGCCGTCGGGCGCGCACCAGTGTTTGTAGCCGAAGGGATAATCCCGCACCCGGTTCATGCCGCAAAAGGCGAAACCCGCCTCGCGGTGAACGCGGTCGTTCAAATTGACGCACAGACCTGCGGATTGCAGCTCGTCCAGCAATGACTCCAACGGATGCGCGTCGTCATTGCCCAGGTAAAGCAGCACCCGCGCGCCAGCCTCGGCTTTCATCCGGGTCAGATGTCGTCGCATTTCAGTGAAGAATTGCCGCTGGGCCGCGGGCGTGGTCTTGGGCAGCAGATCGCCGGCAATCAGGAGGAAATGCGGTCGCTCCTGAATCGTCGCCGCGACCAGTTGTTCCCACTTCGGGATGAACTGGTGCAGGTCCGCAGTGAGGAGGAATCGGGTCATCGGTTCGTTCCAGCTTAACGCGTGCGTGGAGCGGCGGCAAACCGCGTCGCACACCGCTTCATGCGTCACTCGGCGCGGTCTGTCGCTTTCGCGAGATTGACCAATTGCCCGATCCCAAACGCCAGCAGCACCGTCAGAATCACGGCCACGGGCTTGAATGTTTCGTCGCCCCTTTTGATTTGCAGCCAGGCTCGGACCGCCTGCATCAGCAACAGGACGGCCACGACCAGCAAGGTGCTGATCGGCCAGATGCGCCGCCGAAAACCCCGAAGGCCGAGCACTCCCCAAAATACGGACGCACTGCCGCCCGCTATTCCGGTGATCAGAGTCGCATATCCGAAATCGGGAGCGAGCCGGTGCGCCAGCACGCCCAGCCCCGCAAGGATCATTCCGTAGAGGACCAGGTCGAAATGGATATTCACGTTCATCGGCGAGACCGCGTGTCCCCCGGTTGCACTTCATTCCGACCCGAGGCCGGATTGTCGTGCCGAGTCGCTCCACGTTCATAAAACTCCGGCGGGCGCTCACCGTGGAACAGATACAGTAACATTCCCATTGTCATGAGGAACATCACTGTGACGACCAGCCGGATCGTTCCGCCGGTGGCGGAAGTCGTCCAGACACTCACCGCCTGGGTCAACAACACGACGATCATCGCAATTGCGCTAAGGGTGGCCCAGACGCGGCCCTTGAGTCCTGCCAGTGCTGCGACACCCCAGACCAAGCTCAACGCGCCACCGGCAACGCCCGCAAAAAATGCGACCCGGCCAACTGCCGGTGCGATCTTCTGCAAAATGAGGCCAAGGCCAGCCAACACCACGCCGTATGCGATCAGAATACCTGCCATTTTCTTGCTCATAACTGGAAGGACTCGGCTGTGGGTTGAATCAACACCCGATTTGAAGAGGGAATTAGCGCGCGTCGTCGCGCGATGCTCAAAACGAAGCGAGCAAAACCCGTCTCAATGGGAATGACAATTCAGGCACAACAAGGTCCGATGTTTCATTGCATAAAATGCAATTCAGTTCATCGGATGGCGGCCCGACCATCCAGTTGCCTCCAGGGGAAGTTCCCCCAGACCCTTTTACGCTGCGTTGACAAACTAACGGTCAGACGATCCAAGGGCAAGCTGCCTCGCACGAATAGGCACGAAACGGTGGCGCAGCAGCCTTCCGTGGCCGCACGTAAATCAGACGCGGCTTGTTCCTGCGGAGCAAAGGCAATAGGCTTCGCCTGTGCCGGTGCTTGAGCTAACCGAAACGTTCAGCCGCCTGGGGATTGCCCTCGGGCTGGGCCTGCTCGTCGGCTTGCAGCGCCAGCGAACCGACGCGCGGTTGGCGGGCATACGCACCTTCCCGCTCGTCACCGTGCTCGGCGCATTGTGTGCGCTGATTGCGCCGCACCTTGGCGGATGGCTCGTGGCCGTGGCCTTCGGCGGCCTGGCCCTGGTCATTGTGGGCGGCAACCTGGCTTCGCTGCGGGCGCAGGAGGACCGGCCCGGGGTCACCAGCGAAGTCGCCCTGCTGGTCATGTTCGCCGTGGGGGCTTACTTGATGGTCGGCTCGACCGCCATCGCCATCGCCATTGGCGGCGCGGTAGCCGTGCTCCTGCACTTGAAACCGCAGATGCACACACTGGCGGCGAAAATCGGCGACCGCGATTTCACGGCCATCATGCAGTTCGCCCTCATCTCGCTGGTCATCCTGCCGGTGTTGCCGAACCGCTATTTCGGCCCGTTCGCGGTGCTCAATCCTTTCAAGATCTGGCTGATGGTCGTGCTCATCGTCGGCATCAGCCTGGGCGGTTACGTCGTTTACAAGTTCCTGGGCGCGCGCGCCGGCGCTTGGGCCAGCGGGGTGCTCGGCGGACTCATCTCCAGCACGGCCACGACGGTGAGCCTGGCGCGGCGCAGCCGCCAGTCGCCGCAGACGCCGGGGCTGGCCGCCTTCGTCATCATCGTGGCGTCGGCCATCGTGTTCGTGCGGTTGGGCATCCTCATCGGCGCAACCGCGCCGCAATTCATCCGCGTGGCGCTCGTGCCGCTCGTCGTGATGTTCGCCGTGCTCGCGGTGCTGGGCTGGTGGAATCTGCGCGGACGCGACGAGGCCGCCCCCTCGATGCCGGAGCAGGAGAATCCGACCGAACTGAAACCGGCCATCGTCTTCGGCCTGCTCTACGCGCTGGTGCTCCTGGCGATTGCGGCGGCGAGGGAATACTTCGGCCAGAGCGGGCTTTACGCCGTGGCGGTGCTGTCGGGGTTGACCGACATGGACGCCATCACGCTCTCCGTCACGCAGATGGTGAACACGGAGCAGATTTCGGCGGGCACAGGCTGGCGGCTGATCGTGGTGGCCTCGATGGCGAACCTGGCTTTCAAGGCGGGCACGGTGGCCGTGCTGGGCGAGCGTCGCCTGTTCGGACGTGTGGCGGTGAGTTTCGGCATCGCGGCGGCGGCGGGCGCGGCGCTGCTGGCCTTCTGGCCGGATTGAACAAGCCAGCCTCCGCTTGAAGCGGGTTCCGCCCGTCGGGATCAACACTTTTCCTGCCACCTGCCTCAGCACGAGGAGAGTGAGAAGAGGCTGAAATGCTCCAGCGACCTGTCGAGGCTTTTGGTGCCAAGCAGCCAGCACAAGCCAATGAACGCCCACGAACCGAGCGTCATCAGGTGACCAAGCAATACCAGCAGTCCGTCTCGCTGCATTATGCCTGCGGCCAGGAATACCACGGTCCAAGCCGGGACCGCGTTGGCGAATGGTATCGGGATAGGCAGCGCAAGGAGTAATCCGCCCGACGCGATGCCAGGCCGGCCAAGTTCATCACGCCCGGCCAGCGCTGGAGGAAATGCATCCGCAGACAGGCGAGAGGGCGGGCCTCACGGTAAGCGGGTCATGGTTGTGCGCGGGATCGTTCATCGTTGGCAGTTTGAGTCGTGCCGGTTTCGATTTACAAATACGGGGCAAACAGTCGCGCGATGCCGTCACGCAGTTTCACGGGCAGCGGTCGGGCGTCCATCTCCGCCAAGGTCACGCGGCGGGCGGCGGCGCGTTTGGATTCCACGAGGGCTTCGAGGCGTTCGCCGAGTTCGGCGCTGTAGCATTCGACGTTGAACTCGAAGTTCAGGCGCAGGCTGCGCGCGTCCCAGTTCGCGGAGCCGAAAAGCGACCACACGCCGTCTACGAGCAGCAGCTTGGAATGGTCGAAGGGGCCGGGCACGAGCCACACGCGGCAGCCGCGCTCCAGCACCTGCCAAAGTTGGGCAGACATGGCCCACCGCACCGGCGGGAGGTCATTGCACTCCGGCAGGACAATGTCCACCTCCACGCCGCGCATCGCCGCCACATTGAGCGCGAAGAGCAGGGCGGAGTCGGGCAGAAAATACGGCGTGACGATGCGCACCGAGGTGCGCGCGGTCGCGAGCGCGCCGTGGATGGTCCAGCGCAGGCGCTCGAAGTTTTCATCCGGCCCGCTCTCGATACCGCGCGCCGCCATCGGGCCGCACGAGGCCAGGACCGGGAACCATTTGTCCCCGGCGAGCACCTCATCGGTGGCGAAGCGCCAGTCGGCGGCGAAGACTTCCGCGAGATGCGCCACCACGGGGCCATCGAGGCGAAAGTGCAAGTCGCGGCTGCATTCCTCGCGGCGGTTCGCGTGCCAGTAACCGGTGGCGATATTGATGCCGCCGGTGAAGCCGATGCGCCCATCGGCGACGAGGATTTTGCTGTGGTTGCGCAGGTGGGTGGCGTGGAAGCGCGCCGGCACGAGCGTCCGATTGAACACGCCCACCGGCACGCCCGCCCGCCGCAGCGCCCGCGCGGCGGAGCCCCAGGAAAAGCGGGCGTCGGTGTCGTCGAGGAGCACGCGCACCTCGACTCCACGCGCCACGGCGCGGCCCAGCGCTCCGACAAATTGCTCTCCGATTCCGGCGTGGTCGAAAATGTAAGTGGCCAGTGCGAGCGATTCGCGGGCACCCTCGATGGCGGCCAGCATGGAGGGATAGGCGCGCTCGCCGTTGACCAATGGTTCGATGCGATTGCCCGGTAGCAGGGCGCGCGGCACGAGTTGGCCCACGAGGTTGGCCAGCGGTAGGAGCACCTCGGGCACGACGCAGGGACCGGCGGGCTCCGGCGCGCACGGACTCTCCCGGGGCGAAAGCGTCGCGCGTCCGCCGTCGCGGCGCAGTGCTGTCGCCCGCCGCTCGATGCGATTGATGCCCAGCAGCAGGTAGAGCAGCGCCCCGGCCAGCGGCATCAGGCAGATCACGATGACCCACAGGACCGCCGAACGTGAATCCCGTCTCCTGATCACCGCGTGGCCTGAAGCCAGCAGCGTGATCAACACCGTGAGCGTGGCAGTCACATACCACCCGCCGTGCAGTAGCCAGTCGATCCATTTCATCGGCAGTGAGACGGATTGCCTTGGTCAGGCCCGTGCGGACAACGCTGCCTTGCCGCCTTTAAGCGCGCCTTGAATCATCATGAACTCGCCGAGGTTCTCCGCCGTGAGCAGGCCGACCACTTTTCCGTTTTGCACCACCGGCAACGAGTGGCAGTTGCACTCCTGCAGCCGCGCGAGGATGCCCTCCGCCATGTCGAGCGGGCTGGCCGTGTGAAACTCGCGCTGCATGGCTTCACCCACCGGCGCGGTTTTGCCCCCTTCGTTGAGCGCGCGAATCAAGTCGGCCCGCGTGAGCACGCCCACGATGCGCCCGTCCCGCTCCACCACCGGGAAATCCTGCTGGAAGCCCGCGAGGATGTGCTCCACCGCGCGGGCCAGCGTGTCCTCCGGGGCGAGCGTGCGGAAGTCGGTAATCATTACCGTCCGCAACGGCGTGTTGGCGAGGGCGGATTTCATCTGCGCAAATCCCGCCTCCTGTTGCGCGCCAATCCACACAAACAGCGCGATGAACAACAGGAAAGGATTCCAGAACAACCCCACGAAGCCGAACACAAAGGCCATGAACTGCCCCAGCCGCGCCGCGATGTTCGTGGCCCGCGCGTAGTCCATGCGCGTGGCCAGGAGTGCGCGCAACACGCGTCCGCCATCCATCGGGAAAGCAGGCAGCATGTTGAATGCGACGAGGAACACGTTCACCGCCGCCAGCCGGGCCAGAAACGAACCGCTGGTGACGCTCAGTTCCTCCACGGGCACAAGCGCCGACTTGGCGATGAGGTAGGCGAAGAGCGCGCCCGCGATGACGACATTCACCGCCGGGCCGGCCAGCGCCACCCAGAATTCCTGCATGGGCTTGTCCGGCATCCGCTCCAACCGCGCCAGGCCGCCGATGGGCAGCAGCGTGATGTCGCGCGTCTTGATGCCGAACCGCCGAGCGGTGAGCGCGTGGCCGAACTCGTGCAACAACACGCACCCAAACAGGGCGACGAAGAACCCCGCCCCGGCGATGGCATCGGCCAGTTCGCGTGTTTTGAGCCAGTGGCTCAACCCGATGAAGCCGAGCAGCAGCACGAACGTGAAGTGAACGAACACATCAATGCCGAACAGTTTGCCGATTCTGAAGGACCATTGCATAACAGGATTGTATTGAGCCGGAATTAAGCGGGGTGCGCAACGAGTTGTTTCAAGGGAAACTCAATTCCACGGCGTCCAACCCGGTGCGACCGATGATTTTCACGGGTGGCCTTTCTCGGTCATTTTGCCTTGGGTGCAAATTCGCGGTGCGGAGGAATCGAGGCATGGGCACGTTCGGTTTTGAAGCTCAATAGCGGAAGCGGCGGGCCAGTTCCAGCGGGCGGAGCATCGGGCGTTTCTTATGCTGGTGTCCTTCCATGCGGCGGAGGATGTTCTCCAAGGTCTGCACGGCCCGGGCGATGTGCGGTCCTTTGTTCAGCATCACACACTCGGCGCGCTGGCTGCTCGCGGCGTCCGAGACTTCCGCGCGCGTCGCCAGTCCGTCTTTCGCGACGCTCTCCAGCACCTGCGTGGCCCAGATGACGGGCACATGGGCGGCTTCGCAAATCCAGAGAATCTGCTCCTGCACCTCCGCCAGTCGCTCGAAGCCGCATTCGATGGCCAGGTCGCCGCGCGCGATCATCACGCCGTCGCACGGCGAGCGCATGGAGGCCAGCAACAGGGCTGGCAGTTGCTCGAAGGCTTCGCGGGTTTCGATTTTCAGGACGATGCCGATGTGTTTGCCTCCAAGCTCCTGAAGTCTTGCCTCCAGGGCTTCGACATCCGCCGGCGTCCGCACGAACGAGTAGCCGACCATGTCCGCGTGAGCGGCAACGAACGGCAGGTCTCGGATGTCCTTTTCCGTCAAACCGGGCGAACTCAGCACGCTCTCCGGCAGGTTGATGCCCTTGTCGGCCCGCAGTTTCTCGCCGCGGGCGCGGGCCTGCACGATGCGGACGTGAATCCGCCCGTGCTCCACCGATTCGATCGTGCCGCCGATGCGGCCGTCATCGAACCAGATGCTCTGGCCGGCGCGCACATCGGCAAAGATGGCCGGCAACGTGCAGCCAATCTGCGCGGGGCGGACCACCGCACCGTGCGGGTCTCTTTGTGCCGGCCTGCCCGGGACGTCGCCTTTCGTGAGGATCAACACGTCCCCTTCCTTGAGTTCAAGCACTTGTTCCAGCGCCGGAAGCGCCCCGAGCCTGGTCTCGTGAAAGGCCGGTTTCATTTGCGCCTTCCGGCTGCGCTTTCGGACACGCAGGATCGTTCCCGGAATGAGGTATGCCGTCTGGCCGGCTTCGGCCCAATGCCCACGGCCCTCCGAACCGACGATGCGCAGGGTGCGCCGCGAACCGCGCGCGTCCGTGAACTGGACGCGATCACCGATGCGCAGGCGTTTGAGCCACGGGCCGGAAACCGGCACGCATGCGTCGGCGGGAGCAGGAGCGCCGGACGAATTGCCTTTCGGATACAGCCAGATGCGCGCCGGGGCAGTCACCTGACCCAACCGATTCCGCCGAGGCTTCCAACGGATGACCTGTGCGCCGGGTGCGATCGGTCCGGTCCGCAACTTCGGGCCGGCGAGGTCCATCATGACGCGACATTTCCGGCCGAGGGCTTGTTCGGCGTGACGCAGGTGTTCGATCATGCGCCGCCATTTCGCCGCATCGTCATGGGCGCAGTTGATTCTCATGCAGTTCATGCCGTGGGACAGTAGCTGCGCGATCACAGAAGGATCGTCCGCCGCTTCGGTCGGCATGGTGACCATGATGCGGGTCGCGCGGTTGTCCGGCGTCGGCCCGAGGAGCGCTTCGGTGTGTTGTTCCAACAACGCTCTTCCCTCCTCGAAACCGTTGACCGGCGGCGCGGCGGTTCGCGGAGCGGGAGGAATGCCGGCCAGGTGATGCAAGGTTTCCAACACCCTGTCTGCACTCGCCAACACATGGGACTCGGTTCGGCCCAGCGACGAGAGTCCGAGCGCGGAGAGCCGCTTTTGAATCGGCCGCAACTCGTGCCGGCGCAGGGCCAGGTAGTGCAGCAGATTGCGGGCGCTCTGCGTGTAAGTGGGGTGCAGCGTCTGCGCGCGCGGAAGCACCTCGGCCTCCAGATCCAGCGCGCTCTGGCGGATCGCCTCCAGTTCCTGGATCAGCAGTTTGAGTTCGTCGTTTGGGACATTCATGGGCGCAATTTATCGGCTTGCTTGGAGATGCACCTTACGGCCCAGACCGTGACGATGCTTCCAAAGATGAGTGACAACCAAAGTGCCGGTGTCTCATGCATGAAGGCTATCTTGTCGAGCAGCATCCACAAACCGCGGAAGACAAATACGCCCGCGATGACCAGCGCCACTTCAGCGATAATCAACTTTTTCATTTTCAGGATACATCCTGGCATTTCGATACGCGAAAACTACAACCGTGTTGATCAGCAAACTTCTTCCACCACCGCGTCCTGACCCGTGTGCCCGATGATTTTCACGGGCCGCCCTTTCTCGATGAGTTCGCCTTGTGTGATGACGTCGAGGATTTCGTCGCCGAACCGGGCTTTGCCGCCGGGATACAATTGGGAGATGGCCACGCCGGTTTGTCCAAGGCGCGCTTCCTGTTGCGCCTCTTGCGCGGCGACGGAACTGACGCCGCTGGCCGTTTGCGAAACCAGTTTTTGGAAGAGCGAGGTCTTGGGCAGGAAGCGCGCGAGAATCGCCGCGATGACAACCGTCCCGGCCAGCGCGATGCCGAGGTCGCGGAGCGGGAGTTGCAGTTGCGGCAACGTGGGCAGGCGCGGCGTGCCGGGATACATGTCCACCATCCCCATGACGATGGCCGTCAGCATCAACACCGCCCCGCCAACGCCGGCAATCATTGAGCCTTGGAAAACGAACAGTTCGAGCGCCACCAAAATCAGTCCCACGACAAACACCACCGCCCAGACAGCCCCGGAAATCCCCGCCACGTAGCCGCCGAAGAAGTAGAGCGCAAACGCGATGATCCCGATGATGCCCGGCACGCCGAAGCCCGGCGTTTTGAATTCGATGTAGAGGCCCACCATCCCGATGATCAGCAGCAATGGGCCGATGGTGTTGATCCAAATGCCCACCGTCTCCGCGCCCGTCGGTTTGATTTCGACGCGTTGCGCGCCGGCATAGCCGAGTGTGGCCAGCAAGGCGTCCATCGATTCCACTGTGCCCGAGGACAGCAAGCGCTTGGGCGGGTCGCCATATTCCTTGGCTGCCTGCCGGTCAGTAAGCGTCAGAATGTTGCCCTCCTTATTGAGGACTTCGCCGTCCATCTTCAACTCCTTCGTCTTGTCAATCATCGCTTCGACGACCTCCACGTTGTGCCCGTGCTTTTCGGCCTGCACGCGCACCAGGGCGCGGATGGCCGAGGTCATTTTCACCTCCATCGTGTCGGGCAGCTTCTCCGCAGCGCCTCCGCCCGGCATCATCATGATCGGCGCGGCTGCGCCGATGACGCTCTGCGGCGACATGTAAATCTTCTGTGTGCCCACGGCGATGAACGCTCCGGCGGAGAACGCGCGGTCGTTGACGTAGGTGACGGTCCGTCCCGGAAACTTGTTGATGATTTTAATGATTTCCTCGGTCACATCCACGCGTCCGCCATCGGTCTTCATGTCGAGGATGAGCGCGTCGGCCTTCGCCTCCATGGCCTCCTTCACGCCGCGCCGGACCACATAAACCAGCGGGGGCATGATGTTCTCGCGGATGGGCACGATGAAGACCTTGCTCGGCTGCGAGTTGGCGGCCTGGTTGGTTTCCGCCGGCAGCGCCGTTGGCGCAGCGCACAGGCAACAAGCGCTCAACAGCGCCGGAAGCCAGCGGGACTTCGCCCACCGGCGAGCCGCTGGGAATCCGTTGTGACGAGAAGCAATCATTCATCTGACCCTTTAGCTTTTCCTGTGCCCACTCGAGGTCTGGCGGCGCGGGGCTTCCATTCCACTGGCTTGCGCTGAATCGCGCACAATCTTCGCTCAAAGAGTTCCGCCGAAGGTGGCTGGTCACTGCGCACCGATGGATTCCCACTCGCCACCAGCAAAGGTGCGCGGCAGATGTTCGCACCGCCAAATGGTTGCGATTCAGCGCAGGAGCTCGTTGCACTTCCATTGGCACAACGCCAGCTAAAACCGGAGCGAACCGGCAGATGAATCAGGAGTGCGCTGTTCTTCTGATGGCCTGGATCACTGAGCAACCACGCGAACCTATGAACCAAACCGAGAAAGCAGTTGCGAATCGAATGCCGGAAACGAAGCCCGCGAAGAACCTGTCCGGGCTAAATTCTGCGGGCACGAAATTGATGGGGCTGTTGACCCTCGGCCTGGGCGCGGCACAACCTCTGTTGGCTGCCCAAGCGCCGGAACTGGCCGCGCCCGAGCCGCCCATTCCTCTGATCTGGTGGCTCGCACCGGCTGGCGCGTTGCTGGCGCTCGGCGCGGCGGCCGGCCTTTACCGCTGGATGAAGCGGCAGCCGGAGGGCGACGCGCGGCAGGTCCAGATCGCCGAGTGCGTGCGCGTGGGCGCGCGCACCTATCTCCATCAACAATACAAAGTCGTGGCGCTGGTGTTTGCCGTCGTCTTCGGGTTGCTGGCGCTGCTCGCGTTTGGGTTTGGGGCGCAATCGGCGATTGCGCCCTTTGCCTTTCTGACGGGCGGGTTGATCTCGGGCTTGACCGGGTTTCTGGGCATGAAGACGGCCACCTACGCCAGCAGCCGCACTGCCGCCGCTGCGGCGCATTCGCTCAACGCGGGCTTGCGGGTGGCCTTCCGCAGCGGTGCGGTCATGGGGTTGAGCGTGGTGGGTTTCGGCCTGCTGGCGATTTGCCTCTGGTTCTACGGCCTCTACAGGTGGACCGATCTGAGCATCCATGCGCTGACGGTGGCGCTGCTGACGTTCAGCTTCGGCGCGAGCTTGCAGGCGCTGTTCGCGCGCGTCGGGGGCGGGATCTTCACCAAGGCGGCGGATGTCGGCGCGGACCTGGTCGGCAAAGTCGAGGCGGGTATTCCCGAAGACGACCCGCGCAATCCGGCGACGATCGCCGACAACGTGGGCGACAACGTGGGCGACGTGGCCGGAATGGGCGCGGACTTGTATGAATCGTTCTGCGCCGCCGTGCTGGCGGCGGCGGCGCTGGGAGCGGCGGCGTTTCTGGCCGAATCCGCGGAGCTGGCGATGAAAGCGGCGGTGTTGCCCATGGTGATCGCCGGAGTGGGAACGGCGGTCAGCGTCATCGGCGTGATGGTGGTGCGGACCGGCGAGCGCCTGTCACAGAAGGAACTGCTGAAAGGGATGTCGCGCGGCATCAACCTCAGTTCCGCGCTCGTCGTGATCGCTTCCTTCTTCGTGGTCAGGGCGCTGTTGCCCGAGCACATGGGTTTGTTCTGGGCCATCGTCACCGGATTGGTGGCGGGCATCGTGATTGCGAAGGCAACGGCGTATTACACATCAGCCGAGCACGCGCCGACGCGGTTCATCGCGGACCAATCCCGGACGGGGGCGGGGACGGTGGTCATTGGCGGCCTCGCGATGGGATTTCTTTCCACCTGGATTCCCGTGCTGGCCGTGAGCACGGGAATCATGGTCGCCTTCGGCGTTGCGGGCGGATTCACGCACTTGCAATGGGGTTTATATGGCATCGGTCTGGCGGCGGTGGGGATGCTCTCGACGCTCGGGATCACGCTGGCCACCGACGCCTACGGGCCGATCACGGACAATGCCGGCGGCAATGCCGAGATGAGTCATCAGCCGCAACAGGTCCGCGAGCGGACGGATGCGTTGGACTCGCTGGGCAACACGACCGCCGCCATGGGCAAGGGCTTCGCGGTGGGTTCGGCCGCCCTGACGGCGCTCGCGCTGCTGGCGGCCTACCTGGAGGAGGTGCGGTTCAGCATGATCCGCGCTTTGGAGGGGACGAATTCGAGGGAGGCGCAGGAATTGATTTCCCTTCCGTTAATGGAACTGGCGCAGCAGTTCAATCTCTCGTTGTTAACTCCCGCCGTGCTGGTGGGCATGTTTCTGGGAGCGATGCTGGCCTGCGTGTTTTGCGCGCTGACCATGCTGGCGGTGGGTCGCACGGCCAGCAAGCTGGTGGAAGAGGTGCGGCGGCAATTCCGCGAGATCACGGGCCTCATGGAAGGCCGGGCCGATCCGGATTACGCCGCCTGCGTGTCCATCAGCACGCGCGGCGCGCAGCGGGCGATGGTGTGGCCGAGTGTGCTGGCGGTGCTCGTGCCGGTGGTCACCGGGCTGGTGTTGGGCGTGCCCGGCGTGATGGGGCTGCTGACCGGCGGCCTGACCACCGGATTCGTGCTCGCGGTGATGATGGCCAACTCCGGCGGCGCATGGGACAACGCCAAGAAATACATCGAGAGCGGCCACGGCGGCGGCAAAGGCAGCGAGGCGCACAAGGCGGCGGTGGTGGGCGACACGGTGGGCGATCCGTTCAAGGACACAGCCGGCCCGTCGCTGAACATTCTCATCAAATTGATGAGCATCGTGAGCATTGTGGTCGCCGGGCTGACGGTCAAACTCTCGCCGCACGTCGCCGAACTGTTGCGGCTCGTCCCCAAAGGAGTGGGGGAATGAACCTCGCGCGCGCGTCAGGAACAGGTTCATACATTCCCGGCAAGAGGTGGTTTGCCGCTGCTCGTGAGTGGATTCTCACTCGCCACCCTGGGCTGCGGGATGTCGGGATGCCGTGGCCAAAACTCCTTGTGGCGCAACGAAAGCAACGTCGCTTCCGCACTGGCACAACACCGGCTAAAGGGTTGGTGGAACGACTCGCAGTTCGGGTGACGATGATGGCTCGGCCATCGGAATCGTGCGGTCGAACCTGGTCCGGCTGGCGTGTGAAAGCACCGCCGCGCGGGACATGAAGTCGGTGACGGAAACCAAAACTGTATCTCATGCGCCCTGTTATGAAAACGATTGCACCACAACAACTCCATGAACGCCGCCAGCGCGGCGAAAAGCTTCCCCTCCTTGATGTCCGCACGCCGGCGGAACACGCGGAAATCCATGTGCCCGGCGTGCATCTCGCGCCGCTCGAACGGCTCGATCCCGCGCGGCTCGCAGGGTCGAACGGTTTTGCGATGGACCGGCCGCTTTACATTTTCTGCCGCTCGGGCAGCCGTGCGCGACAGGCGGCGGCCAAGCTGGAAAAGGCGGGCTACGCCGAATGCCACGTCGTCGAGGGCGGCACGCTGGCTTGGGCGGAGGCCGGGCTGCCGGTGAACCGCGGCGCGAGCAAGGTCATCTCCCTGGAGCGGCAGGTGCGCATCGCCGCCGGGGCCATCGCGCTCACGGGCGTGTTGCTTGCGTATTTCGTCAACCCGGCGTTCATCTGGCTGTCGGGCTTCGTCGGCGCGGGGCTGATGTTTGCCGGCATCACGGACTGGTGCGGCATGGGAATGCTCATCGCCAGGATGCCGTGGAACCAGCGTTGCGGAAGCGGCGGCTCCTGCTCCGTGAAGTGACTGCTTTTCACATTTTCAAAAACAGCAAAAACACCGAACCGCATCTCGCCATGTTTCTTCGCCAAATCTTCGACCCGCATCTCGCCCAATACGCCTACCTCATCGGCTGCCAGCGCACCGGCGAGGCCGTTGTCATTGACCCCGAGCGCGATATTGACCGCTACCGCGAAGTCGCCGCGCAGGAGGGGCTGCGCATTACCGCCGTCGCGGAAACGCACATCCATGCGGACTTCGTGAGCGGCGCGCGCGAGTTCGTCGCGGCGGACCCGTCGGTGAAGCTCTACGTCTCCGCCGAGGGCGGGCCGGACTGGCAGAGCGAATGGGCGCGCGGCCTGGGCAACGTCACGCTGCTGCGCGACGGCGACTCCTTCCAGGTCGGCAACATCGGCTTCCGCGCCCTCCACGCGCCCGGCCACACGCCGGAGCACATGGTCTATCTCGTCACCGACCACGGTGGCGGCGCGAGCGAGCCGGTGGCGCTGGTCACGGGCGATTTCATCTTCGTGGGCGACGTGGGCCGGCCCGACCTGCTGGAGCAAGCCGCCGGGCTGGCCGGCACGCAGGAAGCAGGGGCGCGCCAGCTCTACGCCAGCTTGCGCAAGGTGGCGGACCTGCCGTGCCATCTGCAAATCCTGCCCGCGCACGGCGCCGGCAGCGCGTGCGGCAAGGCACTCGGCTCCGTGCCTTTCTCCACCTTCGGCTACGAGGTGAAATTCAACTCCGCGCTGAAGCTCGCCATCGAGGGCATGGAGGCGGACTTTGTGAACTTCATCCTCAGCGGCCAGCCCGAACCGCCGCCGTATTTTGCGAACATGAAGCACGTCAACAAAGTCGGCCCGGCCGTGCTTGGCAGTCTGCCCCAGCCGCGCCGGTTGCACCCGGATGAAGTCGCTGCTCGTCTCGACGAGCCGGGATTCGTCGTGCTCGACACGCGCGACCGCGCCGCGTTTCTCAGCGGGCATCTGCGCCGCAGCCTCTTCGCGCCGCCGGAGAAGTTCAGCGATTTCGCGGGCAGCTATCTCGCGCCGGAGCATGAAATCGTGCTCGTGGTGAGGGACGCGGCTGAGACCGATGGATACGTGCGCCAGCTCGTGCGCATGGGCTTTGACAAAATCGTTGGCGTCCTGCCTGCCGGAGCGATTGAATCCGCGCCGGCAAACCTGAAGGCGGCGACGGCGAGCGTGACGTTTGCGGGAGTGCCCGGGCTGCTTGCGAACCGCGCCGACACGGGGTTGCTCGATGTGCGCAAGGCCACGGAGTTTGCCGCCGGTCATTTGCGCGGTGCGCAAAACCTCGCCCACACGCGGCTGCGCCCGCGACTCGACGAAGTGCCCACCGATTACCCGCTGCTCGTCTCCTGCCAGAGCGGGATGCGCGCGACGGGCGCGTGCGCCTTCCTCGCCCGCGCAGGCCGCGACGTGACGTGTGTGGTGGACAAATTTGAAAACGCGCCCAAAGACCTGCTCGCATGAGCCCGCACGACTGGCTCGGGCTGGCCTACGGGCTGGTCGTCGGCGTCTCGCTCGGCCTCACTGGCGGCGGCGGCTCCATCTTTGCCGTGCCGCTGCTTATCTACGGCCTCGGAGTCGAGACGCGCACGGCCATCGGGTTGAGCCTGGCGGCGGTCGGTGTCACGGCGGGCTTCGGCGCGACGCTGCGCCTGAAGGCGCGCGAGGTTGAACTGCTGCCGGGCGTCATCTTCGCGCTCGGCGGCATCGTGTGCGCGCCGCTCGGCGTATGGCTCGGGCATTTCATCCCGTCGGCCGTGCTGCTCGGCGTCTTCGCGCTGCTGATGGTCTTCGTCGGCTGGCGCATGTGGCGCGGGAAGGCGGAGACCAGTGACACGCCCGGCCCGTGCGTCACTCGCGGGGGCGGAAAGCTCGGCCCCGGCTGCCACGCGCGGCTCATCGGCGCGGGCGCGGCGGCGGGCGTGCTCAGCGGGCTGTTCGGCATCGGCGGCGGGTTCATCATCGTGCCCGCGCTGCTTTATGTGACGGGCACCAGCATCCACCGCGCGGTGGCCACCTCGCTGCTGGCGATCTTTCTCATCTCCCTTTCCGGCGTGGGCGCGAACCTGCTGCGCGGGCAGTCCTTCCCGATGCCCGTGTCGGCACTCTTCGTCGCGGGCGGGTTTGCCGGGATGCTGCTCGGCGGCGCGGCGCGCTCCCGCCTGAGCGGTCCCGCACTGCGCAAAATCTTCGCGGTGGCGATGTGGCTGGTGGGCGCGTTCATGCTGGCGAAGAACTGGCCGTCGCTCGTTTCCCTGATTTCCCAATCCCCATGAACCCAACCACGCATCACACCATGCAATTGAATACTGAACTCAATGACCGACAACGCGAGGCGGTGGCTAAAATCCTCAACGCCCTGTTCGCAGGCCAATACGTCCTCTCCACCAAACCACACAATGATCACCGACCCATCCCGATAATATGAGTGCTTCTCGAAAACCATGCGACTACGACGTCGCCATCCTCGGCGGCGGCAGCGCCGGTTACGCCGCCGCCCGGACTGCAGCGGGTGCCGGTCTGAAGACTGTCGTTATTGAAGGCGGCGCCGAGGTGGGTGGTCTGTGCATCCTGCGCGGTTGCATGCCATCAAAAGCCTTGCTCTACGCTGCGGAAGTTCTGCATCTCGCCCGGCATGCGGACACTTGGGGCATCAAGGTCAAATCCGCCGGCTTCGACTTCACGCGCGTTATGCAGCGCAAGACGCAACGCATTGCTGAATTTGCCGATCACCGCCGGCAACAACTCGCCAGCGGCAAATTCAAATTCATCCGCGCCAACGCGAGGTTTGTGGATTCACATACGCTTGAAATGCCTCCCTTGCGGGCGGCTACAGTTGGTCCGGATTTGACGCAGCAGCCCGCCGACGCTTCGGCAACGACCGACGCGGGCAAAAAAACGCCGGCCGGCTGGCGCGCTTCCAAACCCGGCGGCCAGGTTCTCACCGCACGGCACTTCGTCATCGCCACCGGCTCGGTTGTGTCACCGCCTCCTCTGCCCGCGCTTGCCGCAGTGGGCTGCATCACCAGCGACCACGCGCTTTCGCTCAAGCGCCTGCCCAAGTCGCTCATCATCCTGGGTGGTGGCGCGATTGCTTGTGAACTGGCGCAATTCTTCGCCCGGCTTGACGTGAAGGTGACGATGATCCAGCGCAGCTCACACATCTTGCGCGAGTTCGACGCGGACGCTGCCGCCGTGATCGAACCCGTTCTGCGCCGCGATGGCGTGAAACTGTTCACCGGCACAAAACTGCTCGACGCCGGGCGCGACGGCGCAGGTAAAAGCGTGACGTTCGAGCATTCTGGAAAGAAAGTCCGCGTGAGAGCGGAAGAAATCCTCCTCTCGCTCGGGCGCTCGCCGAACACGGCGGGGCTTGGCCTGGAGCAAGCGGGTGTTGAACTCGATCACGGCCGCATCATTACCAACGCGGGGATGCAGACCAGCACGCCGCATATCTTTGCAGCGGGCGACTGCACCGGGCCGCACGAGATCGTTCACATTGCCATTCAGCAAGCTGAAATTGCCGCGCACAACATCAGCGCCAGCCCACGCCGGCCGCGCGCGATGGATTATCGCCTGCTGACCAGCGTCGTGTTCACCGAACCGCAGGTTGCGACCGTGGGCTTGACCGAAAAGGAAGCCACCGCGCGCGGCACCTCGTTCCTCACGGCGAGCCATCCCTTCAGCCGCCTCGGCAAGTCGCTCATCATGGAAGCGCTGGATGGCTTCGTGAAGTTGCTCGCGAATCCGCAGACGGGCGAAATCCTTGGCGGCGCGTGCGTGGGGCCGGTCGGCGGCGAATTGATCCATGAAATCGTCACGGCCATGGCGAAACGCATGACCGTTCACGAACTGGCCGTCACGCCGCATTACCATCCCACACTCGCGGAAATCTGGACCTTTCCCGCGGAGGAATTGGCGGAAAAGATTCCGGCGCGAACGTCGCGACGCGAAAGGGGAAATTAGCCAGGCATGAAGTGCTTGCATCCAGTTTCGGCGCACTTACGCCTTAAAAGGACGCTCGCAATGATCGGGTTCTCCAGTGTCCCTTCAAAGCGCAAGGTCTTCGCGGTGGCGATGTGGCTGGTGGGCGCGTTCATGCTGGCGAAGAACCGGCCGTCGCTCGTTTCCCTGATTTCCCAATCCCCATGAACCCAACCACGCATCACACCATTCTCATTAGCGGCGGCGGCACGGCGGGGCATCACTGTGGCCGCGCGCCTGCCTCGTCTTTCGGGCGGGCCGAGTGCCTGCGCAGGGTGATGAAGCGCTGCCACTGGGCGGCGGGACTGGTCTTGGTCAGCAGATCGCCGGCGATCTGGAGGAAACGTGGTTCTTCCCGAAAGGAGTGGGGGAATGAACCTCGCGCGCGAATCAGGAACAGTTTCATACGTTCCCTGCAAGAGGTGGTTTGCCGCTGCTCAGGAGTGGATTCCCACTCGCCACCGTTGGCGGGCAGAATGTGGGGATGCTGTGGCAAAACTCCTTGCGTTGCAACGAAAGCACCGTGCGAAAGCACCGTCGCTTCCGCGCTGGCACAACGCCAGCTAAAGGGTTGGTGGAACGACTCGCAGTTCGGGTGACGATGATGGCTCGGCCATCGGAATCGTGCGGTCGAACCTGGTCCGCTTGGCGTGTGAAAGCACCGCCGCGCGGGACATGAAGTCGGTGACGGAAACCAAAACTGCATCTCATACGAATATGAAAACCAAACAAGACAACATAACGACCGCGCTGGTCGAGCCTCGGCAAAGCGCCCGCAAGCAAATGGCGGATGCCGCCGGGGAACACTCGTTTCAAGTGCGGGACATTCTCGTGCCGACGGATTTTTCGCCGACCTCGCTGCATGCGCTGGACTATGCCGTGCCGCTGGCCCGGCAACTCGGCGGCCAGATCACGCTGCTGCACGTGATGGACTGGCCGGTCCTGCCCCAGACCGTCGAAAACCTCGTCATCGGCGACGCGATGACGCGCACGGCCAAGGAGCGCCTTGACGCCCTGGCCCACGAGAAAGTGCCGTCACCGTTGCTGGCGAAGACGCTGGTGCGGACCGGCAGCTCTTACCAGGAAATCACCCGTCTGGCCCAGGGGTTGAAATCGCACCTCATCATTCTTTCCACCCACGGACGCACCGGGTTCAAACGCGCGCTGTTGGGCAGCACGGCCGAGCGCGTGGTGCGCCATGCGCCGTGTCCGGTGCTGACGGTGCGGGAAGGCGGCGAGGTGAAGTCTCCCGATCTCAAATCGGCGGGCCTCGGGCCGCGCATCAATCGCATCCTCGTGCCGGTGGATTTTTCGGAGCGCTCCGCGGCGGCGGTAGACTACGCCGTTGGCCTGGTCCGCACCATGAAAGCGCGCCTCGCGCTGCTGCACGTCGTCATACCCTTGCCGGTGCGGTATTCGCGGTTTCGCGCCGAGATGCAGGAATACGACACGGCGAACAAACTCGAGGCCCGGCAGAAATTGGAGGCGTTGGCCGCGACCGTGCCGAAGGACATTCAGGTGGACGTGCTGCTGCGCCAGGACCTGCCACCGCGCGGCATCGCTGGCGTCGCGCGCGAGTGGCGCGGCGATTTGATCGTTCTGCCGACGCGCGGGTTGACGGGCGCGAAATACATCGTGCTGGGCAGCACGGCGGAGGCGGTGGTGCGTCATGCTCCCTGTCCCGTGTTGAGCCTGGGCGTGGCGTCCTTCAAGTGACGGGCCGTGAGAACACATCCCCATTATGAACACCACACTCTTGCAGCAGACGAAGCGGCCGGCCGCACGGAAGGACAAGCAGGTCGTGCCGCCCGCGCCGGAGACGAATCCGCCGGGAACGGGCGCACCCCGTTCCCTGCGCTTGGAGAGAATTCTCGTGCCCCTGGATTTTTCCGAACCCGCCACGGAGGCGCTGCGTTTCGCGCTGCCGTTCGCGCGCGAGACCGGGGCGCGGCTCGACTTGTTGCACGTCATCGCGCCGCTTTCCCTGCCGGCGGACACGGGGTATCTGCCCAACGAGTGGAACGAATGGGAGGCACAGCAGTCGGGCAGCGCCGCCGCGCGGCTCAAGCAACTGGCGGCGGCGGAAATCCGGCGCCCGACGCGCGCGAATTTCTTGGTGCGCAAAGGCCAGCCGGCCCCGGTCATTGCCCGCGTCGCGCAAGAGCAGCGGAGTGATCTGGTGGTCGTCTCGACGCACGGACACAGCGGACTCAAACGGTTTTTCCTGGGCAGCACGGCGGAAGCTGTCGTGCGCCAGTCGCCTTGTCCCGTGCTCACCGTCCGCCGCCGGGTGCTGGCCCGCCGCGGCACCCCGCAATCACCGCCGTCCGAACGCATCAACCGGGTTCTGGTGCCGGTGGATTTCTCGGCCCCCTCGCGCGAGATGCTGCAATATGCCGCCGACTTCGCAAGGCAGTTCCGGGCTTCGTTGCTTTTGCTGCATGTCGTCCAGCAGATCAATGTGCCATCGCGGGTTGCCTATTATGCGACGGGGCTGCAACTGGCCGTGTTGCACGAAGGGATGAAACAACTGGCGGAGTGGGCGGAACGTTTTGTGCCCGCCGGTGTGGAGGCCGGGCAGTCCGTGCTGGCTGGCACGCCTTACGATGTGATCGTCCAGACGGCTCACCGGGAACAGGTGGACCTCATCATCATTGCCACGCAAGGACTCACCGGTCTCAAGCGCCTGTTCCCCGGCAGCACCGCCGGGCGCGTCGTGCGGCACGCCCCGTGCCCGGTGCTGGTGGTGCGCAAGCACGAACACGATTTTGTGGCCGAAAGCCCCCCAAAAGAAATTGAGAGCAAACAATGAAACCGAAATCCACACGCGTGCCCGCCCGCGCTGCAACCAGCAAAGTCCCTCGAATTATTTGCGGCACGGACTTTTCCGAAAACGCGCGGCAAGGTTCTCGCGCAGCGGCGGCCATTGCCAAGCGACTAAACGGGCCAGCGCTGCTGGTTCATGCCCTTGACTTTCCCCGCTACGCAGCCGAGAGCAAGGCCGATGTATTTCGAGTGGTCACAGCCAGCAGACGAAAGTCGCTCCACCAAGAAGCCGAGAGCATCCGCAAGGCAGGTGTAACGGTGGAGGTGCAATTGCACCCCGGACGCGCTGACGAAGCGCTCGTGGATCTGGCCCGTAAAGGGCTGACGCGTTTGCTGGTGGTCGCTTCCCTTGGACGGCGAGGCGCGGAGCGCTGGCTCCTCGGCAGTGTTTCGGAGCGCACGGCCGAGTGCGCGACCGTGCCCACGCTGGTCGTGCGTGACGCCGCCCCGTTCGAGGCGTGGACGCGCGGCGAGCGCCCGCTGAAGGTTTTTGTCGCGTTCAACTCCACCGTCACCTCCGAAGCGGCGTTACGCTGGGTCAAAGAATTAGCAGCCATCGGCCCGTGCGAGGTCGTGGTCGGTTACGTGGCGTGGCCACCCGAACAACGGAGGCGGTTGGGCGACGCAGGGTCGCTGCCGCTCGTGGGCAATCCGCCCGAGGTGCAAGCCGTCTTGGAACGCGATGTGCGGGCGCGAGCGGTCGAGTTGCTCGGCGAGATTCCCTTCCGACCGCGCGTGGAAGCCAACTGGGGCCGGCCCGACGTGCGGCTCGCGGAGATGGCCAAGGAAGAAGCGGCGGACCTCATCGTCGTCGGTTCGCATCAGTATCGCGGCTTCGAGCGGCTGTGGCACACGTCGGTGTCGCGCGGGTTGCTCCACAGCGCGACGATGAGCGTGGCGGTGGTCCCGCTTTCCACCCGTGAGAAACGCGGAGCCGGCGTGGCCCCACCGGTGCGGCGGGTGCTCGTCACCACAGACTTTTCGGACCTGGCCAATCACGCGATTCCGCACGCCCACTCTCTGTTGCGCGGCGGCGGCACAGTTCATCTGGTGCATGTGATGCATCCCCAGGCACTGCCCGGGGGCGAGTATCTGCATGGCCCTCCCGACCGCCAGTTCGAGGCGCGGCACGCCAAGCACGTCGAGGCGTGCGCCGCGAAATTGCGCGCGTTGATACCGGCAGAGGCGGCAGCACTCGGCATCCTCACGGAGGTTGCGGTGGTCGAGCACCGCGACGCCGCCGAGGGCATTTGCCAGGCGGCGGAGCGGTTCGGCGCGGACGTGATTTGCCTGGGCACGCACGGCCGGTCAGGGGTCGAGAAAGCACTCATGGGGTCGGTGGCGCAAAAGGTGATGACGCACAGCCGCCGGCCGCTACTGACCGTCCGTCCGCCCCTGGAATGAAAACACCGCCAACCCCCTGAAATTTATGAATCGTCTCAAATCAGTTCTGGTCGGAGTGGACTTCTCCGAGTGCTCGACCGCCGCCCTGCACCAGGCCGCGCGGCTCGCTCAGTGGAACAAGGCAACGCTGCACGTGCTTCACGTCGTGGACGCGCCAGCGGTCGCGGGACTGGCCAAAGCGATGAAGATGGACGTCGAGCAGCAGCGTGAGATGGCCCAGACGGCCGCGCGCCGCGAACTTTCCCGCTGCCTGGGCCGACACACGCTCCCGGACGGGTGGCAGAGTGAGGCGGTGGTGGGTGCGCCGTTGGACACGATTCTGGACCGCGCCCGCGAAGTGAAGGCCGATTTGATCGTTTTGGGCGAACGAGGCAGTAACACCGCCAGCCCGCAGGTTGGCCTGGTGGCGTTGCGGGTGCTCCGCCGGTCGCCCGTCAAGGTTCTGTTGGTGGACAGCGACACCACCGCACCATTCCAAAGGGTCATCGCGTGCGTGGACTTCGCGCCGTCCTGTCGCGAGGTCATCGAGCAGGCCAGACGACTGGCGGCACTAAACGCCTGTCGTGTGGATTTCCTGCACATTTACGATCCGCCCTGGGATCGCCTGCGTTATGTCCTGCCCGCCTTGTCGCTCTCTGAGGAATTGCGGCAGCAATACCTGAACATGCTGGATAGCCAGTTGGCCGACTTTGTCGGTTCGCTTTCCGGTTTGGACGCGCGGCTTGTGCTTCGTGAGTCGCCGCGCTACCAAAGCGGGATCGCCTTGCACGCCCAACTCGAAAACGCGGACCTAATCCTCCTGGCCACGAACGCGCGGCGGACTCCCGGCGACGAACTTCTAGGTTCGACCGCCGAGCGACTGGTGCGGGAATTACCCTGCTCCGTGCTGGTCGTGAAGCCGTCGCCCCCGGCGAACGCGCCGAATGGCTGAAGCCGCGCTGCGCCCAATCCGGGTCAACCGCCCGGCGACAAACCGTGACCGGTTTCAGCCAATGCGCCGGTAAACCACCCCACAGCGGTCATGTTTCAATCGCACTTCCTTACCCGGGAGTTGCGCGGATTGCCTCTTCATGATTCCGCACCGCCTCCTTGACTCGCGTGCCCGGTGGCTCTCCACCCAGCGCTCTTCCATACCGTGGCTCGTCCCGCAGGGAATGGCCGCAGGTGGCTGGTCACTGCGCACTGCTGGATTCCCACTCGCCACTTGGCGGCGAAGCAGAACCGATGCTTCTGCCTCCAACTCGTTGCCATTCAGCACACGGGCAGGTTGAGCACGCGCTGGCACAACGCCAGCTAAAAGGAAAACAACCGGTCATCGCCCGCGAATGAATCGTGGATGACGGCCAAACTCAAAATCACATTATGAACTCAATCCTCGCTCAAGCCAGTCTGCCACCCGGCATCCTCACTCTGGTGCTCTACGGCATTGGCGCAGTCGTGCTGCTCGTCATTGGCATCCTCGTCCTCAACTTCGGGATGATTTACATCCGCGCCCTGTTCTCCGGCGCGAAAGTCACCATCACCGAGTTGATCGCGCTGCGGTTGCGGCGGATTCCGCTCGGCTTGATCGTGGACGGCCGCATCACGGCCGTGAAATCCGGGCTGCCCGTTTCCATTGACGAACTCTCCACGCATTTTCTGGCCGGCGGTAATGTGCAGATGGTCGTGCTCGCCCTGGTCGCCGCCAAAAAGGCCGGTATCAATCTCATCTTTGACCGCGCGTGCGCCATTGACCTCGCCACGAAGGGCACGGGCAAAACCGTGCTCGAAGCGGTGAAAACCTCCGTCAATCCGAAGGTGATTGATTGTCCCGCGGCAGCTTCGGGCAAGACCACCATTGATGCGGTGGCCAAGGACGGCATCGTCATCAAAGCCAAGGCCCGCGTGACTGTGCGCACCAATCTGGATCGCTTCGTCGGCGGCGCGACCGAGGAAACCATCATCGCCCGCGTGGGCGAGGGCATCGTTTCGACCATCGGCTCGTCGGAAACCTACAAGGCGGTGCTGGAAAATCCCGACCGCATTTCCAAAACCGTTCTCGGCAAGGCGCTCGACAGCAACACCGCGTTTGAAATTCTCTCGATTGACATCGCCGACGTGGACGTGGGCGGAAACGTCGGCGCGAAACTCCAGGCCGAGCAGGCGGAAGCCAACAAACTCATCGCGCAAGCGCAGGCGGAAGTCCGCCGCGCCGCCGCCGTGGCCACCGAGCAAGAGATGATTGCGCGCGTGTCCGAGATGCGCGCCCGCGTGGTCGAGGCCGAAGCGCAGATTCCGATGGCCGTCGCCCGCGCCTTCGACAAAGGCCACATGGGCATCATGGATTATTACCGCATCAAGAACGTGCAGGCGGACACGACCATGCGCGAAAGCATCGGCAGCGACGGGACGGAGTCGTCGTCGCCGGGCGCGCAAGCCGGGAAATCGTAACCCTCTACTCGCGTTCAAATGAACACATTGTTTGCCGCCAGTCTGTTCGATAGCCCGTGGGTTCTGCTGGTTATCGTCCTGGTCGGCGCGCTCTCACAGTGGCTGATGAAGCGCCGCCAGAGGAATCAGGCGGAGAACCAGCCAGAGGGCGATGAATCGCTGCCCTCGCCTGGCCAACCCCAAGAGCGCTCGCCGCGCGAACTTGATTTGCAGGAGGCCTTGCGTTCGCTGCTGGGAGGTGAACCGCCGCCCCGTGCGCCCCAGCCGCCGCCTATTCCGCCCGTCATGCGCGACGCGCAAGCTGCGGAGCATTGGTCGGATGAAGAACAATTCCAACCCGAACAGACGTGGAGGGATGAAGCCCAGGAGACTTATGAAGCGGCCCGTCCACCGGCCATCCAAACCGCCCCACCTTCACGGGCACACCTCGCTTTGGCGCGAGCGAATGCCACTCGCATTGAGGCCAGCGAACGACAGGAGAAAGCCGCCCGCCGTTTCGAGCAGCTTAATGAACAAGGAAGACATCCGGCCACGGTGGTCAACACCGCACACAGACGGCGCTCACGCACCGGAGCGCGGGCCGTCGCGTTGGTGCGCGATCCCCGGACCGTGCGGCAGGCGTTTATCGCCTCGCTCGTGTTTGGTCCGCCCAAAGCCTTTGAAACCTCACACCTATGACACTCATCATCATCTTGCTGGTGGTCGGGGCGATTTTGATGTTCATCGAAACGTTCCTGCCCGGACTCATCACCGGAATACTCGGATTCCTTTGCTGGGTGGCGGCAGTGATTCTCGGCTACACGCAGTTTGGTTTGCAGACGGGCAACCTGATTTTGGGCGGCGTGCTGGCCGGGTTGATTGTGGGAGTCTTATGCTGGCTGAAGTTCTTCCCCGAAAGCCGCGTCGCCCGACGGTTCACCTCCCGCAGCGCGGTCGGCGAACTGGGACTGGACAAGCCGGAGTTGGTCAACTGCACGGGCGTGACCATTACGCAACTGCGGCCCTCGGGCACGGCGTTCATCAACGGCAAGCGCGTGGACGTGGTGACGGAGGGCGGACTCATCGAGCAAGGCGCGTCCATCCGGGTCATGGCCGTCGAGGGCCTGCGCGTGGTGGTGCGGGAGGTGTGACATGAAAGTTCAACCCACTCCATTCCTGAATCGGGCGGCGATCAAGCAAGGCAAACGCCTTATCGTGGCCGTGGTGGGCGGAACGGTGCTGGCCGTGGGCTTCGCGCTACTGGTGCTGCCCGGCCCGGCGTTGCTCATCATTCCCACCGGTCTGGCCATCCTGGCACTGGAATTCGCCTGGGCCAGAGGCTGGCTGCGCAAGGCGCGCGGTCTTTTGCCAAACCCGAAGCCCCGCGCGAAACCGGAGATGGCTTCGCTTGCCACACCGGAGAATTACCACCGTGCCCGGGCGGCGGCGGCGTGCCGCAACACGATTCCTTCGATCCCAACTGAAACAACGCATCAACCATAACAAGTTCCTAAACAAACATGAACCTCTCGCTTCAATTCCTTGGAATGAACGCCCAGGCCGACTGGAACGGCCTCGTGCAAGAACACCTCAGCCTCCTGCAAAAGCTGACCCACATCGAGTCCGCCCAGGTGGTGCTGCAACGGCAACGCGAAGAGACGCCGCCGTTCCGGGCACAGATGGTCCTGGTCGTGCCCGGACCGGATTTTCACGCGGAGGCGGCCGATCACACGCTGGTCGCCGCGCTGCGCAAAACCGTGGAGAACCTCGCGCGCCAGATTCGGGCGCGCCAGACCAAGCGCCGCGTCAAAGGCAAAAGCAACCTGCAACTCGGAAAACTTTCGAGCCTCCGGTCCCGTGCCCCAGCCAGCCATCGGGCGTGACAAACCGAAATTGTGGTGCGGCGATTCATTCACCCGATGAGTTCCCGCCCCGAAACCAAAAAAACGAACCAATGAAAGGTGAGCATATATGAAAAAGAACAAAACGAACAACCGACCGACAAGTGAATCCAAAGCCAAACCGGTTCACATCGAATTCGCCCACGCGAGCGCCACGGCGGTTCGCATCGCGGGGACTTTCAACGACTGGCGGCCCGAGGCCACGCCGATGATTCCCCTCGGCGAGGGCCGCTGGGCCAAGGAATTGGCCCTGCCGCCCGGCACTTACGAATACTGCGTCGTGGTGGACGGCGCGTGGATGGCCGATCCGCTGGCCAAGGAAACCGTGGCCAATCCGTTCGGCGGAGTGAACTCCGTCCTCCGAGTGTCGGCCCCGGCCTGAACGAAGCACGGGAAAGCGGAGCGGCAAGCCGAAGTTCGTGCGGAAACACGATGCTGTGTCCCGTTGTGTCGGAATGTGTCAGTCAACCAAACAAACCTGAAACTGAAAAGCCTATGAAAATCAAGCGAGCCTCAAAACCCGGCGCGGTCGTCGTTGAACTCGGCCGCCAAGACGCGCAACTCTTAGCGCAAGCCTCGCCGCTCAAGCTGAAGCACATTCTGGTGCCGATTGACTTCTCCGACTGCTCGAAGAAGGCGCTGCGCTACGCCGTCGCGATGGCGGAACAATTCGGCGCCCGGATTACCCTGCTCTATGTCACCGAGACGGTCGCGATGCCGACGGAATTCGGCTACGCGCCCGCCGACGCGGGGATGGCGGTGGCGGCCACCGCGCAAAAGGCATTGGAGGATATGGCCCAGGTCGTCGAACCGGAATTGGGCCGCAGCGGCGGCGTGCAAGCCATCGTGCGAACGGGCGTCCCGTGGCAGGAGATCACCACCACCGCCGAGGCTGCGGACGTGGACCTGATCATCCTGTCCACGCACGGTTACACCGGGGTGAGCCGCGTCTTCCTGGGCAGCACCGCCGAACGCGTCGTGCGCCGCGCGGCGTGTCCGGTGCTGGTCGTGCGCGAGCGCGAGCGGGAGTTTGTTTCGACCAACCGCCAACGACCGAAAGGAAAGGCCGCTTCGTGAGCACCCGCTCCCAATTGAAGACGGTCAAGCGGCCTGCGGTTTTGAAGTCGCGGCGGACGCGGGCCGTCCAGCGGGCATCGGCCAGCAGGTCCGTCCTCCATTTGTGCCGGATTCTGGTGCCGATGGATTTCTCCCCGTGCTCGGAGCGGGCGCTGCAATATGCGCTGGCACTGGGGCAACGATTCAAAGCCTCCGTGACACTGCTGCATGTCGCCGAGATTGGCTCGCCCGGTTACGAATTCGGTTCCACCGATTTTCCAAGAATGGAAGCGGCGATCCGGCAGCACGCGCTGACGGAATTGACCCGCCTCACTGGGGAACAGCGCCGTGCGTCCGTTCCGATCGAGGTTCGGGTTCGTTCCGCCTGGCCGTTCGCCGGCGGGAAACGTCCCTATGCGGAGATCATCCAGGCCGCCCAAGACTGGGCGACGGATTTGATCGTCCTCGGCACGCACGGGCACACCGGTTTGGACCATGTGTTGCTCGGCAGCACGGCGGAACGCGTCGTGCGCCACGCGCCGTGTCCGGTGCTGGTTGTGCGCGAGTGCGCATTAAAAACCGTCCCGCCCATCCTGCGGGCAGAAAGGAGCGACCCATTATGAAACGATTCAAAAACATCCTGTTCCATGCCGACGGCCTGGCGGGCAGCCGGTTTGCCCTCAAGCGGGCAGTGGATTTGGCGGAGCGAAACCAGGGACGGTTGACGGTGGTCAATGTGGTCCAGGAATTGCCGCGCGACTTGTTGCGGCTCGCCGCCGCGATGCCTCCGGAAAACCTCCAAAGCATGGCGATCGAGGAGGCGCGCGAGCGGCTGCAGGAGTTCGTCGCGCCGTTCCAAAGGAAAGGGCTGCCGCTCGAACTCGAAGTGCTCTATGGCAAACCCTTCATCGAGGTCGTCCGCGCGGTGCTGCGCCGGCAGCACGACTTGGTGGTGACGACCGCCGAAGGCCGGGGCGGGCTGCGCGACCGGCTCTTTGGCAGCACCAGCCTGCACCTGATGCGCAAGTGTCCGTGCCCCGTCTGGGTGCTCAAAGCGTCCCGCCGTCCGCGCTTCGACCGCATCCTGGCGGCAGTGGACCCGGATCCGTTGGATGTCGTGCGCGATGGAGTGAACACCAAAGTCATGGAACTGGCCACCTCGCTGGCCGCGCTGGAGGAGAGCGAACTGCACGTGGTTCATGCCTGGCAGGTCGGCGAGCCGTCCGTCTGGCGGAACTGGGAGGAGCGGGTGTCGCAAAGCCAGGCGCAGGACTGGGTGGAACAAACCCGGGCAGCGCATCAGCGGCGCTTCGACGAGTTACTGGGCAAGTTCAACCTGAACGAACTCAAGCACGAGTTGCATCTGCTCGAAGGCGAGGCCGGCATCGTGATCCCGAAACTGGCCACCCGCAAGCGGATTGATTTGATCGTGATGGGCACGATGGCCCGAGTCGGACTGCATGGCTATTTCATCGGCAACACCGCCGAGACCGTGCTGCAACGGGTGACGTGCTCCGTTCTGACCGTCAAGCCCGATGGCTTTGTCAGTCCGGTCAAACCCGGATGACTCGAAGCGAACCGAGCAATTATGAACCAATTAAAATCCATCGTCGTCGGGGTGGATTTCTCGGACTGCTCGCGCAGCGCGTTGCACCAGGCGGTGCGCATCGCTCAATGGAACCAGGCCCACCTTCACGTCGTTCACGTCATCGAATACCTCGTCATCAGCGACCTGGCGGATGCCTTGGGCCACACGATCGCGCGAATCCAAGCCGACGCAGTCCGCCATGCGAAGGGGCAACTCGAAGCGTGGCTCGCCGAGTTCGGCCCGTCCATGCCGCGCAGCGTGGACGTGCTGGTCGGCCCTCCGATTGATGGAATCCTCCGCAAGGTTCAATCCACCGAGGCCGACCTGTTGGTGCTGGGTGTGCATGGCGACTCAATGCTCCCCGCCAGCGCGGGCACACTGGCGACCAAGTGCGTGCGGAAGGCGCCGTGCAAGGTCATGTTGGTTGAGGCCCGCCACGCGCGTCCGTTCCAAACGGTCGTCGCCTGTGTGGATTTTTCGGAATTGTCCCGTGAAGCCGTGGCGCAGGCGTTGCGCGTCGCCGCGCAGGACCAGAGTCACGTGTATTTCCTGCACGTCTTCGACGGGCCGTGGAAGCGCCTGCCTTATTGCGCGAAAACCCTGGAGACCGCGACGGATTTCCAACATCAGTATCGGACGCGGCTGGAACAGCGCCTCAAGGAATTCGTGGGCGACACTCCTCCCGGCGTGGTGACGCACTTCGCCGTGTTCAACGCCAGCAATTTCCGGTGCGGCATTGCCGAATATGCCCGGCCAGTCAGAGCCGACCTGGTCGTGCTGGGCACCAAAGGCCGCACGAATCTGAAATACATGATGCTCGGCTCGACCGTCGAGCGGTTGTTGCGCGACGTGCCCTGCTCGGTGTTGACCGTGAAACCCTGCAATGAGGGCGTCCGGGTGCCGTTTGAAAATCAAGATCAACCTCAATGAAAGAAGCGACGCCAACCCAATCGCCGGTTTGGCACCAACTCCACACGGAGCAGGTGATCCAGTTCCTCGGCGTGGACCTGCGTGCCGGTCTCTCGGACGAGGAGATCAAGCGGCGGCAGACCCAGTTCGGCCCCAACCGCCTGACCGCGCAGAAACGCCAGAGCGAACTGGTGCGCTTCCTCCTGCAATTTCACCAGCCCCTCCTGTATCTCCTGCTCGCGGCCAGCGTCGTGACGTTCTTCTTGAAAGGTTGGGTGGATGCCTCGGTCATCTTCGGCGTGGTCCTGGTCAACGCCATCGTCGGTTACGTGCAGGAAGCCAAGGCCGAGCGCGCCATCGAGGCGCTCGCCAAAATGGTCGTCACCGAGGCGACCGTTCGCCGCGACGGCCGCAAGCAGCGCGTGGCCTCGGAGGAACTCGTGCCGGGCGACGTGGTGTTGCTGCAATCCGGCGACCGTGTGCCCGCCGACCTCCGCCTGTTCCATGTGCGCGATCTCCAGGTGGACGAATCCGCCCTCACCGGCGAATCCGTGCCGGTGGAAAAACACGCCGACGCCCTGGCGCTGGACACGATTCTGGCGGAGCGCAAGAACCTCGCCTTCGCCGGCACGCTCGTCACCTACGGCCAGGCCGAGGGCGTGGTCTGGGGCATCGGCAACCAGACCGAAACCGGCCGCATCGCCCGGCTGATTAGCGAAGCCACCAGCCTCTCGACGCCGCTCACGCGGAAGATCGCCCAGTTCAGCAAGGTGCTGCTCATCGCCATCCTCGCCCTGGCGGGGGTGACGTTTCTGGTCGGCCTCCTTCGCGGCCAGCCACTGGTCGAGATATTCATGAGCGCCGTTGCGCTGGCAGTCGGAGCCATTCCCGAGGGCCTGCCCGCCGCCGTGACCATCGTGCTGGCCATCGGTGTCGCCCGCATGGCACGCCGGCGGGCCATCATCCGCAAGCTTCCGGCGGTGGAAACCCTCGGCAGCACCACCGTCATTTGTTCCGACAAAACCGGCACGCTCACGGAAAACCAGATGACCGTGCAGCAGATTTACGCGGGAGGAAATCTCTTCGATGTCACCGGCGCCGGTTACGAACCGCACGGCGAAATCCAGCGCCACGGCGAGCCGACGCAACTGGCCGCGCGCGTCGCCCTCCGGGAGTGTCTCCAGGCCGGCCTGCTCTGCAACGACGCCCAGATCGTCCGCAAGAATGGAAGACTCGCCGTGCAGGGCGATCCCACCGAAGGCGCGCTGATCGTATCCGCCGCGAAAGGCGGTTTGAACGAATCCGAAGCGACCCGGCTCTTTCCCCGGCTCGACGCCATCCCCTTCGAGTCCGAACACCAATACATGGCCAGCTTGCACGCCCGGCCCGGCGGTCGCGAACACGCCATCTACGTCAAGGGCGCGGTGGAACGGCTGCTGGACGGTTGCGTGGACGCGCTCGACGAGAGCGGCACTCACACCACGCTCGACAAGGAAGACCTCCGCCGCGCCGCCGAAGCCATGGCCGCGCAAGGGCTGCGCGTGCTCGCCTTCGCCCGGCGGCTGGCGCTGGTGGGACACACGCATCTCGCTCGCGCCGACGTCACGAGCGGACTCACCTTTCTCGGTCTGCAAGCCATGATGGATCCGCCGCGCGCCGAAGCCGTCTCCGCCGTCCGCCAATGCCAGCGCGCCGGCATCCGCGTCAAAATGATCACCGGCGACCACGCGCTCACGGCCAAAGCCATCGCGCACCAGATCGGACTGAACGGCATGGCGGGCGCGGGGGCCGAGTTGCGGGTCGTCACCGGACGGGAGTTGGAGAACTTTTCCAACGCGGAATTGCCAAACGTGGCCGAGCGCACGGACGTCTTCGCCCGCGTGGCCCCCGAACAGAAGTTGCGGCTGGTCCAGGCACTTCAGGCGCGCGGCCACGTCGTGGCCATGACGGGCGATGGCGTGAACGACGCGCCCGCGCTCAAACAGGCCGACATCGGCGTGGCCATGGGCATCGCGGGCACGGACGTGGCCAAGGGCGCCGCAGACATGCTTCTGACCGACGACAATTTTGCCACCATCGAGGCCGCCATCGAAGAAGGCCGGAACGTTTTCGACAACCTGACGAAATTCATCGTCTGGACACTGCCGACCAATTTCGGCCAGGGCCTGATCATTCTGGCGGCGGTCTTTGCCGGGGTCACGTTGCCGATTCTTCCGGTGCAGTTGCTGTGGGTGAACATGACCACCGTGCTGCTGCTGGGGTTGATGCTGGTGTTCGAGGCCAAGGAGCGCGATCTCATGCAACGCCCGCCGCGCGGCCCGAAGACGCCCATCATGACATTCCCCATGGTGATGCGCATTGGTCTCGTGTCCGCGTTGATGCTCGCTGGCGCGTTTGGGCTGTTCGTTTGGGAGCAGGCCGCTCACGGGGCGAGCATCGCCGAGGCCCGGACCATTGCGGTGAACGTGGTGGTCATGGTGCTGGTGTTCTATCTGCTGAACTGCCGCTCGCTCACGCACTCCATGTTCGCCGTGGGAGTCTTCAGCAACCTGTGGATCTACGCGGGCATCGCCGGCATGGTCGCCGCCCAGTTGCTGTTCACCTACGCGCCGATCATGAACCGGCTTTTCCACACCGCGCCCATCAGCGGCCAGGCATGGCTGCACATCCTGGCGGTGGCCGTGACTGGCTACGCGGTGGTCGGTCTCGAGAAATGGATTCGCCGTCGTTGGGCAGCGGCCCGCGAGCGCGCGCGGCTTTCCCCCAATCCGAAAGTTTCAAACACGCGGAGGGGTTTATGAACATCGCCTGCCGGCCAGGTTTCACCGAATCGGCGCGGCGCGCGGCTACGGTGCGCGCAGTGCCTGAACGCCTTCACGCTTACTCCCCAACCGGCAGGACCAGCCCGACAACTCCACTGCTGCCAACGGAATGAGAAATGTCCCGGCAGAGGTGGCTTCCCACTGCGCACCGATGGATTCCCGCTCGCCATTCATGTAACCGGACAACGACGGAGCAGTCGCCTAAATCCTTGCCCGGTAGCGCGCCGCGCCTCAAAAGCCCGCTGGCACAACACCGGCTAAAAGAAAAAGCGGAACGAAAACCAACTGCCGGCGACCCGGCTTGGAAGGTTCAAAGCGATGACACCGAGCATTGAATTCAATCCGGGAATTTCCAACACGCGGAGGCCGTTATGAACATCATCTGCGGGACCGATTTCAGCGACACCGCCAAAGCTGGCGCGACGGTCGCCGCCGTGCTCGCGCACAAGCTCAACGACCGTTTGTTGCTCGTCCACGCGCTGCCTGCCGGCGGGCAGGGCGCGGCATCGCCCGAAGTCATGAATGCGTTGTTCGCCAACCTCCACGAGATGCTGGCGGAGGAAGTGGCGCGGCTGCGGCGGCTCGGCGCGGCGGTCGAATCGCATCTGGTTACGGGTTGCCCGGAGCCGGCCCTCCTGAGCAAAGTTCTGCCCGGGGAAACCCGGCTGGTCGTGGTTGGCTCGCAGGGGCGGCTGGCTTCAAACCATCGGCTGGTCGGCGGCGTGGGCGAACGCGTGGCGGAAAGCTCGCCCCTTCCAACACTGGTCGTGCGGCAGGCCGAACCATATCTGGAATGGGCGCGCGGTGGACGCCCGCTCCGCGTGGTGTGCGCCTACGATTTCAGCGCCACGGCGGACGCCGCGCTGACCTGGCTCGATAAACTTCGTTGTTGGGGACCGTGCGAGCTGGTCGTGGCAGAAGTGGACTCGTCGCCGGACGAAAACGCGCGTCTGGGCATCCCCGGCCCGGCCCCGTTCGACGGCAACGAGCCGGAAGTCCAGCGCATCCTCGAACGCGATTTGCGGGAAAAGGCCAACGCCGTCCTGGGCGACGCGGGGGCGCGGATTCGCGTGCAGGGCACTTGGGGCCGTCCCGATAACAACCTCATCGAGATCGCGAATCAGGAACGGGCCGATCTCCTGCTCACCGGCACGCACCAGCGCCACGGACTGGAACGGCTCTTCCACGTTTCGGTGTCGCGGGCCATGCTGCGCCATGCGCCGATGAGTGTGCTGGTCGTGCCGGCAGGCGGCGAACGGGTGCTGCCGCCGGCAACGGCTCCGCACCGGGTGCTGGTGGCAACGGATTTCTCGGCGGCGGGCAATCAAGCCGTCCGTCAGGCGTATTCCCTGTTGAACGCGGGCGGCACCGTGCTTTTGGCGCATGTCGTCCATCCCCAGGCCCTGCCCAACGGTCAATATGAGCACGGCATCGGAGACCGGAACACAAAACGCCAACATGCGGAATACGTGCGCCTTTGCACCGATCAACTGCGCTCCCTCGTGCCGACAGATGCGGTAGCGCGCGGCATTGTCACCGAGGTGGAAGTGCTCGAACACCGGAAGCCGGCGGTGGCGATCACGCAGGCGGCGGAGCGTTTTGGTGCCGATGTGATCTGCCTGGGCACGCACGGACACTCCCGTTTTTCGGCGGCGGCGGGCAATTCCGTCACTCAGACCATCATGCGCCGCAGCACGCGTCCGTTGTTGGTGGCACACACGCCGCCGGGGTGAAACCAAACCTGTAATGAAAGGAAATCTATGAACCAGCTAAAGAACATCCTCGTCGCGGTGGACTTTTCCGACTGCTCGAAGGCCGCGCTCGCGCAAGCCGTGCGCATCGCCGGCTGGAACGGGGCGAAGTTGCACGCCATTCACGTCATCGAACCGCTCGTCGTCTCGAACGTGGCGTGGTCCATGCACGCGACCGATTCCGACGCCACCGATCTGGTGTATCGGCAGGCGCACGCCAGGATGGCCGCCTGGATTCAGGAAGCCGGCGGCCAGGCGGAGATCAGCGTTGTGGTTGGCACGCCCATTCACGAGGTGCTGACTCAGGTGCGGGCGGTCTCGGCCGACTTGCTAATCGCCGGAGCGCGCGGCGACTCTGCCCCGATTCTGGGAGCCGGCACGTTGGCGGCGAAACTCGCGCGCAAAGCGCCCACCAAGGTCTTACTGGTCAGCGAAGGCGGCACGGCGCCTTTCCGCAAAGTTGTGGCCTGCGTGGATTTCTCTCCCACCTCGGGCCTGGCCGTCGAGCAAGCCACGCGCGTGGTCGGACGGGAAGGCGGCGAGATTCATTGCCTGCATGTGTGCGACGTGCCCTGGCGACGGCTGCATTACCGCGCGCCGACGCCCGAAGCCTCGCCGGACTTCCAGAAGCAATACACCGACGCGCTTCAGGGACGGCTGGAGGAATTCGTGGATCAGCACGAGGGCTTCAACATGCGCTGCGTGTTGTTTCCGTGGTCCAGCTACGGCCAGGGCATCGCGCAATACGCCAAGGAGGTCAAGGCCGACCTGGTCATTCTCGGCCGACGCGGCCACACGACCCTGCGCTATATCGTGATGGGTTCAACCGCCGAGCGCCTGCTGCGCGAGTTGCCGTGCTCGGTGTTGACCGTGCTGCCGCCGGACGCGGAAACCGTCCTGCCCATTCCTTGAATCACTTCCCTATGACAACAAACGAAACCAAAACCGCTCCCCGGAATCACTCACCGGCTGGACCTGCGAATCCGTCGCCGTCGGCCTGGTATGAACTGCCCGCCGAAGAGGTGTTCGCCAAACTGAAAACCACTGCGGCGGGCTTGAGCAGCGACGAAGTCCGCCAGCGCCTCGCCCAATACGGCTACAACGAACTCACGGCCAGGAAGCGCTCGGCCTTCTTGCGCTTCCTGCTCCAGTTTCACAACGCACTGATCTACGTCCTGCTGGCGTCTTCCTTCGTCACCGCTTTCGTTCTGCACAAAGGCGTGGAGACCATCGTCATCCTCGGCGTGGTGCTCCTCAACGTCATCATCGGCTTCATCCAGGAAGGCAAGGCCGAGGCCGCCATCGAGGCGCTCAAGAAAATGATCGTCTCCGAATCCACCGTGCTGCGCGACGGTCGCAAACAGGTTGTGCCCACGCGCGAAGTCGTGCCCGGCGACCTCGTGTTGCTGGAGGGCGGCAACCGCGTGCCCGCCGATGTGCGGCTCATCCAGGTGAAGAATTTCTACGCCGACGAAGCCCCGCTCACCGGCGAATCCGTGCCGGTGAACAAACACACCGAGCCGGTCCAGAAAGAACACCTCGGGCCGGGCGATCAAAGGAACATGGCTTTCAGCGGCACGTTCATCACCCGCGGCGCGGGCCAGGGCGTGGTGACCAGCACCGGGCGGCACACCGAGTTCGGCAAGATCGCCGAGATGATGAAGGAAACCCCGGCGATCATCACGCCGCTCACCCGCAAGATCAGCGAGTTCACCCGCTTCCTGGTCATCGGCATCCTCTGCCTGGCCACGCTCAATTTCATCCTGGCCGTGCTGTTCAAGTTCCCGCTGGGCTTCTCCTTTCTCGCCTCCGTGGCCCTGGCCGTGGCCGCCATCCCGGAGGGACTGCCGGCCATCGTGGTGGCCATCCTCGCGCTCGCCTCCACCGCCATGGCCCGGCGCAACGCGCTCATCCGCAAACTGCCCGCCGCCGAAACCTTGGGCTGCGCCTCCGTGATTTGCTCGGACAAGACCGGCACGCTCACGCGCAACGAAATGACCGTGGTGCGGCTGTTCGCGGGCGGACGCGGCTACCGTGTCACCGGCGCGGGCTACGAGCCGAAAGGCGAGTTCACGCGTGACGGCCAACCCGTGAATGTTGCCAACGAGCCGCCGGAACTGTTGGAAACCCTGCGCGCCGCCGCCTGGTGCAACCACGCCGTCCTCGAAGAAAAGTCGGGGAGGTTCAGCATCGTGGGCGATCCGACCGAAGGCGCGCTGGTCGTGGCCGCCGCCAAGGCCCGCTTGAGCGAACACGCGCCCAAGGTGGACGAACTTCCCTTCGAGTCGGAAAACCGCTACATGGCCACGCTGCACGAGAACGGCGATCACAATCTCATTTTCGTAAAAGGTTCGCCCGAGACGGTGCTCGCGTTGTGCGCGGATCAAATGAGCGGCGGCGAAACCACGTCCCTGCGCCGCGAGACGATCCTGGCCCAAGCCGACGACATGGCGCGCGAAGCCTTGCGGGTGCTGGGCATGGCGTGCAAGCGCGTCCCCAAGACCCAGACCCGCATCAGCCCCGACGACCTCAACGGCCTGACCTTCCTCGGTCTGACCGGGATGATTGACCCGCCGCGGCCCGAAGTCATCGAAGCCGTCAAGCAATGCAAGACCGCTGGCATTCGCGTGGTGATGATCACCGGCGACCACGCCGTCACCGCCCGCGCCATCGCCCAAGAAATCGGCATCATCTCCGGCGACGATGGCGTGCTCACCGGTGAAGACCTCGCGCGCATGAGCGATGAGCAACTACATGAGGCGGCGGGCCGCGTGTCGGTCTATGCCCGCAGCGCGCCAGAGCACAAGCTGCGCATCTGCCGGCAATTGCAGCAACGCGGCAACATCGTGGCCATGACCGGCGACGGCGTGAACGACGCCCCCGCGCTCAAGGCGGCGGACATCGGCATCGCCATGGGCATCACCGGCACGGAAGTCAGCAAGGAATCCGCCGACATGGTGCTGGCGGACGACAACTTCGCCAGCATCGTCAACGCCGTCGAAGAAGGCCGGCACGCCTGGAAGAATTTCCAGAAGGCGGTGTTTTACATGCTGCCGACCAACGGCGGTCAGGCCGCGATGATCATCGGCGCCATCCTGCTCGCGCCGCTGGTCACGTTGTTCTCCGTCCGCCTGCCGCTCGAACCCATCCACATCCTCTGGGTGAACCTGAGCGTTGCGGTATTCCTGGCGCTGCCATTGATGATGGAGGCGAAGGAAAAGGGGCTGCTCCACGGCCCGCCCCGCAATCCCAACGAACGCATCGCCAATCCCCTGTTCTTCGAGCGGGTGGGTTTGGTGTCCCTCGCGATGGCGCTGACGGGCTTCGCCATCTATTACCACTTCGGCGCGCCAGCCACACAGGGAGACACGGTGGACGCCCACTTGCTGACGCAGGCCCAGACCGCCGCGTTCATGGCGATCATGTGGGTGCAAATCGGTTACCTCCTCTCCGCGCGTTCCATCGAGAAGTCCGTCCTCACGTTCAGCCCGTTCTCAAATCGGTGGGTCTTGCTGGGCATCGCCGTGACCGTCGCCACGCAGTTGCTGATCACCTACGTGCCGTTTTTGCAGGGCATTTTCCGGACGGCGGCCATCCCGCTGGACTGGTGGCCGGTCATGCTTCTGACCCTGCTGCCCGGGCTGGTCGTCGTTGAGATCGAGAAGTTCATCCGCCGCCGGTGTGCGGGCAGGAAGTGAGGTTAAGGAAAGAACCCAAGGCGAAATCCATGAAGAACCGTTCAATGGCAATGCAAATAGAGCGCATTCCGCAACTCAAGAGAAACCGGCTGCCCTCGAACGCGCATCCCTCGCGCCGCTTTTCCAGATACGATGCAACTGCATGACGCCAGCCACACCCCATCTGACCGAGCCAATCCTGAGCCACGCGCGCAAGGACTTCGCTGTGCTGGAGGCGGAGATGACCGTCGCCGGCGCGTTGGCTGCCATCCGCCAACGCGGAATCGGCGAGAAGATTGTTTATTTCTACGTTGTGGACGGGGAGCAGCGGTTGGTCGGCGTCGTGCCGACGCGCCGCTTGCTCACGGCGTCGCTGGAGCAACGGTTGACGGAGATTATGGTGTCGCGGGTATTGGCCATTCCCCAGACGGCGACATTGCTGGAAGCGTGCGAGATGTTTGTCCTGCACCGCTTTTTGGCTTTTCCGGTCGTGGATGACCAACGCCGCGTCGTCGGGGTGGTTGATGTGGATTTGTTCACGCAGGAAGTTCTTAACCTGAGCGAGCAGGAGCGGATGGACGAGGTGTTTGAAGCCATCGGCTTCCACGTTTCTCAAGTGCGCGAAGCGTCGCCTTGGCGCGCGTTCCGGTTTCGGTTCCCGTGGTTGCTCGCCACCATCGCCAGCGGGACGATTTGCGCCTTCCTGGCGGGCGCGTTTGAGCTGACACTGGCCAAGAGCCTGGTGCTGGCCTTTTTTCTGACGCTGGTCCTAGGCTTGGGGGAGAGCGTCAGCATGCAGTCCGCCGCCGTCACGATTCACGCGCTGCGGTTCACGAGGCCCACCTGGCGCTGGTATGTCCGGGCGTTCCAACGGGAGGCCGGCACCGCGCTGCTGTTGGGAGTGACGTGCGGCGCGACGGTGACGGCGATTGCCTGGCTGTGGCGGGGCGCGGCGTTGCCGGCGCTGGTGATCGGCGGCGGCATTGTGCTTTCACTGGGCACGGCCTGTGTCCTGGGACTGACCATCCCGGCCATTCTGCACGCGCTCAACCTCGACCCGAAAATTGCGGCCGGGCCAATGACGCTGGCGTTGACGGACATTTTCACGGTCTTGTTTTACTTCACGCTCGCGGCCTGGCTGCTTTGAAATTTGAAATGATGCTTTATGAAGAACCATTCCATGACGACAAACACGAAACCCAATCGGAAATCAAAAAGAAGCCGACTGGCCTTCGCCGCGCGTCCCGCCGCTTCAAGAGCGACGCGCGCGAGCAGGACCGCTCACGACGGTCTCGACCGCTACCTGCGCGCGGTGAACTACCTCGCCGCCGCCCAGGTCTATTTGCAGGCGAATGCACTGCTTGAAAAACCGCTCCGGCCCGAGCACATCCGCGAACGGTTGCTGGGGCATTGGGGCACTTGTCCGGGCATCAACTTCATCTACACGCACCTGAACCAGCTCATCCGCAAGACGGACGCGAGTGTGTTGCTGCTGACCGGACCGGGCCACGGCGCGGCGGCCAATCTCGCCAACGCTTATCTCGAAGGTTCGCTTCAGGAAGTTTATCCCGACCTGACGCTCGACGGCGCGGGTCTGGAACGCTTCGTCAAGCGGTTCTCGTGGCCCGGCGGTTTCGCCAGTCACCTCAATCCCGAACTCCCCGGCGTCATTCACGAAGGCGGCGAACTCGGCTACGCGCTGGCGACGGCGTTCGGCGCGGTGTTCGACAATCCCGATCTCATCGCCGCGTGCATCGTGGGTGACGGCGAAGCGGAGACCGGCCCGACGGCGGGGGCGTGGCACAGCGGCAAATTCCTGAACCCGGCCACGGATGGCGCGGTGTTACCGATTCTCCTGCTGAATGGATTCAAAATCGCCAACCCCACGCTCTTCGCTTCGATGACCGACGACGAGTTGCTCGCGCTGTTCAACGGCAACGGCTGGCAGGCACGCATCGTCTCGACCGACGCCAACGCCCATCGCGAAATGTCGGCGGCGTTCGATTGGGCTTACGGCGAGATTCGCGCGTTGCAGGCATCGGCCCGCAAAGGCCGGGCGGCGGAACGTCCCCGCTGGCCCATGATTATTCTGCGCACGCCCAAGGGCTGGACCGGGCCGGCCGCAGTGGATGGCAAAGCCGTGGAAGGTTCCTACCGCGCGCATCAAGTGCCGGCCAAGGAATGCAAAACCAACCGCGCGCATTTGAAGGTCATCGAGCGCTGGCTGCGCTCGTATCGGCCCGAAGAACTGTGGGATGAACAAGGCTGCCCGCAAGCGGACCTCCGCGCGCTTTGTCCCCACGGCGACCGGCGCATGGCGATGAACCCTCACACGAATGGCGGCAAACTGCGCCGGCCTCTCGACCTCCCGCCGTTGAAGGATTTCGCCGTGGACGCTCGCGGTCGCGGCGAGGTGCGCGTGAGCGGCATGGAGACGCTCGGCAAATACCTTGCCGAAGTTATCCGCCGGAGCGAACCGCGCCGGCACTTTCGCATTGTTTGCCCGGACGAACTCGAATCGAACAAGCTCGGCGCGGTGTTCCAGACGACCCAGCGCCAGTTCGCCTGGCCCGTGCCGCGTCACTCCGAGAACATCGCGCCGTCCGGCGCAGTGCTCGAAGTGTTGAGCGAGCACAATTGCCAGGGCTGGCTGCAAGGCTACCTCCTCACGGGCCGGCACGGATTGTTCCCCTGCTACGAGGCGTTCATCTCCATCGTGGACGGGATGATGAACCAGTATGCGAAGTTCCTCAAAGCCGCGGGCGAAGTCCCGTGGCGCGCGCCCGTCTCGTCGTTGAATTACCTGCTCACCTCGGAGACCTGGCGGCAGGAGCACAACGGTTACTCTCATCAAGGACCAGGCTTCATCAACAATCTGCTCACCAAGAAAGGCCATACCTACCGCATCTATCTGCCGCCCGACGCCAACACGCTGCTCAGCACTGTCCGCCACTGCCTGCGCTCGACGGGCTACATCAACCTCATCATCGCCGCCAAGCATCCGTTGCCCCAATGGCTGAGTCCCGCCGAAGCGGACGAACACTGTCGCGTCGGCGCGTCGGTGTGGCGTTGGGCGAGCACGCACGGCGATGACGAGCCGGAAGTGGTGCTCGCCGGTTGCGGCGACAACCTCACCGTGGAAGTGATGGCGGCGGCGCAGATTCTTGGCGAAGAAGCGCCGGCCTGGCGCGTGCGCGTCGTCAACGTGACCGACCTTCAGGTGATTGGCATTCCACAGAAATATCCGCACGGCCTGGAGGAAGACCGCTTCCAACGCCTCTTCCCCTTGGGCTGTCCCGTGGTCTTCAACTTTCATGGCTACACCGCCGCCATCAAACAACTGCTGTGGGAGCGGCCCGAGAACGAACGCTTCGACGTGAACGGCTATCGCGAGGAAGGCACGACGACCACGCCCTTCGACATGCAGGTGCGCAACAAAACCAGCCGCTGGCATCTGGTCATTCAGACGGCGCAGAAGCTGGCCGCGCGCAACCCGCGCATGGCGGCGCTCGCCGAGGAACTGATTCGCAAATACGAGCGCAAGCTCCGCGAACACCACGACTATGTGCGGGCGATGAGCATTGATCCGCCGGAAATTCTCAACTGGCGCTGGAAGGCGCAGCGCCAAACTCGTGAAGAATCACGCAAAAGCCGGTTGGAGCCAAAATAAACACCATGAACTCGAAAACCAACAAGACCGCCCAACGCACGGGAGCGGTTGGAATCCTCAGCAACTGGCCATGAACAAAAAAATCGTGCTGATCGCCGAATTGGCCCTGGTCCTGGCAAGCGTGTTCGTTTTCCGCGGCTTGTGGATGCTGCTCGACTCCGTGGAGTTCATGCATGCACCACCGGCCCTCTGGTTGTCGATCATCCTGGGCAGCGCGGTCAGCGTCTGGGCGCTGCGCTGCCTCATGAAGCAGGAGGGCAAGTAATCCAAACCGGCGGGCGGTTCACCGAACCTGTCTGTCTCCATACCGAACCCGATGCTCATTCTCGCCATCAACAGCGGCAGCGCCTCGCTCAAGCTCGATGTGATGGAGGTCGAATCCCCCGGCGCCACACCGCGCCGGCTCGCCCGATCGCGGTTTGAACAACTCGGCTGCGCGGCGGGCGTTCACCTTTCCGCCGCTGGACGGACACTGAACGAGACGCGGGCCGTGCCCGACCCCGCCGCCGCGCTTCACTTGTTCTTGGATTGGTTGCGCCACGACAAGGACACCGCGCCGGACATCTCGGCTGTCGGTCACCGCGTCGTGCATGGCGGCGCGAAGTTCAGCGCACCAACGCTGCTCACGCCGGAAGCGCTGACCGAGTTGGAGTCATTGAACGCCCTCGCGACGCTGCACAATCCTCCGGCGATGGCGGGTATTCGCGCGGCGCGCGAGGTCTTCGGCCCGGACTTGCCGATGGTGGCGGTGTTCGACACCGCGTTTCACCGCACGCTGCCCGACCACGCCGCCACTTGCGCGCTGCCGCACGAACTCGCGCGCCGGCACGGCCTCCGCCGCTACGGTTTCCACGGCCTCGCGCACGAATCCATGCTGCGCCGCTACTCGGAGCTGACGGGCATTCCAACCTCGCAGGCCAATCTCATCACGGTGCAACTGGGCGGCGGTTGCTCGGTTACGGCCATTCGCGAGGGGCGCTCGGTGGACACTTCGATGGGCTTCACTCCGCTCGAAGGATTGATGATGGCCACGCGCGCCGGGGACATCGACCCCGGCGTGCTGACGACGCTCTTGCGCAACGAAAACCTCTCGCCGGCGGCGCTGGAGGACCTGCTCAACCGCCAATGCGGGCTGCTCGGCGTTTCGGGCCGTTCCGCTGATATGCGCGAGTTGCTCGCCGCCGCGCCCCACGATGCTCGCGCGGCGCTGGCCGTCGAGATGTTCTGCTACCGCGTGAGCAAATACGTGGGCGCGTTTCTGGCCGCGCTGGGGGGCGCGCAAGCCGTCGTCTTCGGCGGCGGCATCGGCGAGAATAGCCCCGACATCCGCGCTCGCATCTGCGAACGCCTCGCTTGGTTCGGCCTGCATCTGGACGCCTCACGAAACCTCGCCACACTGGGCGCCGACGCTCGCATCACCGACGAAACATCACGCCTTCAGGCATGGGTCGTCGCCGTGGATGAGTCGATGCTGGTGGCCGAGCAAACCGCAGGCGCGATTGAGCACTGTGCCCGGCAGCGGACGGGAGCGGAGGTGGGAGCATGAACCTCACTGAATACATCTTGCTCGCGACCGGCTCACTGTTTGTGATCGTCGATCCGGTGGCGCTGGTGCCACTCTTCCTTGCGATGACGCCGCGCAACACGCCAGCGCAGCGGATTCGCACTGCGGGCATGGCCTGCGCGGTCGCCGCGGGCGTGCTCATCGCCTTCGCCCTGATCGGTCAATGGATTTTCAAGTTCCTTGGCATCACGCTGCCGGCGTTTCAACTGGCCGGCAGCGTCGTGCTCTTTATGATCGCGCTCGACATGCTGCAGGCGCGGCGCTCGCCGGTGCAGGAGACGGCCGCTGAGACGGAAGAGGGCCTGGCCCGGACGGACATCGCCATCGCGCCCCTCGGCATCCCGATGCTCGCCGGTCCCGGCGCGATCTCCACGATCATCCTGCTCCAGGGCAAGGCGGAGGGCTTGCACCAGCGGAGCGCGCTGTTCGTCTGCATCGCGGTGGTCTGCGCCGCGAGCTATCTGATTCTCCGGCTGTCGGCGCACGGCGCGCAATGGCTCAACCCACTCGCGATGCGCATGGCCACGCGGCTGATGGGGTTGCTGCTGGTCGCGATTGCCTTCCAGTTCTTCCTCAACGCGCTTGAGGCGCTAAAAATCATCCCCTCATGACGTGGCAACTCTCATTGAACGCGGCGGGCGGCCTGGCGCTGTTCCTTCTCGCGATGCTGATGATGACCGAGGGTTTGAAGACCTTCGCCGACGGCGCGTTGAAACAGTTGCTCAGCCAGTGGACCTCCACCCCCTTGCGGGGCGTATTTTCCGGCATCCTTGTCACCGGTGTGGGCAACGAACTTGATCTCCCCAACCAGGAAATCATCGCGGTGGCCGAGGGCCGCTGGAAAGTGGGTGGCGGCGTGAGTCTCGGCGCCCTGGCGCAGAAAACGGGAGTCCCGCTGCCCGCGGCGACGCCGGACGCGGCGCTCTCGGACTGGTTGACCCGCCAATTGCGGAAAGAACTGGCCTCCGGCGACACATGGCACGGCGGCGGACTGACCTTTACCGTGCTGCAAATCCGCCGCCGCCGGGCGCACCGGGTTTTGGTCGAAAGGGCGTCTCGCACCGTTGAGCGCACCCTGCCGGTATTGCCGTCGCACGATGCAGATGCCGCCCATCAGGGCGGAAAAGATTCCCATTCGAAGGGAGGTTCAAGGTAATCAAGGCCACATGAACCTTTCCAACCCACTCCGGGATCGTCTGGTGCCGTTGGCCAAGTGCCTCGGCATCGTCGCTTGTCTTTACTTGTTCATCGTGGGCATCGGCGGCATGGGAGAGTCCTTCCAATTGTTCGGCAAGGGATTCTCGGAGCAGATTCTCCAAACCACGGCCTCCCCGTTCGTCGGCTTGTTCATCGGGATACTCGCGACCTCGCTCGTGCAAAGCTCGTCCACCACCACTTCCATCATCGTGGGCATGGTGGCTGGCGGGGCCATTTCCATCGAGGGGGCCATTCCCATGGTCATGGGCGCGAACATCGGCACGACCATCACCAACACCATCGTTTCCCTGGGTCATCTGACGCGCGCGGCGGAACTGCGGCGCGCCTTCGCCGCCGCCACTGTCCATGACTTCTTCAACGTGCTCACGGTGCTGGTCCTGTTCCCGCTGGAATTGCTGACCGGAATGTTGGCCAAGTCCGCCCGCTTGCTGGAAGGGCTGTTCCAAGCCAGCGGGGGGATGACGCTGGCCAATCCCCTCCAAGCCGCGACGAAGCCCGTCTTGGAATTCCTGTCCGCGCTGATGAAGAATCACCCAATGCTCCTCCTGGTCTTTTCGGCGGTGTTGACCTTCGCCATGCTGGCCGCCATCGTGAAGCTGCTCCGCAGTCTGGTGTTGAAAAAGGTGGAGAGTTTTTTCGACGAGCACCTGTTCAAAAACGCGGGCCGGGCGATGCTCTTCGGCCTGTTGCTGACCGTAGCCGTGCAAAGCAGTTCGGTGACGACTTCGCTGATTGTCCCGCTGGCGGGGGCGGGCCTCCTGCGCTTGCGCCAGATTTTTCCCTACACCCTGGGCGCCAACGTGGGCACGACCGTCACGGCGATGCTGGCCGCCCTCGCCACGGGGAAGCCGGAGGCGGTGACGGTGGCGTTCGCCCACCTGCTGTTCAATCTGTTTGGCATTCTGCTCATCTGGCCGGTGCCGTGGATTCGGCAAATCCCCATTCGCCTGGCGGAGGGACTGGCGGAATTGTCCGTGCGCCATCGCTACATCGCGCTCCTCTATGTGCTTTTGATTTTCTTCGTCATCCCGCTGGCTTTAATCGTAATCTTCAAATGAGGCGCTTATGTGGCAAAACGTGATCAACCTGTTTAAGAAAGACAACCTCTACCAGCAAGCGTTGCAGCAGGCTTACGCCATGCTCGACGCGGACTGGATCATGTATGAGGCGTCGGTCGAGTCCTTGCGGCAATCCGACACGGGCGAAATCATAATTGACATCTTCGCCAAGGACAAAGAGGTCAACGCCCAGCAGCGCGACGTGAGAACAAAGGTGCTGACGCATCTCGCCCTCTCCGGCGGAGCCGACCTTACTTCGGGACTGATTCTGGTCAGCGTGGTCATGGACATCGAGCGCATCGGCGATTACACGAAGAACATTTACGATTTGGCGCGGCAGCACCCCAAGCGACTGCGCGGTGGCAGCCTGGAAGCGCATTTGCAGGAGGTCGAAGCCGGCGTAACGCGGATATTCAAGGACACGATTCAAGCGTTCAAGACGAGCGATGAGGAGATGGCTCGCACCATCATGGCCAACTACAAGCAGGAATTGGCCGTCGCCTGTGATAACATCACCGACGCCATCGTTGCTGGCAAAGTCACCGACCTCGGCAGCTCGGATGCGGCGGCGCTGGCGCTTTACGCCCGCTACCTCAAACGCATCGCGGCCCACTCGCGCAACATCATTTCCAGCGTCGTGAATCCGTTCCCTCGCCTGGGCTATAAGGAAAAGCCGCCGGAGCAGTGATCGGCTGAGGGACGGGCCGACCCGTTCGAGTGGGAGGGCTTGAATGGGGGTTCACCTGAGCCACTCTGGAGGGAGAACGATTTGCGACAACCATTTAACCGCAGCCCCATAGTGAAACCTGAAACGCCAGCAACAGACCCGCCGGAAGCCGGACAGATGCTTGCACGGCCAGCGTCGGCCCGCCCGCCGCGATTTTCCGAGAAGCTGGCACACTTGATCGCCGCTTTCGCCGAGCGGGCGGCGCGCTGTTGGTCATGGCGCTGGCCTTCTTTGCCGCCATCTTCTGGGGCGGCGCGGAGGTGGCCGGCTTCATCAAAGCGATGTTCGGGCACCTGCTCCAACCGGACGACGAACCGGCGACTTCACACTCACCGCGCGATATATTGTCCTCCCCAACCCCGAATCTGAGCTATGAACCAAATCCTTTTTGAAATCACCATCATCTTCCTGTTGCTGGTCGCCAACGGCGTGTTCGCGATGGCCGAAATCGCCGTCGTTTCGGCGAAGAAAGCGCGGCTGCGCCGGCTGGCCGAGCAGGGCAACGGGAAGGCGCGGATTGCGCTGGAACTGGCCGAGTCGCCCAACCGCTTTCTCTCCACGGTGCAAATCGGAATCACCCTCGTGGGAATCTTCGCCGGCGCGTTTGGCGGTGCGACGCTGGCAGCCAAACTCGCCGGGCCGGTTGCACAAGTGTCCTTCTTCGCCCCTTATGCGGACGAGATCGCCCTCGGCCTCGTCGTCGCCGTCATCACTTACTTTTCGCTCGTGCTGGGCGAGCTTGTGCCCAAGCGGTTTGGTCTGAGCAACCCGGAAGGCATCGCCATGATGGTGGCGCGTCCTATGAACTGGCTCTCAAAGTTCGCCAGGCCGGTGGTGAGTTTCCTCAGTGTCTCGACCGAAGGTTTGTTGCGACTGCTCGGGTTCAAGCCGGAAAAGGAAGTCGCGGTTTCCGAGGAGGAGGTCCGCGTGATGATGCTGGAGGGCGTCCGTGCCGGCGCCTTCAACAAGGTGGAAAGTCACATCGTCCACAGCGCGCTCGAACTGGATCAGTTGCCCGTGCGCGAAATCATGACGCCGCGCCCGAAGGTCATCTGGCTCAACCAGGATGATCCGCACGAGCAGGTCTGGCACAAAATCGTGGTCAGCGGGCATTCGCATTTCCCGGTCTATGAGGGCAATCGCGATCACACGGTCGGCGTGGTGTCGGTCAAGGCCATTTACGCGAACCTCGCCGCCGGCGTGGGCGTGAAGCTGAAAGACCTGATGACGCCGCCGCTCATCGTGCCCGAGACGCAGACGGTGCTGCAACTCGTCGAGACGTTCAGGCAAAGCGGGAAACACATGGCACTGGTGACGGACGAATTCGGCAGCCTCGTCGGCCTGGTTACGCTCAACGACGTGATGGAAGCGGTCGTAGGCGAATTTCCGACCCAAGGCGAGCGTGCCAAGCCCGAAGCGAGGAAGCGCGAGGATGGCACCTGGTTGATTGACGCGATGATTGATTTGGAGGGCGTCGAACGGGCATTGCCCGGCTTCAAATTCGGAGGCGATGCTTACAGCGAATATCAGACGCTCGCGGGTTACGTCGTGAAGACCCTCGGGCACGTTCCCAAGGAAGGGGAGACGTTCGAGGTGCAGGGCTATGTGTTCGAGGTGCTCGACATGGACCGGCATCGTGTGGACAAGGTGCTGGTGTTGCCAGCCAAGAGCCCGCCGCGAGAATCGTAGCAAACCGAGGCCTTGGCTCACACGGCACTCTACCTTGCCTGTGCTCGGCTATCCCCGCCTGAATCCCACCTCGAAGCCCGCAGAAACTCATCGAGCGTTGTTCCGCGAGCACGAGGAATAGTCCGCGTCACTGTCGAGGTTCAGCGTTGCCACGAGCATGAGGAGTCATCCGCAAGCGCCTAATGTGGGCGAGACCAGACGGTTCAGTTGATGGAGAGTGACGGCTGGTTCTGCGTGCCGAATGGTGCGAACCATTGGTCGTACTGCTTCAAAAAAGATTGCATGGTCAATTCTTCGAGCATCTGGCGGAACGCATCCTTGTTGGGACGAGGCTCAGGGATACTGCCCAGCACAGTTTCATGCTGGCGCTCGGTATCCAGGTCAGTGGCCTGAAGATTGACTTGTGCTTGTTGCCAGTCGGCCGTCTTGCCTGCGCCGTTTCTGACCTGGAGGTCGACTGCCGCCAGCGCGTCGAGTTTGGCGGGGTTCGTCAGGCCTTCGGGCAGCTTTTCGTAGTATTGCCCCAGCGTGACAGGCCCGATGCCGCCGATTGGCTTGATCCCATCGGAATCATCGCCCGTGCAGGCGAAGAAGACCGCCATGTCCGGGCCGGTCAATCTTGCATTTGTTGGAAGGAATCCCTGTTTCAGATGTGCATCAATATTCGCGGCGGTTACCAGCTGCCTCTTTTGCGGGTTGTAATGACTGACGTTAGTCTTCACGAGTTGGAGCAGGTCTTTGTCGTAAGAGACAATTACCGCTGGGTTGCGGCTCGACTGAACTGCTTTGGCAATGAGGTCTTCCGCCTCCATGCCGGGGAATTCGTCGCGAGCGCCGATCACGGCAATTCCGAGGTGCGGCAGGCATTGCGCCAGCCGATGAAACTGTTGGCGCAGATAAGGTGACCCAGTCTTCCGCTTGTAGGTGGGCAGGAGTTCGGCGCGGAATCCATCCTGTGACGAATCCGCGAAGGCGATGACGCGGGCGGGCCGCTGCTTTGCCAGCGTGCTCAGTTGGTTGAACGTCCCCACGAGACCCCATGTGGGTTCTCCCGTTACTCTGGAAGTAACCTGGCGTGGATCCAGACCGCGAGGGCCCGGCATGTATGCCAGCCGGTGAAGGAAACCGGTCAGGTCAATATAACAAGTGCTGCCGGGCGGCAGCAGCGGAGGCCCATGCGCAATCTTCATCTCCCCATTCTAAGATCGCCGGGCCACGGTCGCTGGGTTGGCGCGCCCTGTCGGTGGATGTTACGTCTGTGTCGCTTTCCTTCGTTTGCCAATGAAGAGCCTTTGTAGGAGTTATGGGAAGCAATCGCGCAGGTGCGCGTTGGCAGCGGAAAAAACAAATTAACAAAACTATGAGCAAAGGACATTCAAGCGGAAAGGGCAATGCGTCCATGACAATGACGCGAGCCGCAGCGATTCAAAGTGCGACGGCCCGAGCGAACGGCGGCAAAGTGGCAAGCGGCAGTTTTGCGGCACGCGCTCAAAGCGCCGCGGCACACCACGTCGCATCTGGACAAACGTCCGGCGGTGCCACGAACGGCGGCAAGATGGGTCAGTAAGGAAGCTAGGTGGATCGAGGCTGGCGGGTCTTACACCTGCCAGCCGTTTCATTCTCCCGGTGGAGAAGCCGATTCAGTTCTTCGATGCCGAGGTCAAAAAGGAATTCCTTCAGGACAAATTGCGTTTGCATCGCATCATCGTTTGACCTGAGGCGACCTGCGGCAATGGCTTTGTCACGAAGGAAGCCCAGAAACCAATTGCCCGGTTTTGCATCCCGCGCCGCTTCCTGTTTCCATTGTTCAATCTGTGCGTCCGTAACGTCCGGGCCAAATGTCGCATGGCGTTGCTTCCGGGCGGGCGCGATTATCTTCTCAAGGCTGCCGTCTTTTTGAAGGCGTGATTGCACCAGGCAGACCGCAAAGAAGGTGTCGGTCAACACGAGCAGTCCTTGGTCATCGTGAAGGATTGGCCTGGACGCAAGATCGCGGAACTTCTGAGCCAGCTTCGCGGAAGGAGTGGGACAGAGCGGCTTAAAAACATCGTCAACTTTGTCCCACGCGCTTTGGGAGGCACAAGCCAAAGTGAAGCGCGCTTTCCAAGAGGCCGGCTCGTCGAGCCAGGAAACTTTGGCCGAAAACGAATCAACCAAACTGTGAAGTTCTGCGAGTGTCGGCAGGTTTGTCCCTTCGAGCCAGCGATTCACCTTGCGCCTGACAGCATCCGTGCCGATTTCCTTGCTCACGCGGTAATCAGTGCGCAGTCCGGCGACCCGAAGCCAGCATTCCAGCACGCGCGGGACAGGTTTTCTCACCTGTCTGCCGTCCGCTTCTGGCAGATACCAACAACTTTCGCCGAGAAATTCCGTTCCGAGACCGAGATGGCGTCTCTGCCGGACTATCAGATGGGCCGTTGGCACGAGGACGTGTTCTGCCAGCAACCACATCGTATCCAGATTTGAAGTCAGGTGACTTTCCAGGCGTGGCCCGACTTTCGAGTAAAGCTCGAGTAAACGCGTGACCAGTTCATCGGTGACGAAGGTTGCGTGAGAGACCGGCGTCTGAATCGCCTCGCGAATGCTTTGGAAGAGATTCTGCCGAAGACGCTCCCGCTTCTCCGACGAAATGCGCTTGCCCGCACGAGCGCGGTTCAACTTCATCCGGTATTCCTTCAATTGCTGTTCGCCGAGCGCAAAGCAATCGCAAGCAATAAAGAGTGCTTGAACTTCGTCTGGAAGACTCTCGGTTACGTTGGCCGCTTCTTTCATTATCGGTATTTCGGGGCAGGATCGCGCCGCAGAATGTTCCCGCCAAGAATGAAGTTGAATGCGTGCTTTCGCCTTCTTGCGCGGCTCACTTTGGTCACTTGCCGGCGTGATGATGCGGGCGTGACTCAGGGCTCTTCCTCTTCCATTTCCGGCACATCGCCCTGCGCAAGGTTGCTCTCCACGACGTTGGCCGGGACGCCGGATGCTTTGGCTTGGGCGACGAGTTGCTCCAGCTTCGCCTGGCCCTCCACGCACGCCTTTTCCGGGTCACCGATTCCGAAGACTTGCTGCGATAGCAAAAGCTTCTGAACCTGACGATCCCAACCTGCCGTCGGGTCGGGTTGGATGTGCCGGAGAGCTTCGGCCGTCACTTGGATGTCTCGCAAAACCTGCCGCTGTTCGGCTGTGGGCACAAAGATACCCGGGTTGTTGGACGCCGGTGTCACGCCGCCGGGATCTTGAGCCAAACATGCGCTCTGAGTGTTGTTCACGGTCGGGTTCTTGATGTCCCTGTCCGCCGGATTGAGTTCCTGAAGATACCACGCTCCTTCGGCGAGAAAGAAATTCTGGATGTGGTCGCCGGCATCCGCGCTGATGCCCGTGATTTGGTCATCCTGATAGGTGAACGCGTTGGCCAGATGCTCCCGTCCCTGGTCATACAGGGCCACCACGTCTTCCCTGGTGTAAACTTCGACCAGCACGAACGGCTCTGTGATTTCCGCGAGTGGCTGGCCGGATTGGTTGTAGCGGAACGTCCCGCCGTGGGTGACGATTTTCAGTTGCATAAATTTCTCTCCATTCTAGGGCTCTTGAGTTGTCCTGTTATTTGAGTTGGACGAGCGTTTCCTTCAGACCGGGAACACCGGTGATGTTCCTGGCCAGCGCGGGTTGTTCTTTGAGCGCTTGCGCCACCAGATCTGAGGCTTTTGCAGTCAGGCGCTTCAGGAAGACGGCTGCCTGGGCCGGTTCCAATTCCGGCAGATGCTTGAGAATCATCAACAGCCTCGGCTTTTCTGGACGAGCTTCGAAGACCTGCACCCAGCTGCGGACTTTCCCGATGATGGGACCGGCTTCCTGCAACTCCTCTTGTGCCGCCTCCTGCAGGTAATGCAACAACGTGCGCTGGGTGCCGTCGCGAAAGGTGGCATTCTCGTAGCCAATGGTGCCCGACAAGTGATGGAGCAGTTGGCTCCACAACTCGCTCTTGGGTTCCATGCGCGCGAGCTGTGTCTCGGTGTATCCCTTCAAGATGTCGTTGGCATAATCCCAGGTGCGCGGCGTCGCGTAGGGCTGAACGGCTTCCACCATCTCCTTTGTGAAGTAGCATAACCGATCCGGGTTGCCGGCAATGAAGCCCCGGATGCCGGGATGGATGTGGCTGCCCCAATTCAACCATTCCAGGTGGTTGAAGGTCAGTTCATGCAGGTTGACCCGTGAGATGATGGGGCTGGGAATGGGGTGAACGGCCTCGGAATCCTTCGGCCGGTTTCCAGCGAGCACGATGCGGTTTTGTTTCGGAAAATTGTAGCTGCCGGTGATGCATCGTTTTTGAGTCGCCTGAAAGATCGGCACCTGGGTGCTGGGCGGCACCGTGTTGAACTCGTCGAAGAAAAACACCCACAGCTCGGGATCGTCGGTAGCGGGAAATTCAAAGTTGTGCGCGTAGTAGGTCACGAGCCCGCTGGTGTTGTCCTTGATCCGGTCCGGGTGAACCTTCCTCAATTCCTCCAGCGCAATGACGCGCGGGATGCCTTTGAGTTCACTCGCGTCGTAGCACGACAACGGAATCACGCACAGGTTGGCTTTCAATTCCCGACAGACGTCCTCGACCAGGGCCGTTTTCCCGACTCCCGGCGGTCCGATGAAGCAGGTCGGCAGATCGATGTCCTTGTGCATATTCTGAAGCAGAATGCGCCGGCCAATTGCGTAGCCGATCGCCCGCTCCGGGAACAAAGGTTCTGCCAGGTTCTTTTGCATCGTTTTCAGGTCGGAAGGAATTCGGTTCAGTGCAGGCGGCGTGGCATGGCCAGATACATGCAGTTGTGGCCTTGAAACACCAACGGTGATTGCGGTCCTTGGAGATCGAATCTTACCTGGGCGTCGGTGCTCGCCTCGAGCGCTTCGGCGATGTAGCGCGGTGCGAATACGGTCGTGCAGGTTTCCCCCTGATAGTCCATCTCCAGCGACTCGTGAAACTTGCAGGTGGTCTGGGCCTGGATCACCAGCCGGCGCCCCTCAAAATGCAGATCGACTGTGCCCTCCTTTTCCTCCACTGCGGCGCTGGCGCGCTTCAATGCCTGCAACAACGCCTCCCGCGAGATGCTGTTTTCCCGCTGCAGCGGCCGGATGAATTTGTGGTAGTTGGGGTAGCTCCCTTCGACCTGCGAAAAGATGAGCCGGTAGCGCCCGTTGGTGACCGTTTCACAGTCAAAGCTGACCTGGCGCTCTCCTACCGTGCAAGTGACTTCGCTCTTCCAGGTCAAATGCGAGGCGAGCAACTTGGCGATGGCGCTGGGGATGATGCATTGCAAGTTCGGGTCGGAGGGTGGTGTGGTCGGCGTGAATTCCACCAGCGCCAGGCGTCGGCTGTCGGTGGCCACGATGCGTCCCTGTCCGTCCGGAAAATGCAGGTAACAGCCGCACAAGACATGTCGTTCGTCGTCGACGGCGGCGGCGAAGACGGTTCGGCGCAGCGCCATGCACAGAGTGGCTTGATCCACCTTGAACGAGTTCCCGGTGGGCGCGGGCACATTTGGAAAATCGTTTGGTGGCAGCTCGGGCAGAGCCAGCTCGATGTTTTCCGTCGTGAAGGTCAAATGCTTGCCCGAAGTGGATTGGGCGTGGAGTTCCCGGCCCTGAAGCGTCTTGGCAAATGCGAGCAGCTTGCGCGCGGGCACGAGCGCCACTCCCTCCTCGCCTTCGGCAGGAAAGGAACATTGCACCTGATTGCTGGCGTCAGTGCCGGTGAGCGTGAGCACCCCACTTTTGAGTTCGATGAGCACGTGTGTCGCCGCAGGCAAAGGGGTGCGGGCCGGGATGATGCCTTCGACAACCTCCAGCGCTTTCTGGAATTCTTTGGCGACCGTGTTGAACTTCATGTCGTTTTAGGTGTTTGGCGCAGTTGTGCTCATTCGAACGCGAACGTGAGATTTTCCCGGCTGTTCTGAAAGGGGGCCGGGCATCTGGTCGCGGCAGATCTTGACCGCCTGTCGGGCTTGAGGACCTCGCCGTTGCCAAAGGAGAGGCCAAAATCCAGTTCGAGATTCTCACCGTTGGCTCGAGGCCGCACGTAAGCCGGTGTGGAATTTGGGAACTGGGCCGGGACAGCCGCTGGGGGCGTTGGAGTCGGTTCGGCGCGGTTGTCCGGCAACGGTTGATCCGCGCCGCTGCGTTCGAGTTGCTCGTGAAGGTCCTGCTCCACCACGATGACAGCCTTGGCGCGCTCGGATGCTTCGACTTCCGCCTCGCGCGCGGCGAACTCGGCCTGGTAATCGACGTTGTTAGCCTCAGCGGGCCGTGCCTCGGCCAGCAGCGTCTGCATCAATTCCAGTTCGCGCATCTTCTGAGTTTCAGCCAGTTCCACCAATTCTTCGTTCGTGCGCTGGGTGACGTTGCCGCTGACCAGCTCCACGTTGGCGTTGTTGCGGCGCAGAGCCATTTGGAGCATGGCTTCGTCGATGCTGGCGCGGCTTGGGTGTTGTGTGACCATGTAGGTCACATCCACCGTTGCGGCTCTCTGCTTGGGCCGGGCGATGCGCCCTTCCAGTTGTTGCAGCGGATAGAAGACGTACTCGGCTTCGACAACGATGAGGGCGGATGCCTTGACCAGATTGTTCAAGCTTTCGTTGATGAGCGGTGTCCGGGTTAGAAAGATGGGCTTGCGTGAGCGCACATAATGCTGGTCGATCCACTCGCGGCGTTTGTGCGGCTGGGCGGGACGCTTCTCATCCAGCTTGACGAAATCGAAATCCGCCGCGGTGAACATCTGCACCAGGAGCTCGTAAGTCTTCTGTTGTTTGCAGGCCACGATGACGTTGCGTCCGGTGGCCACCATTTCCTGCAACAAAGTGATGAGTTGTTTAACCTTGGCCTTGAGCGCGACGGCCTGAAGCTCGGCCATCTGGGTGAACCAATCGCGGCGTTGAGTGAGGCTGAACACCGGTTTGTCGGCGACAAAGGTCTGCTTCATCGCACTCAGGACATCCTCGTACTCGTCGAGAATGTCGCCCTCCAAAGGGATCGCCAGGAAATGCCGGCGCACATCGGGAATCTTCAGCCCCATGCTCCGGCTGGTGGCGTGGAGTTGGGCTTGATGGAGATACTTCCACAGCTTCGGCGCGTTGGCGGGTTCAGGCATTTCCTGCTTGTTGCGGCGCGTGGCAATTCTGTTGCCCTTCGGGTCGTGGATGGCATCGCGCGTCACGCGGAAAGTGACGTGCTGTTCGATGAACTCGTTTTGCTGGTCGTAGGCGTAGGGGAATTCGGGTGAGTTATAGCCCCACGACAGCGTGAAGATCTGCCACATCTCCGCCGGGGTTCGGCGCAGCAGCGTGCCTGACAAGAGAAAAGTCCTCCGCGTGTGGATGGATCTGACGGCCTCATAAACCTTGGACTCGCCAGTCAATGAGTGGGCTTCGTCGCAAATTTTCGTGTCGAACAGATTCTTGATGAGCCGATACGCCGGGAACTGCAACGCGCTACGGAATCCCTGGTCGCCTCGGCGCGGCTTCTCCTCGTCTCCCAGCGCCGCCAGCAGGTCGGCCACTTCTGGTGCGACTTCTCCGGGCGACTCGTCCTCGATGCGCCGGTAACTTCTGGCCAGATAACCGCACACGCGACAATGGCCGTGCCGGGAGAACGTGCCGAATTCGCGCAAACCGACGTCGGCCTTGCCGCGCTTGACGTACTCGGCGACCTGTTCGCGAATGGCTTTGCGGGTGGCGCAGCTTAACTGAATCCATTTCCGCGCCTTGCTGACGTTGAAGAATTTCTGGGCGGCCAGTTCCAGACAGCGCGGGCACTCCTGCACATGCTGGTGGAAATGGAAGGGAACTCTTTTGACTTCCCCCGCGATGACGTTCTGTTCTCTCAGTTTGAGGATCTGCTCCTTGACTTGCCGCTCGGCGTTTTCGCGCGTGCAAATCAGGGTGTGAACGCGTTCGTTGCTGTTGTCCTGCTCTTTAACGTCCACGGGATACGGATCAAAGGTCTGATTGGCCAGCCCGCCGATGGTGAGAAATTCCTGGGAGATGACATAGAACCTGGTCCGCTCCGGCTTCACGCCGCGGTTGACCTCCGCCTGCAGTTTACGAATGCAGGCAGTGCTGTGGATGTGCGTGACGTCCAGGCCGAGTTCATCGCGCAGTTCCTTGATGATCTCGCCAAGAATCTTGCTCTTGGCGATGAAGGCCACGCGCCGCGCCCCAGCCGCGATGGCTGCGTAAGCGGCAAGACGGGTTTTGCCTGAACCCACGTGGTGAGTCAGCACCACGCCGCGTTTCAAAGACGCCAGGCCAGCGTGCAACATCTGGACGTCGGTGAGTTGAGCCTTGAGTTGGCTCAAGCACTGAATGCGCGCCTTCAACTGTTCCGGGTAGGCTTCCGAGAGCGTCTTGATTTCCGGAGGCGGAAACACCCGCAAAACCTGGGCGAGGTTCGGGTCTTTGCTCGTGATGTGGATACGCCGTCCGTACAGTGCCTTCAACCGCTGCTTGAGCTCGTCCACTTTGCCCGGATTGCCCATCGCGGCGGCCTGCTGGATTTGGCGGGTCAAATCGTATTCATCTGCCGTGATGACCTTGTAAGTGTTTCCGGTCTGCTGACTGTAAGCATGGATATCCGCCGGCTTGAGTTCGCTGGTCATGGCCAGCGCGGTGTAGGTGCAGTGCAGGCTCATGTTCCGGCGGGTAAGCCTGGCTTGGTCTTCCTGTCCCTCCTCGGCTTCCAGGAGTTGCGCCTCCGGCAACTCGATCACCTCGCTATGCTGGATCGGATACACGTAGTATTTTTTGCCCCGGATGAAAGCCCGGACCTTTTTGTTTCGGATGGTGAAGAACACATCCTCCTGGGCGCAGTAGTAACCGGGCTTGTAATAGGCCAGCAACTGGTCGCCCGTCGGCTTGATCATCGGCACAGTCTGCTGCCGGTAGAAGTCGGCCTGCTTTTCCATCCGACGCCGGCTCTCGTCACTGTCGGGAAATTCCAATCCAAGCAAACGATGCAGCGCGACGGTTTCTTCGTAGCCGATGGCAGAGGCGAGCAGCGGGTTGCGAACGGCGGTGTAAAGAGATGTCTCCCGCATTTCCACCGGGTTGTAAACCATCAGCTCCGGCATGAGCTTCAGAAAGAAACCGGCCATCTCACTGATCTGCGGAACGCCGCTCGAAGGAACTGAGACTTGTTTCTGCTCCTCAAGGTTGAACTGCGTGTCGAGATACTGGAGCGGGATGATCTCGCACTGGCTGGGAGCGACGGCCAGTTCGCTCTTCAAGCTCTCGTGCAAGTCAGACTGTTGGAAGTTGACGTGAATCTTGTCGATCACGTCGTCGCTGCTGAAGACGTGGTGCGGGCTGCTGTAGTAATCGGTCTCGTGTTCCAGCGAGCACCGGCCGCCGACGTTGAAGAAATAGACGTAATCACGGTTCTTGTGGCGCAGCGTGAAGCTGCCCAGATGCCCGGGGACTGGCTTGGGGCTGACGATCAACGGTCGGAAACGCTGATCGAACATGGCAAGCGCCTCCTGGGGCTGATCCGTCAGCACGAGAACGTGAGCGGGCAGGCTCAAAGTCACGAGGCATTCGTCGAGGAGTTCCCGGTAACTGGCGCAGTTGTCGCCGACGGCCTGAATATTGGAGATCCAGTAACGGCTGTGCGTATCGGCAGCGACAGCTTGCTCTCGGCTCAGGTAAAGGGGATTGAGGGTGACAGCGCCGGTGTAAGCCTTGTGCAGCGTATCAACGTTGGTGTACTTCCCGAGGCAGATCGCCAGCGAGAGGTTGGGGCGGATTTTCCGGCAGAGGCGGACGATGAGTGAAACCCATTCCTGATCAGAGACGATGGTCCGCTTCTCCGGCTTCCTGGTCTTGTCCGGGTGGCAAGCGGGTGTGAGAGCGGGCAGAAGCGGTGGCTCAAGTAACTCTTCCATGCGTCAATTTTGTGTGGCCGCCTTCAAGAGGCGCTTGAGGACCTCGGGGGCAGGCTCGGCGATGACGCGGTAGCTTTTGTTTTCCGGGTTGAACTGGTCGGATTCCACCTCGCACCAGTCTTTCAGCAAGTCCGGCTGCTCCAGGATCAGTTCCTTGATCTTGAGCGTGTCCGCGTAAGTGAGTTGTTCGCCGCTTTTGCGCACGAGCCAGAGCGCCAGCAAGCCGGCGCCCATCGTCGGCACCAGGCTGGGGAAGAGGAGTTCGTTCGCTTGGTCGATCCCACTGTCCATCGCGTGTCGGAGTAGTTTCCTGTCTCCATAAGCGGCGTGGCGGCCCTCGTGTCCAAGCAGGTCGTAACCCTGAACGGGCATCGGCTTTTCGCCGGTCTGGATCCGGACGAGGGCGAAGCTGGGGCGAGTCAGCGTGCCGTGCCAGTTGACACCCAGGAATTGCTGGTTGCGGGCCGCGTTGCTGACGATGACCCGGTTCCTCTGCTGCGGAAGAGCGCGGATCATGGATCAGAGATAAATGACGGTGCCAGGAATGGAGAGGCCGGCGACCGCGCCCATGTTGCACTGCTTGGTAGTAGTAACCCACACGAAGTCGGCCGGGACGGAGTCGGGGAATGATCCCGCCAGATCGGTGAAAACGACGGTCAGGTCGCATCGATACTTGCTGTTTCCGCCCGGAGGCGGGCCACCGTTGGACAGCATTTCCTGGATATTCGCGGCGATGCAGCGAAAATCCGTGCCGCCTCCGCCGACGATCGCGAGCTCATTGAGGTTCTGGACCGGATCCCCCTCTTCGGTCACTTCAATGCGGCTCAGGATGGAAGTGTCAAAACAACTGATGCCGTAGGTCATCTTCTTCTTCCGCTTGGCGAAGAAGTCACGGAAGACCTTCATGCAGTCGCCGATGTCCCCGGCCGAGATGCTGCCCGAGCAATCGATGAACAATTCGATGTGCCCGGTCTTCTCTTCGATCGGATCGGCCTTCTTGGGAGCAAAATAGTCGTTGGCCAGTTTCTTGTTGTGGTAAAGCGCCAGGTCGTCGGCGACGGGATACTTTGAGCGCAGACAATCCATGATGGCCTCGCTCGCGTCGCGCGGCGGATTGGCCTTGAAATAGAGCAGCCGTATGCCGTTCATTCCTTCGCTGCCGAAATCGTTGGTCTTCATGAATTCGGCCACCCAATCGTTGATCATCTCCTGCGCGAAGGTTTCATGAACCTGGGGCGAAAATTCCTGCAGGTTCGCCACGCGTCCGTTCAAATCTGTGAGTTCCAAGAGCGGCGTTCCCGTCAGGTCGGCGGATTGAAGCGTGCCCTGTTCCAACAACGTCAATGCGTCCTCGGCGATCTTGGGCCCGGCTGGCAAGGCTGCCAGCGGTTTGAAGACATAACCGTGCTGTTCCCAGTGGGGCGAGTTGGCCGGCTGCTTGACCCCCAGCGACCGCATGTGATGCGCCACGGCTTGAGTGAAGGCCAGGTTGAGCATGGTCTGCTGATCCGGCGCCGCCTTGAGGTAACGCGTCTGGTAACCGAGCGCGAAATAACTCGTGTGGAAGAGAACGAGCCAGAATACCGCCGCGTTCTTCTCATCCTCGCTGATTGGCGCGGCATCAATGGCCTGCACCACGCGCGTGTTGAGGCGCAATGTGTCCGACCAGATGAAACTCTGCTGGTCCAGTTCGATCTTCAGGTGGCGTTCAAAGATATTGCAAAAAGGGCGGAGCAACGGGTGATCGCGATGTGCTTGAAATGCTTTGGCCAGGCGTGAATCCAGAGGCGAAAGCAAGCCGCCGAGAGTCTGGCTGACGGCCCGCTGCGTGGCGGCGACATTCGCGTCGTTCAGCGAGCGCGAGGTCAAGGGAGTGGTCGTGTTCATGCTTTTGTTGTTTGATTGGCAACTCGGGGTTGCGTGCGTGGCTTTTCGTTTGGCGGTCAACACGTGTGACGCCGACCCACTTTCCATCGCCACCTGGTTCAGCTCTCGCACTCATCCAGCGAAAACGGGCCTGGGATCAAACGCCACAGGGTGCGCCGCCCTAAAATGGAACTGTCGGCCGTCCTGCAAGCGACGGACATAAGCTCCCCTGTCGGGAGGAGATGCGCTGGTGTAAACGTTGCCCGGTGCGGATGTCGGAAGCCTTTGGTCGGCGACGCACAACAAAATGAAACTGCAGAAATTCCGCAACAGAAAGGCCAAGGGTTTCACCCTGGTGGAACTGATCGCTGTCGTCAGCGTAATCCTCATCCTCGTGGCGATCGTCGTGCCCCGCATCGGCGATTTGCGCGGCAAAGCGGCTGACGCCCGCGCGCAATCGAACGTGAAGATCGTTCAGGGCGCGATCGAACGGGCCGCCGTGGAGGGCGCCCTCACGGCCGCCAACGCGACGGATCAGGCAGCCATCTACAGTGTGCTGACCACGGCCACCAATGGCATGTCCGGCGCTCCGTATCTGTCCGAAATGCCGAGTCCGGCGCCTACGATCAGCGGGGCGTTCCCCAACCTGAGCGTCGGTCAGTAACGTGTCTGGCGTGCCCCACCAAGCCCCGGCAGCCGAACTGCCGGGGTCTTTCTGTTGCAGCATGCAGCGTGGAATCCTGAACCTAAAATGGAGTATGAAAAGGTCCGCTCAACGTGCGTTCACGGTAATTGAGATTCTGGCTGTCGTAACCGTGATCGTCATTCTGGCGGCCATCATCATTCCGCGGGTGGTGATTCTGCGTCAGCAATCAACGCAAGAGCGAAACAATTTCAACGCGCGCCAGATCGCCAATGCGATCGAGCGGTTCCAATTGGAAGGAGGAAATGTGACCAACGTTTCCTCGGTTGAATCGGTCGTGAATCAGTTGATCGACCGGCAGACGCTCTGTCCGTCGGAGAAACTGACCTCGCGTCAAATCACGATGATCAGCACCAACGGTTACCTTTTCTTCTACGGAACCTACGACGATTGATCGACGTTCATCTGTTCCATCCGGCAACGCACCTGACTCCCGCCACTAGGCAACCTTCGGGCGTGAGAAGCTTATGCTTTTCGACCAGTTCCTTGCCCATTCCCGTAATCTTCCATTGGCCACGCGGGTCCTTGAAAACGAACCCACCGCGGTAGAGTTGGGTGAACAACTCAGCGCTCACTCTTTTGCCTTGAAGGATAGACTCGAGTGCGGCCGCAAGCGTTGAGCCACCGGCAAGGGATGGCAGCAGCCGGCAAGGGATGGTCGCGTCCGGTTCATCCGGAGGAAGGATTTCTCGATTTCGATTACGACGTTCATCGGTCGGCGGACCGGATCGTCTCCTCCTGTCCTTTTGTTCCTGGACTAGACGTTGAGCAGCCTCCAATCGCTGCCGAATCTTTTCGGGGTTCTCAGTCGGCTTGGCGGAATGCCGTCGGGAAAACCACTTCCACATGACGCCGTGTGGTTGATTTTGGCGAAGCCTTTTGCCCGATTCAGGATCAGGTTGCCAGGAACCGGACCTTCTCGCTCTGGATGGCGGGATCGGACCGCATCTTGGCGATGGCCCTGGCCTCGATCTGTCGGACCCGCTCGCGCGTGAGTTTCAGGCTGGCGGCGACCTCTTCGATGGTTTTGGTAAGACCCCTGGCCAGTCCGTACCGAAGCCGGAGCACCTGTTTTTCGTTTGGCGCCAGACCGCCGAGCAGTTGGCCGATGGCCTGCCGCAAGGTCTCGCTTTCGTCGAGCGTGATCCCTTCGTCGCCGACCAGCTCCTGCTCGAACGTCTCCTCCTCCCTCCCGTGGACCGGCTGTTGAAGACTGCAAATCTGGCGGAGAGACAATGCGGCCTCAACGTTGTTCCGGGCAGTCTTCAGTTGTTTGGCCAAGTCCTCCGAGGTCGGTTCGGGTTTTCCCTCTGCCGAGGCTGCATCGCGGAGCTTCTGGATCTCGCGCAACATCTCATGCAGGGCGGGCGGGAATCGTATCACGTGGCCCTGGGTCATCAGAGCGCGCATGATGCTTTCTTTGATCCAACAAACGGCGTAGGTCGAGAGATTGAACCCCTTCTCCGGGTCGAAGCGCTCGATGCCTTTCATCAAGCCGAGGTTGCCCTCCTGAACCAGGTCCTCAAGTGTCAGGCTCCGGTTCTGGAATTTCTTGGCGATATGAATCACCAGCTTCAGATTGCACTCAGCCAGTGTGGCGAACAGGGAGTCGGCGTTTTCGGCGTGCGGTCGGAGTTGCCGGATATGGTGAGCAAGCTCATTGATTCGCAAGCCGCTGATCGTTTCGAGTTGCTTGACCGCGCCGGCCCAGCGTTCGAGTTCCGCCACGGACCGACGCTGGGAGGGGATGATGCGGCTGATCCAGGGGCGCTGCGGCAGTTCCGCGAACCGGCGCATGAGGTCGCGGCTCCAAGCGAGGATAAGTTTGGGTTGAATGCACCAGTCCGCCAGTCTGGGGTTCTTCAACGAAGCCTTCTCTTGCAGGTTCTTGAAGAAGAGAAAGCGGTCGGTCGGCCGGCTCGCTTGTTGGGTTCCTTTCTCGTTATGTGCCAGAAAGAAATTCGTCAATCTCTCGCCATTCAGAAGTTCCTCCAGAACCTGGGTCAGAAAGAAGACCTTGCCGGGAATTCGATCCAGGATGTCGCGGCAAGCGATCACTTCGCGATGATAGTCCCGGGCCAGTTCAATCTGCTGCTTGGGCGCAATCCTGGGACAGTTCTGGAGTGAAGCAAAGTAAGCGTCCAAGGCGCTCCCGGCCGACGGAGGGCCTTGTTCAAACTCGCCGGCCTCGCGGAGGATTTGCTCGGTGTCGAGGATGTCGAATTCAACGCGCACAACTATTCCACATTCTGCGGCGCCGCTGACGCTTCGGCCAGCCGGCGCAGCACTTTGTCCTGGTTCTTCAATACGGCGATGACGTTGGTCAGCCGCACTTCGTTTCTCTCCTGATACTTCTTCGATTCCTGTTCGGTATCGGCCAGCCTCGTCGCCAAGGCCCTGTGCGCCTCGGAAAGGCGGGTGTCCAGGGCGGGGATTTTCCCAATTTCATCATTGAAACTCCTGCGCAGCGCTTCTTCGGCGGCCCTCAATTTGTTGGCCGTAACTTCCAGACTCGCGACTTCGGTGCAGAGATCCTTCGGGATTTTGAGGGCGCCCACTTTCTCCAATGCGGCTTGAGCGGTGGCCCGCGTTTGCGTCAACTGCGTTTGAAGGAGGGCGACACGGACCTGCAGGCGATGCGCGTAAATTCCGGCGCCGCTGGCAACGACCATCGCCAGGCCGGCAACCAATAGCGACAACCCGCTGGCTCTTGGAAAGGTTTTGCGGTCTTCTTGCGGGGACTCGGCTCGTATCGCTGCCGAGGTTTCGGCGCTCGGCGGCGGCGGAGTGGGCGGCGTTGGTTCCGGAGGCTCGATTCCTCCAATACGGGGTCCATTCATAGCTTCACTTCAATTGCTCCAGGAGCCGGGCGTTTTGTTTGAGTTCATCCACAACGAGTGGTCTCGATGGCTCCCTTCCTGGCTCCGGTTTGGTCTCTTTCGAAGTCCCGGATGCGGGATGTGCGTTCTTCGTTTCCGGTTCAATTCCTGCCTTCAGCGCGGTCGTGTATTCCTCCTCTGCGCGCTCGACCGCCGTTTTGGCTGCTTCTTCGTCGATCTTGAGCTTCGTGAAATTATCGCTGGATTCCTGCAAGTCTTTGAGCAGCCGGGTTTGCTCGGCCTTTGCCTTCGCCAGCTTGGTCTCGGCTTCAGACGGTGCGATGTCTTCGATCGCTCCCTCGCGTTCCAGCATCGTACGGCGCTTCTGTTCCAGTTGCCGGATTTCCAATGAATTCGTCGCCGCCTTTTGCGATAGGTCCTGGACTCGGTTTTCGGTTTCGATTCGCCGGGCGATGATTTGGTTGGCTTGCTCGGTGCGAAGATCAAGCGCCTCTTTCCTGGCATGCACCAAGGCCTTGTCAGTCCACGAACTCTTTCGGACCAGGAAGCTCGAATTGGCTTCCGCTGAGAGTGTGGATTCCTGGTCGGGCTGGCTGTCTTCGATCTTCAATTTGCCTTCCGGAATCCTGGGTTCGTTGTGGTCGTCGAGGATCGTCGCTGTGATGAAGATGGTCAGATAATTGACGTCCTTTTTGTCCTGCTCGTTGCGGAACAATTTCCCCAAACCGGGAATATCGCCCAAATAGGGCACCTTGTTCCGGCTCTTGCTGGACGTGGAAGTGCGCAAGCCGGCGATGACCACGGTGTCTCCGCTGTCCAGGGTGAACTCGCCGTTGAACGCGCGGCCCGAGGTCTGCGGCACCTGCCGCGGTGGAGTGCCTTGGGTGCCGGAGGAAACGGTGACGAACTGGTCGAGTTGACTGACGCTGATCGCGGTGCCCAGTTTGAGACGAACGCCGTCCTGGATGCGCGGCAGGATGTTGATCGTGGTGCCGACGTTTACGAACGAGGTGTTGTCGTATCCGACGCCGGACCCGCCAGCGGAGTAGCCGGCCGCGACAGAACTGCCCGAGATGTAGGGAATCTGTTGCGTCGCCGCAAAGGCGACCTCCCGGCCGTTGGCGGTAATGGTCGAGGGTTGGGCGACCGTTTCGCCTTTCTGATCGTTCACGAAGAAATTGACGGTGGCGGAAATGTCGTTGCGCAGAACGATGGAGCTCATCGGATTTCCGAAGGAGGATGCGAGCTGGCGGAAGTTGCTCATGGCGCCGAACGAATTGGTGCCGCTGCCTTGGGCGGACGATCCCGGCGGCACCAAACCAAAAGTGAGTCCGGGTGACAGCATGCTGGCCCAATCCACTCCCATCCGGCTCATGGGATTCGAAGTGGTGGCAAAAATGCGGACGTCGATGCGGATATTGGGGTTCCGCATATTGGCGATTTCCAGATACTTCGCGATGCGATCGGCCGCGTGCCGCGTGCCATAGAGCAGCACTTGCTGTTTCTCTTCGTAGTACCAGACCTTGTTGTTTTTCTCGTCACCCACGTTGGCCACCTTCTCCAGCAGCGATTCGATTTCCCCATATTTGCCCCCGTTCTCCACAGTGAGCGATCCGGCGCTGGCCGATACGGCGTTGCCCGCACCAGAAGAGCCGGCGCCGCCACCCGTCGGCGCGCTCTGAGCCCCGCCTTTGAACCGATCGATGAAGTTGTCTTTCAGCTTGAATTTGTAGAAGGCGACCTGGTTCGTGTATTTGCGGACGGTGTAAAGTCCAGTGTCGGCGTCGTAGAGTTCCAGGCCGCGATGTTTCAGGAGGAACTCCATCAAATCCCTCGGCTTCGGCTGGGCCATTTGCAGGGTGATCTCCTCGTCGGGGATTTGGTCGGCTTCCGGTTCCAGATAGTTCAGGCCGGACGAACGGGCCAGCAACTTGAAGACAGATCGCAACGGAACACCTTCGATGGCCAGATAGGGGGCGTCATTCGTTTCGGGGGCGACGGAGAGGATCGGGCTATTGGTTCCCGCCGGTTCAAACAAGCCCATGAGCCGAACCTGGGTGTCGGTTGTGAAGGGCAGGCCCGGCTTGTCCGCGCGATTTGTTGCAGCGGTTGTCATGTCGACGGCGGCTGTCTTGTCCGGGTCCGGCCGGGTTTCGGTATTTGTTTGCGCCGTGAGCGCCGTGCCCATCAGGCACCAGCAAAGGGTCATTGCTCGCAGACCGGCTTGCATTCGGAATCTCATCACATCTCCATTCTAAGGCGCTCAGGATGCGCCTGGTCGTTCCACTTTTATTTGAAGTCCTCTGCTTGAAAATCGAGAAACAGTTTCTGGGCGTCTTTGAGGTCCACCTGGCCTTCGTTGACCAGTTCCATGGCCTGCGCCATGATCGGTCTGAAGGCAGAATGTTGCTCGGCGTGCCGCACAATCTCCGCGTGAGTCTGTCCCTTGAGCAGGAGTTCCCGCATGCCGGCGTCCACGGGAATGATTTCGGTGATGATTCTGCGGCCGGTGTAACCTTTGTGGCAGTTGCGGCAGCCGATGGTGTTGGCATGGTAAATCGCCGGATTCAATCGCACGCCGCTTTGCTTCTCGATGCGCACCATCTCCAGTTCGGTGGGCCGGCGGCTCTTGCGGCAGACCGGACACAGGCGCGGGATCAGGCGCTGGGCCAGAATCAGGCGCACCGCATCGGCGATCTGGTGCGCTTCCACATCCAAAGCCTGCAACCGGTCGAACGTCCCGCTCGCCGAGTTCGTGTGCAGCGTCGTTAGAACCAAATGACCCGTATTGGCGGCCTGAACGGCGATCTGCGCCACTTCCCGGTCGCGGATTTCGCCCAGGAGAATGACGTGGGGCGCCTGGCGCAGGAGCGCGCGCAGGCCGCGGGCAAATGTCAACCCGATGACCTCGTTCACCTGCGTCTGGCTGATGCCGGGGATGTAAGTCTCGATCGGATCTTCGAGGCTGCACACGTTCAGACGCTCACGATCCATCTCCTGAATCGCAGAGTACAGCGTCGTCGTCTTACCCGACCCGGTCGGGCCGGTGACGATGATGATGCCGTTGACCATGCTGAGAGCCTTGCGCATGAGTTGAAGATGCCCCGGGCACATCCCCAGCTTGTCGAGGTTGGGAAAGCGAACGGTGGAACTCAGCAACCGCAACGTGATTTTCTCTTCCTGGCTGTCGAGTACCGGCATGGTCGCGGCCCGAATTTCCACGGGCGTGCCCCGGATGCTGAGGGTGATCTTGCCGTCCTGGGGCAGGCGCTTCTCGGTGATGTTCATGCCGGCGCGCACCTTGAGATGCAGCACGATATTGGTTCCGTACTGCTTGGGCATCCCGTCGAAGAATGTCGTGTTGATGCCGTCAATGGTGAAGCGTATCCGGTAATCGTTGATTTGCGGCTCGACCAGAATGTCGGAGGCGCCACGCTTGTAGGCGGCGAAGATCGCCGCCTCGGCAATCAGCTTGACCTTGACGTTTTTCGGATCGAGTTGCTCGTCGGTGAATTGGGCGGGGTCAATGCTGTCAGCGAGGCTGTCGGGAATAACGTCGTCCTGCTTGATGAACTTGGACAACTGGATCGTCTTGTTAACCTGCTCCTCCAGGAAACGACTGTAGTCCCGCGGCAACACGGGGACCAATTGCACAAGTAGTCCCTGGCGGCGGATTTGCTCGGCCACGGTCTCGACGCTGTTGAAACGGTCCCAGTTGAGCACGTATCCCAACTGCATCAATCGATGGTTCTCAAACAGGATGACCGCTTCCACTGCCTTCAACGTGGCGGCACTTACGCGCTTGGACTCCTGCGGCACGTCCACGATGTCCAATCCAATGCAGGACTCGCCTTTGATTTTGCGGGAGAACCAGTATTCCCATTCCGGCGAAACGTCGTCAAAGCTGTCGGTTGCTTTGATCTTCTCGAGAGCATTGCGATCTTCCTCCGTCAGTGCGTTGTGTGTTATCTGCCACTCGGCCCATTCCCTCGGCACTGATGGGGGCGGCTTGGAGTCCGCTGAGTAGACGCTTCCCGTCGGGCCGGCATAGCGTTCGTCCCACGCTTCCGCCAGTTTCTGAAATGCACTCCAGGTGCAGAGGACCATCTGAAGGTTCTCCTTGTGGAAACACGCCGGCAGCGGCACGTGTGGATCGTAATGTGCCAACAGAATTCCTGGTCCTTGCGTCATCACCGGCACGTGTCCGTTTTGCTCCCGTTGAAACCCCAATGCCTGACAACGGGCGAACAGTGTCGGGGAAGCCGTTACGTGGACGTTGGTTAGAAACGGCAGTTCCAGAACCTCGGCAATGAATCCGGTCAGGTCCTCCTCGCCGAGAAAGTTTTCGTCGCTGGACCGGATGGTATTCGAGGTGAGAAACTCGAAGAGATTTGGAACTGGCTCCTCAAAACGCAGGAGATGCTCCTGGGCAAACCGATCAAGGAGTTGTTGCAGCCCTGGCGTGACAATCAGCGCGGATGCTTCGGAGACGGTCTCGGAGCCTGTCATCGTTTAATTATAGGCTCGAGGAAGACAAGAGGCGGAATCGTCGCGGTGGCGCCTTCCCGGCTCTATAATTCATAGGGATGAATCCGATAGTCGATCTCAGCCCCACGCAGGTTGAGAGCCTTCCACGCGGGTTGCATTCTTGCCGCGAATACCGCGTGTTCGACCACGAACGCGACCAATGGGTCCTCTACCGGGAATTTCTGTACGAAACGGCGCACGGCATAGCGCACATCATCCTGGCACCCGGGCGAAACCTGCAGCAAGGCATGGCGGCGGCCGATCGACTCCTGAAGGGCTGCTCCACAAACACGCTTCTCGAAACCGGGGTTTACGGGATTGTGAACTCCGTTCGGAACCACGAAGAAGCTTGTTCCGGGTCTCCGCTGGTGCTGGCCGTGGCGCGTTCCGGTGTCCATACAGAATGGTCGTCGGAGCGGATGCTTGAAATCCTTTCCGGAGATGGCCAAACGCGGCCTTCTCGCCTGCACCGGAGCATGGTCAACCGACCTGCGCTCATGTTCCGCTATCAACCTTTTGCGGAACGAGGCTATTTGCGGATCAAGCCAGGTTACGTTCCTCCCGAAGTTAAGTTGAAATACGCCGCACCGGTAGGGTGCGCCAGCAACGAACTGTTCTTGGCCGGGAAGATCGCCAATCGTTGGTCGGACGCCTTCTATCAGTCGGTCTTGACCAACGTGGATTACAATCTTTGGATCACGGACGATGAAAAGAGCGCAATGTGCTTGTCGCTGCTGCCGCTGCTGCTGGGTCTGAAGATGGATGTGATTGGCATTCCTGGAAACTGGTCAAGAGGCAGCCACCGGGAGATGGACATTTGGAAGCTCGCGACTGAACTCGAGGCCTATCGCTTTATGACTGCGGAGGGCGCTCGCCGGCGGGTGGGGATTGTTTTCCGCCAGAATAGCTGGCTTGATGCTGAGTCGGTGGATGCACTTCTCCGTTTGTGCAAAACCTTGCGGGAGGCGGGGGCATCGGTTTTCGTCGCAGTCGTTCCATCTGAAGCTCGGCAGGAGGGCATCGACCATTTCTTTGCGAAACATTGCGTTCGCGGAAACGTGCTCGCCTTCGGGCCAATGCTCGATCTGTTAAGCCGCTCAGTCTATCTGGACGGCGATTACGAGGTCAGCCATCCCGCCCCCGATGTGTCCTGCCGTCTGAAATCGCTCGGCGAACGGGCGGAGGTATTTTATGAGGTTCAAGAGAAGCTCAGAGACAAACCATTCACCGAGTTGCCTCCACGTGTTATCGACCGGGTGGTTTCCGAAATCGGACACTTGGCGACCGGCGAAGAGGGAGGAGACAGCTTCCGTCATGAATTTTGCGCCTTATCTTTGGAAGATCAGGCATCGCGGTGGGCGGACTGGATGGCTCAGAACCCTTTTCAAACAAAACTGGATCGTGAACTGGACTCATTTATCCCGCCCGTATTTCGCGACCGGGGATCGATTGCCGCCCGGTTCTGCTTCGAAGACGCAGCGAACAATCGCCTGCCGCTGGAAACGTCAAGACAAGCCGGGAACGGCCCGTCCAAATAAATCTCCAACAAGATGCCGCTCATGCGGCCTTCGGTTCCGAGTGCATCTCGATGCGTTCAGCGAGCAGTTCGGCCGTTTCATACCAGGGAAAACAGAAGCACGCATCGCCGCTGAACACGATCTGGCCGTGCTTGTCTTTATAGCCGTACGCGCCCCAGCGATCCACAAACTCGCACCATTCCGGGCGCTCACCCTGGACAATCTCGCGGAACAGATCTTTGTAGAGGTCGAGGATGTTCGGCAGATTTTCCGGCTCAGCGTGTTCGTGGTAGTCAGCCCAGTCTTGCCGGCGCGTTCGCGCGCCAAACCGCCGCCGGATTTCAGGGTCGGTGTCAGCCAGATTTCTCATCCGGCAGATCGCGCGTCTGGCCTTGCGTCCGTAGCACACATCTGCGCCGTGGTAGATGGCGATGGGCGCGACGAGATTGAAGAGCTGTGCTGTGGTCATACGATCACGCCAATTGGAGCGGTTGCTCGTTCGCGGTTTCGATGACGCGGTACGCGTTCTGCCCCCGAATTTTGGCGCGCTTGATTCCACCTTTGGCAAACAGGCGATAGAGCCTTTGTCGTTCGTGGTCGCGTCCCTGGTGGTAAGTGTGCCCGATGACCTGGCACAAATCCCAAAGCCGCTCGGGCGGCAGCGATGAACACAATGCGCGCCACTCCGTGTGGCCGGCATCGAGGTAAACGTAGATGCCACCTCCGTCCTTTCGAATGATCACGTGTCGCCCTGCATGACCGTTCACGGCGTAAATTCCATAGCGGTAACTGTCGCCGGTCCATTTCGTCGCGCTGTTGAAGGAGCACGGACGTCCTTCGCCGAACAATCCTGCGCCGAGAAAGTCGAGCGCAGCCACCTCGACGATCACGTACTCGCCCATCACAATGCCGGTGTGTCCGATGACCCAGGCTTTGAGTCGTTCGGGCGCGGCGGGCGTTCGGTCGCTTCCCGTGTGCTCGCTCTTGTACCAGTAGAGCCGGGCGGCATCGTCGCTGTGCCAGCCGCAGACTGCGCCGCCCATTTCGTAGGGGATCAATTTCATTCAATGAATTCGTAGGTGAGTATTTTCTTACCGTCCCGGTAGATGACGGCTTTGCCATCCTCGACGGCAAAATCCTTTGCCTTCGGATAATCCAGCCACGACCAGCGTTGTGGACCGGCCGGTTTGTCCGTCATGTGTTGGCGGTCGAACGCTACCGAGTTGGTCTGCACCCTGGCGACAATTCGTTCCTCCGGTGGCGGAGTCGGTATCACCGTGTTGCCGACGTTGCCGCGAATGACCAATCGCGGCATGTGAAATGTGACTCGGAGTTTCGCGCCGGCGACCAGCCGGCGCTTGAAATCGGCAAGCGTTTTCATCTTCTGAAGCCGTAACGGGTGTAAGCCTCGTGCGAGTACTTGAGTTTCACGAAATCCGGATGGCGATCCCACTGACAGGCACCGCGGCGATCCTCGATGCATTCGAAGACGCCGCTTTTCCAGATGAGAAACCATTCACCGTGACAGAGGATGCGGATGCAGGCCCGGTCGCCGTCGAATCGCGGCGCTTTGGTGACGTAACCGCACGCTTCGCTCACCTTTACCAAGTGTTCGTAGGCTTGCGTGACCGTCCACCGAGCGTTGACCTCAGCTTCTCCCTGGCCGGAAATCACGATGTTGCGCTTGCCTTCGACCTGCAATTGGTGCTCGCGCTCCATTGCCTCGCCGAATGTGGCGCGCTGGTGGTTGCGGTAGAGGTACGGTTTGCCACTCGGCCATGGACCGGATTTGTCAGTCAGACAGCCGTCGCACTTTTCATGCGTGGCCAGATAAAGACACGTCTCGCAACTGATCGGGACTTTTTCTTTGATGTCGTCAGCCATAAACAGTCGTCTGCCGAGTTCAGGAAGCGGTGGTTTTCTCAGAATCGCCCGGAGCGTAGTTTTCCGTGGACACAATGGCAGCCTCGGCCAACCCACCACTCGATCCTTTGTTATCCAATTCGATGACCGCCGAGGTCGTGTTCCGCCAACCCGGCTGGTGATCGATGATCAGACATTGTTCGATGCCGTAATGACTGATGTTCTCCTTGAGCTTGTCGAAGAACGGCATCAGCAAATCTAGGTTGGCCTCGTCGATGTGCGTGCTGGGTTCGTCCAGGATCAACACATGAACGCGCGGGAGAATCATTCGTTGCAGCGCAATGCGGAACGCGATGCCCACCAGGCTGGAATAACCGCCCCCGAGTGCCAGCGCCGAACTGGACTGGGTATTCCGATCCTCCACCAGGATCTCCAAGTCCGCGCCCAAGTGCAGCTTGACCGGCAATTCCATCTCAGTGAGCAGAAGATTGGTTTGGTTGAGCGCCTCCTGAAAAAAGCTGGTGAGAAACTTCAGCGGCCCGTTGTCGTAAGAGAGAAATTTGCTGACGGCCTCCAGATCGGTCACATTTCGCGTCTGCTGGTCGAAACTTTCCTTGTGTGCGCGCAATTCGTTCAATTGCTGGCGCAACTGGCCGCCTTGTTGTTGGAGCAGTTCCGTCTCCGCGCGTAACTGCTGAATTTGGCCGATCGCCTTTTGAAGTTCGGCAAACCTTTCTTCCTGGGGTGATCCCCAGACCAGACTCGTGAGTTTCTGGCTGGCGGAAGCGATCTCGCTCTTCAGAGCTTCCACGTTGCGGAGTTTCTCAAAGCGGTTGGTCCAGTCGCCGCTCACCTTTTGAAACGCGTCCTGTGCCTGATTCAACTCTTCTTCCTGACCCCGGCAAAGCTCAGTGTAATCGGTGTCGTTTCGGTAATCCTCCGGTTTGGCTTTGAGGCCGTGTTCCAACTCGCCGATCTGCCCTTGGATCATCTCGGCTTGCTGTTTGAGCCGGGCGCGTTTCCTGGCATTTTCGTGCGCTGTCGTCTGCTTCCCCAGCAGTTCGCGTATTCGCACGCTTCCCTGTTCGATTTCATGGGCCAGTCGAGCGTCTTCGGCCGCACGCCCTTGCTCTGCCGGTGACTCGGATACGATTTTCTCGCGCAGAGCATTTGCCTCCTTTGTCGGCGGAGTCAGGGCCGCCGTGACCTTCTGGTAGCCCGCGAGCACAATCTGGATCTGGCCATCCTCACTTTCCGGAAGTTGGAAAGCCGCCATCTGGGCGTTCAACTCCCGGCGCTTCCCGGCGCAGGCCGTTTCGTCTTGTTGAATCTGCTGGCGCAGTTTCGGAATTTCCGTTTGAGCCTGAGTCCATCTTTGATACTCCGTTGCAGCCTGCGGCGATTTCTTCAGGTCGGCTTGCAGCTCTTTCACCAACGCGTTGAGTTCGTCGCGGCGCTGAACCAGGGCAGGCTTTTCCCAGGCACGTTGGCAGAGCGGACACTGTTCCGTGGCAACGGTGGCGTGGCGATGAAGGCTGACGAGTTCCTGCAGCTTTGCCTCACTGGCCTTGCATGCCTTTAGCACTGCTGGCGACGGAGACCGAAGCTGCTCATACTGCGCCAGTCGTTCCTTCTGCTGGCTCAAGGCATGTTCCTGTGCCAGGAGTTGATGACTTGCGGTGTGAAGCTGGGATATTTGGTCGAGCGTCAGCCGGTACCAATTCGGGCTGTGTTTGAGTTCCGAGACGGTCTTCTGACTGTCGACAATGATTTTCTCCAGCTTCCCGAGTTCGCTGCGGAGTTGTTCCAGCGCCTGGCGAGCGCAGGCGATTTCATTCCTGCGATTGATCTTTTTCTGGAGCGTGTCGCTGCTCTCCTGAATCTGTTCAGTGTAATTGGTGTTGTCCTCTGGTGTTCCCGCCAACTCCTCTTGCGTGCGGCCCAGTTCCCGCCGAGCTTTCTCGACTTTTTGGTGCTGCAGAGCAATCTGACTTCGCGCCAGTGCCACACGAATGGTTTGAATCCGTTTTTGCAACTCATCCAAATCCGGCAGCGGTTGCGAGATCCCTGCCTGTGTCTGGGCGAGTTTTCCCTTCTTGGCGGTGAGTTCTTTTTCGGCGCTCTCACGGAGCGTTTTGATCTCCTGGAGGCTGTTGAGTTCGCGTTGCAACTCCTCCGCTGGCGGCAAGGCCTGAGCGGTGGCTTTCTTCTCTTCGGTCCGCTTTTCAAGCTGCTGCAGTTTGCCTTCGACATCCTGCATCAGTGGACTTGGGTCGAGGACGGTCGGGTAAGCGCGAACGAATTTGTTGAGGGTTGCCTGCTTTTGCAGGAATCCTTTGAACCCGCAAATTTCAATGAACTTGGTCAGCCGCTCCTTTCCGCGCTCTTTGAGGAGACTGGCGATTTGTCCCTGGGGCGCGATGAACAATTCCAGGAGGGTTTCCTGGCGACCGAACCATTCCTGAAACTGCCTTTGGATTTCGTCCGCGTTGGTCAGCGTTTTGTCCGCGAATTCCAGCTTGGCTCGGGTTTGGCGCGGCTTGATCTCTCGCGAAATGGTGAACTGCGTCCGCTCGTGGGTCAGAGCCGTGAGTCGCAGAGATGCCTGCTTCGCTCCGTACTGGATCGCCGATGCATCGCCGAATTCGCTCCGTCCCAAGGCGAGCACCCGGCCGATTGCCCGGACGAGGTTGCTCTTGCCGGAATTGTTTGGCCCGCTCAACAGGATGATCGGTTCGTCCGGGAACGTCAGGTCCAACCGCGAATGCTGACACCAATGCTGCAATTCAAGTCGGAGGAGTTTCATGCGGGCTTTTCGGGGAGCGTCAGCAACCCGGACAAAGTTTGGTCAAAAGGGTCTTGCGTGAGAACCACGGCGAGGAGTTGGAGTTGGCGTTCGGTGAGTTCCTTCTGAGCAATCTCCAAAATGTCGGCTTCCTTCATGTCGTGCAGCGGCTTGGCCATGCCTCGCGACAGGGGCACTTCGGAAAACACGAGAAGTTTCGCGCGCCAGCGAGGCAAATGTGGTTTGAGATTCGCGCGAAGCCTTTCGGGATAGTGCAACGCGAGTATTCCTCCCGGATGTTTCGCAACCCACTGATCCACGGATTGAACAGCCAGTTCGGGGTCTTCCTCGGGACTGATCACCCGTCTCAAGTACGGCCGATTGGGCAGGTCGACGGTCTCCCAATTCTTTCCATGCTCCCGGCCAGGATAAAAGCGGAGATACTTTTTGACCGGGTCGTAACGTCCGCCGAAGCGATCACTGACGATGTTGCCTTCGGAGATTTCTGTCATCTCAGTCGAGCCGCCGTACACGAACCAGTTATTCCCGATTGGATCGTGAAAATCGCTGTACGTGTGCAGATTTCCCATGAACACGGTGCAGTTCTTCAACCCCAACCCCCTGAATTCCTCCGCGCTGAAATCGTACTCTGGCTCGGGCACGTGAATCGCCCAAGCCATCAGCTCCAAGAGCCGGCCATGCAGGAAAAGGCAGCGGGTGTTCTCCGGCAACTGCTTGATCTTCTCGTAGAGCGTTTCCCGCGGTTGAAACGAAAGAAATGCCGCGGCGATTTCGCCGAGCTTTACAATCCGGCCGTTGGCGTTGATTTCAGGGCCGACGGTGTCCAGCCACGAGGCGTCGCTGCCGTCGTGGTTGCCGTCAATCGCCAGGAATGCCTTTCCAGCGTTGCGGAGTCGTTGAGCGATGTTCTGGAGTTGGATCTGATATTTCGGCAGCAGGCTCTTCCTGTGAAACGTGTCGCCGGTAAGGATGACTGCCAGGCACTCTGGATTCGTGCAACCTTCCCGTAGAATCGCTTCGATGCACTGTTGATTGTCCTGGTGGCGAATCGGTAAGCCGTATTGCGAGCGCTCCAAGTGGAAGTCGCCTGTCACCACGTAATATGGATCCATGATGATGAGTTTGGCACTGTTCGATTCCGACCATCCGACCAGCGAAACTCACGGGATGGCTGTGATTGCTGGGGTTTGTGGAGGGGCCTTTGGAATTAGACTTCCGCTAGCACAGGTAGGGTTCATCCCAGAAGGCGTTTGTGGATTGCAATAATCATTCGAAAGGAAAGGCGCGAAGAAAGGGTCTTTGAACGAGCATCCTCGCGTCATGGCAAGCTTAGCCGTTTTACGCACACCATTCACTCATCAGGATTCATGAAAACCTGTGCCGGGAGCATCCACCCAGCAGCGGATGCTCCCATTCTTGGGCGGGCTTGTATCGTACGAAACAACTCTTCAGACGATCCCTCTCGTGCAGAGTATGGCTCTCTAGCGGATTCCTTCGATTACTTTAACGCTTGGCTCTTCGAGGGGGTTCTGCCGCCGGCGCTCATAACGCTGAACCATGGTGCCGCTAATTTCTGTGGGTATTATCACAAGGAACGATTTTCCCGCAGGCATTTAAGCCCCGTCGCCGCTTCAAAACTTCCAGAAATTAGTTTGAACCCGAGAGCCATGGAAGGACGCTCCGATATGGAGGTCTTAAGCACGTTCGTGCATGAAATGGTTCATCTTTGGCAGGACTTTTTTGGCACTCGATCACGTGGTGGTTACCACAATCGCGAGTGGGCTCAGAAAATGGAGGAGATCGGACTCATGCCGTCGAACACTGGAGCCCCGGGCGGCAGACGTACCGGGCAACAAATGACGCATTACATCCTGACCGGCGCCTCGTTCGAGCAAGTCTGCCGTAAGCTGCTCGATAGGGGCTGGAAACTGGATTGGCACGTCGCGCTGGAGAGAAAGAAGCTCGGCGATACTGGGGCTGGCAGGGGTGGGCGGACCAATGTGAGCAAGACAAAGTTCACCTGTCCCGGTTGCGCCCAGAATGCCTGGGCGAAGCCAGCAGCAAACCTGGTCTGTGGTTGCTGCGGCATTGCCATGCAAGCAGTCAAGTTATCGACTGGATCATGAGGCGAAAGCGCTTTGGAGGTAAGAATAACTCAAAGGAATGAAGTCCAGATTTGGACAGGGCTGCGATCCGTAATTCAGAAGGTTGGTTTGTGGGTTTCAATAAACGAAGGGCGGCATTCCGCGTGGACACAGCGGGGGGAGAGAGCATGGGCAAAGGCCGCTGGACGGGAATCCACGCATAGTCCCCACCTTACGAGCATCAACGAAATAAACCCAAACAATGAAAACAAAATGAAAACCATCAACAGTAAGCGGAAAGTCATCAGCAACAATAACGGACCGTCGCGGTGCGGCCTCTGGCTTCGCCAGTGGATCTGGCTGCTGCTCCTCGTGGCTTCAATCACTTTGGCGAGTGCGGTCGATTACGTAATCGTCGTTGATACGAGCGGCTCGATGAGGGAGCGAGTAAATGCCAAGGATAATCGAATCCGCATTACGGTCGTGCAAAACGCTTTACGCGAATACCTCCCTGCGCTGCCGCATCCCTCGCGCGTTTGCTTGATCGCTTTCAACACCGGGATCGTCTCCGAGCGGGAGATAGAGCTGAACGACAGCACCGACCTGCAGAAAGCAACAACCTGGGTGACGGACCTTGACCGTCTAACTAGGAGTGACGGCCAAACGCACCTGTGGACAACGCTCCGGCGCGCGTTGCAGGTGGCAACCCATTATTCCCAGGAGAATCCCAGCCAGCCGGTGGTGGTGCGAGTATTGACGGACGGGCAGGACAATCAGGGAGTCACGTCTCTCGAGAAGGTGTTGGGTCAATTCCCGCTGGTCGATGGAGAGCACATTCGGGGAAACCTTGTGCTCTTGGGCGACCTTGAATTGAAGACAAAGCTCAATGTGCCTGAAGGCGCCTTTACAACCACGAAGAGCGTTGCTTGGGAGGATCTATTTCCACCGGTGGTTCTGGCGTCGCCACAGGAACCACGCATCGGTGAACAAGTGCGCATGTTTGAGAACACAAAGGCCATCTACAAGGATTACGAATGGTCGGTGGACGGAACAGTGGTGAGCCGTGATAAAGTGCTGACTTCGCAGTTTGAAACTCCGGGTGTCCACAGTGTGGTGCTGAAGGTGAATGGGCTCCAAGGAACCAGGAACTCAACCACGGTACTGATCCGTGTGAAAGAACAGGACAGGTTCGACGTGGGCTTCTTGATGACCCCTTCCGCGCCGGAGCCGCAACAAGAAGTCAGGCTTGTTGCACGCTGCAGCAGTCGCGCCACGAAGTTTGCCTGGCTAGTGAATTCCAACCTTGTCGCGACCAACCAGGATTTTGTCTTCCGCTTCGAGGCCGATGGACAATACGAAGTCGAACTCACTGCGTGGGACGCCACGGGCAGGACGGGGAAGCAGAGCCAGAGGGTCAATGTCCGCGAGAAAGGCGTCGTCGTGAGTATAAAGGGGGTGAATGAAGTCACTGCCGGTCACCCGGTACAGCTCGCAAGCGAAATTACGGGTCCTTGCGCTGGTGTGGAGTGGGACTTTGGAGATGGCACGACTAGCCGGGAGAAGAACCCACTACATACTTTTACGAACAGTGCGGCAGATTTCAGCGACTTCCAAGTGACGCTGCGCGGAGCCAGCCCGTCAGGCAAGGTGGTTCAGGCAGCGCCCCACACCGTTCGGGTTTGGGCGGAGAAGAAAGCGCAACCTCCAAGAGCTGCATTCCGTGTACTCAATCAGAATCTCAAAGCCGGCGATGTCCTCCAGCTCGTGGACGACAGCCAAGGGTTGGTGGAAGCGTGGAAATGGGAAGTCATCGGTGAAGCGACCAGCCACGACCGCAACCCGGCCATTCAGGTCAAAACCGCCGGCCACAAGATAGTTCAATTGGAGGTCAATGGACCTGGCGGAACGGCGGCCGTTACCAACAGTATCGTGGTCAAGCCGCGCTACAGCGCCGTGGCGACCAAAGCCTCATCAAACCCACAATCGGGTACAGCGCCCCTTGTGGTCCAATTGGCAGGTGGGATTTCGGGAGATGTGCGCTCAGTGCAATGGGAGTTCGGCGATGGCCAAACCTCCACGAATGTTTCGCCTTCTCACACATTTACGCAGGCGACGAACTACACTGTTAAGTTGGTCGCTTACCCCAGTGATGCAGCCCAGCCGCCGGTTGAGAGTCGTTTCGTGGTCAGCGTCCGGAAGCCGGTGCCAGGTTGGAAGAAGGCTCTACCGTTTATGGGTTGCACTATTCTCGTGGCAGGTATCGCAGCGCTCCTAGCCAGGCACAAGCGGCAGAAGGCACTCAGGCTGCCCGTTTACGTCTGGCCAGAAGACTCGTCGGCTTGTCGCAGCCTCCTGCTCATACGCGCGGACGAGGTCCGAGAGTTGACCCCCGATGTGCCGCTTCGGATCAAGCGCATCGGCAAGTCCAACCGGGTCATCGTTGAAGCGGTCAGTGATGCGGTCATCCTCGGCTCCAGTGGACAGGAGCTGAAAACCCAAGACATTGCTGAAGGCGCCCGCATTGTGATCCGTAGCGGTTCACGAGCCCCGAGAGCCGTGACGATTTCGACGGTTCAGAAACCGGGACGGCCTTTGCCGGCCTCCGGGGAATGCGAGCCATTCGCCGAGAGCACCCAGTTGCACGAAGCAACTAAGAATAGCGAATTTGACTGGGGATGGGAGACAGGCAGCCCGGCGAAACATAACTGAGCCCCACTAGAACTCCTCCTAACAACACTTAAACCAACCAACCAAAAGAAAGGACATCACCATGAAACAGACTGAATACAGCATCAAACTGGAAAACCATCAACGAGGCCTCGTCATTGTAATCGGCGGGACGGGAGCCGAAATTCTGGCGCCTAACCGGAGGCGAACCATCGATGAGTTTGGCAGCATGGAGAATGTTCCCATGATCCGCCACCTGTATATCGACACCGATCCCAGGTGGTATAAGAATCAACAATCGCAAGTCGAGAAGAGCATCCGCCTCTCAGACGAAGATTTCGTAGACATCCAATTCCCCGGCGCAGCGGAGTTGTATCGCGGAATAAAGCGCGGCAGCTACCCGCACTATTCCTGGTTCGACTTACAAAAGCTGGAGAATCTGAAGAGCGTCACGGATGGAGCAGGAACGGTACGGCAAATGGCGCGCCTCGCTTTCTGGTTCCACTATTCCAAGATCCGCGATGCGATCGAGCGCCAGCTCGACGCCCTTCGCCCTGACTCGGTCGCCACCTACATGCGCACCCGACACGGAACACAGCTGGTTGAAGGGATCAATATTTACATCGTGGCCGGGTTGGGCGGTGGAACGGGTTCGGCGCTCTGGCTCGAAACAGCGTATCTGGTGCAAAAGATCCTGCTGGATAAAGGAATTACCGGATCAAACCAGATTGTCGGCTACGGCGTACTGCCGCAGGCCTACAAGGACTTGAGCGGGGCCAATGCGTTGGCGAACGGTTACGCGGTCCTGAAGGAGTTGAATTACTATAGCTACCTGTATTCGCCGACCAACCAACTCGCGACCGTATATGGTGAACCGACATGGGACGCAGATTACCTGCGGGACACCGTGAACCGCGTCACGTTCAAGCGTCAGCCGCCCTTCAAGTACTGTTACCTGGTGGACTCTCGCAACGAATACGTGGACCTCCATCGCAAAGACATTTACCACATGATTGACCGCGCCATTTTCCACGAATTCACCGGCAGCTTTGCTCCGTTCAAGCGGTCGCTCCGGGCGAACATCGGTAACCGGCTCACCCAAAACGATCAGGCCGATTGTCCGATTTGCTTCATGAGCTTCGGCCAGTCGTCAGCGCACGTTCCGTTGCCTGAAATCCGGCAAGTGCTCGCTCACCAACTTGCTCTCCAATCGGTGCAAGGTTGGATCGATAAGAACGCCGAACCGGTCAAAGCGCTTATTTCAACCGGCCAGGAAGATGGCGAAGATTTGGCGGAATCGGTCGTGGGCTCCATTCGCGACAAGGCCAAGGAATCGTCTTTGATCGGCCGCGTTCGTGGGTGGCTTGTGCGCGATTTCATGCCGGCCAACGGGCTGAATCAGGCGGGCGTCTTTGCGAGTGTTGTTCAAGAACATCAGGAACGGCTGACAGATACGCCTTACTCCTTATTGGAAGCAGTGAAGCAGGAGTGGATCACCGAAAACTGGTCTTTTGACCTGTATGTCAGTCGCGTCAAGAACGCTTGGGAAAAGTGGCGCACTGACTTCAATGATGAACCCGCGGACCGGATGCAATGGGGCGAGAGAATTCGCAAGCTGGAGGCATACAAGGCCACCGCGCTGAAGCGCAATCAGAAGCTCCTCCGCGAGGAAGTTTACCGGCTTTTTGAGGATTCGGAGCGGTTCGGCCCCGCGTGGGCTCTCTGCACCACACAGCTCCTCAAGTCTGGCCTCGGACAACTAAAGCAGATCTTCATCAGCGAGGCCGGGAACTCCAATTTGATTGCCAACGCACTGGGTGACGTTTGCGTCATTGATGCGGCCAGAAGCAATTCGGGACCGTCGCTCTCCGCCACGATCGAGGCGAAGGCCAGCAAGGATCTGGCGATTCTCGACGAAATCGTCAGAAGGTGGAACCTCATCGGGAAGCGGAAGGAGGTCGGCGACGCGGCCTACCGATATTTGCGAACCTGTGCCCTCTGGTGCCGGGCCAAGGTGGAAGAACGGGCGCGCCGTGAGGCAGCAGAGTTGATGGATCAGGTGGTGCAGTTCCTGAGCGAGTTGGAGGAGGAACTAATCAGCCACGCGGCGACTCTTGCCAACCTGGAGGGTGAACTGCTCAAACAGGCGCGGGCCTGGAATCAGAAGGCTGCGCAGAGCCAGAACGTGGGCACGCTGCTTTATGACGCCGATTTGCTGGAAATGTTGGAAGCCAAGTTGCGGCAGCGCCGGGGCGACCAATATGCGGCATCAATGGTCGCGCAGAAAGCTCTGGAAGCAACGGGCAAAAACCTCAGAGATCTCCAATCCGCGGATGTGCCTGCCTTGATGGGCAAGCTGGTGGCAGCAGCACTGGAAGCTGTCGGGGATCTGGCTGAAACCGGTCTCGAAGACACCGAATTTGCAGCCCACGATCTGCTCTCGGCGGCGCATAGGGGCGATGATACGCTCGACAGTTCTGTTCGTGAAGTGATCCGTAAGAGCGCCCCATATATCCGCCTGACACCAGCCGTGGAAGACGGCGGATGGAATCCGGGAAATGACCTGCGCTCAATTGACGGTGCCGGTTTGCGCGGAGGCGGCATGAAGGAAAACGACCCGGACAAGGACCACGCGCGGGTCATTGCGAGCCTGGCCAGAAATGGCTGGAATGTTCGCAACGGAGTCCAGTCCGTGGAGGACGGAAGCCAGATCATGTTCTTCCAGGAGTGCGGTGGATTCCCGCTGCGAGCTTTGCAGGGCGTGCTGGAGATGAAGGAGGCCTATGAGCAACACCGGAAACAGCCGAATACGACGCCCCTTCACATCATGAAAGACGAAATGGCTGAGCGATATCCCGACCTGTTCCCACCCCAGCCGGAGATTTTGGAACGGGCACGCATCGCGCAAACAGTGGCCATTCCACTGGGATTCATCTCCCAGCATGACTTCCCCGGTGCGGGCGGAAATGAAGGTGCGAACCGGCTCTACGCGTTCCTGCGCCAAATCAAGGAACTGGGAGAACAGCAGCCGGTGCCATTGGGCAAGACGGTGGAGGCGGTTGGGATCAAATTGGCGAACAACCTCGAGCTTCTAACCGAAATTGAGGGAGCGATTGAGGCGGCCATGGGAACGGCCAGCGCAGCTGATCGGTCCAAGTTCGCCGGGCAATTGCGCCAATACCTCAATCGAAAAGCCGATGCGCTGCGGGCTGAATCGTCGGCCTGTGATCCACAGAGCAACCCCGCTTACGCCACCGAACGCGATCGTATTCGTGTCTTCATGCAGAAGCATGCGCTGACGGTTGGGAGTGGGGAGGAGGTGCTGTCAGGCGCGCAGCGCTTCCAGATTAGGGCCGACGGGTTCGGTCACTAAGCGCCTCAGGCCGCGAGGGGAGGACGGGGCTTGAGGATGGTCCTGCCTCTCGCGGCTCTGAATTTCTGCAAGCGCGATCGTAATTCACAACACCAAAAACTATAACTGCCCTCAGAAACAACAAATCCCCTCTATGAACTCTGTCGCCAACACCCGTGCGATCGAGGTGAGATGCCCAGCATGTGGTCTGAATAATCCGATCAGCGATCCATCATGCAAAACCTGCGGCACAATGTTGCCCCTGTTCCCAGAGGCGTGTGATCCCGCTTCGCACTGGCCTGCGTCCAAGGATAAGGGAAGGGGATCACCCCAAATGGAGGGCCTGTGGCCGTGGCCTTCGGATGTCCCTGCCGACAATACTGCCTCTAAGGATGCTCAAATCAATAAGCCGTCGGCTTTGGAGCGTACGTCACGAGGAAGCTCGAAATCCAAATTCGATCTCACCGGGCGTGTGATTATCATGGAATCGGCGCATCAGGAGAGAGCCGATTTCGATTGGTTTAAATGCCTGACTAAGCTGATGTGGTTCTTGCTGATTGTTGCCTCGCCAGTTCTGCTGCTTCATGGAATCCTCCTAAAACTCGGAGTTTTACCAGCCCTGTTAGCCGTTGCCGGGATGTTTTATCTCCTTCGGTTTATCAGCCCAAGCAATCTGCTCTCAATGGTGTTCCTGAGTGCGATGCTCAATCCCCTGCGCCGGCAGGAAAGAGAAATGGTTCCCGTTCGCTACTTCCGAATCCGTGATGATGAAGAGGTAGAATGGGTCGCTCGCCTGAAGGGAGATCTCTGCCTTGGAAATATTTCGACGGATGACTTGGTTTCGTTGAAGGGAACATGGCGAGGTGGCACCCTGTTCGTCACGAGTGGTTACAACCACGGCACCCGCAGCCGCATTGCAGTTCGCACCGGCTATTCCTGGATTGGGTTCGTCTTGACGCTGTGCATTGTTTTCTTCCTTGTCTCCTACTTTTGGGGGCCAACGCACGCACTCATGGAAAGAATGCATGAACTGGGATCTCGGCCATGAACCTCACGCAACGCATCCAACTACTCGAAGGCAGGCAGTTTGGGATCGCCACACCACTGCGGCCGACGCAGCATTTTGGGGCACGGTGGGGCTTCGTCAAAGTTCTGAGCCTGTCACGAGCCGGGGAACAGCCGGCAGGACCGCCCAGCAGTGTGTTTCAAGCCCAGCAGGCCTTTTTTTCCGGGCTGGCTGCGGCGGGTTGTCCTTGGGGATTCCTCGTTGCGGGCAATCCTGCGAGCACGTCGGTCTATTTGGCGCTTCCAGACTACGGTGACATGTGTTCGATGTGGGAGTCACGACTGGCTGCCTGCTTTCCCGGTTCTGAGTTTTCCAGGGTTGAAGCCGCGAAGGACATCGAACAGCGGGCCTTGGCACTGGCTCACGTGCTTACGGTTACGGGTAATCCGGCCGTCGGCACAACAGGCGGCGGACCGTCACGATCGCAGCCGCTGATGGGAGCCTCGCTGGAGACTTTGTTTCGAGACATGCGCGGTCGCCACTTCGCGTATGTGGTGCTCGCCCAACCCGTCCACCAGAATACCATCCAAGATTCCTTCAACAGGTTCGCAGCGGAGGAGCGTGAGTTGGTCGCAATGTTTCAACGCCGCGGGTCGGTCGAGGAGAACAACAATCCGCAAGCCAAACATTGCGTCGAGCTGCTTCGGGCAGCGCGGAACAATCATCAACTTGGCTTGGGCCTGGGGATGTGGGACGTGCAAGTTTACCTGCGCACGCGCACGGCTGCGGATCTCTTCCTCGGGGGCCAAGCGTTGCACTCGGCTTTCTCGGGAGCGGAGAATCGACCGCAGCCCATTCGGATCCAGCCCTGTGCTGCTCAAGCCCAGGCTCAAACCACTGCTTTGAGTACGCGATTGAACACCATCGAAACCGTCGCGCTCACCAAGTTGCCAGAGCAAGAGGTCCCCGGCTACCAAGTGCGTGAGTTCGTGCGATTCGCGGTCTCCGTGCCTGTTATTCCGACGACCACCAAGGTTGACCTTGGCACGGTGCTCGATAGCGGCCAGCGCACCTCGAATTGGTTCTCTATTCCAGCGGCAGACCTCACCCGCCACGCCCTGGTTGTTGGCACGAGCGGTTCGGGCAAAACCAACACTTGTCAGCACATTTTGTCGCAACTGTGGCTTGAGCATCGCACGCCCTGGCTGGTCATTGAGCCGTCCATGAAATCGGAGTACCGCCGGCTTCTGAGATCGAGCATGGCCGAAGATTTGCGCATTTTCACGCTGGGCGACGAGAGCGGTGTGCCGTTTCGGTTAAATCCCCTCGAGGTCGTGCCAGGGATGCATGTTCAGACGCAAATTGATGGCGTGCTCTCCCTCTTTGGTGCTGCTTTCGGCTGGGTGTCTCCCATGCCCGAGGTCTTGAGTCTGGCCGTGCATCGGCTCTACCTCAACTGCGGGTGGGATTTGGTCCAGGGAATTCATCCCGCGGGCCGCGCGCCGGGGGCACAGCCCACACTATCGGACTTGCTGAGAATGATTCCGGCTTTTGTCGAAGAATTGGGCTACAACGCCGAAATCTCCTCGACGATTCGGGCCGGGCTCATCACGCGCCTGTCCAGCCTGACTTCCGGCGGGAAGGGACGAATGCTCAATTCAGGAGTCTCGATGCCGTTCGATGATTTGCTGGCAAAACCTGCAATCTTGGAGCTGGCGGCCATCGGAAATGACGAGGAAAAAGCATTTATCCTCGGCGCGATACTGATGCGCCTGGCTCATCACCGTCAATCTGCCGGACTAACCGATGGCCGGCTGCAGCACGTCCTGCTGATTGAGGAGGCCCACCGGCTGCTCGCTGCCCCGTCCGCGACTTCGGTCTGCGATGTGGGCAATCCTCGCGCAAAAGCAGTGGAAACATTCTGCAATCTCCTCGCGGAAGTTCGCGCTTATGGTCAAGGAGTCATCGCCGCCGAACAGATCCCCAGCAAGCTGGTAAGTGACCTCCTCAAGAACGTAAACCTGAAGATTGTTCATCGCCTGCCCGCCCAAGAGGATCGAACCTTGGTCGGCGGCACCATGAACATGACGCCAGCTCAAGAACGATTCCTGGCAACTTTGCCCGCCGGCCAGGCGGTGGTCTTTGCGGAAGGACGAGAGACGTCGTGTCACGTGGCTATGCCCAACACCTCAATTCAATTCCAGCGAAACTGCGGGGTGCCAACAAAGCAGGAAGTCGTCAAACACATGGAGACGCGACTACCACAAGTGTCCACGGTGGCAGAGCAACCGGTGACAGCGGCAAGAGCAACCATTCGTCCCAACATTCCGCCGTGCCCCGGCTGTGCGCAGCAATCGTGCGCTTACCGGTCACAGGTTCTTCGCGTTATGGTCGTGAAAGATTTTGCTCCCGGATTTCAACTAGCGTTCAACAAGGGTTGGAGCGCGCTATGGGATTTCGGTTTATCGAGCGTCTCAGCAGTACCCATCAATGACAAGCCGCAAACAGCCTATTGCCTGCTCATGAACATTGCTGGCTTCGGGCGGTTCGATCACACCCTGCTTCAGCAGATGAGAACTGCGCTCAGCGCATATCGCGGCCGCTCTCCTGCTGCTGCGGACGAGCCGGAGGTTAGCCATGTCTAGAGGTCCCGTGGAAGGAACAGCCAGCACCGAAGGGGCTGACACCCGGAAACTGCGCACGTATTTCCAAGACGTGGACGAACAGACCGTCAAAATATTGACCGAGAAGTACGGTCATTTGGTCCCACCAGAACGCCTGGAGCGCATGGCCAACCAGCCAACGGAATTCGAAACCCCAAAAGATTTCGTGAAGAATTATCGTGAGACATTTGGTGAACGGCCGGAACCCGGCGTCGTGGGTTACACCCAACCAGGGCAGCCCGCCCACGTCAGCACGGAAGATATGGCCGGTGTTCCGGAAACTACCATTCATGAGCGCCTCCACCAGATGTCGGATGAAAAAGCGCCGGAGATTTTCGGTGATCAGCGATACGAAGGCGTCACGGAAGATCTGGCGTTGAAGGCCGCGGAGCAGGAGCCGCTCCCAGGAGATCGAGTTGCTTATCCGGAGGAGCGAGCGGCCGCCAACTCGTTACGGAGCAGGGTTGGCGACGTTGCGGTGGACGAAGCCTATTTCAAAGGCGATCCAACAAAACTGGGCGAAAAACTGAGTTCAATTCTGGAAAACGATGAGACACCGCGAGCATCAAAACCAGGTGACCTCGCTTCGTCCTAAACCGTTGAAGCAAGAGCTAACCCAAACACCCACTCATCCTATGGAAACCAGCAAACGGCAACGGAGTCTTATGAATCGTCTTTCTTTGCTCGTCTGGTTGTTTTGCGTTGGCTGTCGATACCCAATGAACTTCACGAAATCGGAGTGGCATGCATTAACACCCGAACAACAAGCCGGTTACCGCGTGCAGCAATACGCCATTGATGAGCAGCGCCGCCGGGATTGGCAAGCCGAACGAATACGACAGCAAGAAATTGTCGATGAGAACGCACGATTGGAAAAGGAACGCATCCTTGCCGCATATCGAAACGCCCGCTACGGAGATGTGGTCTGCGTGGTCATCCAAGGCGGATCAATTGCGTTCAATGGACAACCACGCCAATTCGAACCTGTCGCTTTCGACTTGTTCAAGGGAGAGAGGCGTGATTTGGAGTTTGCATGTCAGGACCGCCAGTTCCTTCGGGCAAGAGGAACGGCAACGTTGAGTCCCGACGGCAACACACTTGTTCTGGAAATTGAAAGGCATCGGTCGGTCCTCGTAAACGATGGGTGGGAGCATGGCCGTATTTATGAACCTCGCCCCACCGCTACTCACCAGGATCACCGTCCGGCCGAAGACTTCTCAGTTGGCATACGGTTCAAACCCCTACCGGTGCGAAGAGAACCTGAAAATGCCGCTTCGAATCAGTGGTCCCGCTAACTCATCAGGAACTTGCCGATGCACGTGCATTGGCGGTGGGCGGTCGCGTAACGAGGTGCCGCCGTCCCGCGAACGCGACCAGACGGCGATGAGGCGGAGCCATTCCTGAGTTCTCGCGCAGTTACTGCCTCAAAACGGAGAGGTGTGGACCTGCAAACATACGGGCCTTTCTCCTCGTTAACATTCACGTACTACTGACTCCAATCATCCCAACCATTATGCCCAATCTCGAAAGCATCCATACTAGTGAAGCGAAGCCTTTACTTTCTGCTCCGAGCGATCATCGAGCCCGGCGGCCCCGGCGCGAGAGAATTGCCGCGCCAAGGTCGCCTCGACATGCGCAGGAAGGCTCGCCTCCAAATTTCCGCGCCGAAGTCGGAGAGAGTAAGTTCCTGCGGGTCGTTGAGAACCGAGAGAGAGGAACTTCCGATGCCGAGTTCGTTTTGGAACTGGCGGGCGTCATCTGCAACGGACAGACGCCCAACAACCTCACCGTCACTCGTGAAGCGATCAGCACGAACGGAGATCGCCTTGCATCGAGGTTGATTCCGTTGCTTGGAACGAACGCCGAGGCTTGTTTCACGTTTAAGGGTGGAGAAGAAACAAACTTCGGCTGGTCAATCGCTGGTGCAATTCGAGAGGCTCGTTCCAAAGAAGACGCGATTGCTCAAGCCGTTGTCCTTCAGCAGAACGTACAAATGCTTCTCGCGAGCGAGCCGAGCTTTTGTTTCGTGCCAAGGGAAGTCGCCAAGATCGAGCGCGCGGGAAAATCCATCGCCTCATGGCGAACTCGCGTGGCCCCCCTGACTTTGTCGCTGAACATCCCATGCCAGACCACTCTTGGCTTCGCCAGTACCGACCAGAGAACAGACGTGATATCGAGAACCCTGCGATTCTCGGTTCCACGCGCTGAGAAAAACGCCTTTCGTTCCCTGGCAGAAGCTGTTGTTCTAAACGCCGAACCCGTCTCTCTGCAGGTCAACTTCGCCGGTTTTACTCTGGATGACCTGGCGCAAGCCGGTATTAGGGATGCCGTGGACTGGATTCAGCGCCACCCGGCTCAGTTCCGGGCGCAATTGAGGACGACACACATCGCATCTGAGCTCGCGGAGCATATTCAAGATTATCTCCACAATTGGCTGGAGAATCCAATGGGCGCGCGGGTCCGGTGCTCCATCATTTCACCCAGTCGCCCCTCTCCATGTTTCGTGGCAATTCTGGGTGGAGATGTCTTTGGTGCTCGTGTGGAGGCTGTCGGCTGTTTGCCAGTCTCGGGAAATGGGTTGGTGGAGGCCAGCCCAACCGAGGTCGGCAATCACGAATTGGATTTGGGGTCTTGCCTGCATGCCGACGCACGGTGGCCTTCGCTTTTCCCCAGCTTCGAATCAATCGCCAATGCCCGCGTGCGCAGGTTGTTCAATAACGAAGTTCCCGACTTCGGCAAAGCAGGTGTCGTCTTGGGCGAGGTTGCTGAGGGTTCACAGGAACCTGTCCGTTTGAGTGAAGCGTGTCGTTCCCAGCACGTTTACATTTTAGGAGCCACCGGGACGGGCAAATCCACCCTGATTTTCAATATGATTCTACAGGATATTAGCTCAGGCCGAGGTGTCGGACTGGTCGATCCGCACGGGGATCTTTATGACCAACTGCTGGAAGCCATGCCGCTTTCACGGTCCAACGATGTCGTGCTATTTAATCCAGGCAACCTCGATTGTTCCCCTGGAATCAACCCGTTGGAATGCAGCGGGCCGAACCGCTCTCTTCAGGTCAACTTTATCATCAATGAACTCCTCAAAACTTTCGAGCGGCTTTATGATATGCGCCACTGCGGCGGGCCGGTGTTTGAGATGTATTTCCGCAATGCCATGCTCTTGCTGATGGAGAGCGGCTTGGAGGAGGTTGCCCTGACTGAATTTGCTTTGGTGTTCGAGGACAGCGAATTTCGGAAATTCCTAAAGAATCGGTGCAAGAATGCTCTGGTTGTGAATTTCTGGAATAACCAGGCGGAAAAGGCCAAGGGCGATTTGACGCTTGAAAATATGACGCCTTATATCGCCAGTAAAATCAACGCGTTCACCAGTAACGTGCGTATTCCGACGCAAATCGGACACCCGTTACGATTCAAGTCGGACAGGCATTACGATTCAGATCGGACACCTGTTCCGATTGAGATCGGACAGGGATTCCGATTTGAGATCGGACAGTTTTCCGGACGGTCGTAACGGTGTCCGGTATGGATGGGAAGGAGCGAGGAGGGGAGCGACGCTGGAGCAACTGCCAGTAAGATGGCCGGGGCAAAATCAAACCAACGCCCCGGTAATCACAATGGCACGAACACTATTATCCATGCGTCCGATCAAAGACATTCTCCGCCTCAAACATCAGCACGGGCTTTCGGTGCGGGAGGTGGCCCGCAGTTGCGGCCTGCCCGCCAGTACCGTGGGCGATTATCTGCAACGCGCGACCGCCGCGGGGCTGGGTTGGCCGTTGCCCACGGAACTCAGCGAGGAGCAACTCCAGGCCAAGCTGCTGGGCGGAGCGACGGTCCCCGTGACCAGCCCGACTCCTAAAGCGGTGCCGAACTGGCCGCACCTGCGGGAAGAACTCCGCCGCAAGGGGGTGACGCTGCAGTTGCTCTGGCAGGAGTATCGGCAGACGGAGCCGACGGGTTATGCCTACAGCCGCTTCTGCGAGTTGTATCGGGAATGGGCGGCCAAACTCGATCCGGTGTTGCGGCAGGTGCATGGGCCCGGCGAGAAGTTGTTTGTGGACTGGGCCGGGCAAACGGTACCGCTTCACGATTCGGCCAGCGGTGCGATTACCACTGCACATGTGTTCGTGGCCGTGCTCGGCGCGAGCAACAAGACCTTTGTGGCGGCGTTTCCGAACGAGCAGTTGGCGTCCTGGATCACCGGCCACGTCCAGGCTTTTAATTTTTTTGGTGGGGTTACCAAAGCCACGGTGCCCGACAACACCAGGACGGCGGTCGTGCGGCCGTGCCGATACGAACCCCAAATGCATCGCACGTACCAGGAACTGGCCGAGCATTACGGCACCGTGATCCTGCCGGCGCGAATAAAAAAACCTCGCGACAAAGCGAAAGTGGAAACGGGCGTCCAGATTGTGGAGCGCCAGATCCTGGCGGTCTTGCGCCATCAACGCTTCTTCAGTGTCGCTGCGTTGAACCAGGCCATGCTGCCGCTGCTGACCCAGCTCAATGCCCAACCGTTTCAAAAACTCGACGGCTCGCGCGACCAATGGTTTGAAGCGCAGGAAAAAAGCTTATTGCTGCCCTTGCCGGCCCAGCCGTTTGAACTGGCCACGTGGTCCGTGGCGACGGCCAACATCGACTACCATGTGGTGGTCGATCATCACTACTACAGCGTGCCCCATCCCCTGATCCATCAACGGCTCGACGTGCGCCTGACCGAGCACACCGTCGAGTTGTTTCAACGCGGCAAACGCGTGGCCGCACACGTCCGCAGTCACCAACGCGGGAAGTTTACCACCGTGGAGGAACATCGGCCCAAGGCCCATCAACGCTATCTGCAATGGACGCCCGGGCGGCTGGTGGAGTGGGCGCAAAAGACCGGGCCCTTTTGTGCCCAGGTCGTCGCGCAGATCCTCGCCAGCCGCCCCCATCCCGAACAGGGCTACCGCTCCTGCCTCGGCATTATGCGGCTGGGCAAGGCCACCAGCGCGGAACGATTGGAGGCCGCTTGTGAACGGGCGCTGCACTTCGGCACCTGCACCTACGTCAGCATCAAATCCATCCTGGAAAATCATCTGGAAGCACAGGCGCGGGAACCGGAGTTGGCCCTGCCCAGTCCCGTCCATCCCAACCTCCGCGGCCACCACTATTACCACTGACTCACGCTTTATGTTACCGACGCAAACCCTCGATAAACTCCACGCCCTCCGCCTGGAAGGCATGGCGCAGGCCTTGGAAGAACAACGCCGCCAGCCGGACATCACCCAGTTGGATTTTGAAACCCGGCTCGGCCTGCTCACCGAACGCCAATGGCTGTGGAAAGAAAATCGGGCCCTCGCCACCCGGCTCAACAGCGCCCAACTCAAAATCGCCGCCAGCCTGGAAGACATCAACTACCGGCATCCCCGCGGCCTCAAGCGGGCGCAGATCGAACAGTTGCGCGCGACGCCGTGGGTGGCCGAACACCGTCATTGCCTGATCACCGGGCCCACGGGTTCGGGCAAAACTTTTCTCGCCTGCGCCTTGGGCCAGCAAGCCTGCCGGGACGGCCACCGCACCCTCTACTACTACGCCCCCAAACTCTTTCGCGCCCTGCAAACCGCCCAAGCCGATGGCAGCCTCCTGCCACTGCTCAAGAAACTGGCGCGTGTGTCCCTGCTGATCATCGATGATCTGGGCATCGCCAGCGTCGTCGGCAAACAATACCGCGACCTGCTGGAAATCCTCGACGACCGCCAAGGTCAGGCCGCCACCCTCATCACCAGCCAGTTCCTCGTCAGCCAGTGGCACGAGATCATCGCCGATGCCACCGTGGCCGATGCCATCCTGGACCGATTGGTGCATAACGCTTATCGGCTCGAACTCAAAGGCGAGTCCCTCCGCAAACCCGGCGGCCCGGTGGCCGCACAACCGGAGCCTCCGGAGCAATGAACCACCACCCCATCGGCGCGCCTATTCGGGCGGGCGGGGCGAGTCCGTTACGCGTGGCGACCAGTGGCGACGCGAGCTGTAGCTCGCCAGCTCGTCGCCACTGCTCGCCCGCCCGCCCGAATAGACGGCGCGGTCATACCTCAGGTCCACGGGAAGCGTCGCCCTCCGGGGGCTCCGAAACTTGCCCCTGAATCAACGCTGACACTTGACTGTGATCGGACACTCTTTTATGAATCAACCCCGAGCGTCGCTTCGCTCCGACTGCTGTCCGATATCAATCGGAATACCTGTCCGATATGGATTGGAACAGCTGTCCGCTTTCATCGGAATCCGCAGTAACGCACTGATCAGGCCGATTGTCGGCCAGGCGAAGAGCACCATTGATTTTCGGCGGGTGCTCGATAACCGTCAAATCCTGTTGATCAAACTGTCCAAGGGTGTGCTCGGCGAATTGGACACCGAGTTGCTCGGTTCTTTCATCCTCTCGAAGATTTTCGTCGCTGCGATGGGACGGGCACAGGTTAAGGCGGATCGGCGCAGTAGTTTTCACCTTTATGTCGATGAGTTCCAGAATTTCACCAATGACTCTGTCGCCCACATGCTATCAGAAGCGCGCAAGTATGGGCTTTACCTGACGCTCGCCAATCAGAACCTCAGTCAACTCAAAGCTAACTTTGGGCGCCAGAACATCCTGGATGCCGTGCTCGGAAACATCGCAAATCTGGTCACCTTCAGGGTGGGACCCGGGGATGCGGAAAAGCTGTTGCCCTACACGGAACCCGAGTTTGGCAGCTTGGATCTTCAAGGCCTTCCCAATTTTCATGCGCTCGGACGACTTATGACGCCGCAAGGCCCCACCCGACCGTTCGTATTCAGGACGCTTGCACCCAATGCAGACGGCGGTTACATGCGAGCCAAACCGGAGGTGTGGCAGTTGCGAGAGAATCACTACACAAAACCGGTGGCCGAGGTGGAAGCCCAGATATTGGAGAGGCAGACGGTGCACAAAGGCAAAAAAGATCCGAATTCCCGCGGCAAGGCCACCGTAACGGAGATCCTCGGCGGTCTTTCTGGCAGATGAGAACCGCCGGACTCCTCTGCTGCCCTCGGCCACTTACGTCTCGGGTGGGTTAAGAACGACCTTTTTTGCTCCATAGACGGAGGAATCGTAACCCGAAAGCACTCGCAATAGTGCCCCTTCCCCGTTTGTGGGTTTCAATATCATCCGGCAGGCCGAAGAAAGCGTTTGCCGTGGCACTGCCCAGTAGAAACCAACACGGCAAACGCGCAACCAAAAGGAACGTATGCTCAATCGAATCATCCAAGGAATCACGCAACTATTCACAAATCAGCGAACCTCCCCGTGCAGCGGTGACAGGACGCACTCAACCGAGCCAGGCCCGACCCGAAATGCGAGGGCTGGCGAAGCAGCGAACCAAAGCAACAGGGTGGCGCGAACATCGGCAGCTCCACTCCCCGACTCACGCCGGAACGGGAATGGGCAGAGCCACCGCTGGCATCGAGATGAACCTTGCTACCATCAGAATTCACGACTGCTCCGTGACGGTCGCCTCCAGATCGGCATCACAGGCTTTAATGACACAGCGTTCACCGTCAAAATTCTGGCACGCCACGATTCCCCGCAGTTGGCAGCAGCCGTTGCCGACCTGCCTTGCCGGGCCAAGATGGTCGCCGAACGCAACATCGTCGCAGGCTTGGACAAGGCTCTGGCGATGCTGGATGACCCCGACACAGGCCGCAAAAGCATCGTTCTGATCACTTCGGGTGATTCGTCCGCGCAACAGGCATCCCTTCAGGATTTGGCAGAGCAAGCCGTGGCGAGGCGTATAGGCATCCACGTGATCTGCTTTGGCAGCAGGCCCGGGGACGGCATTGGAGGGCCTCGGATCAGCACGAAATCGCGACTTGGCTACGGCGGTTTTCATTGGGCCGACACGCAAGCGCAACTCTCCGCGGCAATTCGCGATTCTTTTGAGAAACTCATCCCAGCGTTTGGAATGAGGGGCAGGAACAGGGCCGTGATCCTCCTGGATTGCTCCGAGACCATGGTGGAAGCGTTCCAAGGCACGACCCGCATTGAGATGGTGATTTCCTCGATTCAAGAGTTTCTGAATGCACCCTTGGGCCGCAACCAACCGGTGACAGAAAAGAACAATCGCAGGCACAATGGTCAATCAGTCCGGGACAAACATCCCCTGCCACGTTCCAGCAGTCCTTCGTTCAATCGCGACTGTTCTTACGAGTGGTCGCCGAGCTCGGCATCTTGACGCGCCCGACACAAGGGCCGTCAACAGGTCGAAATGGACCCAGCTAAAAATGTACATCAAAGAATTGGGCCGTCACCTCGCCGTCAGTTCGATTCCCGAACTGGAGCGGTCGTTGAAAATGGATGCAGGGTTCTGGAACGTGGTTTCCATCCGTGAGCCATCCGTTCCGCGACCTGTTTCTCTCCGCCACGCCAAGCTAGTGCATGAAGTGATATTTGAAGACCGGGAAGTTGTTGATCCCAGTGACCCCGGCTCGCCACCCCGCCGGGAACATCTAGCCGATATCTTTCGGTTCGTTGATGCTCATCCTGGGGAACCAGTTTTGATTCATTGTCTGGCGGGGCTCTCGCGCAGTCCGGCCGTGGCCTTGGCGCTAATCGTTCGAGGGCTGCTGACACACCGATCTCAATTGGATGTTCAGCCAGCGTTGGTGGAAAAGGCGGTTACCTTGCTGCTCAAGATTCGGCCTAAATCCCGTCCCAACGCGCTCGTCCTGCTGGTCGGTTTAGAGCAGTTCTTGACGACAGTTGAGGCTGGCAGCTTGGTGACCAAAATGCTGAATCACCCAGTGCTCTTTGAGAACCGCTTTAAGGCTTTGCCTGCGGAGGGCGGCCAAATTGATAAATGAAAGACCACAATGGGCTTCAACCCAGAGTCGGTTTCCGTAGGACTGGTGCAAGAACGTTTCTTGTGTCGAAATGGCATTTGGATACACTGCAAGTCATTGATGGAAAGAATCCTAACTAATTTTCGTCAGGGCAACACTGGCCGTGACACATTGCGTCACGCCAACCTTGTGTTCGGATGATCATGCTGGACGAATAATGATAGAATCCACAAATGGCCTGCTTCGGGTAGAGGGCTTGACCGTCGATTTCGACGCGGGCAAGCCCACGGAACATCGTGCCTTGGACTCTGTGTCTCTTTCGATTGCCCAAGGTGCAGTTGTGGGGTTGGTCGGGGAATCTGGCTCCGGCAAGACGGTTCTTGCACATTCAATAATGGGCCTTCTGCCTAGAAATGGACGAGTAGCGTCCGGCTCCATCGCTTGGCGGGATTGTGAGTTGCTAGGTCTCTCCGAGACAAAATTGCGAAACATTCGCGGCAAGGAAATAGCCATGATTTTCCAAGATCCCCAAGCGTCCTTGAACCCTGTCTATAGAGTCGGGAGGCAGGTTGAGTGGGTTCTAAAGTTGCACCGTGGCTTGACCGGAGGCGAGGCCAAATCAGAAATTCTCCGTCTGTTCGACGCCGTTCAATTGCGAGATCCGGAACGCTGCTTCAGAAGCTTTCCCCACCAATTGAGTGGCGGCATGTGTCAGCGCGTTATGATTGCCATGGCCCTCGCTTGTCGTCCGAAGCTTCTTATCGCCGACGAACCAACCAGCGCGCTGGACATGACTGTTCAGGCAGAAATAGTCGAACTGCTTTCGGAGGTCTTGGAGAAGTTTCAAATGACGATGCTCTTCATCACCCACAATCTCGCAGTTGCTGCCCGGCTATGCCGGCATGTGGTAGTTTTGCAACAAGGGAAAGTTGTAGAGCGTGGCGCGACGCGCGCAGTATTTGAATCCCCCCAAGCGCCCTATACGCAAAAGCTCCTACAGTCAATTGCGGTCCCAGAGTTTAAGCTTGGCTCAAACACCGCTGAATTTGCACCCGCAACATAACCAGTAAACCAAATACACATATGCCATCATTCTTGTCAGGAGTTCGCGGGGGCATCGAAGGAAAGCTCATAGTTGATCAGCGGCTATTCTTTCTTCACCGTGCCCTCTCGGGACTTGAATCCCGGGCAGCAATCGAAGCCGAGATCCGCAAGGCGGTTGTTCACCAAGGCATCACATTCGTGATCAATAACGCCTGCAATCTCGCCTGCAAACACTGCTACTTACAGGTGGACAAACTCACTGGAGAAGCGCTTTCCCTGGAGGAATCCAAGCGGTTGCTCAACTCGGCACTAGACAGATCCCCCGATCTTATCTGCCTAAGCGGCAAGGAAATTTTCCTAGGAAGCCGCGGTAGCGAACTTCTCTCTTGGCTGTGTGCTGCCCGCGATCGGCGTGGAGTTTCAACGCGCATCGGCGCCATTACCAATGGCACGCTTCTTCATCTTCATCAAGATGCCGTGCTTGCCTCGCGACTCGACTACCTCGACATAAGTGTAGATGGTGTTCGGGCCGATCATGATTTCAATCGCGGTCCCAGCGCTTACGACCAGATGCTGCCAAACTTGAAGTGGGCTGCCGAACATCTGCATGAGCGACTTTTTGTAAACATGACGCTGCAACAGCGGAACTTCCGAAGCCTCTCCCAGGCCGTCGCCGAACTGCACGATGCTGGAGTCTCAACTGTGGGGTGCAGTTTCTACCACCAGTTGCCATATACAGATCCTGCCCTCGAACTGCGGAGTGAGGACTATGACTCAATACTCACAAGCCTGCAAGCACTCGGAACTATCACGCTCAAGCGTCCTCTGACAGTTCTTGTGGAAGTTGATCTCCTTTCGCTGCCCGCAATGCTCGCGTTCCTTCGGTCGGATTGGTTTGTGCCCCAAGACATCTCCGTGGACAAACACGGCGAATTTTACTGCGAACACCTTTTGCCTAACGGACTGCGGTTGCAGGTTCGGTTCTCTCCATTCCCTCTGCTGGCGTTCAAGTCAGTTCGAATAACGCCCGAAGGAAATTATATCGCAGCTGAGGATACGGTTAACACGAAGCTCTACGGCAAGCATTCGCTCGGGAACATCCGGGACTTCGATTTCGATCTCGCCCGGCTTCAGGTTCATGCCTCGAATGCTCCACGCTTGAAAGAAATTAACGACATTTATTTCCACAAAACCCTGCCGCAATTGCAGGCTGGCTATAGGGATGGATTATGCAACTCCACCCTTGTTGATTCCGAATCCCTGGTCGCGGTTGGTGTTTGAATGCACAAGCTTAGATCGTTCATTTGTTATGAAACAAAAAACTGTCCTTCTGGTAATCACATTGGCTGTAATCGCGGCCGTTGTCTGGTTGGTTAGTCGGCAAAACCCTCATCGGGGAAATAGCGCTGCGCCCTTCGTTGTTGCGACTGAAACTGAAATAACAACTTTGGATCCGATCAAGAATCTTGATCCCCATTTGATTCGCATTGAGGCCCAGATTTTCGAGGGGTTGGTGGGGCTGGACGAACAGAATGAAATCATGCCCCGTATTGCCCAAAGTTGGGAGCCAGTTGGGGGATTCGATCGCTGGCGTTTCAAGATTCGTCCTGGGGTCAAATTCCATTCTTCACCGATCTTTGGAACAGCAAATACCCGCAATGTGACCGCCGAGGATGTGGTATTCAGTTTCAACCGAATCATGGGTAAGGGGTCTTCAATCGGTTGGATAGTTGAGGGCGTGATCAAACGTCTCCCACCGACGAACGCTGACGAAAAACAGGGGTCACCTGCGATCAAGGCGGTTTCGGAATCGGAAATCGAAATCGAACTGACCGCTCCAGATCCATTTTTTGTCCATCGGCTTACTTCCACCCCACTCGTGATCATGCCCAGGGAACTCGCCTCGATTCCGGAAGGTGATTTTGGGGTGAAGACGACGGTCGGCACTGGGCCATTCCTCGTCAAATCCCGTAATGACGCGGAGGTTGTGCTCGAAGCCAACCCGGCTCATTGGGAAACTCGCGCGGGAAATTTATCAACATTGATTTTCCGTCTGATCAAGAACGATCAAATTCGATTGCAGGAACTCCAGAATGGCCAGGTCAACTTCGCCCGGGTGCCTTCGTCCATGGCTAAAGGGGTGGTGACTCAACAACCCTCCGGAGGAGTTAAGACTGCTGGTGCATGGGCCAAGCTAAACGCATCAGCAGTGGATACATTCAATGTGGTCGCGCTCGGTTTTAATTCCGACAAGATGGATCGTCCATTGCGTCAGGCCATCAATGCTGGATTGAGACGCACCGATTTGGTCAAGCTCATCCCGGAAGGCTTGGCGGTTCCTGCCACCAGCATCCTTCCCCCGGCCATTTCAGGGGCAGATCCGAGCAAAACGCCTGATCCCTATTCTGCGGATAATTCGAGGAAGGCTTTCGCAGCTTCTACCTCCACTATCAAAACCACGCCGATTGAAATCTTGGTTCACGAGAAGGACTCCTCGGAAGATTTGGGGCAGTTGATTCAGTCCCAACTTCAGGACGTTGGCATCGCGACAAAGTTAACCAAGTTGGATTACAACACTGTGATTGGCCGCATGATCTCCGGAGAATTTACCACTTTCATCATAGGCTTTGAGTTTACCTTCCCGGCGGCACCTCCGATTCTGGAAATGAACTACAATCCCGCCAAGATCCCGGTGCCGAATTTCTGGCGTTATCGGAACGATAGCGTCACCGCTTTCTTGAAAGAGTTTCAAACCACAGCCGACAAGAATCAGGTTCGTTCTTTGGTGGATCGAATTGACGCAGCGACCGCGGAAGACCCGCCCGCTGCATTCCTCATCCACAATAAGATGCTCGTGCTTTACTCCGGCAATGTTTCTGAGGTTCCCATCAATGGCCAGAGTGTCCCGCTGTTTTGGAAAGTGAACGTAAAATGAACCGATATGGTGTCAGCAACCCAAACGCAAGCGCTCCCCTGGCGGCACATCGCCAGTTCATTGGTTAGTGCCTGCTTGCTGCTGCTGGGTGCTGTAGTTCTTTCCTTTGTCCTCTTCGTAATTGCACCGGGGGATCCGGCGCGCGTCATCTTGGGTCCGCAGGCTTCCGAGGAAAGCGTCGCGGTCTTGCGTCACCAGATGGGGCTTGATCAGCCGCTCTTGAAACAGGCCGCTGGTCATCTGACTCGAATTGGCACTCTCAACTTCGGCACCTCGATCAGCAACGGCCGCCCCGTGCTGGGCTATGTATTGGAAAAATTTGCCATCACGGCCACGATTGGCCTTCAGGCCGCATTACTCTCCCTCTTCGTCAGCTACGGTCTCAATCTCCTTTTCCACCAAGTTCCATCCACCCTTCTCGGCCTCGGCCTGCTCCGGTTTGGTGTCCTCATGCCAGTTTTCTTACTCGCTGTCTTGGGAGCGATGACCGTTGGATTATTGTTGCCACATGTTTCTCTAAGTCGCGCGGGAGCCACGTGGGGACCTTTCACTCAGGTTCTGCCATCGCTGATCGCCTGTCTTTATCCGCTGGCCGTGATGACCACGGTGTTGCGCGATGGTGTTGCCTCGACCATGGAGCATCCGGGATATCGCGCGGCGAGAGCATCCGGGATGAGCGGATGGCAATTGTTCCATCGCAGTCTCTTCCGTCCATCGATGGTGCCTTGGTTGGCTGCATGGATCAACCAACTCAGCCTTGTTTTTTTTGCAACGCTAGTATTGGAAGTCATTTTTTCAATCCCCGGAACGGGGAATCTTTTACTCACGGCAATTCAGACCCGCGACTACCCGGTTCTGCAAGGGGTGATTCTCGTTAACGCCGCATTTTTTGTGGCCATCTCCCTGTTCGCTGAATGGGCTTATGTAGCCCTGGATCCACGCCTTCGCTCATGAAACGCCAACTGCTCATTCTCGCACTGTTTCTGGCAGTCGCCCTCGGGTTGTTGCCGGAATTGCTCGTGCGGATTGGCGGGACGAATGATCCTTTTACCACTGCGATCGGCAATCGCCTCCAACCGCCAGGAGGAGACAATTTGTTCGGAACTGATTCGCTTGGCCGCGACCACTTCGCCCGCACGATGCTGGCCACCGGACTCTCTTTGAGGGTGGCTGGACGGGCCTTCGTTCTCGCTTTTGTTCTCGCTCTCCTGCTGGGTTCAATTGCGGGTCTTTGCAAAGGCCGCTGGCCGGATCGCCTCATTACTTATATCATTTCGGTCATTCATACGGTGCCTTTCATCCTGTTAGCTGTCGCTCTGGCTGCTGTCCTTCAGGCCAGTTTGGAAGTGATCTACCTGATCGTTGGCGGGATCGCCTGGGCGCCTCCGGCACGAATTGTTCGCGCAGAGGTGGCCCGGATGCGCGGTGCCCGCTTCGTCATAGCGGAAAGGGCTTACGGGGTGCCTCCGGTCACGATATTCCTGCGCTCGATTCTGCCAACAGCCGTTTTGGCCCCGTTCATCAGTTTGCTATACCTGTTGCCCGAATTAGTTGGGCTTGATGTTGGTCTCTCATATTTCGGTCTAGGAGCGCAGCCACCCACACCGACTTTGGGACGCCTTATTTTTGACGGCTTGGGTTACCTCCGGACGGCATGGTGGATTTCCCTCCTTCCGGCACTGGTTCTCGTCACGTTCTTCCTGCTGCTTTACATGGTCATGCAGCGGACAATCCAATCTTCTGAGCGAGCCTCCCATTCATGAAAGAGCAGGAAGACCATGATCACTGGAAGCAATGGATGGAGCACTGGCGCTTCTCCAATCAAACGTCCTACCGCATTTCCGAAGAGCTTGAGCGGCTCACAACTGCTTGGATCAACGACTTCGGGCTTCCCCCGGAGACTGAATCAGTGATTCTCGTTCGCCATCCGCTACTTTCGACCAAAGAGGAAGAAAACTTTCGCAAAGAGCATGAGCAGCTCTTTCCTGCTGAAAAGCGAGTCGCATTACAGCAGTTCACACAGAGCGCCACTTTCGGAAAATTATTCTCCCCTGAGACCCAAGCCAAAGCCGTTGCTGATTTGGAGAAAAATGTCGGTGCCTTGGTTGCTTTTCTTACCGATGTAAACAACCCCCAGCGCATGGTGGCCTGGGAGGGCCTTTTGAAGGCCGTCAAAGATTCGGCCAGATCCTTCGTGGAAGAAGAAATCGATTTCGCGCTTCTGGCTAAGCCAAAAGACTGGGAAAGGGTAGATCCCGAGAAAAAACCCGCCTTGATTGGAAGCATTTATCAGATTTTCATTCATACTAGCCACAAAGGCTTTCTTGCCGATAATCTGGACGAATGGATTTTCAAACAAAGCACATCCAAGGAGAGCAAAACCAATCCCATCAATTCAACTAATGGGTATCTCATTGTAACGCAGCCAGATGCTCAAGTTAACGAGCTTCCTAAGATCAAGGAAGTCTGGAGGATTACAGCTGGTGGACATAGCCCTGAAGATATTTTTTCGGAGATCTCCGATCACAAAGATCAAAAGCTCGAATGGATCATTGGTTCTGGGGATGACGATCTTCATGTTTACTTTACGCTCTGGTCTACACTGTTCACTTTCTTCAATGAAAGTTTAGCGTCTCCCGAGACTAAAAGCATGGGTATGACTCGAGAAATTCATCACATCGTCATTCCGGTTTTTCGTTGGTCTTTGTCCCAACGCGCGAAGAACACAGGTGCTAAGGCTCATCATCGAGGAGGAATCCTGCTGGGATGGATTTTTCAACGCTCCCTTGAGAAACCTCCGTGGTGGCCCGGAGCGGCCAAGACCGTTGAGAAGACCCTGAGCGTGATGGATCTCGTTTCAAACCTCAGCCTCCGTGTCGAACGGTTCGCGGAGAATTATCTTTCAGGTGAAACCGAATGGGCGTTGGAACGGGAGTGGAAGTCCGACGACACAGCCGCCTCCTACATGATAAAGAACTATTTCCATTCGTGTGGCTGGGACTGCAAGGAGTTCAAGTCGGCGGAAATGAGCACCTATGTTGGAGAATGGGATGCCAATGAACAGTCTTTGAAAGTCAACCTGAGCCGCAAAGTCCCAACTGGCGGTGCAAACCAATCAGCATCACAGTCTCTCGTCGCCTACTTGAAGCCCAACAGCCTCTGCATCATACCGGATGATGAAACAGCTAGAACAGCCTACCTCACCTCCGTGGCGGAACACGCCCGCTACTTCTACTGCGACCGCTGTCTGGCCGTTGAGAAACAGAGAGAGGCGTTGCGGCTGTTCGGCTTCCTCGCCTCCGCGCATGATTATTCCAAACAGGTCGGAGCCGCCGGAACACGTCTCTACGAGTACGATGAAAGGCTTACGAAGGTCAAAAAATGGGTGGAGGAATGCTCTGGGAAAATTCAATCGACCGCATCTCTCGGCGACGCCAAGGAACTGGCGGTTCGGATAGATGCCGCAGTGCGCGACCTCCATGACAGCCGCGTGGAGTGGTTTGACGTTGTTCAATTCAATCTGGACCACCTCCACGCCAGAACCCAAGGCGCACAACCTCTCAATTCTCCCGCGTCCTGTGTGGGATTTGTGGAACAAGGCACAAAACGATCGCTCTATGCGTTGATCAACAGGCTGGTATGGCTCCCTCTGGACTATGAAGGCTATAAGGGTATCGAGGAAACAAGCCGCCGTCATGCACCGGACAAGCTCGATAATCCTCTCACATGGGCGAATCTGTTCCAGTATGACACAGGCGCGGAACCCGGCTCCGCGATTCACGAAAAACTGGGGCGGCGTATCAGCAAATTGATTCTCAATGAGAAAATAACCCAGAATCAATTCTGGGAAAGATTCCCGGTTCCGGTCATCAACCGATCTCTGGGAATGGACGGTGATATAATCTGGAGCAAGTGGCCTGCCGGAGGTCATTCAGCGCATCTCAAGCCGGTTATTGGGTTGCTGCCCCTGCTCGTCTTTTCCCTGAGACTGGCCTATCAGTGCGCTTGGTCCCGAACGCTGATGGAGGAAAAATGTGAACACGCGATTGAAATTCAGCCGGAATATGTTGAGGACAAAAGTGCCTATCGAATTCACATTCAATTCCCCGCCCCAATTGTGCATTCAGGAATTGATGTGAATCGCATCCCTTACTGCCTCGAATGGAAGCGACAACTGGATCATTATCGCGGCGGTAAGGTCTATCCGTGGAGCGTGACTGACGCCATCACGCCATTACCGATTGACAGGCTAGAACTGTTTCTGGAAGCAAAACTCTGAACAACATAAAACCACCATGACTATGAGCGAACATTTTGAGACGTTGGCGAAGATGCATCTGAGAATATTCGTCCATCAAGAGAAACGCCCATTTCAGTGGATTTACGCCGTGGACGACAGTTGGTTTTGGCCAAGCAATTGGAGTTTGAAGATTAGCGAAACGGAATGGAAATCCGTCATTGATGAAAGGCTTAGTGATAAGGAGGTTGCGATCGGAACAACATCCATTTCTGAAGAAAGCCATCTTGTAGCCAGGAAGGCCGGGAGTGTGACTCCATTAATTGTATCTTCTGCGGCAGAAGGAGATGATCTCTCAATACTAAAAGCGTCTCTAAATAAACCAAACATCGACGATGCCACGACGGCAAAGAAGTTGATCGAATTTATTCAACGCAGCTCTGAAGCCGGCATGAGCTACGGGCTTTGCTTCTGTAGTTTCGAGTATTTTTGGAAAAATGCCGCATCCATCGATCTCCCTCACAATGCCGTTTTCTTCGACCTCAGCCACCAGTTGGCACAAAACGGAACCGACAACGGGAGCCGACTAAACGTTGCGAAGGACTGGGAAGCGCTTCTCAACGGTTGTGATTTATTCACGACAGAAAGGAACGAATACGATATGACCCGCCTGGGGTGGTATCTCCATTATGCGCTCAAATTCGGCAAAGCGGGAAATGGGAATGGCGACGGGTCGCGCCTCCAAAGCCGCCTTTATTCTGATCATATTCTGATCATTTCATCGGCTATTGCTGGTGATGCCCAGAACGGTCGCGATGCCATCGGCGAATACCTTCAAATCCAAAACGCCATCTGGACAAAGCTCGGCGCGAATTCGACCGGCATCCGACCGGGTCACTTCACATTCGCACCGTTGCCCAAGGTGTTTACCGACGTCCGTTTTACCACAGCGTTGAACATTTTCAGCAACAGCTTTCGGTACGCGGCCTCATGGGACAACAAGCTGGCGATGCTCAAAGAAGACATGCTTTGGTTGTGGAAGGAGAAGCAGTGGGGGCATCTAACATGCGGCGATAAGAGAGAGAATCTCATCCCTCGGCTGAAATGGGCCGATTGGATCAGTCCAGTGGAGAACGAAGATTTCCTGATGGACCTCTGCGGACTTTACCATTTAGACAAGCGTGACTGCCTTTCAGTTACCGGGACTACGTTGTGCGATTTCTTCCGTTATTCGATTCCCGAATGCAATGTCGTTGTAAACGGGCATGGCAATATACGATATTCTCTACCCAGCCGCCCCGGAATCGCAGTCCTGATTGGAATTGTTCACTTCTTTCATCAGTTGAGCAAAAAGAAGAGGCCGACTGATGTTGATCCGAAATTGATGGCAACTTGTTCAGAGGGGCAATTCACGGTAACAGTTACGGTCAATCCTGAGTGCGTCAACAAACTTAAAACGGTCTATGACAATGGAAACTCCGATGATCACGGCTCATCGTCAGCTCTCGTAGAACTAAAGAATGCGGGGGTAGATGTCATTACGGACATCCTGAAAGACGAACTGGACCTGACGCTTCATGGTTGCAAAATGAGTTGTAAGTTGAAATCGGAGAACAATGGACCTGTTCCCGTGAAATTCGAGAATGACAAATTTATATTTCTGTTTTCCAAATTCAACCCCTCCCCCGACTAGGCCCAATATGACGAGTATTAAAAAGAACGTTCACGAAGGTAAAACGAAGCGCATTGCCCTTCAGATTGATTCCAAAGCTTTGGTTGTCAGCGACCACGCTTATCCAATTCCCCAGAGGCCTGATTCCGACGGACAATCTAAGTATGACGCAAACGTGTCGCGTGTAGCGATAGCTTGCGATGTTCCAGAGTTCTGCGGTGAGTCGCCGGATGTCGTTCATTGCGTTGCCCACACGGACAAAGCAACAAGGTCTGAAGATTTCATGAGGAATTTCTTTGATGGCACCGCAGCAAACAAGAAAGTCATCATCTTGCATGTCGCCAATGAGCCCCTTAAGGATGAATGTCCATCCAAGAAATTGGAAATAAAAGATGGCCCAACTTTTTACTGGCTCTCCATGAAGGATCGTTCTTCTTACGAACGGGAATCCGAAAAATGGCTTGGCGAGTTTCTCAAGCTCACGCCCGAACAAGCCGAAGAACTGTTGAAAAGTGGAGACCGATCGGATGTGCCGATTGCAATTGAGAACCAGTCCGCAAGGTTCTTGGACATCATCCTTCCCGCCTGCATCGAGAACCGCCTCGCCTTCCGTCTGCTCTGCGAGGCAGCGAAAGTGGTCGCGGAGGAAAACACCAGGCGAAGCGCCAAGGGTGAACAAACGTCCAACACCGTTGAACTGTCCGGCATCATCATTCACGCTCCGAAGGACCTTGGCGAATGGCTGGCCCCCTTTGGCAAGAGCGAGTCGGAGGAGATTCCGCAGGTGGCAGGCATGATTGGCAGCGGCGATGTGAAAACGGCGGCTGAGAATGTTCTAAAGGCAGTGAATGAGGATGGAAACTTATCGGAAGCCATTACCAAGTTCTTGAACCCCTCCGTAATCCAGAATTCCTGATCCCATGCCCGCACAACTGGAACCCGCCCCGACCAAGGCTCTGGACGGGATTCTGCACGGTCCGCAAAAATCGGCGAACTGCGAAGTCCTCTTCCTCGACTACCGGAATCCAGCAAACTTCTCCGACCTCTGGCTCAAAGGTCTTGAATCGTCATTGCCCACGATAAACGCGCAGCAATGCGACTGGACCGACGGGAGCAAGCAAATCCTGATCATCGGCAACGACCCGCCTGACGAAGTTTTTCAGAACCGTGCTCCCGGCCTCAAGGGCATTAACTTCCGCAGCCACTTCACCGCCACCTCGTGGCTGGCGGCTTGGAAGGTAAAGTTTCCGGGCGCGAAAACCGCTATTGCCGTCATTGATCCCCGCGAGCCAAACCTTGCCAGCGGTGCTGCGCATGCGCTCCAGACGATCCTCGGTGCCCGCGACGCCTCCGGCCAGACCCTCGTCCCGCGCGCCACTGTCCTGAACGCTCCCAGTCTCGACGGCATCTGCCAGTGGCTCCACGATTCCAAAACCGACCACCGGGTCGTTCCCAAGGCCGCCCCCCATCTTCCCGACCTGCTCAAAGCGACCATCTGGAACGAGCTGACCTCCGACCGCGAGCAGCATCACGCCCTGAGCAATGTGCTGGGGGCCTTCCTGCTCGGTTCCCAGGTGGGCAAAGGATCCCCGCATCCAGGCGACCCTTGGGCGCAGGATTTCCTTCTCGCCCTGGTGCAGGCATGCGGAGTTGGCGCTAAGACTGGACAGGTGAGGCTCAAGGATCACCGTGGGTTCCAATGCTGGGTTAACCCACAACTCCAAAGAGACATCGGAGCGGCGGTGTTGATCGACGACATGGCGGATATTTGGGAATTCTTTGTCCGTGGCGCACTTGGTTTTGTCGGCGACGTGGAGCTACGTAATACAGGCCGCACCTTCCGCGAGAGCTTGATAATCTCTAACTCCAGCGTATTTGACCAGACGATGCTAGGCCTCCCCGATCGTCTGGCCAAAGTGCTAAAGGAGGACCGGCGCACTCTCACAGCGGCAGACCTGCTCCCCGGCAGTCATCACTTTGATAACGAGTTTGTGCTCTTTCTTGACCTCCGAATGTTTGATGCCAACGCCACGCAAACCGCCGATCAGTTCAACGAGAAGTTGGTTGCGTTTGGGAATCAATTGCTCGCGCAGAAGACTCGTCCGCTTCCTTGGTTGGACGACGACGCGAACCGTTTCATTGACTTCGAGCGGGAACTTGAGGGTGACGCAATCGCCGGGCAGCCCCGCGAGACGCTACTTCCCAGGATTCTCAGTCTCTTGGATCCCACGCTGCCAATCGTGATCTTTTCTTCAACCCATCGCACCGAATTGATTGATCCATTTCACGACTACGGCAACATCATCACGACGTTCCGGAAGCCGATTCTCACCGGTATGGCTCAGAATTGGAACCATCTGGTCATGGACCTCCATGCGAACTTCTGCGCAGCGCTTGAAAAGGCGGCAAGTATTCTGCGAGTTCGCCGTGAACTTGCCCGCTTGACGATCTCAAAACCTGTTGCGTCACCTCGAGAGTCTGTGAGCCGTAAAGGTGGCATCATCGAGATTTACATTGATGAGTCTGGGGATCCGTTCAACCAACGCGATCCCGGATTCGCCGTTGGTGGGATAATGCTGCAGCATGATAATGCTGAAGCGCAGCAAATGTTCCACAAACAAATAAATCAAGCGCCGGCAAAGTGGGGTGTGTCCGATTATGCGCCCGATCGCATCAGGGCCGATGAAGTGGATGACAAGCTTCCGCGTATTTCCTTTTACCCAAAGAAGCCCACGCCGAACGGTCAGCAGGAGGCAGAGGCACTGGATTTTGTGGCTTGTGCGTTGGGGGGAAAGAGCCGGATAGCGGCGTTCGCGCTCATAGAGCCTGATCTCCTCCGTTTTAGTAGAGACACCCGGCTGGATAGCGCCATCCTTTTCGACCGAAACTCGCTCGATAACGTCTATCACTTTCTTCTGCGAACGAACCTCGAGACCCTTTTTTTTGAGCATCCTTGGATTGATCTGAAAGCAGATTCACTTTTTATTCACGTCGCGACTAGACAGCAGACCGTACACGACCCCAACACACAAAGAATTTGGCAACAGGCCTATGGCATTGAATTCAAAGAACGGAAAGGGGAATGGCAATACACAAGTTTGGAGATGGGGTCTGTATATCGCTTGGTGAGGGAACTTCTTCAGTCCCGGGCCAGCCTGGATAATCAGCCAGACATAGTAATGGCTAGGGGGGTAACCTTAAACGACTACGAGGATATCGTCTCCAAATGGCAAAAGGAAGGCCAGACGCCTCGGATTAATAGCCAACTCTATGACCCTACCCGGCTTGATCCAAAGCAAATTCATTACTTAGCAGACTGGATCGTGCGGATGGCTCTTTACCGGCAATGCAATCAGATCCCTTTGTGTGTGGGAGACTGGTTCGAAGCCGGATATATTCAACCACTGACGGATGAATTTCTCGCCCTTTTGGATGCCTGTCGGCATGCCAGTCCGGGAAAATCCATACGGCGGTTGGCCAAGATCAATCTATCCCAGGAGGACTCAGTCCGGAAAGGATTGCGCGCTGAAAAGTATTTGCGGCAGAAGGCGAGCACCTGGCCGGAGAAATTATTAAGTGATGACCTACGTGGTTTGTTCCGTGAATCCAAGACACGATCTGTAGCAACTCGTCCGCGCCAAACAGCCCCCGCGGCGTCCGTGCCTGCGCGAATTGATCCTGCGACGCAAAAATCTGAATCTTCGCAAATTCGCTGGCGGGTTTTGATCAAGGCATCTGTGGGGTGCGACAAATCAAGGCTCTTAACCGCCCTCCAATCGAATATCTCCATTCCTCAGCCAATGGCCATACGGATGTTCGTGAGTGATGAAAAGGTGGAGTTCATCCTTGATTTGGCCTCAGCCGAAGCGGTTCTGAAGTTTATAAAGAATCCCATCGAGATCAGTGGAGCGCGGGTTGCGGCGACCGACGTAACTCTGCCACAAAGCTACCGCATTCAGAACCCTGTTCCAGCGGTTCAGGAGTAAGCCCAGAATGCCTACCCCTATTCCAAATGAATGGTTCGCCGACAAACCAGAGACGTTGCTGACTGGTGACGGTCTATATGCGTTAGCACTGTCATCCGTGCTGGGAGCGGCGGCCCTTCCTTTGAGACAGCTTCAAGCCGGACCAGAGGCGAACAATGACAGAGGATATCCCCAAGTCTTGGACCGACTCTCGCGAGCTATTCTTGCGGTGTCTGGGAGCATGTCCGCCGCCGATGCCCTTGAATGCCATCAGGCGGTTTGGGATTGGGTTGGCAAACTGTCGCCGGCCGGTGATCAGCATGAATTGGCCTTTATTTTCGTCCTTCCAGCGCACGCTTCGAAGGAATTTGAAACGGCTCTTGCCGCTGGTTTTGGTCTTCCTCGGATTGATCCCGGAAACACAGGCCATGCGGTGTGGCGGCGCTCGGGGTCCTTCACGGATCTACTCGAACTGCTGGCCAGCGTGCCGCCGATGGATTTAGTTCCCCTTTGGGCGCATCGGGCAGCAGATGCAAAGCACGCCTCGCTGGCAAGTCTCCGTACTGCGGCAGCGGTAAGGGATGAAAATACGCTCCGCGAGGCGGTCCGTGCGGTTGTGGCTGCGTTTTCGGGCTGTGAATACTTACTGGATATTTTTTGTCGCCCCCCCAGTCATCGAAATGGCAACCTTCTGCGCAGTTGGCTCAAGGCAGCCGGGACCGAATCTGTCACGCCGCAGGAGTGGATGGATGGGACGAAGCAGCTTGCCGAGTGGCTGTCTCCCCACCGGGCCGAGACCCCCAAATGAAATCTCTCCGCATATTAATCGTCGAAGACGAGCCGCAGCTTCTTGCCAAGCTCACCGGCTTGTATCGCACAGTATTTACCAATCACGGCTATCAACCGCTCATCGAGCAGGCCGTGACGGCCGAAGCAGCGAGGCGTTTGGCGAAAGATGCGAAATCGAGTCCATACGACTTTGTCTCATTGGATGTGAACCTTGGGGACGCAATCTTGAGCGGACTTGACGTTTTGGATACTCTCAAGCGCTTTCACTCGGCGTGGATGGTTGCTTTGCTGACTGGCGTTGAATTGGATGTCACGGTGGATGGGACGATGGGAAGCTTGACTGGGGAACGGCTGCGCAAGCAGCTCCGACGGGACGCCTATGCCCGGTTTCCCGCTGAACGACTCCTGGTTGTCGAGAAACCATCGGCATCGACTGAAAAGAGCCAGGCGGAAACGTTGCTCTCCAACCGCATTGAACAGATCGCGCTGGTCTATGATGAGGTCAGCCGATTGCGTTACATATTCCGTCCAATTGAGGTGGCGAGCCTTGAACGGGTGATACAGCCGAAAGGCCAGAAACGGAAGCGCACATTCATCGAAACCTCTGCTGTGCATTGGCAAATCCGCTTCGATTGCGGTGAAATCCGGACACTGCCCAGTTTATCCGGGTTCAAAACCCTGCATTATCTTCTTTCCCGAGACCGGAATGTCTCAGTGACACCGGAGGAAGCCCTCGCCATCGAACCGAAATCGGAAAGGACGCCTGCCCGCCCGGAACAAGGTGAAGACCCGGTGGCGGCCTACTTTGAGGCTCAAGGAATTGGATGGAAGGAACTTACCACACAGGAACAAGAGAAACTGATCCGCGCAGCGCTGTCTTTGAAGTTCAGCCGGTATTGTGAATTGCGCAAATTCGAGGATGACGAAGACCTGACCACGGCGGAGGAATCCGAAATCGCCCGAATTGTTCGAGAACTGGGTCCGCTTGCTGACGCAGCCGAAACCGCTTACCAGCGGATGAAGCCAAGCGAGAACGCGTCTGAAGAAGGCGGCAGCTTGACTCCGAGTGCATTCGCTCAAGACGACCTCCACGCGGCAGGCGGCAACTACGATCAGCTCGGTGAAGATCGTCGAGGTAAGGACTCTCCCGCCGCCCAACTTTTTCGGGCACGGATGAAGCGAGTGAAAGATTGTCTTCGCGAGAACGGCTTCGCCGACTTTGCGCAGCATATTGAGGACTACGTCCAGTCCACTGGCGCAAACTGGAGCTACAATCCGCCCGAAGGCGTGGAATGGACGACGTCTTGAACGCAATATGAAACAGAACACCGTAGTTTACATTGGTGCCGATGGACCTCTCCGAAAAGCCTGCCGACAGATTTTCGAATGGAAAGGCGACCCCAAAGTCATCGTCGTGATCCGGCACGAGGGTTGGGTTGGCTCGACTCATTACTGGCGCAGGCTTGCTAAGGTAATTCAATGCGTGGAGAAGAAGAGAATCACGGCCCGCGCGCTGATCACGTTCTTTGGTTCCAGCGTTGATGAAATGCTGGGTAGGGATGGCGGCGACCGACTGCCTCTCATCTTCCGTCTGCTGGGCCGGGATACTGCCTCCCGCGACGGCTGCTGCCGGATCACCGATCTCAAGCGTTTGGGCAAAACACCGATCCCTTTCGACCCGAACGATCCAGAAACAGCGCTGATTCTGCAGTCTAATAAGATCATGGGCCTCTGCTTCAATGAATCAACCAAAGCTTAAATCTCCGAATGACCAATGGAAGGCCCTCGCCGGTGACGGTGAGGGCAAATCCCGTTGGGTCGAGCCAACCGAGGCGATGAGGGCATTGGATGCGCTGACTCAGATTCGCGGCAAACCAGGCATTTTGGTCCTGGACGATTTGGAAGGGATCGCGAACGAGAAGATAGCAACCGAATGGAAGAACCGCATGGAAGGGCTTGAGAAGTTCTTCGATGTCGGCCGCCCGGTCTTGCCCGTGCATGAGCGTCATACCAAGGGAGGCAGCAGCGCCGATGATCTGCTGCCGATCATCAAAGCGGAAATCCGGCGGCTGCGTCGCCCCTTGGCTGCGATTGTGGATATGCAGTGGGAGTTTTGCGACCGGGAGGAGAAGGCTACTAACAAAGCGCCTTGGTTCGGGCTGGAATTGATCCGCCTGATCAAACGTGCCAAGCCCAGTCTGCCAATCTTTGTCTGGTCGCCGATCCAGGACAAACACGTTCTCCAAAGGGCGATGCAGCTAGGCGCATCAAGCTGCTTCGACAAGCCGGAAGGCTTGCGGTTCAACCATGATCTGCCAGACGATTGGAACCCCAAGGAGGACAATATTCTCGATGCGGGAAAATTGTGGTTCCGCCTCCTCGAATGGGAATTTGCCCGTTATCACTGTCCCCCGGTGGGCTCTTCCGATGGCGATTTCATCCTCGCCACGACTCCGGATGCTCGGGAATGCCGGAAGAAATTTCTTGATGCCTTCGAACTGACCGAAACTGATCTGCTAGGCAAGTCCGAGCCGCCTGTTGAGCGCCTGCTCCGGGCCTTGGTGCCGGATGCCACCGGGATCGAGATTCTGCGCTTCTTTGGCGAGGGCCAATCCAGAACGGAACGCCCTTTCGTTGTGCGCGGCCAGACTGCCAATGGCCGTTGGCTTCGGCCAGTCCAAATCAAATTGAGCAAGGATTGGCGGGCTCTGGCCAGGGAAGGAAAGGGTTACCGCGACGTCTTTGCAGGCTGTCTCGGACCGTCGGTTGCCCACGTCCTCACCGGTCCCTACCGCTACGAAGAGTGGTGCGGGATGTCCCAAAGCTTCGCCGCACCCGAGGAGGCGATTCGCGATATTGCTGCAAAATCAACCCGCAGCCTAGAGGATTGGCTGAGGAAACGACTTTCCGAACCCGACAAGTGCGTGCAGCTCGTGGATGAAATTTTCGACGGCGTGCTCGACCCGCTTTATCAAGGAAACCTTACCAAACGGGCGAAGAGCGTGTTCAAGGCATTCGATCGAGTTAGCCCGGCGCATATCGAGATCAACTTTGAAGCGCCAGGAAATTCGGGCGTGGAGCCGTTTGATTTTACGCAAAACGCATTGAGCAGAAAGGACGCGCGATCGCGCCGGGAGATGGCCTATCGACGCTGGAAAACGGTGGAGGATTGGTGGAATGGCGAGGGCGAAGGAGACTGCCGTGACATCACAGGGTTGGCCATCGAGAGCTTGGAAATCGACGAAATCAATCCGAACGAATCACGCTTGCGGCTATTGGAGCACACTCTTGGCGTTAAAGTAGATTTGAAAATTGGCTACGGCAAGGAACCCGATGCCAAGAAAACAAAAGCCGCAATAGCAAAGCGATGGGCATCGCTAGCGCATAGCCCAATCAAACTGGTTGGACTGCCAGTTTCATTCAAAATCACACGAAAGAGAAAAAATGGCGGCGACCAACAGAACGAATCCCGCAAGTATTTGCTCGCTGGCTGGACAAACGGCATTGAGAAGCTGCTTGAGGCAAACGGGATTCTCGAATCTGGCAACGGTGTGAAACCGAACAACGCCGCTTGGCAGCGGTGTCGTGATTATTTCCATCCGTGGCATCCGATTGACTGGAGCGAGGAATTCCATATCGGCCCAACCCATGGCGACCTGAACCTCGGGAACATCCTCCTGCACGAGAAAGGGGACGGCCTATTCCCGTGGCTCATCGATTTTGACAAAGCGGAGGACGACCGTCCGGTTGTCTTCGACCTCGCCAAGCTAGAAATCGAGGCCTACCACAAAATCGCCCAAGAATTGTTCTGGGAGTTGAGACAGATTGGATGCGTTGAAAATGATCAGGATTCCCGCCGCATGCTCCGCCGATTCGAGGACACGCTCAACCTTCGCAGGGTTTCGGATGTCAGCCACCTTTGGGAGGAATTTGAGAAGAAGCCCACGGCTGTCCCCGAGAGCTTGAAGGAGCGATTCGAGGGGTTGGTTGCCTACTTGAAGCAAGTCCACAAGCGGGTTGAAGACCTCGGGATCGGCGGTCGGGAGTTCCTGCTAGGACGGGTGGTTTACGCCATGTGCTGCCTCAAGTTCAAGCACCTCTACCAGTCCGGAAAGCATCCGAACGCGCCTTTCCCGGCAAAGGTGATTCTTTGGAAGCTGGAGGCACTACTCGAAGCTTTGGATGCCGAGAACGGGATCATCGCCTCGGCGGATACGAAACCGAATGCAATATCCGATACGAAATCGGATACGCGCTCGGTCCAACAGCAGGCCGTATGGGAGGCAGTTAATGCGGTGCGGAAAGCACGTTCCGAGGGAAGCTCTCAGCCGTTGATGAAAGTCCTCTCTGATGTGCTCTCCAAAGGTGCGTTCACCCCATTAAAAAAGCTTCCCGACTATAAAAACAACGACGATTGGACTGCATTGCTGCGGCTATTGCGCGACAAGCATCTGCCAGGTCGCAATCGCTGGATGCACGAGTTGCTCTGGTATGTAAGAGATTTTGACTTGGCCAAGAAGGCCGAGGAAGCCGTGCCACTGGCTGTGTTCACGAAGGCGATGGTTCAGGCCTCGCGCCCGACCGACATGGCCCCCCAATTCCCGGAGGCTCGCAAAGATAAGACTGAGAAAAACTACATCGACTACGCCTCTACCGGCCGTCCTGGGAACACGTATCCTTCCTTCGAGATGCTCAAGCACCTGGCGGATCCGGATCAGCCCGACAAACCGCTTATCAAGATTTCATCAAGGGGCGAGTCGGGAGGCACCATTGATATTCTCGAAAAGGCTGGAATCCCGCTGTGCCGGAGCGAGGAAGCGGCCAATACCTCACTGGATACCCACGGATGGGCACTGGTTGAAACCTCCGAAGCCCTTGGCGAGGTGGATAAAATCCTCATGAAGCTCCGCAAGGAGTGCGGCTGCATGAAAGTGAACCATCTCACGATGACGTCCATCTCGGCCAAGAAAGCCGTGATGGGTATCCCTAGCTTCGACGTTCAGGTCGTTACCGGCTATGATTCCAAGTTTCACACGCTGCTGGGGGCTGCGGATGTAACAGATATTTCAGGCAAGTGGTCAGCAATGTGGAAGAACGTTTTTGCCGATGGCGAGGTCGAGGTTTCGCCCTTCGACAGCAGCCAGCTTATATCTTGGAAAAATAACGGTGATGCGCCGACGATTGTATTCGGCCAGAAGTTACTAGCCGCAAAAGTCTGGTCGGATCTCAGCGATGACGAACGCAAGGTTCTCCAAGGGAGGCTTCCAACCGAGTTTTACGAACAGATGGGAAAACTCCGCGAAGCGCTGAAGCGAATTGAGACTGCCGCAACATCTGCCCCTACCGTAGCGGGAAGCTGTTCGCACGATGATTTCATCCTGAATCTTTCCCGCATCGTTTCTCCGCAATACTTGAAAGGAGTGCAATGCAAGGAACTCAAATGTCTGGCTGATACAGATGGCTTCCACGATATGGCGGCCTTCCTCTTCCGTTTAAAGTATGAGGACATTTTTCCCGAGGTGCATGTGCCCTACTTTGACGGGCTCTATTCCGAGATCGCCAAGAGCAGTCATCCAATGGCCTCCATCCTTTTTGGAAAGAATTGGCTGGTCGTCCTCCGGCCCCGTTCCGACCTGCCCCCGGATCTGCAAGCCTGGTGTTGGCGGGTGCTGCGCGACGGCTTCGGTAACACCAAAGTGAGCACGCTATGACATTCAATCTAACCAACCCTCCCATTGAGGTGGAAGCCAAATTTCTAGGCGGATACGCCGAGTTCGGGCGAATTCTGAGTTGGCTGAGTGGACAGAAAGGTTTCGAGTGCGTTAGGAAAGCGGTGGTTCATCGAATTCATGTTTACTTTGATGATGGAAGCAGACTAAAGGAAATTGGTTGCCGCTTCCGTTGCGTAATCGCCCCCGGCGAGTGGTGTCGCTACGATTTCAAAGCTGATGATAATTCGGGGGCAACATTGGAGGTTTCGATAAAGAAAGACATGCCCGCTGCACTCCCGGAGGTCATTGATCAGCTTGTTGAGAAAGTCCCTGAAGGCGAGGCGCGCCAGCGACTAGCGGACGTGCGAGCCACCGCACGGATGGTCCTTGCGTTGGTCGGGAAACACCAGAAGGCCTTGCTCCGGGGACCGGCCCTGGAACTTGAGGTGTCTTGGGATGTTCTAAGTTCTCTGGAATCTGGAGCCACGATATCGGAAGTCGAAGTGGAGCTGGTTTCCGGCGAGCGGCGAGATTTCGAGAACTGCGCCGCTCTGATGGCGCACGAGGTAAAGCTCGAAAGGGTGTATGAGAGCAAATTGGATCGTCTTTTGGGAGCAAGTGCCCATAAAACAATCACTTGACTGCCGTCCGGCATGGCAAAACCGAAAAAGTAAAGGTTGTCGGTACCAATGCTGTTACAAATTCGGACTTGGGCTTTATTCCCCCGGGGGATGCACGACGAGTGAGACGCGATGAATCTCAGCAGTTCATTTGTGGGTTGCAGTATCAATTTGAATGAACATCAAAAACCCGGAAAAAGGTAGCCACAATATGAAACAGCCGTCTGGTATTTTTTGGCAGACTGATGCTGAAATAGAGTCATGGTCGGTAGCTGCCACGGCACATTTGAAGAGTGTGCTCGGCGCCATATTCGAGAACCTGTCCGTGGGATTGCTTGTGCCTGATGCCATTACTGCGAAGCACCACGCCACAGCCAACCTCGACCTTCTCGGAAAAGTCATCTTGAAATGGAACGAAATGCCTGCGGAGGCGGTGACGCTTGAGATTCCATTGCCGTATCACGGACTATTTATTAAGCGCCAGGAAAAAACTGGCTTAGCCGGATTTGCGGTTTGGGGTTCTTGGCTGGGTGAGCGAACCGGCTTCCGATATTTTCGCAAGCATGGGGAGGCCAAGGAAGTATTCTGGCGCGTGGGTTTGCCGGGCGGCAGTTACGTCCAGTCCCCCTGTGGACCGTTGAGCAACAAAGAAAAGGGCCACGCTTTTCCAGAGAACATTTGCATCCTCCCATCCCGTGAGGCTTGGCCCAGCTTTTTGCAACGAGCTTATGACCTGAACGGTTTGGTGGATTTTACTCTTGGTGAAGAAAAAGAAGAAGAAAGCGGTGGCTTCTGGAGGCTGATTAATGATCTGGCCACGAAGGCCCACACCGACGCTCAAGCGCGGGACGCTCAAGAAACCGATGAGGACGAACTCAATCATCGGGTATTAGTGACCTTCCCGGTCTGGTTGCAGGCCACGCTTGCAAGGGCATTAGTGACCACCTTGCTCGAGGTTTCTGGAGTCAATACCAAGGCATTGCTTCAAGCAATAAAACATAGGACTGCGATCGACAATGAATTGGCGAGAAGCCTGTGGCAAAGTCTTTTGCAGATGAACCCCTCGGAAGCCCTGGCCATGCGACTCCGACCTCGCAACTGGTCCCGTGGTTCGGAAGACGAGGGGAAAAACCGCTTCGCCCCGCTGCAATGGGTCGACCCAACCAATCCGGTTGACCTGGCTGCGTTGCTGACTCAGGTGCGCCGCTATCCGATGGCGCACAGTGTCTTGGCCAATTTGCCGGCGAATTACCGCCAGAATCATCCCTCATTCCGCGGATGCATTTGCCCGGTGCAGAGCCCTGAGTCGGAGTTGGTCGGACTTTCACTCCAACTGGCGCGGGGCGCAAAGGTAAACTGGGAAGGTATAATTTCGCCCGCTGATCGCACGAAACCCATTGGGGAATTGGGATTGGGTGCCGGCTTGGTCCCATTTTACGAGCATAACGATGGTGCCCGCTGCATGATGGGAGCGAAGAATCTGCGCCAGGCGGTACCCGTCGCCGGACGCCAATCTCCTCTGGTGAAGACCGGAGGGGAAGAGGCTGTACAGCAGCTCGTAAACCCGTTGGTTGAAATCGGCGCTTGTCCTGCGGCTGTCGACGAGAAAGGTGCACCTGCCCTTGGGGTCGATTTGCTCGTGGCGTATCTGCCTTGGAAAGGCATGAACGTGGACGATGCGATCGTCGTCGGGCAGCAGGTGGTGGGTCGCGCAGTGTCGGACGACAGATCGCTTTTTCGGCGTGAGCAAACCGATTTCCAAGAGGGCTTGCTGGATATCCAAATTTCGCAACGATTCAAGGTGCCGGTCGAACCGGGCTGGAAAATAAGCTGGCTTGCGCCTGAAGGTTCCGTGTTGTTTGGCGGCGACTTGATCGCCCGTTTTGAGTTGCAGGGCGGCAAGAAGGATATCAAGCGGGAAGTGCTCTATCAGGATCGTTCCCCCGCGAGAGTCAAATCAATCCGGCCTCCCAATGTGCCCGAATGGATGCGGGGCACGCTCAATTACGAATTGGTCAAATACTTGAACTTGGGCGTAGGCGACAAGCTGATGGGACGGCATGGGAACAAGGGGGTTGTCGGGGCCATTCTACCGGCAAACCAGATGCCAAGATTGCCCAAAGACAAGAGGCTACCGGCCGAGCTGCAGGACCGGCCCATTGATATCGTGCTTAATCCGCACGGAGTGATTTCTCGCATGAATCTGGGCCAGTTGCTTGAGACTCACGTTGGCTGGTTGTTGAAAGCCGGCTGCAAGCCTGAGCAGCTACTCAAGAACGGAGTGCAACCGGACGAACCCATCGGTCAACCGTTCTTGCAGGCCCTGGATCACGCCAAAGTCCAGCAACTACTGGGCGATACCGGCTTGGATCGTTTCGGCCGGATTCAGCTTGTTCTCCCCGATGGGACCAGGACCCTTGCGCCGGTCGTCGTTGGGTTTCAGCACATCGTCCGGCTGAAGCACGTTCCGGAGTTGAAGTCCCAGGCTCGACGAGGTGGCGAAGGAGCGATCTATTCCCGCGATACAGGCCAGGCGATCCACGGACGCCTGATTGGGGGCGGCCAGCGCGTTGGTGAAATGGAAGTGTGGGCTTTGGCCGGCTACCAAGCTGATCACATCCTGGAGGAAATGTTGGGTGTTAAGGCCGACTCGATCCTTGCCGGCCATCTTCCCGGGGCTGAACCAAAGGTGACGCAGAAGACATTTGAAGGATTCCCGCAGCGACTCAAGGACTGGCTTTTCTCACTCCTGATCGACCTCCGGGCGGAAGATCGGCGATTCGGCTTTTCTTTTATGGATGCGGCCTCTGCGCGTAAGCGGATTGGAGAACGCAAAAAGGTTATTAATTCCGCGTCCGTAAAGAAATTGGTTCTCGCATCGTTTTCCTGCCAATCAAAGATGAAAGGTGGATGCCCGTTTGAACTCCTGGATGGAGCACGTATTGCCGTCGAAGAACCTTTCGCCAAGAGCAACCAAGTATCCCTCAACTTGGAAGAATTTCTCGACCATTTGGGTTTAGTGATTGACGGACCGCTCCGACGCAAAGGTAGCGGCTATTATGTTCGGCTTTGCTTCAAAGCCGAGCCGTCTTCTGATGGCACGCTCACGAAAGCCTTCGATTTGGAAAAAGATCGGATTGCACACGCGCAAGGTTTTGCCCGGCCGGCTGGTCTCCTTAAGGTCTCGATCACCCCGACCAACGACCAGGTCAAAGCAACCATTGCAATTGATCCAAAAGATAAACCAGCCAATTGGCCGGACTCGGTGAAGGAGCTGCCGCTTTACGCACAGTTTACCCGTCCCTCCTCGACATTTTCGGTTGGTGATATTGTGGATGTGCCCAGATTCATCGCGAGACTCAAAAAGAAAACACTCGATGCCATAGCAGCCTTTTTGGTCAGTCGATTATCTGATGAAACTAAACGTTGCTTAGACGTTGGGCCAGAGGCGACTCATTTGCTCGAAAGCCTGGTCGCGGACCTTAATGAAGTAGTTTCCGGCGAAAGTATTTATGAGGAGCAGCGGTTTGGCTCTGTACGCCTGCGTCCGGAGACCAGTCAACTCCTGAACTCGAATCCACGGCGCAAGGGATTACGAAAGTTGAACCGCATGCTCCTCGAAGACGCCTTCCCGGATATGCTCGCGCGAGGCAAGAGCGGACCGGAAGCATCCAACATGGACGGAAGCTTGGTGTTGCGCGCGTTCTTGAAGCACACGGGAACACGACGTTTTGGCCAGATGAGCGTCGCTTGTCCGAATGGACACAATACCACCCCGCTTAAAGGCAAGGCCCCGTTCGGTGAGAAGCTGGGGATCGCTGCTGGAGGGTTTTTTGACGAGAGCCTATTCGGGTCATTCAAAGCCGCTGGCACAATCGACGACAAGAAGAACTGGGCCTATATCGAGTTGCCAGTAGAAGTGCCTTATCCGGTGGCTGCCTTCCTTGGCCCGAATGAAGAAGTAAATAAGTTTCTTGAGAAGCACGAGGTGCCAAGGGAGAAGCTGCCTCCCGTCCGAGTGATCCCAGTCCTGCCCCCCCGCTATCGCATGCTCTTCCTCGGTTCGAATTCGGCCACGCGCGACCCGCTGATCCAGGACGGCTATGCTCCGATTCTGCGCGCCACCCAGCAATACGAAATGGCGGCGGACGATGCCAAGAAGGCTGAAGCGCTGAGGGTGCTGACCAATGCGGTGGAGGACTTGTTCCGCCTTGTTGCCAGGCGGTTGAGTGGAAAAGAGGGACTGATCCGTCGCGATGGTTTGGGACGGCGCGTGGATTGTTCAGCGCGTTTGGTTATCATCCCAAATCCTGAACTCCGCTGGGATGAAGCCGGCGTGCCGACAGCCGTCCTCCTTGAATTGATGGGACCCGAGCTGAAGCGCTGGATGAAGGAGAAGCGAGAGAGCGGCGACCTGATAGAGATGGCGTCCGTTCTGACTGCCGACAATAGCGATGCCGCTATCCTGGAAGGTTGGTCTTGGCGAAAATCCGGAAAAGACCGAGCGCTTCTCGATCAGGGGCACAGGTTGCTTTCACGTTTTCTGAAAGACCATCCTGAGGTGTTGATCGTCCTCAACCGGCAACCGTCGCTTCATCGTAACAGCATCCAGGCATTTCGTCCGAAGCCTTTGCTGCCCGAGGTCGGCGAAGTCCTGCAGTTAAGTCCTTTGGTCTGCAAAGGATTCGGCGCGGATTTTGACGGTGATGAGATGGCGATTCATGTTCCACTCTCAGCCGCGTCCCGTGCCGACGCGGCAACGATGCTTCCTTCCAGGAACATGCTCTCCCTCGCCACTGGAGAGGTTTTGCCAGCCGAGAATGATGACGACAAGTCCCGGATCAAATCGCGGTATGAATTGGGACTTCCAGAAAAGAGTTTTGGAGTGCTGGCCCAATACGAACAGGATTTTGTATTGGGATTATATTGGGCGAGCCGGAAAGAATCTGGGTTCAGGGAACGATTGCTCGAAATCCTGCCCGAGGCGTGCTGTCGCGAGTGGGTTGGAGGCCACGTTCTCGATCAGAAGAACGGATCCGACCTGCTGGAACATCTGGTGAAAGCTCACCGCGACGCAGCCGCAGAGGTGATCTGGAAGCTAAGCAACCTTGCTTACGAGTGTTGTTCCAAGCTCGGTGTTTCGTTTGGGTTTTACGAACTTACTAAGCTTGCAAGCCAGTGCCGCGAGCAAAGCACTGCTGCGTTGAAAGGCGTCAAGGACGACGTGAAAGCCGACCTCCACGCGCAATTAAACAAGCTCGTTCAGAAACCCTTGCTGGATCTGGTCAAGCAGGGTTCGCTCGATGGCGGCAAAGACATCTTCGAGCGTCCCGGTCTGCATTTCGCAGCCATGGCTTTCTCCGGTGCTCGGGGAAAGCAACAGGTCCGACAACTCATAGGTGCTCGGGGTGTTCTCGACCCAGGCAAGCTGGACTTTGATTGTCCCACCGACCGGTTCCTGGTTCAGAGCGCCTTGGCCAATGGCATGTCGTCGGAAGAGGCATTCTTTGGAGCAATGAATTCGAGGAGTTCGATGTGCGATAAGAAGCTGGGGACAAGGAAGGCCGGTTACCTAACACGCCGCTTAGTTACGGCGCTTTGGCCGGTTGGTGTGGTGGAAGATGACTGCGGGAACCCCAGCGAATCGCGAAGTCCAGTCACCTGCCTATGCACCGAGGGCATCTGCGCCGCCTGCTATGGCGATTTGCCGGGGGCAGCCAGGCCGGCAATCGGTTTTCCTGCCGGGCTGATCGCAGCCCAATCAATTGGTGAACGCGGAACGCAGCTTTCCATGCAAAGCTTCCACACGACCCAAAGGGTCTTCAGCATGCAGGATGTGCAGCGGTCTCTGGATCACACTGGAGACATCGGTGCGGTATTCACAAGGGAAGACCTCCTTGATCTGGAGGCGCTGGTCGCCAGGTTCAAACAACCGAGTGAATCGGACAAACTTTCCCAATACCTGACTGCGAAGTTGAAGGGTCAAACTAAACAGTTACTCAAGGAGTTTACTGGCGGTGAGAATCGGAGGGTCGAGCGCGCCGTCCTGGGAATACTAAATCGGGCTCTTAAGAAGGTAATCTATGATCCGCAGCGGTTTGAGGGCATCACACTGCCCCCAGAAATTGTGGAGTTGATTGAAGCCACGCGCAGGCCGCAAAAGCCGGACCACGCCAAGCAACCGGAGACTCCTAAAAAGCTTCCTAGTGCCGGTCTTAACAGGATGCTGCTGGAATGTGCATATCCGCGCGAGCTTGCGGAAAAACCCAGGTTCTTTTATCACCCGCGGTTCGCGCCGGAATTCGTCCAACGCATGAAAGAGGCGAACGCTTACAAAGGCCTGGACGACCGGCATCTGGAAATCCTTTGGCGGGCAATTCACAAAAGCCCGGAAAAATCGCTTAGCTCTGTTACAAAGTCGGGCGGGCTCCTTACACGGATTGCCTTTGAACGACAGCGTCGGCACATTCTGCTCGCGGCCTGCAAGAATGAGTCTGCTTCTACCAACGAACCGGCCGCGCGCGTTCTTTTCAATTTGTTCGGAAGCCGAACACGCGAAGATGAAAGGAAATCAAAATGAGTCAAAGACCCTCAATTCGGCGAGGCACCGGTCCCGCGCACCTCAATAAACGGGATCGACGGAGGGATAGGATTCCCGATCGATCTTCTAAAGCGCTCTTGGGGGCGGAAGTGGACTTCGTGCGCGAAGCGGGACCCAAAGCGATCGCCGAACATTTTGCCCGCCTTGAAGCTAAAGGCGAGATCGTGGCTATTGACCGCCCGTCGCCCGAAGCAGGGGAGCGCGCCGTCAATCCGGAAGAAACCGAAGACATCGAGCCCTACCCGGAGGATGAGGATGTCGAGCCGATTGAGTTGTGGAGAGCGGCGAGCAACCAAGGTATGAATGAAGTTGTCCTGGGGGGTGGCGCAAATCCGCACGAGATCTCGGGCGAGAATGACAAATTTGAACTCGTTATTTCTGACGGTGTTTGTGCGTTTCACAGTTTAGAATGGGCGTGGTCATATAAGCCGGAGTCCCAGCGCGCCGAGAAGCAGTTGAGTGAAATTGCAACTCGCTGCCGCGTTTTCCGTCAATTGGCAGCCTGGCTCAACTTGCACAGACCCGATTTTCTGAAATCGGGTGATTTCTGGCATCTCGGTCCCGCGAGCCTTGAAGAAGTGGAGCGCTATTGCGCCGTTATGCAGAAAGAGATGCCGGCCATATTGGGAATTGCTTCGCTGACCGAGGAAACCTTTTCCCGCTATGTGCAGCGGTGTGAGTTAGCATGGGCTGATGACGGTTCCGCGTCGCTGCAAATCCTCTTTTCAAAGCAAGTCCGGCTGGCTTGGGTGGCACGATCCGTGGTGCTTTTCGCCCGCAAATCATCCAAGCCGTTGCGCGAACGTCTGGACAAATTACGCGATGTCACCAGACGACGAGACGCTGCTGGTGACAAGTCTTCTGCGATTCGCGGAACAATGCCTTTTGAGAAATTCATCCGGCGGGTCAACGAAACAGCTGACACTAGCTGGCAAGAAGTATTAAGTAATTACGAGACCACAATGCTCCACGAAAACGACCATGGCAAAAAAGACTAAATCCTCCGAAAATTGCTTCGGTAGCAATGAAGGTCGCCAGAGACTCTTGGAGTCCGTGCTCCCCGCAATGGCAAATGGCTTATCGTTTTTCGTGGCGTGGGTCACAAATGAGGAGTCTCCACGTGACTGCGATGGCTTGCCTGAAATCAATTCGACGCGTTGCCTTGTGATTGTCCAAGGGTTGCCGATTTACACGGGCCACTTGGAGGCTTGGCGGGAGGAGGCAGGACGGCAAAACGTCACCGACTTTAAAATTGGGTTCATTGAGGGCGAAGCGACTGAAGGAGCTTTGCGGCAATTGATCACACAGCGCTGCTCGACATGGCTCCAGCCGGTGCCCGTGCGAGAGACTCCCAAAGTCGAGAAGGGCACCTGGGTCCAACTGAGCGGATCACCTGGGAAGCATGATCCTTCGCTGCTCAGCATGATGTTCGGCAGCATGGGAGAATTGCTCACCCGAATGGATTTGATATCCCGTCGGTTTCACAACGCATGCGACCTTGATGACAAAACCAAAAGAGGACACAAGGAAGCCATTCACAAAATGTTAAGCGCCGGGTCGGGTAATCCCTCGAGGCTTCCCGCGTTGGGCGTGCCTATCGAGCGCCTGCCGCGAGTCCTGCTCGTGGGCGAGACGGGGGTGGGAAAAACGTTGTTCGCAAAGCACCTTGCTAAGACCGAAAAACACCCTACTGGTGCCGCGAGCAATTTTAGAAAGATTTTCATTCCGGAATGGCTTCACAAAGAAGACATGCTCGAATATGACCTCTTCGGCTATGCGCGGGGGGCCTACACCGACGGCAAAGGTGAAGGCGACATCGGCAAACTTCTAAACGTGGTCGGAGGGGTGATCTTTTTGGATGAAATTGGGACTGCCAGCCCCGCAATCCAAGCGAAATTACTCGGCTTCATGGATGATTACAAAGTCGAACCACGCGGTTGGACAAAAGACAGTTCATTTGAATGTCCGGTGCTGGTGGTCGCCGCGACGAATCTCTCTTTGAGTGACCTTCAAAGCGAAGCCAATTTCCGGCCAGATTTGCTGGCTAGATTCACCGACATTGAGGAAGTCCCTCCCTTGCGGAAAAGAATGGACGATTTGCCTTTCATACTCGATTGCCTGCTCCAGAACCCGGACATAAACCCTAACGATTCTAAACGCAAGGTTCCCGAGGTTACCGAGATCGGCTGTGACGCTTTCCAAGCAATCAAAGATCATGAGTTCAAAGGCAACTTCCGCGAACTTGAAAACCTGCTCCGCATGGCGTGTTTGCGCACGACCAGAGAGGACCGCTACTTCATGTGTAAATCGGATCTCGTGATCTCGGGAACATGAAGGCCCAAGACAAAGGGGCCAGAACCACAGGGCTTCTTCGGGTAGCGGGCTATAATTTGTTGCCAGCAGCAGTTCCCGATATCGGTTGTTGTGCGCCTTCCCCCTTGAGCGCGTCATCGACTGCCTTGGCAGGATTCCCGTGAAGGGTGGGTTTCTCCTCTGGCTTTGGAACGGACGAGGTGGCTGCGGAATTGCTGACTGCCGCTGCCGCTGTTGTGTCCGGCTTGGCCGGGGTGCTCTTGGTCTTGGGGCGCGGAAAGATTCTTGGAGCGTGTGCCTCGGTGCTGATCTTTTCCCCGGCTTTGGTGATGCGCACATGCAGGTCCTTGAGAGAATCCTGGATTTCAAATGGCCGCAATTCCTCCTCTTTGATCGGGTAGGTCGCGTTGTCAGGGATGAAGATTGCCAGTGTCTGGCTGTTGGTCTGGATAGTGCCCAAGAACCAAAGCTGCTCGCTGCCGAGCGCAATCGAACTCTCTTCTATCTGCTCCTCGGTGGTGACCGTCTGCTCGTCAAGTTTCTCGGGCAGCGCGCGGAGGACATACACGTCTTTCGTGATTTTTGTCTCCAACTTACTGCCTTGAACGTGCGCTCCTTCTGTGGTCTTGGTGATGAAGGCGTAGGTCTGCAAAAATCCATGCTCGTCCGGCATTTTGCTGAACCCGAGCACTTGCATCTGTTCCACGCGCTCAGGAGCGTAGGCGGGGGTGTCATTCGCCTCGAAACGGAATGGATTTCTCGCGCTGGCCCATTCGGTCTTCAACTCCGCGCCTTTCAGAATGGGAGTTTCGTCGGTTGTGGTGGCCTTGGCTGTTTGTGCGTTGCGACTCGCGCTCGCCTCGTTGGGAGTTGAAGCCAGCTTTATATCTTGCGCAGCGACGAGTGCGGGCGCCAGCAGCAGTGCGAGCGCAGTTGGAATGGAGTTTTTCATCTGCTTTGCATTTGAGGCAAACGCACGGTCAGGGTGGCGACAACATCCTCATCCGGTTTGTTGGGGCTGGGCTTCATGACCAACGAACTGAGTTCGACGAATTGGAATGTGTTCCACAGGTCGGTCAGCAACTGGCCGAGCGTGTTGTATTGCGCGACAAAGCTGAAGCTGGTCTCCTTGGAATCGAGCTGGACCGTCCGGAAGCTGTAGATGGAGTACTTGCCATTGTTGATGAGGCCCTGGATCGAGTCCAAACCGGTTTGGTCGATGTTCCTTTGAAATATCTCGTTGGCTTTCTGTTTCTCCGGCATGTTCTGGAACTCTCCGAGCTTCGACTGCAAGCCCGCCTTTTCGGCGAGCAACTCGTCCTTGTGCCTGATAATGCGTCCCCATTTGCCGGAGAGCGGCTTCAGGATGTGCGATCCAGCAACCCAAGGCGCAATGGCGACGAGCGCCAGAAACAAGATCGCTGCCATGGCAGCCAGTTGAGCTCGAATGCCGTTGGATTTCATTGCTTCTTGAGTTGTATTGCGAACGCGGTGTACTCGTTCTTGGGATTGGGCCTCTGGTTGGCCGGCAATTCCTGGTATTTGGGTGTTTCCTCGCCAGCCTGAATGATTTGATAATCCGACGGCGGCGCGGGGTTCTGCACGACGCCGTCCGCGATGGCTTTTTCGAGTGCCAGACGCACGTTCACCCGGTCGTTCGCCTGCTGCAACGTGATGTAATGCGCGCGTTGCGCGCGGCCTACCAGAGCGGGCAGCCAGCCCAGCAGTGGACCTGGCCGCGGGACGGTTCGTTGCCGGTATTTGAATTGTTCGTAATTGTGCTGGGTGCGCCGGTTCTCCATGAGCTGCTCGTTCAACGTGGCGATCTCGCGCGTGGTTGTTTCCGAGATGCGCAAGGCCTGCACCTTCAACTGGTAGAGTTTGAAAAAGGCGTAACCCTCTTTTAATAGCAGCCCCATCCCGAACAGCGTGCAGACATAGAGAAGAATGAAGAGGTACTTCATCCAGCACGGAAGCCGGAGAAGGGGCGCGTCCGGCTCGGGCTGGAGGTCGATGATGACGGGCAGTTTCAGATTACGCGGATTCATGCTTGGATTTGCGAGTGAGACTCGCGAATGATTCCCAAGTCAGGTTCGGGATAAGGCTGCACCTGGCTTTCGATGTGGTCGCTCGCCCACGCCAAGGACTTGGTGTTTCTTTGAATGCTCTCCAAACCACCGAAGGCCGGATCCTGGCGGTCGTGATAGACGTAAATGTTGGCGACCTCGGAAGCCGCCTTGCCGGAGACGATCTGCAGGGTGGTGTCAATTTCCTTGCTCAAGGCGTTGAGAGTGGGTCTGGTCCCAGTACCGCCGCGCTGCGTTTCGGCAATCAGACGGCTGCGGACGGTGACGATTTCGCCCTTGTGCCAGCCCATGAAAACGATGAGCTTCTGGGTGTAATAAACGAGGACGCCGGGATTGTCCCAATCCAGCGGCAAGGTGGAGACGTAAGCCAGCACGGCCGTTGGATAATGGAAGACGCTCACCACCTCGTAACCCCAGTGGCGAAACTTCTCGATGGGCTGGGCGATTCGTTCCTTCTCGACCGCATTCAGGCAGACTCGCCCTCCCGCTTGGGACAGAAAATACTTCATCTGCTTCTCGAAGGTCCGGCCAACCTCCGCCTCCAGATTGGTGGCAAACGCGCGCTCAATTTCGCGAAGTTTGTGATCGGCAGGGTAGATTTTGATGTTGGAGAACGGCGTGTTGATGCCCAGAAGCAGGTATTTTGCCCCGGCGGTTTCGTTGAGCATCTCGCCGACCCACGTTGTATCCATTTCGGCGGTTTGAAAGTTTTCGCAGAAAGCGGCGTGTGGCTGGCCAAGATGCAGCTTTTTGTTTTTCAGACGCGCCTTTGCGTATTTGATGTGCTGATGGCCCAGGATCACGACGGTAAATTCGTGGCCGCCAACCTTTCGGCTGAAGTGAGTCAAGGGATCGTCGCTGCGAGCGATGAACGCCTTAAAAGAAAGAATGCTGCAGATGCTGTTGATCATGGTGGTTACGTTCCGAGGGCGATGATCTCCTTTTTGACTTCGCCGTCGATTTGGCCCTGGCGATGGAGAATCTCCGCGGCCTTCTGCCAGTTTTGCATGCCGAAGTCGTTGTGGCCCGATTCGATGGCGCGGCGCACCCCTTGCAGGTCCTTCTGTTTGATGTAGGAGGCCACGCTGTCATTCGCCAGCAGAATCTCCCGCGCCGCCACCCGTCCTCCCTCCCGGCCTTTGACCAGGATTTGGCACAGGATGGCCTTGAGGCTGGTCGAGAGCACGTTCCAGACGCTGGGCTGTTCGGCGGACGGAAACAGGTTGACGAACCGTTCAATCGACTGTGCCGCGTTGGACGTGTGCAGGGTGCCGAAGACCACATGTCCGGATTCGGAGGCCCGCAAGGCGATGTCGGCCGTTTCGTGATCGCGAATCTCGCCGACGAGAATCGTGTCGGGGTTCTGGCGCAGAGCCGCCCGCAACCCGAAGGCAAATGTGTTTACCGAAATGCCGACTTCACGTTGAGAGATGTCGGAGCGTCCGTTCTTCAGGATGTACTCGACCGGCTGCTCGAGGGTGATGATGTGTTCACGAAAAGTGTCGGCGCGATGCTGGAGGAGCGCGGCCAATGTGGTTGACTTTCCCTGACCTGTCTTACCACAGACCAACACCAAACCCTGTTTGAACGCTTCAACGGTCTGCACAGTGCGCGCATCCAGTTGAATTTCATCCGGGGTGGGAATGTGATCGTTCAACGGCCGCAACGCGATTCGTGCCGTCTGCCGCAAGGCCTCGGGATCGAGAACACGATAAAAATTGAACCGGTAACGTTTCTTGTGGCAAGTGAGGGCGCCGTCCACCGATCCTTCCGGGTAGATTTCCATCCGGGTGATGGCGCCCTTGATCACCGTCTCGCCGGCTTGGTTCAAAAAGGCGACGAGCGCGTTTTCGTCCGGCGCGATGATGGAGGTGGGACAGACTTCGCCGTTCGCGCGAACACGGATGGTTTTCCCGGCGCAGACATAAATGTCGCTGACCTTGCGCTCGACTAGTTGGTTGAGCACACCGGCCAATTGCTCGGGACTCTGAATCTGATCTGCCATCGTTCCATTATAGTGACCTCTGCGACTTCTGTTGCAGCAGGCGATGGATTTCCCCGGCCAGAACATTCATCAGACGGGTCACGTCTTCCGGTGTGAGTAGCGGCTCGTTTGCCTTCTGCGGGGCGTTACCTGGGGCGAGGGGCGCGGTCGCCTTCGGGAGATCAGCGCTTTTGGTTCCAGGCGGCATCACGATTGGCGTTGCGTCAGCGTGCCCGCGCAAAGTTGGGATCGAAGTCGATGATAGAGGAATGGCGGCATTGGCAGGCGATGGTTTTAGCACGTAGCCGGCCGACACAGTGTCTTTCTGCTCAGCCGGCTTCACCCTGTTCAGCAACTCCCTCAGACACGCCGGGCTGGCCAGCACGAACTTGACCTGGGAACATGGCTGGAAGTAACCGAGCAAAACCTCGGCGGTAATGGGGTCCCAAGGACAACTGCTGATGACGACGAGCGTTTCCCCGCGCCGGGCCAGGGGAACAATTTGATAATCCCGAAGGGCATCGGTTTCGAGTTCTGCCGCAAGAGGGCGGCAGTCGGAAAGCAATGCATCGGTCAGGTCTTCGGTTTCGATGATTGGAACGCCCAGCACATAGGCCAGCGCGGCCATAAACTCGGCCTCGTTGACACTCTGTTTATCCAGGGTGGCAGGGCTCGCGCCGCGCCGCTCGGCGATGGCTTGATACACGTCGGCCAGAGTCTGATTTGGAATGTCGGCGGCGTTCATCGCTAGGCGAAATGCAGGAGGGCTTTTCGGATGCGTTCCGGCTCACTCAGGACGACGATCGGAAAGGGAGGCTTACGACTGGCGAGCTTCTGCCAGATGGCGGTTGGGCCTTCTCCGTCATACTGGTTGCAACCGCAAAGCACGAGCAAGGTTTCGCTGGCTTTGATCGGCACGAGGAAATGCTTGAAGCAGATCGCCTTGATTTCCTGGTTGGCGCGCAGGTGCGGCGCGAGTTCCGGCAGGGGCCAATAGGAGATTCGGCTGGTTTTGAGAACGTGATAGAAGATGGCTTCGGCGCGTGCCGGCGTTCCGGCCAGTTCCATGCAGAACAACAGCATCGGTGTGATGGGGCGTTGCGCCGCCGCGTCCTGTTGTGTCCTGTGGTCGTACTCGGACGCCAATGTTTCTTTGGTGGCCTCGGTCGCCAGATTGAAGCAGGCAATCAATTCCATGAATTGTTTGCGCGATGGTGTGTTCATCTTGCGTAATCCTTAAACGTAACGCTCCAACAGCCATTTTCGGAGTTGGCCTCGCTTGGTCCGACAGCGTTGTGGTCGCCTCCTTTCATTCCAGGGCCTTCAAGGCAGCAGCGACTTCCTCGTGGATTTCCCCTTTCCGTGCGAGCTCATCCAGGCAGCTGTTCCAATCGATGCCTCCTCCGGCGCTGATCAGCTCCCGAATTCTCACGGGCGGCACACTTTGGTTGTTGAGATGATAGAGCAGTTGCGCGAGGTCCTTGGTTCGGAATAGCACTTCGTAACCCAGGACCCGCCGTGGGTCCTGCTCCGTTGCGTTCCTGGCTGGGATCAGGTTTTGCGCGACGATACACAGAAGGTTGTTGGCAAGCATCTGCGCCACCAAACGAGAATCGGTTCCGGCTTGGGCGAGGATGCGATCAATGGCCTGGTACGCGGAGGACGCGTGCATGGTGCCGATGATCAAATGGCCGGTTTCGGCGGCGGTGATGACCGTGCGCATGGTTTCCGCATCGCGGATTTCGCCAATGGCAATGACCTCCGGTTTCATGCGCAGCGCATCCATCAGCCCTTTGGAATAACTGGCGCAGTCGACCCCAACGCTGCGCTGAGTCACCATCGAGTAGGCGGACTGCTGCTTGTGCAAACGGGGAGCAAACAGAAACTCGACCGGATCCTCAAGCGTCACCACGTGGTAGGGGTTCGCGTCGATCAGATGCTGGATGACGGCAGCCAAAGTGGTGGACTTGCCGGCGCCGGTGGGGCCGGTGATCAGGATCAGTCCCTTGGTTTGTTGCAGCGTCTGGACGAGTTTGTCGTAGTGTTTTTGCTGGAGACCAAGCTTGTCCAGGTCAAGCAGGTTTCGATCAAGCACCCGGACGGTCAACTCCGGCCCGCTCAAGGTGCTGACCAGGATGGCGCGGTAGCGGCATTCTCTTTGGATCTGGTCGAGCGCCGAGGAGAGGGTGCCGGAGAAATGATATGACTCCTTGTTGGCAATACAGTTCCTGGCTTCTTCAAAGCGTGAATTGAGCAGGAACTGGAGGACCACGTCCATTTTATCCTGGTCGATCACGGGCGCTCCGGTCACTTCGGTGAAAAAGCCCTGGCGTCGGATAAACGGTTTGCGGCCCAGGGCGATGTAATAGTCGTTGACGTCCGACGTGATAACGAGATTGAGGATGCCGCGGGCCTGGTCTGCGGCCTGATCCACCTCAAGGTTTCTGGGGAGCATGGTGATCATGGTTGTGGTTTGCAGGTGCGGGCTTGCCAACGGGTGTCGCTGTCTTGGGTTTCTCCACCAGGATCGGGATGCCTACAACCGTGGTGCGTCCGTCCGCCAGGTACACCGTTACTCGCTTGTGGCCGATCGCGACCAGATCCATGCTGCGTTTCTTCCCGTCCCACAGTTTGACGGGCTCGGCCCGCACGATGGGCGCAGCCAAAAGCACAGCAAGGCAGATCAGAGTTTTCATAATTCGTTCAGCACCGCTCGCAACTTCTCCCGATAATCCTCCTGCACCTTTGGGTCGGGGCGAAACGCGTTGGTGACGGCCAAACCGAAGACGGCAATCACGCGCCCGCTGCCGTCAATCACCTCTTCGCCGAGGAGTTGGTTTGTCAGCGGCCGGACGAGGAAGGTCTTGCCCAGCGACCCCCGTTTCCACGCTTCTGTCACCAGCCCGACGGCGTCGCGCGCGGCGACATTGTAGAGGCGGAAGCGGCCGACGCGAATCTGGTGGAACACCTGCATCGGCGTTCCTTCATAATTGATTTCAATGTTTGCAGCTTCCATTGGACATCCGGGAACTGAGATAAGCGAAGAAGGCATTCAGGAGTTGCTTGAGATCGGCAGGCAAAGCTCCGTACTGCATGCGCGCGTAACCACTCGGCTCGTTCTGCACCTGCTCGTCAGTGCATAATCCCGGTTCAGTAATTCGGATGCGCAACGGCAGATACGTGATCTCACGGGTCTTGCCGGAGATGTAGAGATTTTTTCGCGAACGGCGGATCGGCACGACCACCTCGCCGCATTGGACCTGTTGGAGATGGCGAATCAGGTTCGCCTCGGCTTTGTTACGGTGGATGGACCGGGCGACCTCGATGGGCCGGGCTTGTCCGTAAAGGGCGGTTTCCAATCCCTGGACGGTTCGGTGCAGGAGATACATTCGAACCTGTGGCGTCCTATGCACCTGCATGTAGGGCTGGCCTTGAGACTGTGACGGGCTGATGAAAAGTCGCTGGTCGGTGACCCGGATTTCTACCGCTCCCTTCGCCGTTTGCAGGTCGAGCGTGTCCAGCTCGGGATATTGTGCCACCAGTTGCTGATATTTTTGCTGAAGCGTTTCGAGATGGCGGAACATTCCGTAACCACCCGGCTCGGTGCGCAAGCCGGCTGCGTCATCCAACGTCGAGTTCAGGATCTCCGGTGACGACGGTAATTGCGGACTCTCTAATCGCGCTCCGTGCGATTCCTCGACTGGTATTAGGGTTAGTATGTGGGCTGCTCCTTGCTGAAGACGCTCTTCGTCGAGGCACTGCAAAGTTTGCATGAGGTTGTAAATGTGGTAAGCGGGCGCTCCATGCAGATCGGTGACACGTGGACATCCATATAGGGCTACGCCACAGAGATTGCTTTTGGCGAGCTGAGGAATCCCGTCGGACACCGCCACGGTGACGATCTGATTGCCAAAAATAAATTGGGTCGGCTCGAGGTCAGGATTTTCGTCGAGCAGTCTTTGCAGTTCCGTTCGGAGGCGCTGTTCGATATCAGCACTCATAATTTCAGTTTAGTGCGCGTGCGGTTCGGCGCGTACTCCCTTGCAAAGATTCCTCAACCAGCTTCTCCACGTCCCTGACGCCATAAGGCGGGAGGGCCACCACGTTGGTGTGCAGCCGATGGTCATGATAGTTGAACACGACGTAAGTACCCGGTTCGGTGGGGGTGCAGTAAATCGCCTGGGTGGGTCGTTGGAGGTAGAGATCAAACGGGACGCGGGCATCGGACAATTGCATCCGTGGAGGCCATCCAAAGCGGTTGGTCAAATTTCGCAACTCAAGGATGATCCGGTCTGTTTCTTCAAAGGGCTTGGGGCTGGAAAAGGAGGCCATCTGCGCAACCTGATAGCGCCGGTAGACTTCCTGCCAGAAATTCTCCCTCACCGTGAGTTGAGCACCCTGGTCGGAGCCCCGGGACGACGCCAGCACGACGCTGTTGATTTGGCCCTCGGAATCCTCAACCAGGATGAACAGGTCGAACCAGGGATTATAGAGCACGTCTGGCTGAACCGGCACGGATCCCATGACGAGGTACGGCACGAAGACAGGTGAATAGAGACTTTGAATCTCATGTAGCAGTTGCAGTCCATGCGGGGTAAACGCCTCTTCAGGCGGGTGGTAAAGACTCAGGATTTCGTGGCGATAGAGCCTTTGCGCAGCCTTGCTGTATGCCGACTTGAGCTGTTGGCTGGTTAGCGTTGTCGGGGCGGGCTTCAGCCAAATGAACAGGATCAATGCAGCGAGGACGGCGCTTATCGCTATCAGGATTCGCCACGCCCATTTTTTTATTCTTCCAGGTGATTTGTAGCGCATTGGATTGTTGGTTGTTCGTCCAGGACTTGCGGAGCAGCCAGATCGAGACGAAAGCTCAGGTCATAGCCCATGCGAATCATCAGTTCGCGGATTTCCGCGGGGTTGATATGAGGTGGCATCTGATGTTGAAGGATCAATTTCATCAGCCTCCCGCTGATCCGCGCATTCTCCTGGTCGCGCGCGAGCCGGTCCGGATTGGCCGGGACCAAAGGCCAATTCTCCGCGCTGCCAAACTGGTCGCGAATCCAAAGCAGCTCTTGCAGATAGCCGGGCGGGACCGACGCGTTTGGTTTCCGCTCCGACAGATGGTTCAAATAGCAGAGATGTTGCAGCGCCTGGCTGACGGGCGAGGTCAACCTCAAAGGGTTCTTTTCCCACCTCCTCAAGATCACCTGCCGGGCTTCCTTGAAGCTCTTCTCGATTTTGTCGTGAAAGATGCCGCGCAGACAGAGATTGATGCGCCAGTCCTCACAAATGTTGTAGAGGATGAACCGATAATCGTCGGCTTCGAGAAAGTGAGTGGCAATCGAATGCAACCCTTCGTGTGCCGCCATGAACGGCCAGCAGGGCGGCCCGAAATCCCGGCTGCCCTCGCCGACATATAGAATTGACGGAAGCCGGCCGGGCTGTGAGTCCACACCCCAGGTGTTGAAATCGGGCAAGCTCTGGATCTCCTTCAAATTGTGCTCCGGGATGAGGCACGCCAGCCGCAGGATTGTGTCGCTCGTGATCATGCGTTTGACGCTGCGGCTTACCTGGAACTCAGGCGCTTCCAGGCGACAGAACCGACGAGAGCGATGCACACAACGATCCAGGTTATCAAGGAGCGCCGTCCTGGCTTTTTGTCCTGCGCGGGCGGTTGAATGACGCTGGCAGGTGCCGCAGCCTTCGGAATATCCCTTGCCTGGCTTCGGATGGGAACAGGCGCTTCGATCAGCTTGTAACGCGAGTCCGCCGGAACGACTTTGACTTTGGCTCCACCTTTCTCAGGAAGGATCATCCGCTTTTGCGGCGGCTCGATGCTCCTGGCGGAAGTTGCAAACGTGTTCTCCGGCGGACGATTCGAGAAGGAACGAATATGGTTTGCGTGACCGACATCGTAGCCGCCAGGAAATGCGCCCCCATGATAGCCCGCTGGCCAGGGATTGGTTCTGGCCGACGGGTTCGCAACGCCCATATTACCAGCGCCGCTTTGTTCGTAAGCAATTGAAATGTTCTGGGGCGAGGCGATCACCAGACTGGCCGCTGGAGCGTATTGTCCGTTGAACCCTCGAAACTCGGCTTCCGGCACGGTCACGTTTCCGGGAAAGCCAACCAGCAGTGTCTCCAATGCGGGACTGCCCTGTCCGACCAGAGGCACTTCGAACTGGCCGATCATGCGTTTGGGAACCAGGACCGACGTGCTGGGATCGCCAATGCGGCTCAAGTAAACCGTGTCGTACGTCTGATTATCGACGCGGATTCGAACCGAGGCGGCCCCGCAGCACGGAAGGGCAGCGAGGATCGCCGTTGCCCAAAGGCAAAGTGCTCTCATGTACCATTCTAGTTCACCGGCTTCCATCACCATCCGGTGACATTGATGATGCGAAGATGTTTTTCTCCGGATATCGGCGCGCGTTGGAGCTTCTGCGAATTAAAATGGGTTGTATGGGCTTTTTGCGTAGGCGAGTGAGGCCATGTAAGGGTTTCACCCTGATCGAAGTTGTTTCCGTTGTGGCGGTGATCTTCATCCTCGCCGGCGTGATAACGATTCGTTTGGGCGACCTCCGCTCCTCAGCCCTGGCCGCGTCAGCCCGCGCTTTGGAGAAAGAGTTCGCCAACGGGGTTGAGCAGTTAACCTCCGGCGGGACTGGTTTGGAGCCATTCCAGACGGTGGCAGCCAGCGGTGTGTTGGTGTCGCAGAGTGCGTCGGACCCTGAATTCATGTCCCTGCAAACCGCCAGCTATCGGCTCTCCGCTCCAGCCGACGTAAACCTGTCGCGCGTCGCCGGCGCCTTGAGCCAGTTGAACTCGATGCTTTCCGCTCGCGGGTTCGGTGTGGTTAAAGGAAGCGTCAGTCAGGAAATGCTAAACGCCTTCAACGCGGATCTGGTTGTGGTCCGGGACTCGGGCAACTCAATTCGCGGCGTGTATCTGAAATTCTCGAAATCATGAAATCCCGCGCAGGTTTTACCCTGGTTGAGTTGGTGGGAGCGCTGGCCATCATCAGCATTCTTGTGGGGATGGTTCTGGTAACGACCGGCAATTCTCGGGACCGGGCTTTGCAGACGCGCATTTCGGTTGACCTGGAAGCCATCAGCGCCGCCAAAGGTTTTTGGGTTCTGGATCACAACGGCGCGGCATTTCCGACTGATGAATCCGGGCGGTTCAACGCGATCCGCAAATATCTGGAAGTGAACCGCAGCTTTTCCTCCCTGGCGGATTATCAACCGCCGGGGGTCAGCTATTCGATCAACGGCATTGGAGTACCGCCTTCACACGCACCGTAACATGAAACCGACGTCACGCATGCGGGGTTTTTCGCTGATTGAGGTAGTGGCGGTGATGGCGCTGCTGCTGCTGATCATGGGGCTTGGATTGTGGGGACTGGGCGGTTCTCGTGGACGGCAGTTGCGCGAGAAAGTGGCCCTGGACCTGACTCGAATTGATTCGGCCAAAGCCAGTTGGCGCGCCGATCATCCGCAGGCGATTTTTCCGGCCGATGAGTCCGCGCGGTTTGAGGCCCTACGCAACTATCTGCGCGTGGGCCTCCAGGATGTGCCAACCCTTGCCTCTTTACAGCCGAACACGAATCTGGCCGGAATGGTTGTGTACGCGATCAGCGCGGAGACGAATGCGGCCAGCGCTCGAAATCTCTCTTCCTCACAACAGTTTGATCGCACCTCAGGCGAGTGGATTCCTTGAGCGACCGGCGGAACCTTGACTTCCTTCCGCCTACCACCCTAACTGTCCGCGATGAATACCTCGCTCGCCAACCTATCCGCTCAACAACTCAGGCGTGCTGCGGCGATCAAAGATCAGATCGAGTCGCTCGAGAAGGAGCTCCAGCGAATCTTCGGCGCTCCCGCAACGGCTGAAAAACCTCAAGCCCCTCGGAAGAAAAGGCGCCGCATGAGCGCAGCCGGTCGCGCCAGAATCTCCGCGGCCGCCAAGGCCCGTTGGGCGAAAATCAAAGCTGCGAAGAAAAAGTAGCCGGCTGGGAGTGCCACCGCTCTTTGGGCGAATCTCAACACCGTGGAGGTCTTGAACTGGATAGTCAAAGGGTTCACTCTGCAGTGGAGTGGACGAACGACCTGCGCAGACCGATCGCCTGACGAACCGGGAACGGCAGTTGGTTGATTACTACGACCGGCTTGCGGACAATTATGATTCCAACCGGTTCGGCAATTCCTATGGACGCTATGTTGACGCTCAAGAGCGCCGACTTCTCAAGCGTTGGCTTAATCAAGTACGAGGCGGGAAGGTTTTAGATCTTGCTTGCGGCAGTGGCCGGCTGTTGGACCTGGCGAACTGTGGCCTTGACGCCAGCCCGGCCATGGTGCGCATCGCCAGACAGAAACATCCAGAAAAGGACGTTCGTTGCGGGTTGGCGCAGGATGTGGCCGAATTGAGGACGCCGTTCGATGCGATCTTCTGCGCGCATCTCTTCATGCATCTGCAACGGCCAGAAATTGAGGCCGTTCTCCGCTCCTGCCACGAACAATTGCGACCTGACGGCTTGCTGATCTTTGATGCACCGTCTGCTCATCGCCGAAAGCTGACCGGCTTCCAAAGTTCCGGTTGGCATGCCGGAACGGCGCTGACGTTCGACGATGTCGTCGCGATGACCGGAATCAAGTGGCGGCTCAAAGACAGTCGAGGCATTCTGTTTTTTCCGGTTCATCGCCTGCCACGAGGAATCCGCCCGCTGTTTCGCCCACTGGATGATTTTATCGGGATGACTCCGGCAAAAACCTGGTCCTCATATCTGTTCTTCTGTTTGGAACGCAAACAATGAAGCACGTGCCGCGCGAGATTCGCAGATGTGCCTGCCAACTTCGACGTCTCACGTCCGACTGGCTGACAGGGGATCGTCAGAGGCTGGCCGGGCTGGACGGGAACAACGCAAGCGTCGGCGCTTCGTTCCCGACCCAATTGAAATTGGAGCAGCCGGTTTTGTCCACCGAGTATGTGGAAGCAAAAATCCGGAACATCGAAATTGCGGTAACGCGGCTGCAGAATGTGCCGGTGCCGCCCGGAGGCATCTTTTCTTTCTGGCACATCGTCGGGCGACCCGCCAAAGCACGCGGATTTCTTCCAGGTCGATCGTTGCTGGGCGGGAGGCTGGAAGCGGATTACGGTGGCGGGCTGTGCCAGCTTTCAGGAATCCTCTACCATCTCAGTTTGGAAGCCGGTTTGAAAATTCTGGAGCGGCATCCGCATTCGCGCGACATTTACGACGACCGCACGCGATACACACCTCTCGGTGCTGATGCGACCGTGTCCTACGGTTTCAAAGACCTCCGAGTGCTGAACAATCTGCCAGCTCCAATTTGTTTCCATGCTTCTGTCGCTCCAGACCGGCTCTGCATTGTCTTGTGCTCGCCGGAGCAGATTGAGAAGCACATCGTGGAGTTCGTGACGACCAGCCAGGCCGACGGAGTCTGCACAGTGGAAACACGCCGCCGCCATCCTGGCGACTCGCGGTCTTGCGTTCTGAATGTCTCCACGTATCGGCGTCTCAACTGAGGGCGGACGCCGTGAATCGATGGCATCATGAAGTCAGGTGAGATTGCGAAGGAAGTTTTTGCGATGCACGCCGGGGATGGGACCGAATTTGCGGATGGCCTCGACATGTAACTTGGTGCCGTAGCCGACGTGCTGATCGAATCCATACTGCGGATACTGTGTGTGCAGCTGCCGCATTTGCCGGTCGCGCCGCACCTTGGCGAAAATCGAAGCAGTGGCGACCGTGATGCTGGTTTCATCAGCGCGTGGCGCGCACAGTCCGGGAAAGGTGTTATCGGCGATCGTTCCGTCAATGATGACCCGGTCAAAGTGGGGAAGCTTTTGGAGCGCTTCTTTGAACAGCCGCAAGTTCAATGCGTTCAAGTTGCTCGTCTCCACCTCGGAGGCCGATGCTTCCGCGTACGCGACGTGCAACAAACCTTTGGCGACAAACTCCCGGGTTAACAAGGCCGCCAACTGCTCGCGTTCCGCCGCTGTCAGTGCCTTGCTGTCGCGAATGTCGCAGGATGGTTCTACTGCGGAATCGTAGGCGCACGCCGCGACCACAAGGTTAAAGGCGAAGGCGCCACGGCCAACCTCGTCGCATCCGGCCACAATGAGTCCCTGTCGGCGGCCCAGATAATTTTCCATGCTCCAGTCTGCCTTCCGCCCTCTCATGCAAACGGGTTTGGCGGAGATTCTTGCTTCTCCATACCCCATTATAGGGCGGGGACTGGCGCGAACGGGAAGATCGTTGCGTCAGGTTTGAAAAACCCGATATGCCATACCACTCGAGGAGCGTTCGGACCTGACAGATTCAGCGCGAGGTTTGAAAGTCGAAATCTTCGCTGCATCCCTTGCAGACGCCTTTGGGCGAGCCAGTGAAGAGGAAGACCATGTCCCGTTTGGGCTTGGCTTGGGCGCAGCCGGCGCAGTAGGCCATCTCAGGACTCCACACCGGCATGATCCAAACCCTCACTTGCTCCACCGGATGAGTTCCGTGGCGACCTGGCACTCGGACACCATTCTCGACGACCTGGAGAACATCGGGGTGCCCGTTGACCGCGGCGATCCAAAAGGATTGCGGAGGCGGTGGCTCCGTGACGCTTCGAAATGTCTCGCGAACACTGCAACAATTTTCTGGCTGTAGCCTCTCGGCAACCTGCTTCAAGCATCGAGAACACTTGAGCATGGTCGGCGTCCACACGGGAGCGAGCCATTCCTGAACGCAATCGAGAGGGTGTTCGTCAATTTGTCCCGGGAACAAGCATGCGTCGGTGTTCGGGGCGACGCGCAGCACGGTGCATTGATTATTCACGACCACCAGCCAGCACGAACCAGATTGAAGAACCGCTTTCATATTCAAATCCCAGTATCACGCATTCACGCTTAAGTTATCGGCCATTTTGCCGCTGTTTTGAAGCAACATTTATTCCATCGTCAGCTCCGTTTTGTGCGTGCTGACCTGGATTTCGCTTGTCCACTGCGAATATTGCTCGCGCGTCGGCAACGGATGGTCGGGATCGTCGAGATGAGTCGCCTTGATGCCGCCGGGCAGACTGCGAGTGAAATAACTGGCGTAGCTGGCGGTGAGAAGTTTCGGGTCCAGCAGGACGAGAATACCTTTCTGGTTCTCTTCCCGGATGAGCCGCCCCCACCATTGTTTCCAGCGGCGGATCGTTTCCGGGAGCGTGTCGTCTCGGAACGGGTTGAGCTTTTTGCTTTTCAGATATTCCTGGCGCGCCTCGCGGTAGGGCGTTTGCTGGTCGAAGGGAATCTTGGTGATGATCAGCGCGCGGATGCGAATATCCACTCCGGTGCCCATTGCGTGATTGCCCAGTATGATGGACCGCGGATCACGATTGAATTTCCCCACGAGTGCCTCAGGACTGGTGTTTCGCTCCTGCGCAAGAAGCTGGTAGCCTTCGCGCCGGCACCAATCTTTCAGCAACAATTCCGTCTCCTGCAGCTGCTTGTAATTCGTAAAAAGTGTCATCACGCGACCGTCAGTGATGTTTGCAATTCGTTCGATCTCTGCGCTTATCGCCGGCGGGTCGCTGATGCCTCTGTCGCGCGGCGGCAGGAACACGCGCATCTGCTTGCGGTAATCGAAGGGCGACGGAAAATTTGCCGTGTGCCAGTCGGGAGCGCTGAAAGTCTTCTTCGTTTCCGGAATGGAAGTGCCGATCAGGGTCGCCGAAATGAGTGAGGTTTGTTGGAAATGGCTCCATAGGCCGGTCAGGACGTCGTGCAGATCGAATGGTTTGAGCTCGAGGTTGATCGCGGTTTGGCCATGGATTCCCGGGGTCCGGGTGAGGAGCATGACGTAGTTGGGTAGCTGATGTCCCAAGTATGAGCGCAGCGTGTTTTCGGAAAAACCCAGACGGCTTTCAACTTCCAGGTAGTCCTGAGCGGCTTCGTCGCTGGGCGCTTCTTTGCGCAGAAATGCGGCCATTGCCTTGATTTCCCGAATGGCCGATGCCACTTCGCGGCAGGCAAGGCCGCACGGATCGTCAGGCTTGACGATTTGTTGTCCTTCCGGTCCCTCAGCAAGCGAGCGCCGGATGCGTTGCAATCGTTGCGACACGAGATCCAGTCGAGTTCGCAAGTGCGAGCGATCAAAAGTGTCGCGTCCCAGCATGTTCACCGCGCCCTCGAGCGCACGGATTGAAACGTCAGCGCTCTCCACTTCCGTCATCCGGCTCAATAGGATGTGCGCCTCGTCGAGAACAAGAATGGGTTTGGGTTGTTCGGTCTCGCCGGGCACCGGTTTGCCAGTGTGCTTCAGGTTATAGCCGAGCAGATCCGTGTTCACCACCACGATCCGGGCTTGCTCGGCCAGCTTGCGAGCCTGTCGGCGGTAACAGCCGTGTGAAGATTTGCAGCAGTTTCCTTCCCCATTGATCTGAGCCCAGGCGGCGTCCGAGATTTTGATCGGCAATTCCTCGCGCCATCCGTGGGCCAGCTTTTGCAGTCGGTCGAAGTTGTCAAACAACTGGTGCAAGTCGGCTTCGCCCCTGTGCTGAGGTCGGAGAGCGGCCCGTTTGAGCCGGTTCAGGCACAGATAATTGTTAGTGCCTTTGAGGATGGCGCTTTCCTTCAACTCGGGGAACTCCCCGGCGAAGCGCTCCATGTCACGCTCGATTTGGGCTTGCAGGTGTTTGGAGGCAACGGCGATGACAAAACGCTGCTTGGGCGCGCTTCGCAGATACAACGCGATCGGGATGAGATAGGCCAGTGTCTTGCCGGTTCCGGTGGGTGCCTCAATCAACATGGATTTTTGATCGTGGATGGCTTTATTGAACGTCAGAGCCATCTCGGTCTGGCTCCAGCGAGTGCGCCCGCCAAACCGCGTCACGATTGGACCCTCGGGGCCGAAAAACCGTTCCAGTTCCGCAGCCACCCCAAGGTAGGCTGGCATCTTCAACTGCATTTCGTTTCCTTGCTGGCGTGCCGGCTTTGCGAGATTGGCGTCATCCTCCAATTCCACGCGGCGTCAGCTGCGGCAAGGGCGCAACTGGCTTCGGCGGCGCAGACGAGGTGCGGTTTTGGTTGGTTTCCGAAACCTCTCCAACAGCAGGTGGAATCTCCTCACTATGGTTGGGATCTTTCAAAATGACTACTTGGACTCCGCGACCGCCGTTGCTGCCGGGTTCTGCCGACTGCGGTGCGGCTTGGCTTGCCACGAGAGGCGAAGGTGATTTGCCGCCAACCAATGAGGGAGCAACTGGGCTGAGTTTGGATCGATCGAGAAGGTCCTGGAAAATTGTGTCGCGCAAAAGTTCTTCGGCTTGTTCGAGTGAGATATCGCGATGGGCGGCGATCACTTGCACAAGCTGCTCCATCGTCATCCCGCGGACTTGTTCCCTCAGAATCCTTTCCTCCAAGAGCGAGAAACCATCCGGGCTGCTGATGCGCACGGTCTCCAGCAAGACGCCACGCTCGGAGGGCGTTTGGGTCTGTTTGTAGAGTTCCAGTAATTTCTCGACCTGATCCATGTTGGCATTCGCTCCGCGGTTCAGCCGGGAAAGCGCTCAATCCATCATCGGCCCATAACATTATAGGTGAAGCGGAGGTGATGAGACGCCTTTCAAAGCGTTACAATGGATTTAGGCGATCATGCGCTTTGCGAACAGTTATGCTTGAGGTCGAAACTTTTCCAGGTCAGGTGCCCGGCCTGCCATCGCAAGCCGTGGCTGCTGACGGCCTGCTCCCGCCGCGTTTGACGCGGATGAAAATGTATTTCGATCGGCTCGCCGTCCGTTTGGCTGCTGAGCAGCGCATTCAATCGGTTCCCGGTCTTTATGCCCTCTGGGGCCGCACGAGTGATGGGGGCGTGTTAGGGCTTCACCAAGTGGACGGCGCCTGGCGGCTGATGCGGGCTCCTGTTCCTCCCGGAGCGGTCCGATTGCTGGACCTGCCTGATGTTATGGAAGCCCGCAATGAATTGTTCTGGGTCGAGATCGCTCCGAACCAAGTTGAGATCCTCCGCGATGGCGAGCGTTTCCCACTCTGGCAAGCAGAGGCGCCACTGCCAGTGCGCGGCTCAACGTCACCGGATATTTCACTGGGTTGATCACGGTTTCACGTTGTTCCAAGCATCAAGACCCAAGTACCTGAGCCCCGGGATTTCGATATCCGGCTGATCGGGGTGCGAGACGAATTCCTTCACCTCCGGCCCGTTCCACTCGCAGGTAAACTTCATTTCGACGCGCAGTCTGGGCCGTTGGTTCGAGGGAATCTCCAGCATGATGCGCGGCAGCAACTCCTGCGCAAGACCCACCACCGACCAGTGCACGAGGTAGCGCAGGGAATCATGCAGGATGTCAATCAAGAGAATCGGCACGTTGGGATTGCGCCGGCGGAACTCGACCCAGTTGGCGCAGGCCTCCATGATGTAAATAGCCACGCCGTGTTGAATCTGCCAGTTGGAAGCTTCACGGCGCATGTCCTTCAAGCCACGCAAGAGTTCGCTGTCCCAGCGGTTTTCCTGGCTGAGGATGGCGCGCACCAGTGCGGGGTCGAGATAGCGGCGACGAAATCCAGCGGGACTCACCTGGTAGCCATAGACGCTCTTGTGGGTGAAATAGGTGCGGCCGGTGGACCCGACCTCCTGGGCAATCACCCGGTTCATCTGCGCATCCAGATAGTCCCAGGCAATACGGTAAAGCTTCCGGTAGGCGTCCTTGATGTGCGACACGTTTTCCGCCGTGTGAATGACGGGTTGTTTGGCACGGACGGCCTCGCGATTCAGGCTGCGCGCCATCGCTTCATTTCCGCGTTGATAGGGGATGCCGAAGGTGAACGGTTTGGCTTCGTCGCGGGCGGTCTTGTGGTGCTTCTTGATTTCGGCATCACTCAATTGGCCCAAGTGTTCCGGGTCCTTGGCGCGGGCCAGCGACGCATGCGGGTCGCGCTGCGGATCGTTCATGATCTCGGTCATGTTCGGATCGCCGGAAACCTGCGCCAAGCGCTGCACCTCCGCCGCAGCGTAGTCCAACTCCACCATGAACCAGCCGCGCGGTGCCATTTCGAGCCCGCGAATCGAATGCGGCGGAGCTTCGCCGATTATTTTTGAGACATATTCCTCCTCGCCTTTCGGGATGGCGCTCACGTTGGGCGAAGTTCTGAGCCGATGCGTTTCCAGTGATCCCCAATAGGTGGTGAACAGAATGGACTTCTCCCGGTTGACCGCCATGGAAATCGCCTTCTGGCGTTTGCCCACGACTTTGGCGTCCTGCGCCTTCTTCCGATCCACCTCGCCAGCGCCGAACAACTCAAGCTGGTCGCGGTCGGCGTCACCTTCAGCTTCCAGGGCTTCGAGGAATTCTTTGACGCGACTCGTGCCCCAGGAACCGTCCTTGCGGCAGTAATTGTTGGCCAGCGTGGCGATCGAACGGCAGTCGTTCAGTTTTTCGCACAGAGGATCGGCAGTTGCCAGCATCTCCAGCGTCTCCTGGTTTGTGGAGGCGGTAAGGACCGGGTAATCGCGCTCGGGAATCTGCAAAGGAAACGGGCACTCACCACTGCCGAGCCGCTTTCTGGTCGCGGCATCGTTGAGGTCGAACACCGCGCTGCCGTGTTGTTGGTGGATCCAATCCAGCAGGGATTGCACTTTCGTCTGGTCCGCGCGCTCCAATTTGACGCTCGACTTGAGCAGCGGCTCGGCCGTTGCCTTGAAAAGTATTTCACGGACGGCCCGCATCCATTCACGGGCTGGCTTCTCGGTGGTGAACATCGGATACAAGCCGATGCCCTGGGGCGGTTGGTTGAACAGGATTTGACGCAGTTGCGCGGCCGAGGCCGGATTCACGTCCGACGTGGTGACGCGGGTCTTGATGTACGCCACGGTATCGGCCAGCAGTTTTTCGAGCCGGCTGTCGTACCATTCAATGTTTTCGGCGAGCCGTTTGAGACTGAAAGGATGTCCCACCAGTTCCATCTCGATCAGCGCCCCCATCTGTTTGCGTTTCACCTCGAAGTAAGCGTGTTCCAGGGTCCAGCCCTTGGTGTAGGTTTCCGGCTCGCGGCGCTTGAGGTCTTCGTCCTGTTGTTTCATGTCCTCCAGCATCACCGGGACGAGTTCGAACGTGCGGCGACCGTCTTTGCAACCGTACGGCAGCCGAATCTCCGGCGGCACGAGCCCGTAACTGCCTTCTGTGATCCCGCGCGTTTCGCGGTAGCGGGCCACTTCGGCTTTATGGTCCTCTTTGCCGAGGTAAACTTTGATGAGATCATCCAGGCCCTGCGGCTGGCCTTCATCGAGCACCTTCGCCAGATCATAGGTGCAAATGTGCATCCGGTCGCGCAGGTCCACGCCGAACAGGAGCATCTGCAGCACGTCCACCTTCAAAGCGTGCCCGACAATCTTGATCTCCGGCCGGCGCAGGTATTGTTTCAGAATGTCGGCCAGCTCTTTTTGGCTGCCATGGAAAACCCAACGCACGTCATCGATGTAAGCGCGGAAAGTGTGGCCAGGCGGCGTCCATTGTTTGAACGCTTCCTCGCTTGGAAAAATGTAAACCGTGCCCTTGTCATCCGGCAGATCGTACGGATTGCGCAGCACCGGCTCGTGCCGGCCTTCACGGACGCGAATGTTGAGCGTCCGGCTGCGGGTGGCCAGGATGATGTCGAGAATCTGATAATCGATGATGTCGTGCCCGACGAATTCGGTATCCAGCGAGAACACTTCCTCGCGATCATCCTGGATTTCCTGCAGATGCCTTCGAAGTTCGTCCAGGCTGTCGAGGTAATAGCTCGGTGGATCGGGCTTGGTATCGTTGGTCTGGTTGAACCAGTTCTTGAGGGCGCCGCGCAGCGTTCGTTCCCAGGATTTGATCCACTCCGGGTTGCCAAGCAGACTGACAGGCTGCGTGGCGCAGATGAGATAGCTCTGATACTGCTCGAGCAGGATAAGCTGGCCCTGCAACTCCGTGACGGTAGCGCCATCGAGATGCCTGGCCAGATGCGTCACCACGTTGGCGCCGAAACTGATGATGAGCTGGGGCCTGTGGTCCTGAATCAAGCGCTCGATGAACTGGAACCCGTACCGCTCCTGCCCGAGATTAACGCGGGTCTTGGGCGGGACATACCACGGCACCAGATTGGCGTGCATGCAACGACGCCAGTTCAGCCCGAGCTTCTGCAGGACGTGCGCGGTCAGCAGTGTGTAGGCTTCGCCGGTCATCACTCCGACAAACTCGCCGGGGTGCTTCTCCATTTTGCGCATTTCATGGAAGGAAGGATGGTGGGCGACCACCAGCACACGATTCCAGTCCGCCGGGCAATGGAACGGAAACCAGCATTCCTTTTGCTGGGTCGCGCGTTTGCCGGCCAGCGACCCTGTGAACTCTTGAAAGGGCGGACCGCCGTCGGTCAGTTGACGATATTGCCTTTCGGGAAACGGCGCCGGTTCCGCGACGAAGAGAGTCAGTTGGTCATCCGCTTTGGCGCGGCTTGCTAAAGCGGGGTTGCTGCCGTTGCAGTTGGACGCGCCATCATGCACCGAATTGTGTTTGATTCAGAACTGGAGGTTCGACGACAGCAGATCGGCTTCCCTCCGGTTCTGGCGGAGACGGCACACGTTGGCCCGGATTTGCTCCAACTCTTCGGGCGAGAATGGTTGCTCCGGATTTTTGGCCGATTCGACTTCGCCGCGATAGACCGCCTCGATGATCAGGAAATGGGACTGCCGGCGTTTACCGGGTTGGTAGGACCGCGGCCGGAATACTTGCGTCAGCCAATGCTGGATGAAGCCTGGGGCGCGGCCAATTTTGATCAGAATGAGTGTCATCGTCAGCGCCACGAGCCACAGGGCGATGTGCCAAATCGGGATGTTGACAGGCATGAAACTGGAGATGCCCAGCGGACCGAGAAAACCGATGACCATGATCACGAACAGGTCGAACACCTCCAGGTAATAGAGAAAGCGGATCGGCGCATTGATCTTGCGATTGTAGGGGATGATCCGGCAGTGCATTTGGCGGCAGCGTGATTATCGGTTCGCGATCCGGTTCAAGCTTTGACTCCTTTGGGGTAACGCTTGGCGAATTCGATGAGTGCATCGGTGAGCGTCAGGCCCGAGCCCACTAGCTTTTCGAACTCGAGTTTGTCAGCCGGCCGCGTGGTGGTGGTCGCATAAAGCAGGGGCGGCATTGTCAGTTCAAGAATCAAGCGCCGCGTCCCCTGCGTGCGCCGCTGGATCATGTAGCATTGGGAGAACTGTCCGGGTTCGGTCACGAGGCTGCGCATCGCCAGCAGATCGCCTTCGTGCCCTTGAATGTAACGGACGGTTTCCTCAGCCACGTTGGCGGATAACTTGAACAGGAAAAACGTGCTGATCGAATCGCGAATGGCCTCGCTGTTTTTCAAGCTGCCCCATTCCGTAATGCCTTGCGAGATGAACATGAGGGCGATGCCGTATTTGCGGTACGTGCGCGCGGCCTCTTCAAGGAATTTCGCGCAGATGGGTGAGGACATCAGGTTCCAGCCTTCGTCGATGAAGAAGATTTTGTCCTGGGCGGCAAACTCGCGCGTCATGGTCTGGGCGAAGCGGATCGCGACCATCATCGTCACGGGACCGACGTCGCGGTCGTCTTTGCGCCGGGTGAAGTCGAACACGGTGAAGGGATTCCTCGCCGTCACCATGCTGGTTCCGTCAAAGAGATTTCCATAGCTGCCGCCTTTGCACCAAATGCGCAGCCGGTTGCCCAGCGACTTGGCGTTGGGTGAACTCTGGTTGGCGAGAATCTTTTGTACATCGCTCAATATGACTTCCTCGCCGCGCGCCACCTTGGCCTGATACGCCTGGCGGATGCACTCGGTGAGCAGCATCCGGTCTTCCTTGGGCAGTTGGTCCTGGTCGTTCTCGATCACCATGCGCTCGACGAGCAGCGCGTTTTGAATGATCTCCTCTTCGCCGGGAATGCTGCCGGGCGGCGCATAGAGGAAGTTCATCCGGTTGCGGTCGTTGTCCAAATCCATCGTGAGATAATTGCCGCCCAGGACGTGGCAGAGCTTGTAGTAAGAGCCGCCAATGTCGATGCCGACGCAGCGCGCGCCACCAGCCATTTTCTGCAAAAGAATCAGGTTGGTCGCTACGGATTTGCCCGAACCCGATGACCCCGCGATCATCATATTGAAGTTGTTCAGATTAGTGAAGTCATGGGGCGCAAAATTGTACATTGTGCCATGTCTCGTATGGAATAGGCACGAAGGTGGGGCTTCGGTTCCGTCGGGCAAATACAGTGCGGGCAGCAAGGTCGCCAACTGGCTCGAAGAATAGGCGTGATCGCGGTAGCGATCCTTGTCGCTCAAGTATCCCGGGGTGGTCTTGAGAAAATACGGGGCAATCGGCGTGGTCTCGTGGATCCAAGTCATGCCCTCGTTCTGCTGCCCGAATTGGCGCTGTTCCAGCACCAGATTATTGAGCGCATCCAGGTCGGCGGCCCAGAGATGAATTGAGTGTGCGGCGGTCCAAGGGCGGTCCTTGCCCGTGGCTAGTTCGTCAATTTCCGCTTCAATCTCTTCCAACGTTCGGCGCAGCTCGGGTTGTTTCTCCACGCGGCCCAGCACCTGAAGGCGCCGGTTCTTGAGTCGGCGCAGCCGCCTGCCAATGTCGCTGCTGCGCGCCTCCACGCTGAATGCGCCAGAGACAAAACCCGGCGCCAGCATCTGCGGCAGCAACATGCCAAACTGCAACTGTGTGGGCGGCTCGTGAAGAAACAAAATCCGCCGGTAAAGGCCGTCCATTTGAATCCAACCCTGCCGCGGGTTCACTTCCATCTGGCCATGGACGAAATAAGATGTGGCCGGCTTCGGTTCAATCGGAGCGTAAGGCGGCGGCCGCACGCCTTGTGAGTACGACTTCGGGTTGTACCACCAGTAAAGCGTCTCGACGATGTCTTCGGAGGGCAGGAGTCTCGACTCGATGCCAGCGGCCTTCAGGATGGCCTGAGCCTGCTGCGCCTGTTTGGAGAGCAGGTTGACGGCGGTGTTCCACTCTTCCTCCGTCAGGTTCGCAGCCTCGGCCATCGACAGTTCCAGGCTGTCGCGCAGGAAATGGCTCACGCGGCTGAACCAGTTCTCTTTCGGACTCAATTTGCGATGCCGCTTGATGCGCTCGGAGAATTCCACAATCGGCTCAACGCCAACGAAGAGGTAACAGGCATAACGACGCAACTGATTGGTGGCGACTTTCTCCTGGTAGTGCTGGCCGATGTCCTGCTTGAACTGCGCCAGCAGAGGATTGCCTTTGGGCGTCGTCGACAAGTAGTCATCCAGCAATTTGCCGTATTGATTGTGGCAGATGGTGATGAACTGGAGCCGGGTTTCTGTGTCGCCCATCACGGCCAACTGGTTGAGCATGCTGCTGAAAGCGTTGTGCAGTTCATCCGCCTGCGCGCTCGAAACGAAGAGGGTGTCCGGATACTGCACTCGCAACCCGACCGCCAACGACATGTCCTGAGCGACGATGACGTGGTTGTCTATCCAAGCGATGGGAATTTCTTCATCGAGGCATACCCCGGAAAGCCGGTTGAGCCGCTCGTAATCCAGCATGCCCCAGTATAGGGCCGGGCGTCTCGGCTTTCTGAATGGACGCGCCGAAACTCGCGAAGAGCCACTTATTGTTCGGACACAAACCGCTTGAGCTTCGGGTCGTCCGTGGAATCGCCGGAAAAGACGGTCTCGCCGTCCACACTGACCGTGAAATGTCCCTGGTCGACGTTGATGTAGGCCTCCTTGCCGCTGCTGTGCGCGTAATAGTAGTCCACACCGCATCTCGTATCCGGCCCGTTCTGAGATTTCCAGGCCTTGGCGCGTGTGCCCGTGAGGGCGGCCAAAAGCCCATTGAAATCATACGTCACGACTTGGCAGGCGGGTTTATTCATGCGCGTTCGTTTGGCGATCAACTGTTGTACCAGCGTCCAGAATCGTAGCTTCCTCCAACCTTTCGACAACAAAAAAGCCCCGGTTGCCCAGGGCCTTTTTGCGGCATGTGCGCTGATGTCACTGTGCCGCCCAGGCCACGATGACCTCGATTATTTTTGGCACCAGGAACAGGCAAACCGCGCCACCGAGGTTTTTACCCATCGCTTGGCCATGCCGAAGAACACTTTGAGTTTGCCGCGCTTGGTTTTGGCTTCCTCCTTTTGCAGCGTAGCGAGCAGAACATCAGGGTTTGGGCGCTCGTGCTCACTCATCCTGGCAGGTTATTGTTTAGAATGACCATTGGCCATTCCAATGATGCAGAAGGATAACTTAATACTTTTATGGTGCACCCGCATGCCGGCGGAGCAGCAGGAACAAAAGAATCAGTATTCCGATAGCCAAAGGAGCGAGCATAGCCAGCGCCAGGATCCAGGGACGCTGAAACAGATTGGGAGTCCAGGGCGTCGGCTCCTGCAAGCGATCTGCCAGACCCGTCACACGGCGAGAGCATCGAACGCGACGCGCCAGCACTCGGCGAACGCCGTCCGCAATTTTTCTTCCGGGACGCTGCCGTCGTTGGCCGCGCGGATGGCCGCAAACGCCGGGGCGAACAACTGCTCGCCCACCTCTGCAAACATATTTACTGATCTGATTGTGATGTGTACGCTGGGACTCACAATATGAGCCTAACTGGACTCGAGTGTTCGGAGCACGATTTCATAGGCCATTTTGTTCAAAATGCTTCTCAGATGATGTGGTTTCTTGGGGCGGGAACCTCACGAACCGCAGGAATGCCAACCGCCACCGACATTATCTGGGATCTGAAACGCAAGTATTACTGTCTCAAAGAAAACCAAAACGTTCAGAGCCACGATTTGAACAATGCGGCTATTCGACAAAAGATTCAGAATTATTTGCATAGTAAGGGCTTTCCTCCTCTTTGGACTCCTGAGGAATACTCATTCTATTTCGAGCTGACCTTCGGAGGGGATTACGCGGCACAGCAAAAATATATCAACGACCAGTTGGCGGCCGAAAAGGTTTCATTAAATGTTGGGCATCGCGCCTTCGGAGCGATGCTTGCAATGGGGGCGACTAAACTCGCTTTCACCACGAACTTTGATCAGGTGGTCGAAAACGGCTTTTCTTTTGTTGCGGGGAAAGATTTGAGCACCTTCCATCTTGAAGGTGCATACGCGGCCTTGGAAGCCCTGAATGCTGAAAGATTTCCGATCTATGCAAAGGTGCATGGAGATTTTCGCTTTCAGAGCATAAAAAACCTAGCGGCTGATCTCTTGCACAATGATCGCGAGATTCAGAAATGCTTCTTAGCTGCCGCGACGCGATATGGCGCGGTCGTCAGCGGCTACAGCGGGCGAGATGCAAACGTAATGGCAATGTTTGCTGCGGCGATTGAGCAAAACAATGCCCTCCCACAGGGCTTGTACTGGACAGTAACGAACACAGCATTCATTGCAAAATCCGTCGTCGAGTTAATTCAATTTGCAAGAAGCAGAGGTGTAAAAGCATTTATCGTAGAAACAGGAACCTTTGACATCATGCTGTCCAAACTCTGGCGACAGCTTCCAAAAAAGCCCGAAGATCTGGATTTGAAGGTGCGCACTGCTAAAGCCAAACCTGTTTCCGTGCCCCTTCCGCCTCCCGGAAAAAACTATCCGATCTTGCGAACAAACGCATTGCCGGTTTTGGAGTGTCCTCAGCAATGCGCTGTTTTGGAACATAAGACGGCAATAAGCTTCAAAGACGTAAACGATCGCGTGTTCGAGCAAAAACCACAGGCTGTGATGTGTTTCACGGATCGTATTTTATTTTGGGGCAACGCAAAATCGGCGGCCAGTCTTTTCGACACAAAGAATATTGGTGACATCAAGCCTTATGATTTTAAACAGGAAGGTATCTCGATTGAGACTTCTACAATTCTGAAAGCCTTTTTTGAGAACGCATTGGCTCATGCGCTATCCGAGGGAAAGCCCTTGAAACTGCGACGCAAGGGGAAACGATATTTTGCGGTGGTTGATCACGATTACCGCGATGACAAGAGACTCGAACCATTAAAAAAAGCCCTCGGATACAAGGGCAGTCTTGCAGATCTTACTGGGTCTGTAGGCGGGTTGCATGAAACGTTTTGGGCAGAAGCTATCTCCATCAGTCTTGAGCTTAGGAATAATGCCTTGTGGCTAATGTTGGAACCAGACATTTGGATCTCACCATTAAAACAACGAGAGAATGCCATCGAACTGTTGAGGACAAAACGACTACGCCGCTATAACACCCAAGCATCTAACTTACTCAGCGAGTGGATCAATCTCCTGCTCGGCGCAGTTGGAGAACACGAGGTTGTGGTTTCCTGTTTTGCAAAAGATGAATTTCCGGCCTGTTTCAAACTGAATACACGGACGGCGTTTAGTTACCGAGGGGGACCGAATGGCCGTTAAGCAAAATGTTTTGCCGGCATATAGCATCCTGCCAGAACCAGTTCTTCTGTTTGCAAACGGGAAGACAGATACCCACCCGCTGAGGGGACTCGCCAACAACGGCCCTTATGGTTTAACCCTCGGGTTTCCGAACCAAGTACGCCTGGCATATTTGGCACCTTCAGAAGCGCTGCAAAAGCTCGATAATTTCGTTCAGGAATTGAACAGTCCAGCAACCCCAAGGGAAGCACTCAACTACTACAATCGTTACGCGGGTTTTCAGAGCGTTTTCAAAGTTCCGCTTGTCAAAGCTACGGACGCACTCAAATGCGCCACGGTTCAGGAATGTGCTGCAAACGTCCAAAAGAAGGATGGTGAGGGTCTTGTTACGTCGCTTTTACAGTCTGTCAGCGGTCTGATTCGCCAGAAAAACGCTTTTGATGTGCTGTTGCTCTATTTACCTAAGGCTTGGCAAGCGTGTTTTGAATACGAAGGCTTCGATTTACACGACCGGCTAAAAGCGAAACTCGCTCCGTTGAACATCACCGTTCAAATAGTAAATGACTTGGCATTTGAGCGTATTTGCAGAGCCAACGTTATGTGGGGAGTTAGCGTCGCACTTTATGCCAAAGCGGGAGGTATTCCTTGGAAATTGGCGGAGTGTGACAAGGATGAAGCGTACATCGGTCTGAGCTATGCAATCAAGAAAACTGGAGGTGGAGTTGAATACAGCACTTGTTGCAGCCAAGTATTTGATCCAGATGGCACGGGGTTCGAGTTCGTCGCGTACGACACCCGCGAGTATACTACGGACCGAAAGGGCAACCCCTATTTAAGCTACCAAGAAATGCAATCTGTTCTGTCCCGTAGCCTGCATTTATATCAAAACGGACACAATGGCAGAGCGCCAAGAAAAATCTTCGTTCACAAGACATCACATTTCACGGAAGATGAAATTCAAGGAGCATTGGATGCATTTGGCGCCAAAACTGAAGTGGAGTTGGTGCAGATCGTTCGAGGCACGAATTGGTATGGCTTGAAGGTTGATGGTCCAAGAAGCACCGATCAAAAACCAGCACCGGCGGCCTATCCGCTTGACCGCGGAATCTATCAACCCATAAGCGCTGCGGAATGTCTGCTTTGGACTCAAGGGAGTGTGATGGGCATCAATCAACAGAAGGCCAATCAGCCGGTTTTTAAGGAAGCAGCGCTAAAACCCTTACCAGCCCCGATTATGCTCAGAAGATTCTTGGGGGATGGCGGCTGGCATGACACCGCCTCAAGCGTCCTAGCGCTGACCAAGGTAGATTGGAACAACAACACGCTTTACAAAACATTGCCCGTGACGCTGGTTTATTCGCAGATTTTTGCAAACGTCATTAAGCAAACTTCAGAAATTGTGAATGACGTTTACGACTACCGGTTTTTCATGTGACGCGAATTGAAATCACGATTGTGTGACGAGCCGCGGGGGCTGTTGCGGGCAGCTTGCCGGGCTTCAGTTTGAATTTACTTCTGTAAGCATCCGGTCACAGTCTGGTGATCAATTTCATGAACGAAGGCAAAGTAACCATCGAACGCCGCGGCGGCTCCCTGCTTGCGCTCGTGGTTCCTTCTAACGAAGAAGTGGTGACGAGAAATACACCATGTGCCCCCTTTGAACACAGCCGCGAGGGTTTCGGGACGGTTTAGATCTGCTTCAACGACTTCGCCGGCGAGTTCGCGATGTTTGCCCTTATTGCGAGTCAGAGCGCGCACCTTGAATTGTCCGTCAGCTTGCAGGGCACGGACGACTCCGCCTGGCCATGTTGAATAAGTGACCGCTGATTTCCGTACAATGCGGCGAGAAACGAAAGTTCCATCCGCTGCATCGCGGTCTCGATTCGCCGCAATGCGTGTCTGCGAAACTTCGTGCGTAGCGCAACGCTGTGCAACGACTACGAGCTGGCGCAAAGACCCGCCACCGCTGTTTGGAAACTTCCAGACGGCACAAAAGAGCGTGCATAACATCTGCATAACACCCGCTTTTGGTGTTGGCCATTTACCTTCGCGCGGATGTACAGCATGAACCCCGGAGTGCGTATCCTGTGCGTAACACACGCCGGGGTTTTGGGAGTTTTCCTGGTTACTGGAATGAGCGTCTTCCGAGCATTTTCGCTGTTTCCGTTACTGTGCGGCCCACGCCAAGATGACTTCGACGATCTTCGGCACCAAGAACAGGCAAACAGCGCCGCCGAGGTTTTTGCCCATGGCTTCCATGTCGCCGTTCTTAAATTTGATACTTGCAATTCCCATAAAAATCACGCCAAGGAGATAGAAGACGTACAGAGCATATTTAGCCACGGAACGGAGCGTCGCCGTGAGGCCCGTGCTTTCATTGGCGGCGTCCTGGAAGTCTCCCGTGCCGAGTCCTCCGCCAATATCCGAAGAGTCGCCGGCCCCGGTGCTCTGGGCCATGACCAGACGCGGGCTGCCCAAAAGGGTGAGAGCGAACAGGCCCACCATGAGTTTTGCGATCAGATTTTTCATAACGTTAATCGTTGTCATTTTGTTTCCGGCCCTGTTTGGCTTCGCCGCCAGGCCCGTCTCTCCATTCTAGGTTTCGCTCAGTGCGTCCTCTACCTGTCGCTCGCATTTTCTATATGTGCCCCTGATCCTGGCCAAAGCGTTCGGGGAAGAATTGGATCAAGATTCGGCACAAGCATCCGAGCGTGCAGTAACAGGAAAACACGATGAACGCCAGGAGGCGGACGGCGGCGCGCAGCTTCGGCGCCTGGGCGATGTCGATGAACTCGGTGATGTAAGGATGCCAGGCGATGGCCACGCCGGCCAGAAAGAGCAGGCTCGCGAAAATGCTCAACACGATCGCGTTGATGGATGGAAACGGCCGGGCGAGCCAGTTCATGACGGCAACAAGAACGTCTCTCATAGCCTCATCCACTGTTGGGTGGTTGGGTCGTATGCGACCTGGGCGGCAAGATTCGTTGGGTTGATCTGGTAATAATAGTGCCCCTTGGACGCGAGTCTGACTTGCAGCTCCAGGACCCGTCCCAACGTGTCGTTCGCCGTCACTGGGAGACCCTCCATATCAGCCAGCGCTTGCATCCGCTGCACGGTTGCCAATGCGTCGCTCTGGGCAACTGTGCGGGCTTCCTCTCGCATTCCGGAGATTCGCCATGCGCCAACGGCCGCAAGGATGAACACCACGGTCAACACCATCACCAATTCGATCAAAGTGAAACCGTCACGTTTCATTCTGCCTCCTGCGATTGCTGCGCACCGCGTGCCACGCCAGACCCGGAGCTCCTGCGATTGCCGAGGACAATGTCGCTTTCACTGCTGATTTTCCGTCGGTGATGCCCAGCGCCTTGCCAACGGATTTGATCCCGCCCGCCAAAGCGCGTCCAATTGGCGCCGACGGAGCATCGACTCCGCCTGATGCGCCGACGGGTGGCGCACCCGCAGCGGCTCCAACTTTACTTGCGCCTCCGGCTGCGCTTCCTGCCGCTCCAGCCCCTTTGGCTGCCGCGCCACCCGCCGCGGCTGCGCCACCGAGTCCGGCCAGAGCCACGCCGCCAGTCGCAGCAACAGCGGCAAGCATCGCAACACGTCTGGCAACATCGAATTGAGCCATGAGCACATTGCCTCCGCTGAGCATCACTTTTACGAGCTTGGGCAGGGCGATGACGCTGACCAGTCCGAACAATAGCGGCAACGAGGTCAGAATCAGCCCCAGCCCGCCGGTCTGGGCGGCGATGGTTCCGATCCACGAGGCCAGCGCGCTGGTCAACTGGATGATCACAATCAGCATCGCGGGATAGAGCGAGGGGTAGACCATGGTTTTGACGGCGCCCCAGAAGATTTTCGAGGTGTTGGGCAACATGATGAACGGGCTGGTCAGGGTCACGAGAATCACGCCGAGTTTGCACAAGGCCATCGACAACAGTATCCAAACCAGCAGCCCGCCCAGCAGGATTTGTTGCAACGCTCCCTGGGTGATGAGCGTCACGATGGAAGCCGGTATCCAACTCACCATGCCGATTATTTTCTGTCCCTGATCCACCAGATAATTCACGGCGCTCGTGATGTAAGACCAGAGCGTGCCCCCAAGTCCCAGTGGGGTCCGTGAACGAACGACTCCCGTGACCGTGGACAGGTTCAAGACGGGCGGCTGACGATAAATTCCATTCAGTTCTGTTGCTTGCGGGTCCGTGCTGTTGTTGGCCAGATATTCCCACGAGCTGGGCGCGCCAGGAATTGTCAAAGCGGAGCAGGCGTCTTCGATGGCGCTGGTGTCGCCGATCGTCAGTCCGTCGTTGTTATGATAGATCTGCGCGATGGCCAGCTTGAAATTGTCAAGGTCGGTCTGCACGTCGGCGTAGCCCATGGCCTCGTGCGCCTGAAGATTGTTCAGGCCGACGTTGTAAACGGCCATGAGGCAATAAACCGAGCTCAGTTCTTTGAGCGAAACGCCGTTGACCTGGGCGTTTGCGCCGTTGGCCATATTGTAGCCCTCGGCGCCTCCGAGATATTTGGAGAGCGTGGTCGCGGTCTCGCTGCCGTTTTCGTACAGGACATAACGCGGGATGTTGTACATGTCGCGGCCTTCGGAGAATGCTTTGGCCAGCGCCGGTTTCTGCGTGCCCGTGACCAGCGAGTAACAGTTCCGCGTCAGCTGCGGCCCATAGACCTTGAGATACCATTGGTCGATGCCGTACTGGCTGGTGACGCCACTGATAACGGAAGAGTTGATGCCGGCAGCCAGTCCGATCATCGCCGCCAGAACGTAATTGCAAAGCTGGTTGGCTTTGAACATGCAAAGAATGGCGAATGTGGCCTTGCCGATCCAGGAGACCAGGTCCAGGCGGCCCTCGTGCATCTGGCGGACCATGGCCGATCCCATCATAACCACCAGGAACAGGAGCAGCGCGAAGTAGATCGTTCCGGAGAAAAAGTTGTTGAGATAGATATCCATTGAAACGAAAACCTTCACCAAAGTCGGAACCAGAATGTAACCGGCGAAGAGGCCCACCTTCGGGCTGCCGTTGGAGGTGTCGTTGATCGCCTGATCTTTCAGTGGCAGGGCGCTGCTGAACATGCTCATGGTCGTGGAAAAGCTGGCGTTCTCCAGCGAAGCGCCGAAGGCGAACAACGATTTGACCATCAAACGCTGTGACTGGCCAAAGTCCGTATTGGCGTCGCCGCTCACGACGTTTTCCAGGGAGAAGTAATTCGTGTTCTGTAGGTCGAGAACGGTTTCGTCGAGGTTGGGCGGTACGCCGTACTGGCCGCGAATGATTTGCGCCACCTCATTGGCCAACTGCGGCGTAATCGCGCGGCCATCCGCCGGGATGGCGGACTGGGCAAAGACGGCTCCGGCCAGAAGCCACAAACTCAGGATGGTTGCGAGGCGTTTCACCTTCCTTCGTCGGGCACTTTGCTTCGCGCACGTTTTATTTGTTCCTGTTCCTGCTGTTTTTGCGCCTCGTCATTCCTCTGTGCGGCGCGCAGCGTCTGGCGCGCATTCAACGTTTCACGAAGTTCGTTGACTGCGCGCGTCTTGTTGACCTCCTGGGCGGTGCGCAGGCCGGAACGCTCCAGCAGGGTCTGTTCGCCCGTAAGCTCGTTGTAGAATAATTGATTCTGGTCCGTGATGTTTGAGGAGTTCTGGCGGGCCTGCTGCGCGTTCAACATCGCGGCTTCGGTCAGTGGATCCAACTTCCCGCGGAGGAGGGGAATCTCCGTTCCTGTCGTTTTGGTCTGGTTCAGGTTCACCCGGTAAGAACGGTTGCCGTAAGCTTCGGTGTATTCGTCCTCCTTGGTTTGCAGATCGGCTTTCTTGGTTTCGAGATCCTGGATGAAGCTGATCGCCTCTGACTGTTGCGCCTGGCTTTTCAAGGCGTTCATCGCCTGCTGGCTGCCGGTGTAAACTGCGCCGCTGGTGGTTTCGAGGCCGCGAACCAGTTGGGCGGTAATTGTGTTGTAGAGCGGGTTCTGGATGCAACCGAACGTGGTGGGCCAGCACGGAATATTGGCCCAAGGCGGTCCCACATAAGCCCACAAGGCGTATGCGGCGATGCTGATGAGCGGAATGTCGCTCAACTGCATGTCCCCGACCTGGGCATCGAATAGCTGGCGCGCTTGCGAAGTGGAAACGACCGTGGCCACGGGAAGCTGTCGGTCGCGCTCCGCCCGGTAGCTAGCCACCAGACCGAGCATGTCCTGATCTCGTTGGTAAGCCTCCTGCAACTGGATCTGCAACTGATCGATCATGACCCGATAATAATGAATCAACGTCGCGGCGACGGCGGTGTAGTTCGCCAGCGCCCGATTGTAGGTGCTCGAATGTCTTACCGGCCGGCTGAAGACGTAGATGTCCTGACCGTTGTTGCCGCGTTGAAACTTTCCCACCGCCAGGTCATTGAACAGTGCGGTCAACGCGCGGTCGCGGAGACGGGCAGGGTCCGTCTGGTAAGTGTTGAATATTCTGCTGACCTCAGCCACGACGTTCGTGGGACGGCTGCTGGTGTCCGGGCGGATGATGTACGCGGCCATGTTGGTCGTGGCGGAATTGTAGGAGGGATTGCGCAAATCAATCTCGGCTATCTCAGTCTGCGCGTTGAGATCCGTGCTCAGGCCTTCAGTGGACTGCGTGGCCTCGTCCTCGGTCACCAGCAGGTTGAATAGCGAACTGTCGGGAGAACCATTTCCGCCGTGAGCAAGTTGATAGGAACTCGCGTCGGGCGTGGAGAGCCTCAAAAGGTCAAAGTCCCGCCGGAGATGATTGCCGGTCGGGTCCGTCGTGCGGGTGCGTTCGAACCAATCCCTTTGGAGTTCTTGGAGTACGCCCTGGAGAGAACCTGCCTGCTCCGTGCTGGTGTCGATCCTGCCGGTGTAAATGTATCCGAGGTAGACACGCTGCCGGGCGATCGTCACCGGCTTCAGGTCGGATCCGAAGAGTTCGCCCGTGCCGCGAATCCAGTTGGTGGAATCAATCAATCGTTGTTTGCTCTCCTCCAAATGGATTCTCAGGAGGCGCAACTGTTGGTACCAATTCACGGAACTGGCGCCGCTCTGCTGCCAAAGTCCCCTCCAGAAACCGTCATCGTCGTAATGGGCGCGGTAGGTGAGGATGTCGCGCTGGACGTCAACCCCGGAAAGGTAGTCTGCGGACCGCTGTTGGGCTTCCTGCTCCGCCCGGCTCAGTGCGTCGGACTCCACATTTTGTCCACGACACACGACGGGCAAGAGCGCCGCGAGCGCCAGCGTGAGGAACGATTTCATGTCAGTCCACCGGGATGTTGGACATGGCGCGCCGAATGACGGCGGCATTCCGTTCCGCCTGGAGTTGTTGCTCCCGATGCGCCGCCTCCGCGACCGTGGCGTCGTTCACGTCGTTCTTCATCTTGTCCAACAGGGCCGTCTGCTGGTAGAGCAAGGCATTCTGAGCGCCAGCCTGCTCGATCAACGTCCCTTGCTGGGTGTCGCTGATGACGGACTGGGATTCGGCCAATACATTGCTGCCGTAATCACGCGACGCGTTCGCATTCTCGATGAGTTTGGAGTTGTAGCCGCCCAGGGCCACTCGCCTTTCCCAATCGGTGGCCGTGCCGGTGTTGACCCGGGTTAGCGCTGTTTCCCAGCGCCTTTCCATCGTGGCGACGTCTCGTTGCCCATACGCCATCTGGTTGGCCCAGTACGTCACATTGCGGTCGAAGTTCTGGATCGGCGAAGCGCGACCAGAAAAGAAATCCGTGCTGCTGAGCCGGCTGAATGAGTTGATCCACGACTGGACCTTGTTCTTGACCATGTCGATGTTGCCCAGCGCGGTTTGGTAAGTCTTCACCTCCTGATCGTAGATTTGCGTCGCCTTTCCCAGGATGTTCTTGGAGGTGTCCAACTGCTGCTCCATCGTGCGGTACTGCGCGTAGAGCTGTTGGAGTGAGCTGACATCGATGGTGGGGATCTGGGCCATGGCCGGTGTGAGCAGGCTGATGCCCGTGATGAAAGTCAGAATTATCTTTTTCATAGCGGTTGAGTGTTTACGTTCCATCTTCCAGCATAGGGCTTATCGGGGTGTCACACTCTGTCGGTCGGCGCGGCTTACGGCCTCACCATGTACTCGTAGCTTCTGGAGTGATAGGGGACGCTCTCGTAATCTCCCGCTGGCAACGGAATTTGCCGCGTCCGTGGTCCCTTCTTGCGCTCCTCAGGATCATTCAAAACGGCGTTCTCGCTCCACCAATCGTCAAGCACCTGAGCGCGACCCAGGCGTTGTCCCTCTTCATAAGCTTCCTGGATTTCCCGCGCTTTGCGATCCTGTAGGACATAAGCGGTTCCACCGCCAGCGAGCGCTCCGACTGCGGCGCCGATCGGAGACCCCACGTCCTTGTTGATGGCATTCCCGGCGAAGGCCCCGCCCGCCGCACCGATCGTGCCGGCGGCAACAGTTGTGCCGTTGAAGGCGGAGGTCTGTCGGCCTTTGAGTGGATGCGAGTAGTAACAGCCGCTGGTCAAAAGCCCAACGGCAAGGATCAGGATGATGGATTTCATTATCTTCATGTGGCGGAGATGGGTGGGGCCGCGCCTGCTCCAGGCGCGGCTGCGGTAATCTTGGTTTCAGCGCGCTTGCCGCCCTTTTTCCCCTTCAGTGGCGTGCCGGCGCCTTTCTTCAAGTGGAGTTCGGCGGTCAGATCGTGCACCTGTTGGTTGGCCTTTTGAATCTGCCCCAAGTAATCATCGAAATCGCCGTGGGCAATCACGTGTCCGATAAATTGCTCGTCGGTGAGGTCGGTAAGCCACGACGGCTTCACGGCCTTGAGGCGGTTGACAAAGTCCTTTGGCAGTTCAAGCGCAATGGAAACGGTTTCAGGCATAGGTGTCACTTGGGTTCGCGAGCTTGTTCAGCCTTCTTGAACGCGTCCTCCAGAATGCCGCGCAATTTCTTTTGCTGTTCCTTAACCGCCTCCGGGCTGTCGGCCGCAACATCTGCCGGAGGCATGTTCGTCTGTTCCAGCCTTTCGCTGGATAATTGCTGATCTGTCGCGGGAGCTTCGCTGTCGGTCGGCTGAACTGAGGAAGGGGATTGGGAGGGAATCCGATTCGTGTCTGGAATCGGCCCCGCAAGCGGAACCTCGGGGATGGCGAGCCAGCCCAGGTAAGGATCAAACGCAGCGGTTTCGCCCGGAAGGAGCTTGCCTTGGGCTTCAACACGATCTTCTTGCTGAGAATATCCCAACACGCGCACGCGGCTTACATCCAGTGTGGTATCCGCGCGCCCGTTTTTCTTGGACTGAATGTAATCGTAGTAGCTCTTCGAAGGTGGTGCCAGTTGCGGGGGCTGATTGTCAGCCGGCACGAAATACTGGCGGCTCTTCTGAGCGGCGGCCAGATTCCAGTGGCCGGGCTGGCGGATGACCAGCACCTTGCCGGGAAACACCAGGTTCCCTTCGTCATTGATGTAAGAGGCCATCTCGACCTCTTCGATGATGGGGTTAAAATAGATCGGTTCCGGGTTGGCCGGATTTTCCGCCACGCGCGGTTCTTCTTTTCCTTGCGGCGGGATCACTTGTACCAGCGGCTCAATCGGCCTGTAGCTCGGCATCGTGTGCTTTCGCGTGGCGCATCCGGTGACCAACAGGATTGCCGTTGCGGTTAAGAGGAAGGTTGTCTTCTTCATCGGGTTCTTCCGGTTGTAAAGAATTCGTGTTACTCCAATGGTTTTGTCGTGCTTGGCGGCGGTGTGCTCGGCTGAACGGACGGCAATTGCACGCCGGGTGGAAGTTGAACTCCCGACGGCAAAGAGAACGACGACGCAGTCGCTGTTGTCATCGGGTTGTAAGCGGCCGTGTTTCTGCCCTGTTGTTGACTCAAGGTAATGATATTGGGCGTCGGATTGGCGTCGTCTTTGTCGAGGAATTCTGCGCTGCCTCCTTCTTTCCCCAGGGTCAGGTCCAGCGGCGCAGTGAGCAGCGCCCAGCCAAGCGTGCCCCGCGGCACCAGGCTGCCGGAAGGATACAACTGGTTCAATTCCTTGGCCTTTTCGGCCATGATGCCGCTCAAGACCTGCGCGGTCCCATCCAACAGCTTGGATTTGGCGTTGAGAACATAGGTTTGCTGTTCCCCGACGATGGGGCTGGAGCCGGTGGGCACAATGGATTGTTGCGTCGTCACGTCTTTCAAGGCGTCCATGAACGTCTGCACGGTGGTGGAGGCCAGTGGCAGCAACTCGAGCATCAGAGGCGATTCCAAAGGGTAGCCGTCAAACCCGGGTTCTTGTTCCAGGCTCAGGACCATGGCGTGAATGGGATACTCCTTGCCCTGAGGATCAATGATGGTATTGACCCGGACATTGACTTTGTGGTTGGGCCCCTGACTGGCCGTGCCGGTGAGGTGCCAGCCGAAAGGCAATTGGAGCCTCCCGTTGAACATGACATCCTTGGCCACGGCCAGTTCAACCGGCATGGCGCCAACCGAGGTGTTAATCCTGCTCAAGAGGATGAGGGGAATCTTGTGGCCGCGCGGCAGGAATTTCTTGATCTCGAAGCCATTCGCTTTGGCCTTGGCCGCGGGCTCCGGTGCGTTGGTGAAGAGGAGCAACGTGCTGACATAATGATAGCCCTCGGCATTGCTGACTTCGTTTGCTTTGGCACCGGATTGGAGCAGCGCGGTGGTGAGCTTGCCGTTGCCCGGCGTGCGATCGACTGGCATTCGTCTCGGGTCAATCTTCGGTACCCAACCCCTGAGCGCGCTGTCATCCGCCGGCTTGGCGTCGGCGTTGGTCGTCGCAAGTTGGGTCTCCTTCTCGCGCTGTCGATAGAGGTCTTCGAGGTTCTTGAGCGGGCGCTTTCGTGTGTCCGGCAGCTCGTCCTTGAGGAGCAAAGGCTGCTCAACCGGGGAGCCGAGTCCGCGCCGTGTGCTTTGGCTGTTCGGCGTGCTGAACTTCACGCTGGGGTCTTTCCTTTGCGGCAACCGCACCACTCTGATCAGGTAGAGACCGCCGCCAATCATGATGGCCATGACCAACAGAATCACTCCGAAGCCCAAGGCGGGTTTGCCCTGCGCATTGGTCCTGGTTAGTGAAAACAATTCCTTGAACTTCATGGCGCCGCGTCAGGGGCCGGGATTTCCTTCAATTGCGTCTTGCTGGCAGGCAGGCGCAATTCGAACCTGGCGTTTTCGATGTCAAGCGCGTGACCTTGGAGGAAGACGTATTTGATGTCGGTTTGCCCGGGCAACAGCACCTTGGTTCCCTGCTGCGTCAGCAGGTAAGGAAAGCTTGTGTTGGCGATGAAAGGTTCGACCTGCGTGGCGGAAAGGTAGACGGCTTCGCTGGTCGGGTTGTGGACTTCAATTTGCAGGATCACGACATCCTGCGGGTAATAATGCCAGGCAGCTTGGAGCGTCACCTCGGCCCCGTTCCACAAATAGGTGACCCTTTGTGGACTGAAGCCCATGTCCTTGGCCACGATGGTGGCGTAATTAGGGTCGCGCCTGATTTGGTTGATGAGGTTGATCAATCGGGTCGTGTTGATTTCGGTTGGCGCCAGTGGCGGGACCTTGGACAGATTGCGACTCGAGCCGCCTCCCTCGACCGTGTAGGTCTTGCGATAATTCACCTTTTCTTTGCCAACGATGAGCCGGAAGGAGTACGTCCTGCCATCCATGACCAGGTGCATGTTAACATCCGCGCTGGCGACTCTTGGAGAGAGCAAAAGATAGTACTCCTTGCTGTCAGCCGGGTTGCGGCCAACGTTAATGACCTGGGTGTTGACGCTGACCTCATCTACTGGTTTGGGGAAGATCAGTTTTGTGATTTGCTCAGGCATCAAATACACGTTTTCCACGAGGCGCGTGGACAAACGCACTCCGTCAGCCAGCGCGGCTCCGTAAGGGCTCGCGCGGCTGCCCGCAAAAGGATCGCCAGCCCACAGGGTCAGAGCGGTGAAGCAAGTGAAGATGAAGCAAGCAAATCGTTTCACGGTTGTCCTTGGTCAAAAGAGCGGGCTGCGTTTGGGCAAAGGTATTTCGTGGTTCTTGCGCACGGCCAGTTCGCGCTCCAGTTCCTGTTTTGAGAGTTTCTTGAGCCTTCCTTTCTCGGCGAGAAACAACTCGTAATAATCCCCCGGTTTGATCTCCTCCACCCGCGCGAGCCGATACCAGCTCCCCTCCAGCAGCCAGCGGGTGCGAATATAGACGGGCGCGCCGGTGCTCTCCCGGCTGCTGCGCTTGATCAGGTTGGCCTTGGTGACTGCTTCGAAGCCTTTGGCCGGGACACGGAGCACTTCGAAAGTTTCGGCCACGTTCAGATAGACGGTCGAGTTGGTCTGCTTGGCGGCGCTTTCCATTTCCGCGCGGAACTGCGCCAGCAACTGCGGCTTGACGTTTTCCCTGACCGCATCGAGGTAATTCAGATTACCCTCCTGATAGTACAGAATTTGGAGAACGTCATTGACCAGTTCGATCCGCGCCACCCGATCCAGTTGCAGCGGGCCGGCTGAAGTCCCGAAAACCACGCCGTTCGGCAGCCCGGCATAGATTGGCGGCATCCGTTTGCTCTCTTTGGCGACCAGAATTCCGATTACAACGATTCCTGCCAGCAACAGTCCCTGAATCGTCCACCAGCGAATCAGGCGGCGGCGGACTTCATCCGTGGGCCTCCACGCCCGGCGCCGGGCTTCAGGCTCTTCGGACCAAAAATGGGGATACGGGATCATTGTTAAAATCCGGAGCGATCCCGGTTTTTGAGCTCGGTGTCGTACGCTTCGGCGGCGGCGCCGTAAAACTCATCGAAGCGCTGGAGGTAGTAACCCCATTTGTTGCGGTTCGACATCGGTTCCCAGAAGATCTCGACCTGCGCCCGATACGGCTCCATGCCGCCTCTGCCGGAAAGAGTATTGTTCATTCGGAATCCCTTGACGCAGGCGGAGATGATCCGAGTGGCCGGGTTGTAGCGCCAGCGCGTGACTTCCGTGATGTAGAGCGTGTAAATCGGGTATTCGGTCAGCGGGACGTTCGCTGTCTTTTGCCCCTTTTGCTGGAGGCGCAGGTAGATAGCCGGTTCGATACTGCCTTCCAGGAGATTCAATATCGGCATGCCCTCCGAAGAGGCCTCGTTGGCGGCATTCACAACGAAAGTCAGGAAAGATTCGACCTGGTTTTGATTGAAGGTATCAAAGCCTTTGCTCTTGAGGAGCAGTTCTGTCGCTGGCTCAGGCAGCTTCACCTCATAACTGCTTCTCTGCCTGATCGACCCGTACACCACCGCCAGCCCGATCAGATTGACGACGAGGATGAACGTTTTTATACGCTCCCACTGCGCCAGCCAGCGCAGCCAGGCCAGGGGATACCAATGATAGTTGCCGTCACCGATAAGCTTGGGCGGAAGCACTTCTGCCCCTTGCAAGGGCGGGTTGCCCGTCGCCTCGAACTGCCGCAGCAGCATCTTGAGCGCGCCAACTTTCTTGGCGGGCTTCACGGCCTTCGGGTCATTGACCTCAAGAGCAGCTTCTTCTTTTGTATCGCCCAGCATCTCTGGCACCCGTCGGGTGCTCTCCCATTATATGTCTGGCGATAGCGACTTGTTGCGGGTGCTTCCGTGTTGCTCGAATCCAAAACAGTTCGCGGTTTGGATCACACGAATTCTTTCGTGCCGGAAAGCTATAATGAGGAGGGGCCCGCTTTGCGGCCCGCACGAAGATCATTCCATGGAACGAGTCGAGTTTACGCTGGATGGTCCGCCGCTCGTCGTTCCCGCGCGGGGATGCATCCTGTTGGTGCGATTCAGACTGATTGGGCACCAGGAGATGGACTCCGTCTTTTGCGATTACGGAACGCTGTCGGGGCGCGCGTTGCAATTGTTCAACTGCCGCACGAAAACGTTCCTGATTCACGCCACGGTTCCGTGTGATTATGCCTTGAAAGTGGGGATCATGACCCTCCCCGCAGAGCAGGTGGGGGAGGTCTTTCAACTGCCCACACCGCCGTGGTATCACCGGCTGGAGGAAGACGCGCTGGCCTTGGCCCGCCAGTCGCAGCATCTGGCGGTCGAAGTCGGCTTGGTGGATCTGTTTACAGCAACGGCCGGATCAAAACAATGAGTTCGCTTCGCCTGATTCTTCCGGCAGACACCGAGTTTTTGGACGGCCTCAGATTCCTTTGCGGCGACGGTCTGCTGGCGGACCTCAAGCGGCAACTGGTACCGATCGCCATGGACGTGATCCGCAACTCGCTCGTGGGGCACACCCATCCACTTCAAACGTTGCAGAGTCTCGGGGACATGCACTGGCAGGACCTCGTCGAGAATCCGCACACGCCCTCGGCTGTCAATCGACTCCTGGACGGTGTTGAACTCCATCCCCGTCTGCAGCGCGTGATTGAGACGCTGCGCCAGCCAGCGGTGATGCGGCGGATGCGAGTCGAATGGCTTCATGAGATGACCGTGGGCCGGTTCGAGCATTCCATCCCTTTTCTGCACCAGGAAGAGGAACTGCTTAAAAGCTGGGAGCAGTTTTGTGGCGAGTTGCGCGACTCCTCCTTCAACCCCTTCGAGGCGGCGGATCAAGAGACGCAACGGTATCTTTCGTCATGTGGAGATAAGCTGTCAGATTCAGCAAGGCGACTTTTCCGACTTTCGTTCATGGCAGCCTGCCGGAAGTTGTTCGTGTATTTCTCGGGTGCGAAGGAAACCTGGGCCGGCTCATACACGCTTCACGATTTCAAATTGAGCGGGTCGCTGGCCGATCAGTTGGGCCCGGCCGCGCGCGATGTCCACGTGCGCGGACAACATCTCGCGTTGCGTTTCGGCCGGGTCGATCATGTGTTTTACCTCAAACCTACTTTGGAGCAGATGCAATTGTACCTGGACTGCATCCGAGATTCGGAACTGACGACCGCAGTACAGCGCAAGCTCTGTCCATTCTTCTCCCTGGACGGTGAGGAGTTGAACTTCCTGGCCGAAGTGTTTTACCGCATTTACCTGCCCAGTCGTTTGCGTGAACTCCACCATCCTCCGGAAGTCGTCATCGACGAAAAGTTCCTTGAGGACTCGGGAATGAAGAAGGAATTCTTTTGGCGCTTCCACTTTCTTCCTCTAAGCGCAGAAGTCGTGGCCATGCTCTCCGAGAAAATGGAAGGGTTGCCGCCGTTACGGGCGCTTCTGCACCACGCTCGAACCGAATCCGGCCTGGTGCGACAACGGTTGTATCGCGGAATCCTCGACCCGATGCTGACGGATGTGACGCAGAAGACCCTGCTTTCTCTGTGCCGGCAGTGGAATCCGTTACTGAGAACGGAAGAAGGCGCCACGCTCTTGCTGATGAGCTATGTAGAAGGCAAGGCCTCCCGCCTGTCTGGAGACGACCCGAAAGCAGCGTTGCTGCGCGAGCGGGTGATCCTTGACGAACTGCTCAAAATCCTGGATCGGAACACGCGGTCCTGGCAGGAAGCTTTTGCCAGGGATGGTTTCGTGGCGGACCGAGGGCGGGCCTATTTCATCACCGTCCTCGACAAAGCCATCGAGGAGGGCGATTCGGAGGAAACGCGCCGCACACGTTATCGAGATTCGCGGCGCGTAGCCTGCGTGGTTGTGGAGTGAGGAGGCTACTCCGGCACCTGCAAAGCGAGTTGCTCGTGGAAGATGGAGGCGCTGTCGCCGTGAGGAAAAGCTCTCCAAGTCACGCTTCCTTGAATGGTGTAAACCGCATTGACCGGCCCGCTTTTCTCCAGACGCATTGTGCCGCTCGGAACATGGGGCAGCAAATCGTCATCCACGGGGACATTGGTTTCTCCGACATTCATGGTTTGATATTTTACGATGTTGTCGGAGAGAGCCTGCAACACACCGGTTCTCACGTTGTCCGTGTACACGTTGATCTTGCTGACGAGGAGGAATTGCGCCACGCCGATCACCACCAGGCCAAGGATGACGATGGCGGCGACCATCTCCACCAGAGTCGCGCCGCTCAGCTTGAATCTGCGATGAGGAGTGATTTTCATCGTCAACGGAAAGCGTCGTGACGCGGGTTGAAGTTGTATTCGCGCAGGTCGTGCTGGAGCAGGCCGGTCTTGTTGGTCCGATGCTCGGACACCTGCTGTTCCAGTTCGCTCTCATCAGCACTGATGAACAACCCTTGAAAAGCGCCCGTGGCAGCGCGGTAATACAACGGCGGCGCCACTTTCCACGAGGCCGTCACGTCCAAATCGGGCGCCACGGAATTCGTCGTGAATCGGAGCGCATAATCCAACGTGGCATCCCGGTTGGTGAACGCATACTCCAAGTTCAGAGGCGCGCCCCCTCCCGCATCCGCAATTTGGTACAGGTAAATGATCCCGTCCGTGTAGATTCCAAAGTCAGCGAGGTTTTGCCCGTCTGGGTCGTAAAGGTGCAGGACGCTCCCGTTCAGTCCCTGCGAACTGGAGTCGTCCACCGTGTAACTCCAACTGCGGCCGAGGCGGTCATTCAGCACACCCACAAAGCGGTCATACTCAGCCCGGCGCGAATTGACGGCCGCGCGCGAGGTTTGGGTCGCCTCCTTGGTAAGATACATGAGGCAGCGATATCCGGTTACGGCGATCACACTCAGGATCCCCACGACAATCAGGATTTCCACCAGTGAAAACGCGGTTGTCTTTGGTCTTTTCATTTCCCGGCCTCCGCGCGTGCAGTCGGGATCAGTAGTATGACAGCGCGTCCCTTCAACTTCAGTCGCCCGTTTCCTTTCAACGTGCCGTGGATATGGCGCTCGCCCTGAGAAGTGATGATCAGATTCTCGGCTCGCTCCACTTCAAACGGTTCTTCGGTGAGATTGGTGATCGCGAACGTTTCGCCCTGGACGTCAACCTGCACCGGCAGCGCTACGAGTGACAGGTGACAAATCAACTTCTTGTACTCCGTCATTTGCCCGTTGGCGTCCATGGCCATGATCACCAGCGGAAAAGTGGATGGCGTTTTCCTGAGGTCGATGAACAGGGTGGCCTTGGCCACGCCATTGGTGACTTCGATGATCTGTTGGTTCACAGAGATGGTGCAGGGCAGGTCCAATTGGATGCGATCCAACTTCAAATCTTTGAGTTCGAGCTGGAATATTTGCCGGGCGGCTTGGTCGTACCAGGGCGGCAAATAGAGATCGCGGAGGCTGGACGCGTCAGCCGCCAGAGTGGAAAGCAAAATGGACAAGGCAACGCAGAATTTCATTTGCGGAACATGTTTGGACGGAGTTGCGTCGGCGTTATGTCTGGAGGAAGCAGCTCCATTTGCCCGAGCCAGGCCGAATGGATTCGCGGGATTTCGATTTTCTCCAGCGTCCAGGCGGCCACGCTCAGTTGCCTTGCCAGGTGAAGCGGCTGGCCGGAAGGTTTGGCCGGGTCTTGCGGGTGATTCAGTTCCAGGTTCCAACCGAATGTCTGCTGATACGGTTGCGGGTTGATGAGCACATCCACTGTCGTCCAGAGCCCTGAGGTTAGTTCCTTGGTCGTCAGCTCGACGTCTTGCGCTGCATCAAACAGCGAGTCGCCTCTTGGATCGACCGGGCAAAGCCAGACCAGCCGTCCCCGTCGCAGGTAAAGCGTGGCGAGCGGTTTAGCTTTCGGCTCCTCGACACGGCCCCACACGACGAGCAAAGGTTCGTCGCGTTGGATGGTCAGCGGCAGTACGTGAAGCCGCAGCACAAACGCTCCGGATGGGAGCGTCGCGAATCCCGGCCCTTGAGTGATCAATGGAAACAGGGCGCCTTGATAGGCCAGGCCGGGCAGTTCCAGGCGATTGGCCTGCCATGCCGACCCCTGCCAGTGCGGGTTGAAGTGGTCAATGGTTTCGGCTTTTGATCTCCATGCACTGATAAACAGGCACAGAGCGCAAAGCCACGTTCGCGTCCAAATAGTCATAGTATCTCAAGCTTGCCAACTCCTGGTCGTTGAGCCGTCCCGCGTGCAGTTCTCTCCAGTAATCTCCGGTCCGAATTTTCCGGTCGCACCGCAGGTGCAGGTAGTCCTCCAACTCTTTCGGACCCAAACAGGCCGGCACCTCAAGCGTTCCTTTGGGCGTCAGGATGTTGGCGCCTCCCTTGAGCACGTCCGGGTTCAAATAATCCTCCGGTGAGCGCCGACCGTTCCTGTCCAAATACGTTGGCAGGCCGTTTGCCGGCCGGTACGTGGTGTAACCTTCTTTCTTCACTTCAGCCTGCAGCGAGACTCTTTTATTCCCGAGAAGAACAAGTTTGACGTCCGCTGCGCGCGAAGCGGCGTTCGTAGCGGTGTTTGCGAGCTTGTTCTCAATGCGGGAGATGCCGGCTATCGCGCGCCGACACAGCAATGGCTGCTGACTGGCGCGCAAGATCTCCACGGCCTCAACCTTTTCCTGCGCCAGCGCTTTGGGAATGATTCCGCGCTCGACACGAACGTCGTCGGACGTAATCGGTCCGGCGGCAGCGGTGAGCGCCAGGCTAAAGCCGATTAAGCTCAACGTGCGATATGCGAATGTCGTAAACACGGTCTGGTCCTTGAGGCATCGTGGCAGGGTTGCGGTTGACGCTGAATTGAGTGATCAACGGGTCCGTGGCCATGAGCCACTTGATCCGATGCGAGTAAGTCAGTTGCCCGTTGATAACGAGTCCTGCGGGCGCGAGCCCAGCCGGTCGCTTGATTCCATCCTCCACCACGAGTCGCCCGTTGAACACGGGCGCTGGACCAGGCACTGCCGGCGCGTTGGTTTTCGTCCAGCCCAGCGTCTGATAGTTGAACTGAATGGCGCGCTGCACAAAGGTCGCGTCGTAAAGCACCGGGTCGACCGGTTGGATGTCGGCGTCGCTGCGGTTATCCGCAGGGGTGATTTCATTTTGCTCCCGCAACACGCCGTAGGTGGTGGATTTCCACCCGCCGACATTTTCCGGGTTCCAGTTCCCGGCAGCGTCGTAGCGCTCGCTGTTCTCGCTCTGCCCACCTCGTAGCTGCATGCCCAAATAAGGGGCGGCGCTGATTCCGTTGCTCCAGTTCATCCACAGATAATCCCTCCACGTGCCGCCCAAGGGATGCATTTCAGTCAGTTCCACGCTGGTTAACATTGGTCCGTTGGTGCCGATGGAAATGCGCTCTGGCGTCGGCTGAAACAGGTCGATCTGTTCACGATATCGCTCCGCGTAGTTGGTGTGGATCGTGATGAACGCCTTGGCGTACGGCACGGTCTGGATGTTGGCCTCGGTGAGCGGCGGAAAGGGAACGGGCAGGTTGGTGGGCGTCCATCCTATGAGTTGGGCTTCGATGGCGTACTGGCCATCGAGCACCGGTAGCAAGCCGTGGCACTGTGCAATCTGTTCCTGGGTGAACGGCCGCACGATGTCGGTCTGATTGGTGATGATCTCCAGCCCACTCAAGACAAACGTTCCCGGAATTCCGGCAAGTGCGTCGGTCAGATGCTCGTCCACGAGAGTGGTGTCCAAGGCCGTCATCTGCTCCTGGTTGAGCAGCCCGCAGACCGCTTGCTCGTAAACGCCCGCGTAGTTGTAACGGCTGATCACGTTCGTGTAGAGGGTCTCGATGCGGTTGGTCGTGGTGTCGGTGAGGACGGAGACCTGCGGCTTGACCGTGCTGTTCAGATTGGAAATCGCCAGATAATCCAGGAAGTAGTTTTCGTCTGCGGCGCTTTGCACGTAGAGCGGGCTGGCGGGGTCGCTCAACACCCTCGCCTGAATGTTGCTGGCCCATTGGTATAATTGTTGATGCAGCAGGGCGTAGCGCTGGTGCTCGACGAAAAATTGATTGGTCGCGTCCAGCGTGACGTCTGCCCGACTGACCAGGCGGAACTCGTTCGTCGCGAAAATGGCCGGCGCAATGATTCGCTGCGCAAAATTGCTGATGGCCAGGACATCTGTATTCTTCGGAACGAACCCGATGTTCCCTTCGACTTTCAGCCTGGCCAGATTCGTGTTGACGTCGCCCGTGAAGAAAACCCGGACTGACGGCGGGAAGGTCAGATTGAGAGGTAATCCCGTGCCCGCCACGATCTCGGCGTTGGTCACCACGATCGTCGGAATGGGCAACCCGCCAAGGTAGGGAGTTGGAATGGCGTAAAGACTGCGGGCGGACCGTTCCGAAAGATACTCCGCCAGATTCAGAACGGCGACGTAGTCTCCTGCATGTTGGCCGTTGGGGTCATACAGCGGGTTGTTATGCGAAATCTGAAGCGGTTGAAAGGAAGGCGTGACCCAATCCGGCGACCAATCCTGTGTTCTCAGGAAATCGTCGTACTGCCCGGCGACTTCATTGTTCACGACTGAATCACTTGAGTCGCGCAGGCCGCCCCAAAGTTCGTAGCTGCCCCATTGCGGCTCATAATCCGGGTAATCCCCCTTGAAACTGAGTGCGCCTTGCGATGCGGCGTTGGGGTACTTGGCAACTCCGCCGGCACTGCCGCTCGTGCGCCAGAGGCGACGGTTCGCAGCGCTCACGCTGGCGTCGGTGACGGAGGCAGGTGTTCCTCCAGAACTGAATCCACCAGAATACACCACCCCAACGTAAGCATGCACCGCCTGGTGACCAGTATCGGAAACATCACGCGCGAGCTGCACCATCTCCCGATGCCGGCCCGGATTGAACACGGCCCATTCCGTCACGGGAACGGCCCGGATGCGGAAGCTGTAGCGGGCGCGAAAGTCCGGGTAACCCTGTCGCCGGGCGCGTGCGGTGATATCGACTGAGAAATTCGTTTGGCCCATCCAAAAATCCGGGTAGAGCGGATCGAGCGTGTTCTTGCTGAGTCCGGCCGCCGCCAACGTGCGTGTCGAAACGATTTTATCCTCTGGGACAACATCGTTGGTTGCAGACAATGTGACCGAGTACGGACCTGACGCAGAGGGTTGCTGCATCTCGAGCCACTGCTGGAGGTCCTGCCGTCCATACGCGCCTTTGACCTCGAACACGCGATCCAACTGGCTCAGGATTCGCGAAGCCGCTGAATCCAGTGCAAGCCGCGCTTCGATGTTTCCCTCCTTGGCGCGTGCCTCCAGGATGCGATGTTGTGAACTGCGGATGGCGAGCGAGGCGGCCACACAGACCATCACCGCCAGCACCATGGCGCCGACCAAGGCAAATCCTTTCTGCGATGGGGAGGATCGGATCGTCACGGGAGGTGGAGAGGGTTAGGTTCCTCCTGCTTGACAGCCGCCGCGTTTGGCTGCTTCTTGCCCGCGGAATTCCGTTCGTAAAAATAAGCGGGGAAGTTGCTGCCCGGCACGGGAGTCATGCCCACCATAACGATCACGATGAAGACAAGAACGAAACCGATTTCGCCCGGACGCAGAGTTTTGCTGGTCAGACACGTGCTGATTTGCCGCAGAGTGGTGAGGACGAAAACGACCACGGCACAGACGCCCGCAAATGCCGTCTGGTAATCTTCCGTGTAATGAACCTTCGGCCAACGGACGATGGCGTATTCGAGCCAGAAAAAATGCACCGCGGCCACCCCCAGGCCGAAGAATCCTGAGAGGACCGCATTGAGCATCAGTATGAACGTCCACTTTGCCGCCGTTGGCATATCCTATTTTAAGTCCGGGGGAGCTGCACCCCGGATGAATTCTGCCGCGCAGCGGCGCACTCTCGCTGCAGGCGACACTCGTTGCACTGCGGATCGCGAGCCAGACAGATTTGTCTGCCGTGGTGGGTCAACGATAGGAAGAGCCGGTGCCGATGTCCGGCCGGGACCTCACGCAACAGTTGCTTCTCCCGAACCGCCGGATTGCGCGTGACCGGAAACCAACCCAAGCGGTCCAGCACCCGAAGTGCGTGGGTGTCCAGCGGAATGCCTTCGTCGATTCCCTTGATCCGGTAGAGCATCAGGGCTGCGCTTTTTCGACCGATGCCATGGACTTGCGTGAGCGTTTGAACGGAGTCTCCGATATCGCCTCCTCTTTCCACGAGATGCTTTGACCAGGCGATCAGATACTGCGCCTTATGACCACGATGGGAAATGCCCCGCAGATGGGGAACGATGGCATTGACCGTCACCGCGCGAGCGCTTTCGGGAGTCGGAAAGAGCGCCAGGAACTTGGGGAAGGTCCGATTGACGGCCGCGTCCGCGCAGTCCGCCGACAGAATGACTCCGGCGCCCACTTCCCAAGGCCCATGAGGGGATGCCAGGACATTCAACGGGTGTCGCAAGCCAACGGACTCGGGATACTCTTCGATTTCCCTCAACTTTCTGTGCATTTCGATGGTGGCCCGTCCGGCGAGGACCTGGTTTTCCGCGGAGCGGGTCGGCCCGGCCATATAATGGAATCATGAGAATCAGTAGCCCGCCCTGTGGCGCAGCCCAGAGTCCGCACATCTACAACCTCCTCGATCAGCGTTTGTCGAAGCAGGGTGTCGTGCTTCATCAACTGATGAAGGATTATGCCGCAGCGGTGCCGACTCAGCCGACTTCGCCCGAGGAATTGCTGGAGCAAATGACCTCGGTATTCGGCAAATGGTCGGCCGATCCCGCCCAGCGCGTCGTGCCGGAAACGCCGCTTGCGGAAGAACACTTGCGATTGATGGATGAGATCTGCCAAGTCCAAGGCCCCGAGGCAGCCGCCCGCTTGGAATCCACATTGGTTCGCGTCATCACCAATCAATTCGCCCGCAGCCTCGGATCTCCTCTGCGATTGCCGGACGAAAACAAGTTGATCCCGCTTTTGGAAGTGAAGCCGGCGAACGCTTACTCGGCCCTGGCTCAACGCGCCGCGCTGCTGGGCATGCAGCCGCACGAGCGGGTCAAGGAATGGGTGCAGTCGAACCGTGAATCCTTCCAGCACAAGCCGACCAGCGAAGTTGGCTATCTTCGTCAAGCGCAGAGATTTTGCGGAGCGTGGCCGGCCGAGTCAGACCAGACCGATCCCTTTCAGAAATGTGTGGCGGTTTTCCTCGATGGAATTGCGTTGTCCACGAGCCAGAGCCACGCCGTGGTAGTGCAATCCTCTTTGGTGGACACGTTCGCGCGTGCGATTCGCCGGCAAACGCGAGATTTGGGTTTGGATCGTCCGGCTATGCCTGCTCCCGCCATCTCAATGGCTTAAGCCTCATTGTGTGCGACGACATTTCGCCACGGTGCTGGCCGAGCGATTTGCGAAAGCACGCTTTTTTGCCGTTCGAGCGTGAGTCAGCTTACATGCTCAATTCTGGAACTTGAGCGGCATCCTTGTTCGTTGTCTCCGGCTTGGGCACAGCCATGTCCGTGTAATTCTTGACCGGTATCCCGTTGAGGGCGGCGAACGAAAGCAAACCCGGTTTGTCGTCGCCCACAGCGACGACGCGCACGGCTTCGCCTTCATTTTGGATCAGTTCATGGCCACGACGGCCTTTGCGCAAAGTGAGCGCCCTGTCTGGGATAATGGGACGCACATGAAACACTCCCGCCACACTTTTCAACATCCTCAGCGCTGTCTCCTGCAATTTCATCTCGATCTGCCTGTTGGTTGACTCTCTCAAGCATAGGGAGCGCAGGGGTGTCTTGCGGATGCTGAGGGGTTTCAACGTGGACGAGATGCGAAGAGGGAGGCGCTCAGTGGAAGAACGAGCGCAACCAATCCGGCTCTATAATCGAGTATGAATCAGCTTGATTCGTCCGCAGTGGATACGGCGTCCCGTTCCTCGTCCCGCTCAAACCGCATGGATGTCTTTACGCGGAACGTGCAGTTCATGGTTTCGCAGGTGGCTGGCGAACACGCCGGGCAGACTTTCCAGATGCTGCAAAGAACCTTCCCGGGACTAAGGAATTTTGAACAACTGCGGACGTTCGCCAAACTGTATGTTAACAACGGGCTCAATCCACTGCAGCTTCGGCCACTGCCGTCCGACGTGGATCCACACGGGTTGAAGGGAGAACTGGCGCTGCGTTTTTGTGGTGGAATAATCGTCCTGGCAAAGGACGAACGGATCGTGTGCCGTGGCGCCGAAGCCTATGGCCCGTTTGATCCGATCCAGGCCGCGAGCTTTTCTCGAAAACTCAGCGCGGAATCACCAACTAATGATGACCGTGGGCACGCATTGGATCCGGAACAGTGCGTTCCGTCGCCGGTTGGGGTTTATCCTGAGATCGCCTGAACGCTGCCCCAGTTAATCAGGAAACTGAAAGTCCGAGGTTTCCGTTGCCAGCGGCTTTCCGCTGGCTGCTTTTCAATGGGTCTTGTTCGAACAGTTCTGGATTGAGGGTCAGCCGGTATTTGTCGAAGAGGGCCGAGGTGTTCTGGCGCGCCTTTTGGATTTGTTCCGGTGTCGGCGCAGTCGGCGCAATGGTGACGAGAAGCGAGTCTTTGTGGAAATCCGACCGTCGTTCGAGAAGCCCGGTCTTGCTGCGGTAGCAATGGCCTCGCGGCGTGTTCTCCCGCACGATCTGCTTGACCAACGAGAGCAGATAGCTCTCAGCCTGCCACGAATGGCTGTTGTGCGATAGATGGACATTGAAAGCGGCCGGGTTCCCGTTGAATTCGGTATGCACGAAGACCCGCGGCTCAGGCACTGCGTCGAAGATCTTTGGGAACGCGTGGAATAGGTCCGTGATCCGGGCGCGCAACTCCGCCTCCGAGCCGGTCGTAAAAGTGACAGGTTCAATCCGCGGATCTTCGTATTGGTAAGGATCAGAAAACTCGCCGCTGTTTCTGAGATAAACGTCTTCGGCCGCTTTGACTGCCTGCTCGATTTGCGACGAAGCCAGTGACGCAATTCTCTCCGCGACCTCGGCTTGTTGCCCATAGCGCTGGTCGAGGATTCTCAGCTTTTCGGGTGCGTCCAGATCCGGGAAGACAATCTCCAAATCATCCTTGAGCTGCACGGTGCAGCTCGCCGAACCGGGAGACAGATATTGGTCGCGAATGTGTCCCAAGCTGAGATGGTGTTCGATTTCCAGTGTTCGGCCTGCTTCCCGAAGCGTGGTTCGGCTGGGCATGAAATCCTCCACCATCTGTTCCACCAGAACGAACTTGTCGCCCTTCCGAATGCTGATTTTCCGACAGAATTTCGGCGCTGTTAGTTTTTGTTCAAGGTCCATTTTGTTGCGCAGCATCGATTATGCAGTCAACGACTGATCAGAGTGCTGCTTGATTTATGCCAAGGCCGCATGATGAAGTATCGTCAGCGTTTGTTCAGCGACAGACCAAAACAAGGCTTTTCTGCTGTTCACGGCCATAGCGGTATTGCACGGACCCGTTGGGTTGATTTTGCCCAACGGCGGTCCACTTTGCCAGCCCGATTATCATCACGAGCCTAAAGCGGACGTCAAGGCGACTAAACCCATTATGGGTTTGTCGTCCATCATCCCCGGCCAGGGAAGAAACTGCGAGCAAAGAGCCATTTTCCTCATGTTGTCCAGTTTTCGAGCCTTAAAGCCATTTTCTTGGAGCGGGTCAAGACAAATGTCTTATCCGCGGGCCAAACGCTGCGGCGCATTCTCTACAGGATGCGTCGCATCCCCGTGGAATTATCAGACAGTTTTGCGTCGGTGGTTCAAAAGCACCGCCAGGCAAAAGGTCTCAGCCGATCAGCGCTGGCTTCCCAAGCCGGACTCCATCAGACTTACGTCGGACTCCTGGAGCGCGGGAAGCGAAGCCCGAATTTGGACACGGCTCAGGCCATCGCACACAGTTTGGGACTCTCGCTTTCGCAGTTGATCATCGAAGCCGAAAAAATCCAGCGGAGAAAATCCCGGCAGCGATGAGCCGTGACCTTGGATTCCGGGGTCGGCAAAAAATTCCCTGTCTTGCTTTGTCAGGCGTTCAAGAGGCCAAGAGATCACGAATTTCGCGCGGGATATTCCTTCGGTATGGTCCCAGCCTCAGCGGCAACGCCGTCAGCCGCGTCAGCATGCGGCTGCCGTTCTTCCCCCGCACCCAGCCAGTAACCAGACGGAGCGTTCGCCCATCAAACTCGCAGTTTTCGACCTCCACTCGGAACAACCTCTTTTGATCGCGGGCCATTTTTGCATTTGTTTCACGCGCTTTTGACTTAGAAACGCGTTCGCCTCAGAAGTGGTCTGGCTCCGGCGATGGTGCGTTGCTTCAGGCCCAGCAAATGAATTCAATCAAGCCAACGGACTGGAGACCTCCTTCACAACCGTCGGTTCCTTACGGCATCGAGCCATTTGGCCGCGATGTTGCAGATCGATTCGTGATATTCGTGACTCAGATGATCGCTGGCGAACTCGTGAGCAAACTCGTGCAGCAAGAGTTTCTCGATCTCGACGCGGTTCGTTTCCAAATCGAACCATTTGCGCCCCAGCCGCCCGACGTTGAACGTTAGCCGGCCGGGTCCGTACGTTCCGGCAAAGGGCCAGGCCGGGTCATTGGCGAAAGTCACCGTGATTTCGCGCTGTAAAATCTCGCGTGCGACACCTATCGCGTGTTGTTCCACCTTGCGCATTGGCGACGTGACCTCTTTCTCGAGTTTCAAAGGAGGCCCGTCCGGGCTATACGGCTGCGGTGATGGAGTAACCTGGCCAGCGGGCACGATGGCTTTGGCGGTCTTGGAGTTCTTCCACGCCCCGGAACTCATCATCGACCCCGTCACCACCACATAGCCTTTCGAAACGGCCAGCTTGTTGGCTTCGGGATCGGATGGATCGTATGCCACGCGTTTTTCCGAAAACCGCCGGTTCAGATAGGTTTGGATGGCCGCCGGTTTGCAGTCTTTCTCGGCGACGACTTGTTCGACCCACGGACTGTTCATTTCCTCGGCTCGGAGCTGCTCATGCACGTGGTTGAACACCGCCAGCCGTACATCACGGAGAAACGACGGAGCCACTCCTTCCCGGTCGAGGGTCAGAGGAATTTTCTGAGCGACGTCGTAGTGCCATTTGTCTGCGGTCTCCACGATCGGGATGCCCATCTCGTAGAGCATTGCAGCTTCTCCGGGCATCGGCTCATACAGTTTGACCTCGGTGTTGCGTTCGACTCGCCGAAGAAATCCGGCGGCATTGGATTTCTCGGTCGGAAGGCGGGCAGCGAGGGTCGCCGTAGGTTGGCGCGTCTCGAGGGCGACGTTATTGACGCGGGTAAGAATGCCAGGAGGCGGTAGAAGCTTTCGCGTCCATCCAAGCGCCTCTTCCATTTCCCCCTTCGTCATCCGGAGCAGGCAGGTGATACGCGACCCAGCGTCCTGCCTGTGCGGTGATTCGCGGCGGCCCTTTTTGTCGAAAATCAGCGTTCCTTTGGTCGTGCAGATGCGGGCAGAGTCGCAGATGGCCAGCACGAGTTTTTCCCCGGCATCGAACCGGCCGCGCTTCAACGGGTCGGCCTTCTTGGGTGATTCCTTGAACAGCGTGTACGCGTGCGTTAAGTCAGCGAATCCCTCCGGCGAGTTGTCCTCCACGATGAGCAGCGTCCTTCCAGGACTTTCCGGCTTGATCGTCACTTCAACACGGGAAGCGCCTTCGGCGTCCCAGGCATTCTGTACCAGTTCCATCACGGCAAAGGCTTTATCACGGCGGCCCAAGACTTTGGCCAGCCCCTCTTTATCCACGGTGAACCAATCCTTCATAGCGCGGTTTGTTTCGGGTTTTTGTTTGGCATGCGCCAGCTACCCGCATCGAACCCACCCCGGCGCTCCGTATAATGCGAGAAGCCCCGCGAGGTGCCACGGTGAAAGTGAATTCGTTCATAGAGTCTATCAAGCAGGGGCGTCGCGTGAAGGTCGGCCCGGCCTGGTTGTTGACGCACCGCGGACGTGCTGCGAGTGCCGAGCCCCTGTTGCCAAGCCACGCCGAGCGGGTTCAGGAGATTCTTCAACTGCTTGCTGTAGCGGAGAAGGCCACCCCGTCCACCCCGGGTCAAACCATGGTGATTGACGTCCGTCACCCCAAAGGCGTGAGGGGTCAGACGTACAAGTGGCTGGGGAAAGACGAGGCCGGGCAGCGCATCGGCTTGGTCGGGGTTCGGATCGACCCGGAGCATTACCTGACCGTGGACCTGGCCGGCCCCGCCCCGGAGGCGTTTTTCCATAGCCACGCCCGGATTTTCCGGCTGCCGGTTCCTCCTGATCTGCATCCTGTGTTTCAGGAAATCCTGACGCGCACGCCAGCCCGCTTTATCGGACGGGAGGATGTGCGTCCTTCGACAGGGACAACCGAGGAGCAAGTGTTCAAGGACCACCAGGTCATTCAAGGCTGCGATGATTCCGGCAGGTCCGCCTGCGCCGGACCCCTTGTGGTTGCGAGTGTGTGCCTGACTCCAAGCACACGCCTGCCCCCGGTCTTTGACAGCAAGCAGATCGGTCACGACGAACGGGAACATATTTACGAACAGCTTGTCGCCTCCGGAGTGCCGTTTGCCTGGGCGAAAATCGACGCCGCCGAAATTGACGCGCTTGGTTTGACGGCCGCCAACGCCAAAGCCATGCAAGAGGCAGTAGCTCTCTGTGAAACCAAGGCTGGCCTGAAGGCCGAGTGCGTGTTGGTGGACGGCTCTCCCCAGCCGGTCCTTTCTCATCGGAAGGCGCTTTTTCTCACCCGCGGCGAATCGACCTCGCGCGCGATCGCAGCAGCCTCGATCATAGCCACGGTAGTTCACGGCCAGTTGATGAAGCTCCTGCACATCAAGCACCCCGGGTGGGAGTTCGATCAGAATCGTGGTTATGGTAACGCCGGGCATCTGCGTCTGATTCAAGAGAAAGGACTGTGTCCCGAACACCGGCGCAGTTTCGCTCCGGTCAAACGGTTTCTCCAAAAGGAAGCCCGCTCTGCACAGTTGGACATTTCGCTTTAAGCCTTCCCGATGACGATGCACGGCACCTCAGCGACTCCTGCCTGTTGGTGCGCAGCCAGGCGGTGATAGCCCTCCAACAGTTCCCAGCCTCGACGCCGGCAGACCAATGGAGGCAAGGCAACCCTGTTTTCGAGCAGTTGTCGATAGACCTCCACTTTAAGGCGGGTCTGGAAACTGTTTTCCAGGTTGTGCAGGAGCCGGTCAACCGTGACTCGGCGCCAGCGAAATTGGCTGTTGCGTTCGAGGGCGGCGCGGCTCCCGGGGCAGTTGATGCCGTTGGCCTCGTAATAATCGAGTGACCATGTCTTCAAAGCCAGTGCGCTGGTTCGCTCGTCGAGTCCCACAAACTCAGGTTCTCCAACTTTCGGCCCTAGAAGGCGGCGGGCGCGAACAACGGCGGCCAGTTCTTTAAGCGAGAGCCCGAACAGACGTCGGAATTTCCGGCCGAAGACGCGCGTGTTGATCGGCCTATCGCTTTGAAGTGTTTGGCTGCTGTACCTTCCTTGGCCAAAGTAACCCTTTCGCTCCAGTTTGATCCCCATTTCCCCCTCCACCAGACGTACGATGTATGAGAGGTTCGAACTTCCATCGAGGGTTCCCTCATGCACCAAACGGTAACAGGAATCGGCCTCCTTGCGGAACCGGATTTTCTCGGCGTCAGGCTTTGGATGCATTTGCGGACTGCAGCAGGTCGTCCAGCCCGGCGAAAGTGAAGTCGCGCACTTTGCCTTCATGTTGGCACTCGCCACACTGGCAGTAAGCATTCTGCCCCCAGTCCGTATCTTCGTAGCCATCGGTCCCGTCGTCGCGGAGCGTAAAAACGCTCTTCATTTCGATACGAAACTGGTTGCGATTGCCGCATTCGGGGCAGGCAATGTTGGTCAGACAATTGTCGTTCGGTTGCAGGTTCGGGAATTTTTCTGTCAACTGCCGTGCGGTCAGCTTGCGTCGCTTTCTCTTGGGTGATTTGGCGGTCTTGCTCATACGCTTTGGTTCATATCCCTGTCGGACCCGGTGCGTGACAAAGCTGCTGCCGAGTTTGTGTTCGCCGTCAGGCTGAAGGACCAGCGCCGTAATTGGCCGGCCCTTCACAGATCCTCAACCCTCTCGATTGCCGAATGGGGCCGCGCAAGAGAAACGAATTACCCTGCGGCCAACCGTCTCACGCTCTTACCATCTGCAGCACCTCAATGGCCCCTGCTTCGCCATATACCTCAAACAGGTGTGCAAGCTGGCGGGTGTGTCCTCCGTTGTTGATCCGGGCAGCCTCCTCTTCCGCTGCCGCGATCAATTGCTCCTGCTGATGTGCTTCAGCAGCTTGATCCAGCCTGGAATTATTCGTTTGAGCCGCTTCATGGACGGCCTCGTCCAGATGCTCCTGACCGATTTGGTTCCGCTCACATTCCTTTTCGAGCCGGCTCAAGACTTCCTTCAGTTGCCGCGCGAGGAATTCCTCCACCTGATTGCGAGTTGGCTCTCTCCAGAAAGGATCGCCCTCGTTGAGACACTCCCCGGATGAAGCGAACAGATCCCAAAAGCGGTCTCCGGCGTCGTTCTGTTCAACGACATCCACCGCGCCAAACCCAGGCACGTGGTAACTGGTAACAGTGAGCATTGTGCGAAAGTGTGTTTGGTCACGTTTGTGCCGAGTGTTTAAGAAAGGCTTGTGAAGTGCCCTCAAAGCGGAAGGAAGCGACTGTGGCGTAATCCGAACGCGCGCTAGAAAAGGAAGAGCAGTGCTACGACTGCACCGATGATGACCGTAACGGCTGCAGCGGCGACAATCAGGAGGGCTTTGCCTGTCTGGTAACGCTCGCGGGCCTCCTCATGAGCAAGGCAGGTCTGAATCAGCTCTTGGCTGCTCTCAAGGAGGTCATCGATCCGGTTGCTTAAGTCGAAAGCCTGCTGAAGGCAGCCAATGACGCGGCTGCCGGTTTCACTGCTACCGGTCGCCCCCTGCCATTCCGGGCCGTTCATGACCGGCATTTGGCTGGTGGCCTGGTCGAGAATCCGGCGGGTTTCGCGCAGTATCGCCTGCGTCTCCACAATGAGTGTGACCGCTTCCTGTGCTGGCAGCGTGTGCCAGTTTGCTTTGAGTTGTCCGAATCTTGCTGCTGCTTCCTCGTATTTCCGGCAGGCCGTATCGATGAGGTCGGTTCCGGTCAACAACTGGGTGTGAGCAATGGCAGCGGTCATCTGGGTTTTTCTCTCAATTCAGCCCGTCTCACGTTGCGACTGGGCCGGTCGTTGCTGCATTATAATTCCGTCGCTCGTGGTTTGTCGGATGTCTTCTCTTTTTTCTGAGCCAAGTCCGTTATGTTCGCCTCGCTCTTCTTGACTTCGTTATCGCAATAAAAAAAGAGCAAGACGGCCAGGACGGCTCTTGCTCCCCGTGAAAGCACGTAAAAGTTGCTAGCTGCAACCTGAACTTTCGCCGCAGCTCGGGCATCTGTAACAGGCACCATTACGCACCATGATGGCGCCGCAGTTGGGGCAGGGTGGTGCGTCTGATTGATAGTGGGCCAGGGTCGCGTTCATGGCTCGGACTCCGGTGGCGTCCGCGTCCGTTCCGTGCCCGTTGCTCCCCATTTCAAAGTTTCCCGGGGGAGTCAATACCGGCTCCGCCGGTGATGTCGCGGCATGGTGGCGCATGTGACTGAGGGGGCTTGCCGGGCCGTTCCCGAGGTCGGCGCCTTCGTAGCCTGGAATAAACGCGAGCCCCAGCCAGCGGAAGATGTAATCCACGATCGACTTGGCCACACGGATTTGTGGATTCAATGTGTAACCGGACGGCTCGAAGCGCTGGTGCGCGAATTTCCGCACAAGGTCTTCCAGCGGCACGCCGTACTGGAGTGACAGACTCACCAAGGTCGCGATCGTGTCCATCAAGCCGCCGATGGTGGAGCCTTCCTTCGCCATCGTGATGAACAGCTCGCCTGGCTGGCCATCTTCGAACAGGCCGACCGTGAAGTAGCCTTCGTGGCCCGCAATGCTGAACTTGTGGGTGAAAGAAGCGCGCGTCTCTGGCATGCGGTGGCGCACCGGCTGCCCAACCTGCTTCCGCAACTGCTCCACTTCCTTCTGCAGAATGGCTAAATGATTCGGGAAGTTTTTGTCCTCTCCGTTGCCGGCAAGTTTCGTCGTGTTGAGCGGTTGCGAGCGTTTCGAGCCATCCCGGTAGATGGCTACGCACTTGAGCCCCATCTTCCAAGCCTCGACGTAGATGTCGCGGATTTCCTCAATCGTGGCCGTGTTGGGGACGTTCACCGTTTTGGAAATCGCACCGGACAGGAATGGTTGTGCCGCGCCCATGATCTTCAAGTGCGCGCAGTAGTTCAGGCTGCGCTGGCCTCGCGCAGGCTTGAAGGCGCAATCAAAAACGGGCAGCTGCTCTGGCTTCAGGCCGCTCTTGGAAATATCGCCCGCCTGTGACAAACCCTGTGTCACGACCTCGTCATCCTGGGTCAGCACCACGTCTTCGATCGTGTCGTACGTCTCGACGTGTCGGACGATGTTTTCGATCTGCGCCTGAACATAGCCAAGGCTGCGTAGCGCCTCTGACACGGTGCGGTTCACGATTTTCAGCATGCCTCCGCCGGCGAGCAGCTTGTATTTGACCAATGCGATATCCGGTTCGATCCCCGTGGTGTCGCTGTCCATCAGGAAGGAGATGGTCCCGGTTGGCGCCAGCACGGTCACCTGGGCGTTGCGGTAGCCGTGTAGTCTACCCAGCGTGAGCGCCTGATCCCAACACTCCGCTGCCGCCAACCGAAGGCAGTCAAACTTTTCAGAGACGCGAATGTCGTTGACAGCCGCACGGTGCAGTTCAAGGACACCGAGCATGGATTCCACATTGTCCTGGCGAACCGCCTTTTCCACATGGACACAGCGGGCGTCCCTGTAGCCTTTGAATGCGCCGAGTCGTTGGGCCAGCAGTGCTGACTGCTTGTAAGCCTCGCCAGTCATGACGGCAGTAATGGCGCCGGCAAGGGCTCGTGCCTCCTCTGAATCGTACGCCAGCCCGTAGCTCATGATGAGCGAGCCGAGGTTGGCGTAGCCCAGGCCCAACGTGCGGAAGATGTGGGAATTCTCGGCAATCTCCCTGGTCGGGTAACTGGAGTTGTCCACGAGAATCTCCTGCGCTGTGATGAACAGGCGCACCGCTGCCTTGAAGCGCTCCACGTCGAAGGCGCCGTCGTCGCGCTTGAACTTCATCAAGTTCAGCGAGGCCAGGTTGCACGCCGTGTCGTTCAGAAAAACGTATTCGGAACACGGGTTCGTCGAGTGGATCGGTTCAGTGGCCTTGCACGTGTGCCATTTCTGGATCGTGCTGTCGAATTGCATCCCAGGATCGCCGCAGGTCCAGGTGCCTTCGGCAATCTTGTGCAGCAGCTTCGCGGCATCCTTCTGCTCCAGCGGCTTGCCAGTGGTGACGGCTCGAGTCCACCACTCTTTGCCGGAAACTGCGGCTTCCATGAATTCATCACTGGCACGCACGGAAAGGTTCTCGTTCTGAAACCTGACGCTCCCGTAGGCTTCGCCGTTGAAGGAGCCATCGTAACCCTGTTCAATCAAAGCCCACGCCTTCCTCTCCTCCTTCTGTTTGGCTTCGATGAATTCCTCGATGTCTCCGTGCCAGTCGCGGAGCGTGTTCATCTTGGCCGCGCGGCGGGTCTTGCCTCCGGACTTCACGATTGCGGCGACTTGATCGTACACTTGAAGGAATGAAAGTGGTCCGCTGGGGCGGCCTCCGCCGGAGAGCTTCTCACGGTTGGAGCGCAATGGCGTCAAATCCGTGCCGGTGCCGGAACCGAACTTGAACAGCATGGCCTCGCTTTTGGCCAGATCCATGATTGACTCCATGTTGTCCTCAACGGATTGAATGAAGCAGGCACTACACTGAGGGTGCTCGTATTGTGTGGCGGCTCGCTCGGCTTTCTGCGTTTTCGGGTTGTAGAACCAATTGCCGCGGGTGGAGTTTTTCCCCACGCCGTAAACATCGTGCAGACCCACGTTAAACCACACGGGCGAGTTGAAGGCGCCGTATTGATGAAGGCAAAGCCAGACCAGTTCGGCGCAAAAAGCGTCCCCATCCTCCTTGTTGAAGTACCCGTCCTTTACACCCCAGTCCGCGATGGTGCGGCAGACGCGGTGGACCAGCTGCCGCACGCTGTTCTCCCGTTCGCTCGTTCCCTGTTCCCCGTAGAAATATTTTGAGACGACGATATTCGTGGCGAGTTGAGACCAGAACCCGGGGACAAGCACGTCCGTCTGGCGAAAGATCACTCGATTTTTGTCGTCGGTAATTTCCGCCGTCCGTTTTTCCCACTTCACCTCCTCAAACGGATCAACACCCGCGCGGCTGAATACGCGAGAAATGGCGATTGATTTCATGCGGCGTTATAACTGTCTCAACTCTGTTTGGCGCTGTTTACATACCTGCACGGTTGGCCTATCCCCAACCTCACTGCTCCGGTCAGGCCACCGGAGAGCCAGCACGCACGAATCTTGGAATGAGCCGCTGGCGCGAGGGCATGGGCAAAACGTTGGGGGCAACCAGCAGAGCTTCGAGATCTGGTTCGAAATACCTGCGCGTCGGTTCGCCTCCTTCGTCCAGCACCAGGAATTTGAAACGGATCTTGTAACGCGTGGCATTTTCCTGCCACGGAATCGCCCGTCGTTCGATCGTGTCCGTGGAACAGCTCAATTTGCATGCGGCTTCCTTGGCGGAGAGCCAAACGGTGACGTTGATACGATTGGTGCTTTGGCCATTCTGGCGCGACGATCCGTTCCTGGAGAGCGTGTCCGTGCGGCCATTGGCCGAGCCTGTCCTGTGACAGGGTTGATCGGCGTTCCTTTCAATAACGGGAGCGCCTTCGACGTTCGAGGATGATTTCATAGCTCAACGTTTTTCGTTCAATTCTCTCTTCCATTCTAATCCCGCAAACCGTGTGCGTGATGGAACTGTTGAGCCAATGCCGGTCCTAAAAATCATTCCGCCACCTTTCGATGCATGAAATCGAACTCGGCTTGTTGCCTGCGACATTCGATTTGGGTTTCTTTCCGCCGCCATTCCTCTTGGGTATCACGGTCCATGCCGGTTTTCCTCTGGGAAGCCACCTGAGCTCTTTGGCCCTTTTGCCTTCTAGCGATTTCTGTTCGCTCCCGATACACGCGAACCAGGTGCTTTCGGCTGCTGAGGTCTTTATAGAGCGCCCTTTCTCCATCCACGTCGTCAGTCGAGCCATATTTGTGACCGGGTACAAGCAAGCATTCTACGGCGGGGGAGAGAATGGTGAGGAAACCGCTGATTTTATTGGCGCACCCGGCAGGATTCGAACCTGCAACCCTCGGTTCCGAAGACCGATGCTCTATCCATTGAGCTACGAGCGCCTGCGCTACCAGCATTGACGATATCGCTTCCGCCCGGTCGTTCCAAGGGATTTGTTCCAGGTGGAGTCATGTACAGGTTTCCGCGTGCGGGCGCGAGCCCGGGTCCACGCTTTGGTCAAGGCCGGCGCAGTTTTCAGCCACAGTCCCCGGACCAGCAACGTGCCTCAGCGACGAGACAGCAGAAAGC
>JACZKP010000075.1 GCA_014860005.1 Verrucomicrobiota bacterium | reverse complement strand
CAAACGCCCCGGTCAGTTCTGGAGTTGCGTTGGGGATGAAGGCTTGATGTGTCTGGAAACCTTCTGGCGCAACCAGCGTTGGCATCTGCTCTTCCCCCACATCCTTCACGGCAACCCCCGCAGAAATTGATATGCGCCCCCAGAAAGACCCGAAGCCTCAACTCAGGCGCGCAAAGGAATACTGACACGGCCTCATTGTTGGCTCGGTGCCACTCAATGGCGCCTGAGCTTCGTTGTCATGGTGCGCCGATATGCTCTTCCAGGTCATCAGCCAGCGCCACGAACGAGGCGCCATTGTCCTGACGACCTGCAGGCCCTTCAAGCAACGGCCCTCGATCGTCAACAACGACAGCACCATTGCCTCCGCCGTTGGGGACCGGCTTTTGCACCATGCCCGAACCATCGTCATCGAGGGGGCCAGTTACAGGATGAAAGACCGGGAAAACCCATGAAACAGAGGTTCAAAATCCCGGGACATTTGCGCCGCCAATACCGGATTCTCAAACCGGCGGTTTTGCGCCACTTTCACGCCGCCGCTCACACTCATGGGGGACTTGGCCGTTTCTCGCTGAAAATGCAAGCCTTGCTTCTGGGATGGATGTTTGTCGCAACGGCGTCGGCAGTCTGTCTCCACTAGGTGCATTACAAGTCGTGGCTACACGGCAGTGAAACATCAATGAACATCAATTCAGTTGCGTAGCGACCCTCGATTTGTTAGAAACTGCAGATGGCGAAGCGGGTGTGGTTCAATGGTAGAATGTGGCCTTCCCAAGGCTGAGACGAGGGTTCGATTCCCTTCACCCGCTCCAATTCAACTGCGCTAGTTCCAAGCACTTCTGGAATCGTCTACATTCTGAGGGGTCATTTCCTGAAAAATTCCTGAAAACGGCGACCGTTTTCTGGGGCCAATTCAGTTCTTGACCCTATGAAGACGAAGAGGTTTCCAGAGCGGGTCGAGAAGCTGGGCGTGAGCGCCACGATCTACGAGCCGAAGGACAAGTCCAAGGGCTACACCGTTGGCTACCACGTCCGAGGCAAGTTCGTGCGCAAGGTGCGCAACAGCTACGAAGACGCCAAGAAACTCGCGCTGTCGCTGGTAGAGCGGAAGGCCACGGGCGACCTTGACGCTCTCGTGTTGAGCAACCAGGACTGTCTCGTTTACCGCCGCTCGGTTGAGGCGGTCAAACCGACCGGGCGTCCGCTCGATCTTGCCGCTCACGAGTATGCCCAAGCCGTAAAGCTGCTGGGCAACGATTCTCTGGTCGAAGCTGTTAAGTTCTACCTGGCCAACCAGACGCGGCAGGTAAAGTCCCGGACGGTCGAGGAGGTCGTGACGGAACTGTTAGACAACAAGAAGCGCAACGGGCGCTCGAAACTCTATCTTACAGACTTGAGACTGCGCCTGACGCGATTCGCCCAAGCATTTCGGTGCCCAATTCACACGGTCGAGCCGACTGACATTCAGAGATACCTCAATGGCCTAAAGATGGCACCGCGAACACGGAACAACTTCCGCCGCGCCATCGGCACGCTTTTCCGCTTTGCCCAAGTCCGTGGTTACGTTCCGGCCACGCACACTGGCATCCTTCAGGTCGAAAAAGCTTCTGCCAAGCCCGGTGAGATTCAGGTGTTCACTGCCTTGGAACTAACCACGCTCCTGGCAAACGCCAAGATGGATTTGGTTCCCGCGCTGGTCATTGGCGCGTTCGCGGGTCTGCGCTCGGAAGAAATCAAGCGGCTCGATTGGGCTAATATCAAGTGGGAAGACAGGGAGATCGAAATTCCCGCCGCGATAACCAAGACTGCAATCCGAAGGCTACCACCCATGCCTGACGCTCTGAGGCTCTGGCTGGAACCACACAAACGACCCAGAGGCCCCGTGTGCCCATACCGGAAACCTCCGTTTGGTGAGACAGGGGATTCGCAGTCTTTGCCAGACTACTGCTTGGTCTGGTCGATCAGGGAGGCCAGAGCTTCTTGAACCAGCATCGGGAAAATGGTGGGCCAGTGTGTGACCGTGATTATGTAGACGAAACCATGCCTGCCCCACCACTTACAACGTCCCCCACCACCCAACGACGGCATTGCATCCCCCACCGGCACCGGCTATGGAGTCAACAATACCCATAGATTGTTCACCGACATGCCCCACGTAGCACGGCACCCATACCACACGGACCTATGGTGGTGGGCTATGTCGCAAGTGCTTGTAAAATAGGCATAGAATCCGTGTCCGTATCCTCCTTTGGCCATCCGAAGACGATTTGCGGTGTCAGAAGATACTGACTACGGGAAAAATAGATTTAGCCAAGGAACCTGACCGGTGTGAGAATTGTCTACGAACGTATGATGACAACCGAATCCAGCACGATCCTCGACGCCGAGGAGTTCATCGCTGAAAGCGGTCTGCTTAAGAAGTGGGCCGTGGAAGCATTTGACTGTGACATACGCTCGGCCCTGCGCCAGGCCGGGTTCGAGTGCCGCAGGTTGCGCCGAGTTCGAGAGCACCGACTGATCATCGTAGACGGCGATTGCGACCGGATCATGGAATTTCGTCCGCCAAGGGTCATCAAGACCTCGGTGCTTCGTTCATTCCGGGAACGAGGGTTGTCAGTGAGGCCGGAATTTTATTCTCTGCGGGGTGCCGGGGCCAGGCTCACCGTTTCGGTCGGGGTGTTCGAGAAAGCGTAGTCTCCTGCCCCGGCGACGACATGCCGTCATCCGGGGAGATCGGGCCAGGGTGGATGTTTACGTGGATGGCTGGCTCAAAGGGCGTAATCGCATCAGCGAGCCTCGTCCGAAGCCATTCCTGATCGGCAGACTCTGACCCGCGCTGAGCAGCGACTGGCGTAACCGACCTGGTGTCCCAAGTGTTCGATTTGGGTCAGAGCAACTGGCGCGGCTTGAAAGGCCGAACGAAGACTGTGACCTAGAGCAGTCGAACCTCATTCAGAGCTTATGGCTTCGCATCGGCTGTCGTCTCGGCTCGTTTCGCTTTACCGCCAATCGGGCCACGCGCTCTCCCAGCCGCCGGGCGCCGTCCAGTTCAGCCGTGGAGGAACCTTTTGTCTATCGTGACAAATGGCTCGCCCATAGAATCCCCACCGGATGCACTTCACGACCGAAAGGCTTGGGCGGCTGCAACGGAGTCTTGAACTGGCGCTGAATCAGGAGTGGCCGCAACTCTCCGCGACGCAGAAGCGTCTGGTGAAATTACGCCCCACTCCCATACGCATCCGTCCGGTCAGCGCCAAGCCGCTGACCGTGGTGGCCACCGTGGCGACGGACGGGGGTGAGAACAAGCTGAGCCTTGAACCGATGCAGTTGCAGGTGGTACGGGTCGCCGACAGTTTGGGCGAAATCTATTTCGAGGACTTCATCGCCCAGTCGCTGAAGCCGGAGGAAATCCTGCGCTTTTTCTTTCAATCCAACCCGCGCCTCCAACGGTTCTTGGCGTACCTGCAACTGGACTGGAACGAGCTATTGCCGCGTTCGGATTTTCAGCGCAGCCAGTTGCTGTCGATGCTGCGTGAACTCATGGAGTGGGCGGCGCTGCTGAAGCTCGCCAGCCAGCCACCGGTCAAGCTGCTGATCCGTGACGGACTGCTGCGGAGCGTGCTGCTGACGGATGCGGTGTTTCAGCGGTTGCGGGAGAAATTCGAGATGCTGACCGTCAAGCATGGCCATCTCCTGGTCGGCGTGGCGAAGCGGTCACGAGTGCTGAGCTACCTGTCGGTGGCTCTGGGTTTGACCGAGAGTTTCAGCAACGGTGAGCCTGCCTATCTGCCGGTGCCCGCTGAACTGGAGCGCGAAGCTGCGCCCTCACAGTACCGCTGGATCGGCAGCCGGGCGATGGGGCGGCTGCACATTGCGCGGCTGGATCGGGGCGAAGGGGTGCCGCTGATGCCGGTGGACATCGCGGACTGGCAGGCGGATCGGGTTGGCGAAGTCATGTCGCTGCTGGCCGACTCGGCGCACGCGAGTTTTCCCCTGCGCGGCTATCCGCAGGCGCTGGTGCGGGCGCATGAACACGCCCACATGGGCGGTTTGGAGATCGAGATGCTGGAATCCCTCCTGCTGCAACAGGTCGCCGAACGCGATCCTGCCGTCGCCCGGACAGCGCGGCAACTGAGGCTGGTGGGCAGGCAACTGGTGGAGAGGATGGAGGACGACGACCAACATGAGCACTGAACTGTACGCAAACACACCGGCGGTGGGATTACTGAAAGGCTTCTCGCCCCTGCCGCACCAACTGGAAGTGGACGTGGTGGTGCCCCACCAGGAGCGCGGGCTGCCGGGATTCGGGGAGTTTCTGCTCGTCGAGTTGAGCGCCAGCGAGGCGTTGGTGGGGCGCGTCAGCCGTTACCACGCGGCGGGGCAACTGGCGACGGATCGCGGGGATGCCTACCTCGTCGATCTCGCCAAGACCGAAGACGCCGTGCCCGCCCCGCTCATGCGGCAGATGCTGCGCTACAACCTGAAGATGCAGTTGCTCGGTCATCTGCAACTTCAAGCCCAAGACGACAAATTCAAGTTCTCGGTGGGCGAGCGTGCCTTTGCGACACTGGGCAGCAAGGTGCGCGTGCCCTCGGATACGGCGCTCGCGTTCCTGTGCAACGTGGGCCTCGAAGACGATCCCACCGCCACGCCGCTGGGTCATCTGGTTTATGGCCAGCGTGAACTCAAGAGCGTGCCCGTGCGGTTCAGCGTGGAGCGGCTCAAGGGCAGACGCAGCTTCGTTTTTGCACGGGCGGGCTACGGCAAAAGCAACCTCATCAAGTACCTGATGTCACAGCTTTATTCCTCCCCGCCCGATGTCGGGCTGCTGATCTTCGATCCTGAAGGCGAATACGCCCTGCCCGACGCGCACGGTCGACCGGGACTGGTCAACGTGCCCGCGCTGCGCGACCGGATTTCCCTTTACACCAACCGCACGGTGGAACCGCAGCACGCCGACGTGTTCAGAGGCAATGTGTACGTGGACTTCGGAGATTTCCCGCCGCAGGACATCGTGGCGGGTTTTGTCGCCCACGAAAAACAGGACTCGGTCTTCGCCAATCTGCTGCGCAGTCAGGACTGGGATCGCTGGAGGGAGCTTGTGGCTCTGCTGGCCAAGGATGGCTTCGCCACCGAGGATCGGAAGATCGCGGAGTTGCTTCAATATCGGGCGCAACAAAGTCGGCAGCAGCAAACCGATGTCAGCCTCTCGGCCATCAAGAACAACCTTGTCCCGCCGATCAAGCGGCTGCACCGACCGGGCGCGACACTCGGCAAAAACCTCCTCGAAGAACTGAAGCAGAAGCGCGTGGTGATCGCCGATGTTTCCCTGTTGGGCAGTGAGGATGGGCTGGCCATCACCGGGATGCTGCTGCGGCGCATCTTCCAGAACAACGTGCGGCATCTGACGGATCGAAAGACAGGCCAGACCGTGCGCTGCCTCGCGGTGCTGGAGGAAGCCCAGACGATGCTGGGCGACCGGACGCTCGATGACCGGAACGTGTTCGTACGTTGGGTCAAGGAAGGCCGCAAATACGGGTTGGGCTGCGTGCTGGTGACGCAGCAGCCCAGTTCCATCTCCGACCAGATCATCAGCCAAGGCGACAACTTCTTCGTGCTGCACCTGCTCAACGAGAACGATCTGCAAACGCTCAAACGGCACAACGCCTATTTCAGCGATGAAATCTTGGGCTTCATCCGGGGCGAGCCAATCCCCGGCAACTGCTATTTCTGGAGTGCCCCCAGCCAGCCGTTCGTGCTGCCCGCACGGGTGTTCAATTTTGAGAGCGTTTGCCAGCGCCCGGCCAAAACGGCGCAGCCTGTGCGAACGGCGGCCTCTGATCCGAAGGTTTCAAACGAGCGGATTGCCAAGGCGGTCAAAGAGGCGCTCCTGTCCCATCCGCGTGTCTGGCTTTTTCCTGTGAGCACGCTGCACGGAAAGAAGGAGGCCGGGCTGGTGGCGTTCAGCCGGGAGTACTTGCAGGAAGCCGTCGCCGAGCAGGTTTGTGAAGACCCCGCTTTCGGCCAAACGCCCGCTGACGGCCAATGGCTTCAAAGTCAGTTGCCGTTGGAGATTGAAACCGTGCTGAAGCGCCACAAAGTCCGCACTGGCTTCGCCGTGCTCTCTGGCGTGTCGCGCCCGGTTTGGGTCTTGCCCCAGATCGAAATCAAGCTGGCGAAGGGAAAATCCGTGCGCAAACCGGCGGTGGAGGTCGTCGAGCGGATTTGACCGCGCATGATATGGGCCTAACGATCCACTATCAACTTGGCGCGACCGGCGACGAACCCTGCGCCCGCCAACTCGTCCAGGAGCTTCGGCAGGCGGCGCTGGATTTGCCGTTGCAGGAGGTCGGCGAGATCGTCGAGTTCCGGCGTGACGATTGCGACTGGAACCAGCGGGCCAAGGACGATCATTACCGCTGGCTATTGCTCCGGGCGAAAATGAATGAGGGCGTCGCGCTGGTGACCGAGTACCCTTGCTTGCTCACAGTTTACAAAATCCCTACGCTGCTCTGCATCCCGTGACGGGATGCGATGAGCAACACCACTTCACGCAACGGCACTGGTCTGGCAAAGCCGCAAGGCTGGTGGGAAATTACCAGCGGCAGCGTCCGCAGTGGTGACCCCAGCCGCCATCGTCACGCTTTGGGCTATCACACCGGCGTCTGGATGCGCCAGCACCCGTCAAGATTTTGACGCCCCGCCATGTCTTCCGACCTGACATTCATCACCAACGAGCAGGGCAAGAACCTGAGCGACCGCTTCGGCGTCCTGCTTGGCGACAACACACGGTTCTTCGACTGCCTCGTCGGCTACTTTTTCATCAGCGGTTTCCACAAGCTCCATCCCGCGCTCACCAAGACGGAGAAAATCCGCATCCTCATCGGCATCAAAACCGACCGGGCAACCTTCGATTTGATTCAGACTGCCAAACAGCAGCAGGAGTTCGTTCTGGAGTCCCACGCCCACGTCCGCGAGCAGTTGCCGGGCGAAATCCTGACCGAGTTGCAGAAGTCCGGCGACAGTTCGGACATCGAGGACGGCGTTCGCAAATTCGTGGAGTGGATCAAATCGGGCAAACTGGAAGTCCGCGCCTATCCGTCGGAGCGCCTCCACGCCAAGCTCTACGTGATGACGTTTGTAGACGGCCACATTGACAAAGGCCGCGTCATCACCGGCTCAAGCAACCTGACCGAAGCGGGCTTGCAGGATAATCTGGAGTTCAACGTCGAGTTAAAGAACCCGACTACGACTTCGCCATCCAGAAGTTCAACGAGCTTTGGGCCAAGGCGGTGGATGTAACCAAGGATTACGTCACCACCATCGAGGTCAAATCGCCGTTTGCCCAGTTCACGCCTTACGAACTGTACCTGAAATTCCTCTACGAGTATTTCCGTGGCGAACTCAACCTGCCGGACGAGATCGAGGACATGTACCTGCCTGCGGGTTTCAAGAAACTGAAATATCAGGAGGAAGCTGTCCTGAACGCCCGCAAAGTCCTCGACGAGTACGGCGGCGCGTTCCTGTCCGACGTGGTTGGCTTGGGCAAGACCTACATGTCGGCGTTGCTCGCCCAGCACATCAATGAACCCTGCCTAGTCATCGCGCCCCCGCACCTGCTTGACGAACACAACCCCGGCTCATGGCCCAATGTCTTCCGCGAGTTCGGTGTACGCGGCTTCCTGTGGGAGTCCCTCGGCAAACTCCATTCGCTGGTGAATCGCGACCTCCAGAAATTCACCACCGTCTTCATTGATGAATCGCACCGCTTCCGCACGGAGGACACCCAGACCTGTTTCCACAGGCTGCGGATTTTTACCAAGGCTTTCAGGTCGTTACGAAGATCGGCGGTGAACTCCGGTGTGAAATCCTTGGCGGAGAGTTTCTCGGCCTTGTCTTCCTCCAGCAGCCGCTCAATAGCTTCCTGATCGTCGGACTCCAAGAGTTCAAAGATTTTGCCAATGTACTTCTTGCTGATGTACACGTGGCCCTTGTCGAACTCCGCGATGACGCGCTCGTAGGTGTGGATGAACCTGCCCAGTGTGGACAGGAACGCGGTGAAACTGCTCTCCAGCCGTTTCACCGTGAGGATTTTCATGAACTTGGCGAGGTTGCGCTGGCTCTGGATTTCCTGTTCGTCACGCTTGCCGGTGTAGTAGGCCAGTGGCGTGTAGCGGGCGTATTTGAAATCGTGCGTGAGGGACCGGATCGTCTCATCGAAGACTTCGTTCTCGGTTTTGTTGAACTTGTAGAACAGCGGCTCCGGGTTCGTGACTTCGGGGAACTTCAAACCCTGCTTGTTCAGGTCTTCTCCGTAGTACCGCTCGATCTCCGTACGCGTGCGGCGGATCATTAGGAACTTGAGGATTTTCTCACGGGTCTGGCGAGCGTTGTCTTGAACGGTTTTGAAGTAAGTCTCGCGGTCACGCTGGCGATCCAGCCCCTTGAGCTTCTGCTGCATCTGGCCGAAGAAGGCTTCGAGGTTGCGGACGTTCGGGATGGTGCTGTTCTTGCCCGGCTGGAACAGTTTGATCTGGCTCAGGATGTCCTGCGGCGTGTTGTTCAACGGTGTGGCGGACACCAACACGATGCGCTTGCCACGGGTGATCTGCGCCAGCAATTCGTAGCTCACGCGTGATCCCAAGTGGGAATCGTTCCGCGTCATCCTGAAAAAGACCGACCTGCTTAAAACCGGCAAGCTCATCATCTTCACCGAAAGCAAGGAAACCGCCGTTTATCTCGCAGGAAAAATCCGCGATGAAGTGGACTCCAAAGTCCTCCTGTTCACCGGCGAATCGCTCAAGACGGTGCGCGAGGATGTCATCGCCAACTTCGATGCCAAGGCGTATCGGCCCAAGGACGAGTACCGCATCCTCGTCGCCACGGAAGTCTTGGCCGAAGGCGTGAACCTCCACCGGTCCAACGTCGTCATCAACTACGACATCCCGTGGAATCCGACCCGCCTCATTCAGCGTGTCGGGCGCGTCAACCGCGTGGACACCAAGTTCGACAAGATTCACACCTACAACTTTTTCCCCACCGAGGAAGGCAACGACCTCATCAAGCTCCGCGAAGCCGCCGAAGCGAAAATCCACGCGTTCATCCAGATGCTTGGCGCGGATGCGCGGCTGTTGACCGAGGGCGAGGAAATCGTGTCCCACGACCTGTTCGCAAGGTGGAACTCGAAGAAGACGATCACCGGCGAGGACGAGGATGAGGAAAGCGAACTCAAGTTTCCACGGCGGCGTACTCCATCTTCACGCAGGAGAAGCGCCACTGCCGTTCCGTGGGCGACACGAACGCCACCAGCGCCGCGTCCTTTTCGTTGCGCTGTTTCAGGTGGTCCGCGACGAAATTGCGGATGGCGGTGCGGGCGCGTTCCAGCTTGGCCCCGGTGGTCAGGTGGACGACCAGCACGTCGAGCTTTTCATCCTCCGGCGACGTGTAGGTGCCGAGGCGCTCAAACCGGGCGACGTGATTCTTGAAGGCGTCCTTGATGTAGGTCGCGTTCCACGCCTGCGCCTTGGACTCGTCAATGTGGTTCAGCAGTTCAACCGTGAACTGGCGGAACCGCCCCTTGTCGAACGGTTGCGGAAAAGTCTGGGTGACGAGGGAGCGGGCTTGCTGGGTGTTCATGGCTGTTGCACGAGGTACGATGACAGGATGACTTCACGCGGCGCGAGTGCCTGACTGGCGTGCGCGGCGGGGCTGGCTTGGAAGTACTCCCACTTGATGTCCCGGCGCAGAACCGCGAACTACCCCACACTGGCCCAGATCGAAGACGCCTTCAGCGTCGAGGCTGTCACCAAGGAATTCTTCAACCAGTATGCCGCCCTGTTCGGCGACATCGAGGCCGCGCTTCGCAAGCTGGCGGCCAAAGACCCCGACATCGGGAAGGAGTTCAAGGCCAAGAACGTCAGCACCGTGGATTTCGCCAAGAAGCTCATGGGCCAGATCGTGTTCCTGTATTTCCTGCAAAAGAAGGGCTGGCTGGGTGTGGCCAAGGGACAGGACTGGGGCACCGGCCCACACGACTTTCTCCGGCGGCTGTGTCGTGGCGACCACGGTGCCTACGGGAACTTCTTCAACGATGTTTTGGAACCGCTGTTCTACGACACGCTGGCCACCGACCGGGGCCATGAAGCGTGGTGCAACCGCTTCAAGTGCCGCATCCCCTTCCTGAACGGCGGCCTGTTCGAGCCGATGGGTGACTATGACTGGCGGAAGACCGACATCACCCTGCCGAACAAGTTGTTTACAAACACCGAGCGCAACGACGCAGGCGACATTGGGACCGGCGTGCTCGACGTGTTCGACCGCTACAACTTCACCGTCAACGAAGCGGAGCCGCTGGAAAAGGAAGTGGCCATTGACCCGGAAATGCTGGGCAAGGTCTTCGAGAATCTCATCGAGGAAAACCGCCGCAAGGGGCTTGGCTCGTTTTACACGCCCCGTGAGATTGTCCATTACATGTGTCAGGAGAGCCTCATCAACTACCTCGACACCGCGCTCAACACTGACAAGGAAATCGTGCCTCGGAAGGACATCGAAACCTTCATCTACCTCGGCGAGCAAATCTCCCACTACGAGGCCGTGGACGCGAAGTATCCCATCAAGATGCCAGCGACGATTGAGAAACACGCCCGCCTCATTGACGAAAAGCTGGCTGACATCACTGTCTGCGATCCCGCCGTTGGTTCCGGCGCGTATCCCGTGGGCATGATGACAGAGATTGTCCGTGCGCGTTGCGCTCTCACTCCCTATTTCAACGATGTTCACGACCGGACGCCTTACCACTTCAAGCGCCACGCCATCCAGAACTCCCTTTACGGCGTGGACATTGACCCCGGCGCGGTCGAAATCGCCAAGCTCCGCCTCTGGCTCTCACTGGTGGTGGACGAGGAAGATGTGAAGCAAATCAAGCCGCTGCCCAATCTTGATTACAAAATCGTCACCGGCAACTCGCTGCTCGGCGTGGAGAAAAATCTGTTTAACCAGCAGTTGTTCCAAAAGCTGGAAAAGCTGAAGCCTCTCTACTTCGACCAGACGGATTCCTCCAAGAAGTCCGACCTCAAACAGCAGATTGACCAGATCATCCATGAACTGACCGACGGCAAGGAAGCCTTCGACTTCGAGATTTATTTCTCGGAAGTCTTTCACACGAAGAAGGGTTTCAATGTTGTTATCGCCAATCCACCGTATGTTCGCGTCCAAAATCTTTCACACGACATCATTGATGCGTATAAGGCTCACTGGACGACCGCGTGGAAAAGAATTGATATTTCGACACTGTTCATGGAACTCGCGATGAGGATTTGCAGCCGCGATGGCAACGCTGTCTTTATCAGTTCAAATCAGTTTCTCGCGACGGAATATGGGCGTAAAACCCGCGAATTCTTCCTTCGGAATTCGGGGTTCACCAGAATGTTGGATTTGGCCGACCTGCCGGTCTTTGAGGACAAGCTTACTTACGTGAGCATTTTCTTCCAGCAGCCGAAGCCAACGCCCGGATTCGATTATGCGCGAGTGAAGACACTACCTTTTACGCCGGTCGGCCTGTCGTGGGAAAGAATCGCCAGCCGCGACCTGAGCGCCAACACGTGGGTTCTCGGCACAAATACCGAAGGGCAACTTGTTAGCAAGTTAGCCTCTCAGAATCCTCGACTCGACCAATTCGCAAAATGCTGGGCGGGTCTGTTTACGGGGCTTGACGACATCTTGCTTTTTGTGGAAGGCGACGAGCGAATGGAGGACTTGGAAAGCGACGCATTGATGCCCGTCCTTCGCGCCCAAAGCTGCGACCGCTTCTCCTTGGCCACGCCGACGAGATTCCCCGGCAAGCTGGGATCGGGTTCAACATGGACGGGGATGCCTGACCGCGATTCCACCAACCGCAGCACCTTCTTCGTTATTTCGCTGAGACTCATGTGTACGAAACTGTCCGTGCTTGATATTGGATTTCCCGGCAAAAGGCGAGCAACGAATCCTGAAATGCCCCGGCTCCGGTTTCCGACAAGGGCGCCGGAGGCCCGTAGTTTAGCTGCGTTGCCCTCCCCGGCGAAATCTGGTAAACCGACTTCATGCTTCAGAGAAAACTTGGTCAACGGATCGCCGACCTGCGCAAAGCGCGGCAACTGACCCAAATGCAGCTTGCCAAAGCGGTCGGCTGTTCGGAGGACTTCATCAGTCTGGTTGAGCGCGGCGTGAACGCACCGTCGGTGGCGGGATTGGAGAAGTCTGCCAGCGTGCTCCGGGTCGAGGTCAGAGACTTGTTTAAGTTCGAGCGAAGAAAACGTCCGGCCAATCGGTCCTAGCAGACGAAGCACAATTGCCAGCATGGGACACGATCTCATTTGTTACACGTTCAGCCGCTCGAAGGTGGAGCAGTGCGACTTCAGCCATTTCCTCGACCTGTATGCCCCCGACAAGCTGCCGACCGGCAGACGGCTGGGCGAGATGATGAACTGTTTCGTTTTTTGCGTCGAAGGCTGGGACGACGATCCGCGTGAGATTCACCTGATCCCGGAAATCCGGCGGTTCTACTCCGCGTTCCATCAGGCGTGGCCTTACTGGCTCTACTTCTGCAACCTCGACGTGGACACGCTCCGGGCCATGACGATTTGTTGCCTGCCGTCTGCCAACACGATGCAGGTGGACGGGCGAATCCAAGTGGCGGTCACCTGTGATCCACTCGATTTGGTTCATTTCATCCAACGCGATTTCATGCCCATGAATCTTATGTGTGAGCAGGCCGAGATTTCCGAGCGTGGAATTTACGACCGGACGAAAGCGGTGTTCGAGTATTTCAACTTCCCTTTCGATGCCGAACCGCCTGCGCCGGTCGGCTACATGGCACCGCCCTCGGTGCGGGGCACGGCTAGAATCGGACGCAATGACCCATGTCCCTGCGGCAGCGGCAAGAAGTACAAGAAGTGCTGCGGCATGGGTTGAGTGAGGGCGAGTGTAAACGAGTGAACGCGATTCGCACATACAACGTCGAGGCCGGGTTGCCCACGCTTGATGATGCCCGGCGGTTGGTGATCGGGGAGATCAAACAGGCCAAGCGCAACGGCGTGAAGGTGCTGAAGGTGATTCACGGCTACGGCTCGTCCGGCAAGGGTGGGAAGCTTTACTTCGGGCTGAGAAAGTCGTTCGCGCTCCGCAAGAAGGAGGGCGTCATCAAGGACTTCATCGCGGGCGAGGATTTCACGATTTTCAACCCGACCGTGTTGGCGCTGCTGGAGACGGTGCCGGAGTTGCGTGGCGACCCGGACTTGGGCGCAACCAATGAAGGCGTCACCGTCCTCTGGCTCAAGTGAGCGTTGTACGAGTGAAGCGACGAACCCTCAAGGACAAGCCCAGCAGGCAGCGGATTTTGATGCTCAGGTAAGGACGAGCTAAGTCCGCGTGGCCTCCAGACGGGCGGTTTCGCCTGCCTGTGGCGGGCTACTTTCAGTCAGCGTGCGATTGCCGAAGGGCGCCGTTGATTCGTACCGCTTTGACTTCGGTTCTCCCTGCAACCAAGATTCGGCGATCAACACCGACACGGTGCTATTCAATGCCTCTGTCGAAAAACTCGTCCATGAATACGTCATTCACGATAACCAGAAAGATTGAACAGCTTCCGAGCTATCCAATGCTCTGCAAGCTCGCCGCGCAAAATGCCGTCAAGATCACCGGCGATGAGCGTGCTGGCTCATTCTCGTCGGGTGGTGTGGCCGGTGATTACAAATTCGGCCCGGACTGCCTTCACGGCAACTTGGCCGGTCATGGCGTCAAGGGGGAGTTCCGTTTTGAAATCGGCAAGGTGACCGTCACGATAACGGACAAACCGTTCTGGCTGTCAGAGACGCTTCTGAAAGAAAAGATCACGGAAGGACTGGACGCTCTTTGCACGGCACTGGCATAGCGACCGTCAACGTGAATACCAAGACTCAGGTGACCTCGGCATCCATGTCATTCAATAACTGCTCACGGTTGCCGAGGACGATTTTGAAGTGACGCTTGCCGAGCTTGTGTCGTGAAGATCGTGATCGAAGTGGCACCAGAAAGCCAGACCGCCCGCACAGCCGTCGTCAACAATGGTGACACCCAACCAGGCCCCCGACCGGCGAAAGCCTCTCCAGGGGCCAGCCAGGTGCCGTAGACGCACATTCCAGCGCAACGGCGAGACGTGATGTACGTTCCGGTTCAGTCGCCGGTGACATTGGCAGGGGCCGACGCTGCTGCCGTAGCTGTCCGGGCAGTCCAGGCAGTCCAGGTAATTCTCTTACCTTTCGCCTCGGAGCGTTTTTTTAGATTGCCCCCCCCTCACAAGCCTCGAAATTAAAGGTAGGAGGTTTTGCCTGGACTGCTTGGACAAGCCCTGATTTTAGAGCGTTCAGGCGCAGTTGTTGCCTGGACGCTGCCCGGACATTGCTTGGACATCATTCACACCATGTCCACGTTGATGCGTCCACCCCGCCGCCTGCGTCCAACCTCGTCCAACTCATACTCCTCCACGAGCGGCACGCCTTCCTTGAGGCGAACACCCCTCAAGCAGTGCCGTCGTTGGCCATCCACCTTGGGGCGGTAGTCACCCAAGCCGGTTCTGCGGGAACGCAGGTGTCGGAAGAAGTGTTCCGAGGTCTGGAGACCCAGGGCCACATCTTTGTCTCTGGCCCACGCCACGAACGCACGATGAAGCCGTTCCTTGGGTTCGTAAATGTCCGGCCCCAGCACGCAGCACTCCGCCACGAACGACTCCATTGGATCATTCTCAAGTGCGAACCGTTTCTTTGCTGCTCTGGATGCCTCACCGCCTTCTGGTATCACCGGCGTAGCCAGCAGGCCCCGCAGACACGGCACCATGATATTGGAGAAGATGCCATCTTTTTCGGCGGCCAGCTTGGGTGCCAACAGGGGATCAATCTTGTCGGGCTTTCGGTCGAACTGAAGAAACCGCAGCCGACGAAGTTCGGCATCCGTGCCGCTCTTGAACCTTGGCAGGTGATTCGACAAGAAGACAAACTTCACCGAATAGCCTTCGAGTTTCTCCGGTCTGCCATAGATCGCACGGGCCTCCACCGGCTCACCACACACCAACATCTTCAACATGTCGGATTCGGCAAGTTCGCCGGACGGCGCTTCCGTGCCGACGTTCAAGGCGGCGAACCGCAGCCTTGGGATGGAGTAACCGTTACCTGCGCATAGTTGCCGCAGCGACACGTTCATCACGAGATCGGTGCCCATCACCGCCGACACAGCATCCCAGACGGTGCTTTTCCCGGTGCCGCCAAGGCCGTGGCAGACAAGTGCGGCGTGGAGTTTGCAATTCGGCTGAAGCACGTAAGCTGCGTAGCTCAGGAACAACTGCTGATCCTTCTCGTCGAGCAAGGCTTCACTCACGACCCGCTCAAAGACATCACATCCGATGTTCGGATCGTAGGCGGCAGCGATTTGCCGGGTAAACATGTGCTGCAAATTGTGTGGCACCAGAACCGCATCTTCCGGTGTCACCTTGAGAACCCCATTGCGGCAGTTCAACAGCACGGTTTGATCGCCCTCCATTATTGCAAATGGGCGTAATCTGCTGGGTGGGATTTGGCGTCGGCCTTCGACAGTGTTGAGAACCTCCTTAGCTAGGCGGCTGGTTTCCTGGCTGCGGAGAAGAATCTCTTGAGCCTGTGGCCGAAACGATTCGTATTTTGTGCGAGCCGTTCGTTGATGTGGGGAGAATAAATCCGTCCGGTACCGCCTCCATCGGGCCGGCATATTCCTCGTTGCCAACACCGGTCAAGCGGCACTACTGATTTCTGAATATGCCCTCATTTTTCAAACCGGGTTTCGAGGATTGAGCAGGCTGACAATCGGATAAGCATAGAACATAATATAGAATAAAACTTTCTCACTTGCTTGAATCCGTCCGCCGCGTGGAAATATGCACCAACCGCCTCGTAAACGACACGATGGTGGGCGCGTATCTCAGCGATTGCCGCGGCCGCGCAAGCGGGGCTTGACGGCCAGTTGGGCCGAGTTATGGTGCTGGCGTATGGCAAGTATCACGTCGAAGGACATCCCGATGGACCTGCACGCGCAGTTGAAGCGCGCGAGCGAAGCCAATTTTCGAACCACCGCCCAGGAAGTCCTAGCGAGAGTGCAAGCGAGTTTCGAGCAACAGGATCGTGCCTCCACTGACGCAGTCAAGCGGCTCATTGACGAGGCGCTGGCCAGCGGCGAGGCCAACGAGTATTCCGCCGCCGCAATGAAGGCCCGGTTTGACCAGACCTGCCAAACCTCACGCAAGCGGCTGGCCGCGGAGAAGAAGGCCGCATGAGATTTCTGGTTCGCCCGGCCTTTTGGCTGGAACTGGACCGTCAGCATTATTGGCTGGCCAAACACCTCAGCGATGAGGTTGCGGAGAGGTGGTTGGAGGCGGTCTGCGACACGGTTTTGCATCTGCGCGAATACTTGGAATTTGGTTGGCTGCGCCACGACGACTTGACCTCCCAATTGAACGCAGGCCGCAGTTGAGAAATCCTCAATAATGAATCAAGATTCACCGGCATGACCATCACCGAACTGCTCGAATCCGTCCGCCGCGTGGAGGTGCGCACCAACCGCCTCGTGAACGACACGATGGTGGGCGCGTATCTCAGCCATTTCAAAGGACGGGGCATGGACTTCGAGGAGTTGCGCGAATACATGCCCGGCGACGACGTGCGGGACATTGACTGGAACGTCAGCAATCGCATGGGCCGCCCATTCGTGAAACGCTTCCGCGAAGAACGCGAACTGACGATGGTGCTGGCGGTGGACGTTTCGGCGTCGTCCGCGTTCGGTTCGACCGAGCGCACCAAGCGCGAGTTCGCCGCAGAGATTGCCGGCACGCTGGCGCTTTCCGCTGCGCGCAGCAGCGACAAGGTGGCGTTGCTGTTGTTCTCCGAGCAGGTGGAACTTTTCGTGCCGCCGCGCAAGGGCCGCCGTCATATTCTGCGTCTGCTTCGCGAGATGTTGTTCTTTGAACCGAAGCGCCGCGGCACGGACATTCCGGCCGCATTGACGTTCCTGAATCATGTGCTGCATCGCCGTGCCATTGTGTTTCTGCTCACCGATTTTCTGCACAGCTTTGGTGGTGGCACGTGCGTCGCGCCCGTTCGGCTCGAATCGAACGTGCGGGATGCTCGAGCCACTACCCATCGCGACGTCATTCAAGACATTGGTCTTACGAATGCGCGACACGATCTGGTGTGCGTGCATTTGCATGACCCGCGCGAAAGCACATTGCCGCCGGCGGGACTGCTGACGATTGAAGATGCCGAGACCGGCGAACTGCTGGAACTGGATTCGGCCCGGGCTGGCGTGCGCCAGGAATTTGCGCAGACCAATGCTCAACGGCTGGCCGACCTGGACCGCGCGCTGGGTCATGCCGGCGTGGACACGTTACGACTCAGCACGGCGGAACCGTTCGCCCAGGCGCTGCAACGTTTCTTCGAACTCCGTCGTGGCAGGAGGCGGGGATGAACGTACGAAACCCGAAGGCCGAAATCCGAAATTTGAGGACCGTAGGACAGGCGTGGACAGGCTGGGTGGCGGTCATGTTCCTCGCTGTCCTGCCTGTGAGCGGGGCGACCAATTCCGAAAGCCAGGACGAGGCTCTGAAACTGATGCCACCGCACGATGAGTTGCTGCCTACTTGGTGGGAACTGCACGGTTCATGGGTGGTGCTGGGCGGTGTGTTGGCACTGGCGCTTATAGTGCTGATCGTATGGTTGTGGAAACGACCCAAACCATTTCCGCCCGTGCCGCCGGAAGTCCAGGCGCGTGAGGAACTGGAAATACTGCGCCAGCAACCTGAATCGGGCAAAGTCTTGAGCCAGGTTTCGCGGTGTGTACGGCGTTATGTGATCGCGGGGTTCAACCTCCCGGCTGAGGAATTCACCACTTACGAGTTTTGCCGTATCGTCCGCGATCATGAATCCATCGGCACTGATCTGGCGTCGAAGCTCAGTGATTTTTTGCGTCGCTGCGATGAATTGAAATTTGCGCCCACGGACACGCCGCCAGCGCCGGGCGCTGCGAGTCAGGCGTTCATACTGGTGGAACTGGGGGAAGCGCGCCGCGCGGAGTTGCGGCAGGCCGCCAAGGCGAGTGACGATCAGCCCGCGTCATCCCGATGAACGAGAATTTCGAGTTTCAATATCCGTGGGTTCTGGCGCTGCTGGCGTTGTTGCCGGTTTATGCCTTCCTGCGCGGGCGCGTGGGCAAACATTCGGCGCTGCGTTTTCCCAGTGCGGACATTGCGCGGGCGGCGGGCGCGACGGCGCGGGCGGCGGCAGGACGGCTGTTGCTGTTTCTGCGCTTGCTCACCGTGGCGTTGTGTATCGCGGCGCTGGCGGGCCCGCGCTTTGCCAATGATCGCACCGAAACGCAAGCCAGCGGCGTGGACATCATGCTCGTGCTGGATTTGTCCTGGTCCATGATGGCGCTCGATATGAGCGGACCGGGTGAACGCATCACCCGGTTCGACATTGCCTCGGAGGTGCTGGAGGACTTTATCCGCAAACGGCCCAACGACCGCATCGGGCTGGTGGTGTTTTCGGCCGTGCCGTATCTGGCCAGTCCGCTGACATTGAATCATGACTGGCTGGTGGAAAACCTGAATCGCTTGCACATCGGCATGATTCGCGAACTCGGCACAGCCATCGGTGACGCCACCGCGACGGCGGCCAAACGGCTCAAGTCCGCCAAGGACAGCAAGAGCCGGATCATCATTTTGCTCACCGACGGCGACAACAATCGCGGCGAGATTGATCCGGTGCCCGCCGCGCAACTCGCCGGCGCGCTGGGCGCGAAGGTCTATACGATCGGCATTGGGGTGGAGGAGCCTTGCCAGTTGCCCGCGTTCGAGCCCGCGACCGGCAAGCTGCGGCTTGATCCGCAGGGCAACGTGATCCCCACGCTTGTACTGCAACCGGCGAATTACGCGGTGCTAAACAAAATGTCCGCGCTGTCGAACGCCAAATCTTATCGTGCGAAGAACCGCCGGGAATTGCACAGCATCTACGATGAGATTGACCGGCTGGAAAAAACCGAAGTGAAGCTGCGGCGGTTGACGACTTACACGCCGTTGTTTCAGTGGCCGTTGCTGGCGGCGCTCGGTTTGTTCGCGCTGGAACTGGTCCTGGCCAATACGCGACTGCGACGCATCCCATGATGGATTTCACACAACCTCATTTTGCCGAACCGCAGTGGCTCTGGCTGGCCGTGTTTGGGCCAGTCGTGTTGCTGGCGTTGCAGCGTTATGCGGCTTGGGCGCGGCGCCGGCAATTGGCGACTTTGGCGGCGCCGCAGTTCCTTGCGGACCTCACACGCACACACAGTCCGGCGCGGCGCGCGTTCAAGAACTTCCTGTTGTTGCTCGCCGTGGCCGGGCTTGGCCTGGCGCTCGCCCGGCCTCAGTGGGGGGTGCAGGAATTCGTCGCGCAGGAGTTGGGCGAGGACATTGTGTTCGCGGTGGATTGTTCGCGCAGCATGCTGGCCGCCGACGTTTCGCCGAACCGCCTGGAACGCGCGAAACTGGCGGTGATGGATTTCGTGCGGCGGCACGGGCGCGGGCGCGTCGGTTTGATCGCATTTTCGGGTCAGGCATTTCTGCAATGTCCGCTGACGTTTGACTACGGCGCGTTCGAGGATGCGTTGCGGGCCTTGGATGAGAAAACCATCATGGTGCCGGGCACGGACATTGGCCGCGCGCTGGATGAGGCGTTTCGCGCGATCGAAAAGCGGGACCGGCGCAAGATTGTGGTCCTGCTCACGGACGGCGAGGACCTCCAAAAAGCCGGAGCGCGCACGGCGGAAGCCTTGGCCAAGGAACTCGTGGTCGTGTACACCATCGGCGTCGGCACGGCGGCAGGTGCCGAGATTCGCGTGATCAACGAACAGGGTCAGATGGAACTGGTGCGCGATGCGCGCGGCGAAGTGGTGCGCAGCCGGTTGGATGAGACCACGCTGCGCGCGATTGCCGAGGCGACCAAGGGCAACTATTTTCCACTGGGTGCGCTGGGTGAAGGTCTGGCCAAGGTGCGGCTGGCGATGGAATCCGGCGACAACACTTCCGGCGGGGCGCCGACACGCAAGCTGGGGGTGGACCGATTTCATGTGCTGGTGGCGGCGGTGCTGGTGTTGTTGGTGGTCGAATCCCTTGTGGGCACAAGACGACGGAGCAAGGTGTGATGAATAAACTAAAGAAAAAACTCAGCGAGAACTGCCCAAAAAATGTTGAGCGCAACGAGTGGTGCTGCCAACTGCGGCTGAAGTGCGCGGTGGTCGGGCTTTGTTTTGCGATGCTGGCTTCCGTCACTGCGCCGGCGCTTGCCATCACCAACTCGGATTCCACAACCAAGACCAACGCCATTGCGCCAACGAACGCACCGGTCTTGAAGCCGGAACCGGCGCCGGTGAGTTCAAGGGACTTTTTCAATGCCGGCACGCGGCGGCTGCACGCGGGCAAGTTCCGCGAGGCAGAAGCGCTTCTACAAACCGCCCTCGCGAAGCAGGACGCGAAGCTCCAGCCTCCGGCGCTCTACAACCTCGGTCATGTCCGCTTCGCGCAAGGCGCCGACGAACTAAAGAAATCGCTCGAAGCCAAACCCACTGCCCGGCGCGCCCGGGCGGCAGCGGAGCGGGCCGCTCAAGCCATCGGCACCGCGACGGATGCCCTCGCAGGAAACGATGTGCAGACGATGGTGGCGGCCTACTTGCAGGGACGTGGTGCGCGCCGGGAATTGAAAGCTGCCACGGATGCAGTGCGTCGGGCCTTGGAAATCCACGGCGCAGCCTTGCGCAAATGGCAACGATCGCTGGACGATTTTAGGGGCGCGGCGGAATTGAATCCAGCGGACACGAACGCCCAGCGCAATGCGGAAATTGTCGAGCGCGCCATCGCCAAACTCGTGGACAGCATTCAAGAAATGCAACAGGCCGCAATGGCCATGGAGGCGCAACGTGGTGAGTTAGGGGAGAAGTTGAAGGAGCTTCGGGGAAAGATTCCCGCGCCATTCATGCCGCCGGGTGCGGCGGGAGATGAGGAAGAGGAGGAGGAAGGCGAGGAAGGCGACAAGCCACCCGAAATGCGGGCCGGCCAGGAAGAAGGACCGTCGAAGGACGGACAGGAAATCTCCATTTCGCCGGAGGAAGCCGGCTGGCTGCTGGAAGGATTCAGGCTGGAAGGCGGTCGCCGTCTGCCCATGGGGCCAGGCGAGCAAGGCCAGCCGCGCGATCGTAACCGGCCCAATTGGTGATGTTCAGTTCCACAAAAAAGATGTTTCCGAAGGCGGCGGCTCCAGGCGCTTCGCTGCCCGCGCGACCAATGCCTGTGGGAGTTACCACGCTGGGCGCTGGCCTGTTCATGGTCGCCGCTGTATCCGCCATCGCGCAACTCGCGCCGCAACCCGACCCGCTCGCGCAACTTCAGGTTTCCCAACCTTCGATTGATGTGTCGAGCAAGGTTAAGGCTTTGGTGTCATTCGATCCGCCCGTGGTTCGGCCCGGTGAAAAAACAACTTATCGCGTCACGTTCAATGCGCTGGACGAATCCATTCAATGGCCGGAGGACATCAGCGCGCCACCGCAACTGGCGATACGCGCCAGCGCGCGGGGACAGATTTTCTTTCCAGTAGGCAACCAACTCACCCCGCTGACAACCATCAATCACCACGTTCGCGCGGCCACCACCGGATCGTTCACCATTCCCGAATTTGTGGTGCAGGTTTACGGCAAGCCTGTGACCGTGCCCGCCGCCCGATTGGAGGTCAGTGCCCAACCCAATCTGGTCGGACCCCCGCCTCTGGAACTCAGTTTGGAACTGGCCCAAACCAACATTTATGCCGGCCAGCCGGTGAAGCTGCGGGTGCTGTTGCCCTCCTCCGGTTCCAACATCGTCCTCGGTCTGGCGCACCTGCGTTTGAATGGCGACGGATTCCTGCTGGATCAAGGCGCCACACGGCAGAGCATCACAACCCTGCCTCACGTGGGGCAGCATGTGCCCACGTACGTGAACGAGACCATTTTCACACCGTTGATTTCCGGCAGAATCACGTTCTCCGCCCAGGCCTTCACGCTGGGCAACCGGATTGTCACGCCGATCGTAATACAAGGACAGGCGGTCATGCCGGACGGCCAACCACGTTATCTGCTGCTCGATTCTGATCCAGTTACAATCAGCGTCCAGCCTTTACCGCGCGCCGGATCGCTGCCGGGATTCACCGGTGCCATCGGCAGATTCACACTCGATCCGCCGCAGCTTTCCGCCAATCGCGTGGCGGTGGGCGATCTGGTGAAACTCGTCGTCATATTCCGTGGCGAAGGCAATCTGCCCCGGCTCATCGCTCCGCCGCCACCGCAAGCGCCGGATTGGCAGGTGTCGCCCGCGGTTCCCGGTGGTGTGCCAGCTGCCCGACCCACGCCCGTGCCGGGGTCGCCAATCGGAAGTTTCGTGGCGTTCACTTACACCCTGATGCCGCTACGGGAAGGAATCGAAGCAACGCCGCCAATACCCTTCAGTTATTTTGATCCGGGGCGCGGTGCGTATGTGGACCTGACCATTCCTTCTGTGCCGGTCACGGTCACTGCCGGGACAACGACCGCGGACTTGGTGGCATTGCAGGCCGCCAACGCGCTCCCGGTTGAAACGGAAACCAAACTTGCCCTAAGCGATCTCGCGTCGTCACCCGGGCGCAGCACCGGCAGTCTCGTGCCGCTGCAACAGCGCAAGTGGTTCGTCATGGTGCAATTGCTGCCCTTGATGGGCTTTGCCGGATTGTGGGTCTGGGACCGCCGCCGCCGGTATTTTGCGCAACATCCGGAAATCGTGAGACGGCGCCGCGCGCGCCGGGCGTTGCAGCGCGAGCGCCGCGCGTTGGAGCAATCGTTTCGCAACGGTGATTTGCTCCGCTACACTGCCCATGCCGTCAACTCTTTGCGCATTGCGTGCGCGCCGCATTACCCTGCAGAGGAACGGGCGATGGTTTGCGGCGACGTGCTGGATTTGCTGGAGGAATATGAACGAAAGGGCAGAATCGGAGAAGTTGTCCGTCGGGTGTTCACGGTGGCGGACGGAGTCGTTTTCTCTCGCACGTCCGTGGATGCGGATGGCTTGTTCGAACTGCAACCCGTGCTCGAGGGGTTGCTGAATAAACTGGAGGCGCGACTGTGTTGACCCGTTGGTTCAGTTTGATTTGCGGCTTGGGACTCGCCCTGAACGGCGTGAGCCAGCCTAGCCCGGAGCCAATGAACTCATTCGAGGCCGGCAGCGCAGCCTATCGCGCCGGGGATTTTGCAACGGCCGCCAAGGCCTTCCGCGTCGTTGCGGCCGCCAAGCCTGCTGCCGGCACATTTCAGAATCTTGGCAACGCTGAATGGCAACAGAGACGAACCGCCGAGGCAATCCTGGCGTGGGAACAGGCCTTGTGGATGAATCCGTTTGATGCAAACGCGCGCAACAATCTGCGATTTGCGCGTCAAACCGTCCAACTCGAAGCGCCAGAACTGCGCTGGTATGAAGTCGCTTCCACCTGGCTGCCGGTGAACTGGTGGGGGTGGATTGTCGGAGGCAGTCTCTGGACGGTGGTGGGCGTCTTGACCTTGCCCGGTGTGCTGAGGCTGCGGCGGGCGTCGTGGCAGCAAGCGGTGGCGGCGCTGGGGCTGGGAATTTTCCTGCTCAGTCTGCCCGCGCATATTGGCACCATGACGCGCACACGGTTGGGCGTGATCTTTCCGAACGACACTCCTCTGCGACTAACCCCCACCACCGGAGCGGAAGCCATCACGCGTTTGGCGGCGGGCGAGCCGGCCCGTTGGGTGCGCGCCAGCGGCGACTATCTCTTTATCCGCACCAACCGTGGCGCTGGCTGGGTGGAACGCGGACAGTTTGCGCTGGTTTGCGCGCCGTGATGCGGGTTGAGACCGATGCCCGCGGTTATCGCCGCAATTGTTCAACGCCATCATTCGCTTGAATATGGAGAAACCTGAGTTTTCCAGATCTGACCAAGCTCGATTCAGTTTTGCTCCAAAGCCTTATTGAAATGTTTGTGATACTAACCCGACTTGGCGGATCGGCGGGTGAAAGCCACTATTTTCAGCCGCTGTTCGAGCGGAAACCATTCTGGTTCAAGGGGCGGTTTTGCAAAAGGGGCTTGTAGTGCAGACCTGCCCCCTTCCCGGCCTCAAAGTTTTCCGTATGCTCTCACGCCATTATGTTTCTGCGTTGTTCCAAACGTCGCAAGGAGGGCAAAGAGCATCTCTATTGGAGTGTCGTGGAAAACCGGCGGCGGCCCGATCAGCGCAGCGTCCAGCGCCACGTGCTTTACTTGGGCGAACTGAACGGCGTGCAGGAATCCTCCTGGCGCAAGACCGTCGATCTCTTTGGCCAGGACGAGGACACGCCGCGCCAGGTCGCGCTGTTTCCTGAGGCGCACGCGCCAGCGCACCCCGGGGTCGAGGAGTTTCCCAGCGTGCGCGTGCGCCTTTCGCAAATGGCCCTGTGCCGTCCGCGCCAATGGGGCGCGTGCTGGCTGGGCTGCCAGTTATGGGAGCAACTGGGGTTGGGCGGGTTTTGGCGCGCCAAGCTCATCCCCAGTCGCGAGGGCACCCGCTGGGATCAAGTCCTGCAAACGCTCGGGCTGTACCGGCTCATTGATCCGGGGAGCGAGTGGCGGCGGCCCCGGCATTGGTTTGAGCACACCGCCAGCGCGGACCTGCTCGCCGGAGATTTTGCGCTCGCGGAAATCCATCGCCTCTACGAATGCCATGACAAACTCGTGGCGCACAAGGCGGCGCTCTTCGATCACCTCACCGCGCGCTGGCGCGAGCTCTTCGACGCGCAGTTCGAGGTGCTCCTCTACGATCTGACCAGCACGTATTTTGAAAGTGATCCGCCCGCCGACCCCGCTGACCCGCGCCGCTTCGGCTATCTCCTCCGCACCAACCTCACCGAGACGGACCCTGCCAAGCTGTGGGAATTTTACCTGCAACTCACCGAAGTCGAACAAGCCTTCAAAGAACTCAAAGGCGACCTGGCGCGGCGCCCGATCCATCATCAACTCGCACCCCGCATTGAAGCGCACCTGTTCGTGTCGTTCCTGGCCTGCTGTCT
>JACZKP010000007.1 GCA_014860005.1 Verrucomicrobiota bacterium | reverse complement strand
CGCGTTGCATATTGCCAGCAATGACAGCGATGAAAATCCTTTCGACATCGCGCTCACGGGCACGGGCACAACCGCCGCCGTTCCCGAAATCGCCGTCGAGCAACCCGCCGGCACGGACCTGGTGGATGGTGTTGGCAGCCGGAATTTCGGTTCGGTGCTCGTGGGCACCAATACCAGCCTGACCTTCACCATCAGAAATGTCGGCAGTGCCAATCTCACGGGTTTGGGCATCACGATTGATGGTGCGGATGCGGCGCAGTTCACCGTGACAGCTAATCCCACCGCCCCAGTGGCTCCCGGCGGTAGCACCACCTTCACGGTGCGATTCACACCGACAAGCGCGGGCGTCAAGAACGCCGCGTTGCACATTGCCAGCAATGACAGCGATGAAAATCCTTTCGACATCGCGCTCACCGGCACAGGCACGACGGCCACTGCTCCTGAAATTGCCGTCGAACTGCCCAACGGCACGAACCTTGTGAGTAATGTCAGCAACGCGGATTTCGGTTCGGCGGTGGTCGGCACCAACACCAGCCTGACCTTCACCATCCGGAATCTCGGCGGCGCCAACCTCACCGGTTTGGGTATTACCATTAATGGCGTGGATGCGGCCCAGTTCACGGTGACGGCTAATCCCACCGCCCCCGTCGCGCCCAATGGCAGCACCACCTTCACCGTGCGCTTCGCGCCCGTCAGCGCGGGCTTTAAGACCGCCGGGCTGCTCATCGCCAACAATGACAGTGACGAGAATCCTTTCTACTTCACCCTTACGGGAACCGGCTTTGACGGTGGATCGGGTGGCACTACCAACGTCGTTGTTCTGTCCGCTTCACCCATCACCCTGAATCCGCAGACGGGTCTATTTGAACAGACCGTACGAGTGACCAACAGCACGCTCAGCTCCGTTAGCGGCCTCCGGCTCCGGATTCTTAACCTGCCATCGGACGTGCAGGTTTACAACGCGAGCGGCAGCACCAATGGCACTCCCTTCGTGCAGTATGATCTTCCGCTGGCGGGCGGTGCGGCCGTTGATCTGCTGATCGAGTATTATCGCGCCAATCGTCAGGCCATTCCCCAGCCCGGCTTTGTCGTGGAGGTCGCCGTGCCTGTCACGGTGACGGAAACCGGTCCGCTCCTGGAGATCGACCGCAGCGTGCAATTGGCCAGCGGGCGATTCCTGATCGAATTCACCGCCACCCCGGGCGCCCGCTACGCTGTGCAATACAGCAGCGACACGCAAAACTGGAAGACCGCCAATCCCATTATCACCGCTCCGGCCAACCGGGTGCAGTGGTACGACGACGGCCCGCCCAAAACTGAAAGCAAGCCCGGCAGTGTCGGCAGCCGCTTTTACCGGGTCATGCAACTGCCTTGAGTCTCGCAACGAACAACCATCGCAACGCTATGAATCGAATCGTCCTCTCCACTACGCTCACGCTCGCCGCCGCCACGCCGTTCGCCGTGCAGGGCGCGGATAATTCCGGGACCGAGAACCCGAACCGCTTCAGCCTCGGCGCCCGCATTGGCCTGAACTTCGAAGCAAAGTTTCAAAACAACAACGCCGCCAGTATCGGCAATCTGGGCGCTAATCCCGGGCCGGCCACTGGCGGGGTCAATCACAACTACGATGACGGGTACGTCAATGTGGATAGCAGCGGAAACGCCGGTGGCCGTACCTGGAACTGGGGTTACGACACAGGTTCGCAGGTCGCAGGCGATACCATGCAGTTTCATGCCACGCAATCCGATGCGCTTTCCGGTTCGGCCAGCCGCAAGGCCGACGATGAGCAATACGGAGTCGAACTGATCTACCAGCGCGTGCTGGGCTCGCTATCCTCCGAGTCTTCCGTCAACTGGGGGCTCGAAGCCGCCTTCGGCTACACGGATATCGATTTGCGCGACAAACGCCGCGGCACCAGTCCCGTCACGGTCACGACCGATACCTTTCAGTTGAATGGCGTGTTACCTCCCGGGGCAGGCTACAGCGGCACTTTCGACGGGCCCGGCCCGCTGCTCGGTGACACCCCAACCCGCACCGTCGCGTCCGACACCGCCACCCTGGTGAGCAGTCACAAGTTGCGCGGTGAATCATATGGTATCCGTCTCGGTCCGTTCGCCGAATGCTATTTCACTCCGCAATTGAGCCTTGCCGCCAGTGCTGGTCTGGCTTTGGCCCCGACCTCTCTCGATTACGACTTCTCAGAATCAGTCACGCTGCCGGGCGGCAGCCCGTCGGTGGCCACCGGCCGTAAGTCCAAAACGGAGTTGCTGTACGGCTACTACGTGAGTGCGTTACTGCGCTACGATTTCACCAAGCATTGGGGTATCTATGTGGGCGCGCAATTCCAGAGTCTGAACGACCTGAAACTATCCGCCGGCAGCAGCACCGCCCGACTCGACCAGGATGCCACCGTCTATGGCACCGCCGGAGTCAGTTGGCGGTTCTAATGATCCGCGTCATGGCGTCGCCGACGGCGCAAGCGCTGAAAGGATGCCGGTGGCTTGTGAAGCCTTTATCGTCCTCGTCCTCAATCCTGAGTGGAACGAGGACGAAGGCGAATCGCCAGTTGGCATCCTGGTCACCGACTTATTATCCTGGAACCGTTGCCTGACTTCATCCATCGCGCTCGCTTCGGGAAGCTTTCGCATCCGACGTTGCCGACAATAATTTTGGGAACGCCTCGCGACCTGGGGCTGACTGAGCCACGCAGAAATGCTGAAACTCCCGCTCACGTCGGCTTGGTCCAAACCAAGTTCGCCGTTTGTTGACGAACTCCGGTTTCCCCCATCCGGGCCAGCATGGTGGTGTAGGATCAGGGTGTCAGCATCGAACTCGCTTCCCTGTCGAGCCCCACATGGGTGACAGATCCGAATCCACGAGTCCCCTGGGGGAAATCCCCGATGGTGAACCCCCCATGGAAAGATCGAGGTGGTTAGGATTAGTATCGCACCGTGAGCAAGAGAAAGCTTATCCAAAAACTCATATCAGACAGCGCACGACTGCCAGTTCCCTCCACGAATTCGCACTAACTGAAATCAAAAACCATGAATACCTCAACCCACCCCGTCCGGCCGAAAGGCATCGTTCATTCCTCACCCGAATCCTGCAGTCGAAAGCGGGCCTTGGTGGTCTGGCCGCGCGCGCTGGGTCGTTTTACCATTTCCGCGTTGGTCGCGGGACTGCTGCTTTTGTGCAGCGCGCCTTTTGCGCGCGCCCAGGGGACTCCGCCGGGTTGCGTGGGCAGCGCCATTGGCATCAGCTTGTTTACCGCCGCGCCGGACATTCATCTCGGCGACACCATTTTGTACAGCGTCAGCGTCTTCAACGGGCTGCCGGGCAATCCGACCTCGTGCGATGCGTCGAACATTGTTGCATGGGTCACCACCCCCGATGGCGTAAATCACCCCATCACGTTGACGCGGACCTATCTGACGCACGGCCAGTCGGATTTCTACGCCAACGTGGTCAGTTACGTGGCGCGCGCCCAGGATTTGCGTCCGGATGGCACGTTGCGCGCCACGGCCGAGGTCACGGCAATCATACTTCAGGGCGACACGCCCAGCGCGGGCGGCGCCAACCAGGGTGTGAACACGGAAGTGAGCCAGCCCTGCATCAAGCTCGCCGTGCAATGCGTCGGCGGCGTGGGTGAAAACGGCGCGATCACCTTCACCGGCACGGTCACCAATTGCGGCAACAACACGCTGGTGGGCGTGACGATCACCAACTCCGTCAATGGCGGACAGTTTGAGGTGACGTTTATTGAAACGCTCGCCCGCGGCCAGGTCGCCTCGTTTAACGGAAGCTGGATTCCCGCGAATCCTTGCAGCCCAAGCACGGCCACCTTCACGGCCCGGGGCACCGATCAGTTCACGGCCAATCCCCGGACGGTGACCAGTTCCGCCGACGCCACCTGCCAGAACACGCTGACACCGGGCATCAAAGTCACCAAAGTTTGTCCCGAACAGCCGGTGCGCCCCGGCCAGTTGCTCACTTTCTCCGGTAGCGTCAGCAATACCGGCAACGTTACCCTGACCAACATCGTCGTAGTCAACAATCAACCGGCAGCCAATACGCAAGTGTTCACACGGGCAGCGTTGGCGCCGGGTGAGGTGGCCAATTTCACCGGCAGTTACCTTGCGCCGACCAATTGTACCGTGGCCGACACCTTGACCGCCAGCGCCGCCAGCCGTTGCGGCGTCCCCGTCAGCAACGTGGCCAGCGCCACCTGTTCCATCCTGACCACGCCTCAGATTGCCGTCACCGTGCTTTGCCCAACCACCCCCGCCGGCGCGGGCGGCACGCTGACTTATAGCGGCACGGTCCGCAACGTCGGGGACACCACGCTGAACAACATCGTTGTCGTCCGAGATTCTCCCGTGCCCAACACCACGGTGTTCACAGCGGCCTCGCTGGCGCCGGGCGCGTCCACGAACTTTACCAGCAGCTTGACCGTTCCAGCCGACGCCTGCTCGGTCACCACCGCCTTCAGCGCCCGGGGTACCGACGCTTGCGCGGTCAACACGGTCACCAACACCGCTTCCGCCACCTGCCAGATCACCACCGCTCCGGCCATCACGGTCACGCTGGCCTGCCCGACCGCACCCGTGGCCACCGGCGGCTTGATCACCTACACCGGCACGGTCCGCAACTCCGGCAATGTCATCTTGAACAATGTCACCGTCGTCAACGACCAGGCCTCGCCCACCACCGTGTTCACCGTGGCGAGCCTGGCGCCCGGCGTGACGGCGAATTTTACCGCCAGTTTTACCGCGCCCGCCGATACCTGCTCCGTCAGCAGCACGGTGACCGCCAGCGGCAGCGATAATTGCACTCAAGCCGTGGTCAACCACAGCGCGTCGGCCACGTGTAATCTGACGACCAATCCCCGCATCGTGGTCACGCAGACCTGTCCGCCCGGCTCCTCGGGCTTGGGCGGCCTCCTGACTTATAGCGGCACCGTCAGCAACGCCGGCAACGTCACCCTCACCAACGTGGTGGTGACCAACGACCGCACGGGTGCCACAGCCGTGTTCACCGTCGCGACCCTGGCGCCGGGCGGGTCGGCCAATTTCACCGGAAGTTACACCGTGCCCGCCAACAGCGGTTGTGCGATTACTTCCACGCTGACCGCGAATGGACGTGACCAATGCACCGGCACACTCGTCACGGCCAACGCGGCAGCCACCTGCCCGGTGCAGGGAGCTCCCGACATTTCCGTGACATTGGCCTGTCCAACCACGCCGACACCGCTGGGCGGGACGCTGACCTTCAGCGGCACCGTCCGCAATGACGGTAACATCACTTTGACCAATGTCGTCGTCACCCGGAATGCCCCCGGTCCGAACACCGTGGTTTTGACCCGCGATAGCCTGGCCGCAGGGGCGTCGGCCAACTTCACCGGCAGCTACACCGTGACGGTTAACGACGCCTGCTCTATCACCACGTCGGTCAGCGCCAGCGCCCAGGATCAATGCGCCGGCGCAACGGTCATCGCGAACGCCACCATCGAGTGTCCGTTAGTCACCACGCCGCGCATACTCGTGACGCAATCCTGCCCGGTCAATCCGGTAACGCCTGGCGGGTTGATCGTGTACGCCGGCAATGTCAGCAACCCCGGCAACGTCACACTGACGAATATCACCGTGGTCAGCAGCCAGCCGGTGCCCAACACCGTGGTGTTTACGGTGGCCTCCCTCGCGCCGGGCGCGTCGGCCGGTTTTAACAGCAGTTTTAACGCTCCGCTGGACGCCTGTTCCGCGACCTCAACGTTGACGGCCACCGGTCAGGACCAGTGCAGCGGCAACACGGTGAACAATGCTGTGACGACCATTTGTCCGCTGGTGACCGCACCCCAGATCAGAGTGACCAAGGCTTGCCCGGTCACACCGGTGACCGAAGGCGGTTTGCTGGTGTTCACCGGCACCGTCACCAACACGGGCAACGTTACCTTGACCAACATCTTCGTGGTCAATAACCGGCCGACGGCCAATACCACGGTGCTTGGCCCGATCACGCTGGCCCCAGGCGCGGGCACGAACTTCACCGGCAGTTACCTGGCGCCGCTCAATGCCTGTCTGATCACGGATACGCTGACCGCCACCGGACGCGACAAATGCAACGGCAACCCCGTGACCAATTCCGTATCGGCGACCTGTCCCATCATCACGCTCCCGCGCATCGCAGTCACGCTCGCGTGCCCGCCGGTGCCTTCCGTCCCCGGAGGGTTGATCACCTACACCGGCACGGTCAGAAACTCCGGTAACGTCACTCTGAACAACGTGACGGTCGTCAACAACCAGTCGTCGCCCAGCACCGTCTTCACCGCGGCGAGCCTGGCCCCGGGCGCGAGCGCGAACTTTACTGCAAGCTTCACGGCGCCTGCCGATGCGTGCTCCGTAACCAGCACCGTTACCGCCAGTGGCAGCGATAATTGCTCCGGAGCCCTGGCCAACGACAGTGTGTCGGCAACCTGTCCGCTGATCACGGCACCGAACATCGTGGTCACTCAAACCTGCCCGACCGGTTCGACGGCCCCCGGCGCGCTGCTGACTTACAGCGGCACGGTCCGAAACAGCGGCAATATCACCCTCACCAATGTGTTCGTAACCAATGATCGCAGCGGGACCATGCCAGTGTTCACGGTCGCCACCCTCGCCCCAGGCGCGATCGCCAGCTTCACGGGAAGTTACACGGTGACCCTTAACAGCGGCTGTTCCATTACGTCCACGTTGACGGGCACGGGTTATGATAAATGCACCGGCACCCCGGTCACCGCGAACGCAGCTTCGACCTGTCCGCTGCTGACCAGCCCAAGCATCGTAGTCACGCAGACGTGTCCACCGGATCAGGTGAGCCCGGGCAGCCTCCTGACTTACACCGGCACGGTCCGAAACAACGGCAATGTCACGCTGACCAACGTGGTCGTGGTCAACAATGAGCCGGCACCCAACACGGTGGTCTTCACCGTCGCCACGCTGGCGCCGGGGGCCCAGGCCAACTTCACGGGCAGCTATCAAGTGCCCCTGAATTGCTGTGTGAGTTCCAGCACCGTCACCGCCACGGGCCGCGACATTTGCACGGGCGTCACTGTCGCCGACACCTTCACGGCCACCTGCACCGCGCTCACGGTGCCGCGGATCGTCGTGACCAAAACCTGCCCGCCGACCGCCGTCCGAACCGGAGATGTGATGCAATATAGCGGCACGGTCAGCAATGCCGGCAACATCACCTTGGTGGACGTGACCATTGTGAACAACGAACCCACCACCGGTTCGCCCGTGTGGGGACCGATCATCCTGGCCCCCGGTGAATCCGTCAGTTACTACGCCTCCTATATCGTGGCGCCCGACTTCTGCGGGACGGACACGGTCACGGCGCGCGGTCTGGACGCCTGCACCTACGCCCCGGTGGTCAACAGCGTGACGACGACGTGCCCGGTGACCACCACGCCGCGCATCTTCGTGACGAAGTTCTGCCCGCCGGAACCCACGCCACACCTGAGTCCGTTGATCTTCACGGGCACGGTCAGCAATCCGGGCGATGTCACCCTGACCAATGTCTATGTGGTCAACAACCGGCCCACCAACAACACGCCGGTCATTGGTCCCATTACCCTGGCGCCGGGCGAATCCGTCAACTTCGCCGGCAGCTACATCACGCCGGAGTATTGTTGCGACATCGTGGATACCCTCACCGCGCGCGGCCAGGGCCGTTGCTCAGGCGAGCAAGTGTCGGCCACCGCCACGGCGATCTGTCCGTTGCTCAACACGCCACGCATTGCGGTCATCAAGAATTGTCCGCAAACAACCGTGCCGGTCGGCGACCTCTTGACGTTCACCGGTTCCGTGAGCAACTCGGGCGACACGGTGCTGACCAATGTGTATGTGGTCAGCAGCCAGCCCGCTCCCAACACGCCGTTGCTGGGTCCGATTGAACTCGCGCCGGGAGAAACGAAAACCTTCACCGGCAGTTACACGGTCACCGCCAATTCCAACCAGCAGTTGGACACGGTCACTGCCCACGGCATGAACACCTGCGAGGGAGTTACCACCACCGCCACGGCCAATTGTCTCGGCCCGGTCGTGACGAGTCAGCCCAACATCACCCTGGTGACGGTGGCTGACGGCGTGGCGACGGTTACCTGGTCGACTACACCGGGAACGGTTTACACCCTGCAATGGAAGGCGAACGTGGCCGATACCAACTGGGTTAATGTGCCTGGCAACGTGACCGCCAGTGGCAGCACCGCCTCCAAGAGCGAAGCCGTAGGCACGAACACGCAGCGCTTCTATCGCATCTTGATCGTGGAATAACCAGCCAGGCCCGAAGAACCCCAACGCCGACCGGAGGCAAGCCAACGTAATCGTGCTTCCTCCGGTCGGAATTTGACAGTTCAAGCCACTGGTTGGACGAAACAAACAATTTTATCAAACGAGCAGGAATCAGCACCGCTATGAAAACGACACTCTTTGCCGCAGCGACCTTATGGCTGGGCGCATTAACTCTCGCCGCGACACCGGACGGCGCCCCCAAAATCCAGTTTGAACAGACGGTTTACGACTTCGGCAAAACCTCGCAGGTGGCCAGCGTCTCCGGCGTGTTCAAATTCAAAAACACCGGTGATGGCGTTCTGAAACTGGAACGACCCAAGCCCGATTGCGGCTGCACGCTCACCGAGTTGAAGCCGGACACGCTCCAACCGGGCGAAACCGGCGAGCTGGCCTTCACCCTCCATCTCGGCCTGGTCAAGGCCCAGTTTGACAAAACCATCGCGGTGAAATCCAACGACCCGGAAACGCCGGAGGTGACCCTCCGCGTCAAGGCGGATTACACGCCCCTCTACGACATTAACCCGCTGACGCTTGCCCCCAATCTCGCGTTCGGCGTGGAGGAGGCTGCCCAATTCACCACGCTGACTCGCACCGACGGAAAGCCGCTGGGGCCGATCCGGTTCGTCACCTCCAAGCCGTGGATCACGGCTGGCGTGGAACCGGAAACCAAGTCGGATGAAACCACCGCGCGCGTACGCGTCGCCATTCAACGCGAGGGCCCGCCGCGCCGCCTTAGCGAATTCGTCCAAGTCTATGCCGCCGGACAGACCAACGCGCCGGTGGCGAGCATTTACGTTTTCGGCCAGGTCATGGGCGAAGTTTCACTGAGTCCTGAAGCACTCTATTGGAGCGTCACCGACGCGGCGAAGACAGCGAGCGAGCGCGCGGAAGCGCAGGTTCTGCGGCGGCTGACGATTCGCTCCGCCGAGGGTAAGGCGATTGAGTTGAAGAACCCACAAAGCTCGATCAAGGGGATCAACGTGGAATTGGTGTCCAAGGAAGCGGGCAAGGTATATGAACTCCTGGCCCGGTTGGATGAAGTGCCAGCGAGCACCGTCAGTGGCAATGTGTCGTTTGAAACTTCAGTGGCCGCCCAGCCCAGGATTGAAGTGCCGGTGATCGTCAATGTCTTCAATCCCTGATGGGGGAGTGACTCCTCTGGATTTCCAGTGTTGGCCGGCAAGTCGTCGCGTCGTGGGACTTTTGACCCGGTTCGCGCGCACGAATTGAATGATGCACGTGGCGGCTCCCCGCCCATTTGCATAACCAGTGTTGAATGTGCTGGCGACCAAGTAGCTTGGCTTGAGGCTGTGAAGTAGTCGAGGACGCACCGGAAACCCCGACTAGCCCTAATGCCTTTCGGGAATTCATGGTTTTGAGGCGCGTGAATTGTACGGGGCCTTCCCAGGATTGATTGCGCCGCAGCGCGGCCAGCCGCTCACCGGCTGGCGCACCGCGCGCGGGCAACTGCGCGAAGGAACAAATCCAAAAGGCGCTCGCCGCCAAGGCCGCCGGAGATGCCGCCAGCAACGCGGATAATCTCCTCAAAAAGTAAGGTGTAAAGACTGGAGCCTGGTCGAACCGGAAAACCATGAGCATAATCAAGGAGTTCAAAGAGTTCGCCATGAAAGGCAACGTCGTGGACCTCGCCGTCGGCGTGATCATCGGCGTGGCTTTCGGCAAAGTCGTTACCTCCGTGGTCAATGACGTCATCATGCCCCCCATCGGCAAGGTGATGGGCGGGGTGAATTTCAGCGACCTGTTCATCAACCTCGATCCGTCGAAACTGGCCAAAGACGGCTCAGTTATCAATTCCCTTGCTCAGGCGAAAGAAGCCGGCGCCGCCGTCATCGCCTACGGCTCATTCCTCAACACGGTGATTGACTTCACCATCGTCGCCTTCTGCGTTTTCATGATCGTCAAAGTGATGAATGCAATGAAGCGGAAGCCGGCGCCCGCCGCCCCCGCCGCGCCGGCCGAACCGACCAAAGATCAGAGACTCCTGACGGAAATCCGCGACCTCCTCACGGCAAATTCATGTTCAACTCAAGGCCGCAAATCACGAAGTGCTTCTGACCAGCGAGATCTATGAGCAGAAAGCCTCGACGTTCTCCGGAATCGAGTCGGTCCAATCAGCGTCATGCGCCAGGCAGCTTCGCGGTTTGATCCTTCTGTATCCCGCCAAACTTACGCAGCGCGGTTTGAACGAATTCGCGAACGGTGACGACCGGTAATCCTTTGCCAGTGGTCAGCCAGAGGTCCCGGGATTGGATGGACGTTCAATAAGGGGAACACCCCATAGCCGGGCAACGTGCCCCGGGCTTATTCTCAAAGGATGAAAGTCTTGCTGCTCTACCCGGAGTTTCCCGACACGTTCTGGAGTTTCAAGCACGCGCTGAAATTCATCCGCAAGCGGGCCTCGCTGCCGCCGCTGGGTCTGCTGACCGTGGCGGCGATGCTGCCGCAGCAGTGGGTGAAGCGGTTGGTGGACGTCAATGTGCGGAAACTGCGTGATCAGGACCTGGCCTGGGCGGATGTGGTGTTCCTCAGCGGGATGATCGCCCAACAGGACTCGGCGCATGAATTGATTGCGCGTTGCCGCGCTGCGGGCAAGCGAATCGTCGCGGGTGGACCGCTGTTCACCCTGGGTCACGAACAATTTCCTGAGGTTGACCATTTCGTGTTGAACGAAGCGGAAGTCACCCTGCCGGAGTTCCTGCGTGACTTTGAGGGCGGCGCGGCCCGGCGCGTGTATGCCTCGTCGGAGTTTCCGGACATTCGCCAGACGCCGGCACCATTGTGGGAGTTGGCGGACCTTGACCGCTATGCCTCGATGAGTCTGCAATTCTCGCGGGGCTGTCCGTTTGACTGCGAATTCTGCAACGTCACCGCCATGTTTGGGCATCGGCCCCGCACCAAGACCACGGAGCAGGTCATCGCCGAGTTGAATGGGCTCCACCGGGCGGGCTGGAGTGGGTCGGTCTTTTTCGTGGACGACAATTTCATCGGCAACAAACGGGCGCTCAAGGAGGAGTTGCTGCCGGCGCTGATTCAATGGCAAAAGGCCCGGCGCGGCACGCCGTTCTTCACGGAAGCGTCCATCAATCTTGCGGACGATGAAGAATTGATGCGGTTGATGGTCGAGGCGGGATTCAACCAGGTTTTTATCGGCATCGAAACTCCCGAAGAGGCGGGCCTGGCCGAGTGCAACAAGCGGCAGAATCGGGGCCGCAATCTGGTCGCCGACGTGAAGCGCATCCAACGTTCGGGTTTGGAAGTGCAAGGCGGGTTTATTGTGGGATTCGACAGTGACACGCCCACAATCTTTGCGCGGCAGATGGAGTTCATCCAGCAAAGCGGCATCGTCACGGCGATGGTCGGCCTGCTGCAGGCCATTCCGGGCACGCAACTTTACCAGCGGCTGAACGCCGAGGGCCGCCTGATTGGCCAGACCAGCGGTAACAATCTGGATGGGACCACCAACTTCATTCCGCGGATGAATCGAGAAGCGTTGCGCACGGGTTATCGGAATCTGATGGGACACCTTTATGCTCCGGGGCCGTATTACGAGCGCATTCGCACCTTCTTGCGGGAGTATCAGCGTCCCCGGATCTCCGGGGCCTTGCACTGGCGATATTTCCTGGCGTTTCTCCACGCCAATGTCCGGCTCGGCATTTTTGGTCGTGAACGTTTCCACTACTGGAGTTTGCTGTTCTGGACCTTTTTCCGCCGCCCATCGCAGTTCTCCCGGGCCGTCACGCTCTCCATTTACGGTCACCACTTCCGCAAGACGTGCCGCGTGCTGGGATTGTGACTTGGATGAAGCCAGGCGGAGTCGCCAATGAGGAAAGCGCGAACGTGGCAGTTAGAGCCTGGCCACCGGTGCGTGCCATTCATGGGGAGCTTCGACGATCTGAAATCGCACATTGTGACCATGAACCGCCGAGGCAGCGGAGCGCCGGTCTCCGACCCGGCGCGAATCTGCGGTTGCCAACCCACACGCCGGGTCTGGAGACCGGCGCTCCGGTTCCTGGTGAGTGCAGCGCACTGCGGTTGAACGTGTGATAAGTTGCACCATGGAAAGCATGAAATTATGAAACGTCTATTCACTTCCCCCGACAGCGCCGAACTGGGGTTGCTCAAGAACATGCTCGAGAAGGCCGGCATCCCCTGCGTTCACATGAACGAGCAAATGGCCCAGATGATTCCCTCCGCGCCGTTTCAAGCCGAACTCTGGGTTGAAAACGAGGCAGATTATCCGGTGGCGGTGGCCATTCTGGAAGAATGGCAGCACCCGACCAATGCCGCCGGGGCGCCGTGGATATGTTCCCGGTGTGGTGAGAAGTTGGGCAGCCAGTTCAGCAAGTGTTGGAAGTGCGGCACTAAACGGGAGGCCGCCCTTTGAAAGCACGCCCGGCGAACGTCGGCCGAGCCTGCCTCTACTTGCCAGCCGAGGTTGCCTGCGGGTGGAGCCGGGAACGTCATGTTAGGAATCCAGCGCTCCCCTTGATCAGGTTTCCAATGGGGGACACCCCCCCGTAGCCCAACCGTAACTCCAAGGTTACTGTGCGGCGACAAGAGATCGCTCGTACAAATCAAGCGACACGCAAGCCGACGATATTTTCAAAAATGAAACACAACAAGAAGCACAACAACCTCCGGTCCACCATCCCACCACTGGTGCCCGTTCGCTTTGAGTTCACGCATCCGACGGCAACCACCGTCTGCGTCGCAGGAACGTTCAACCACTGGCAGCCGGAAAGCAAAACGCTGCAATCCTCCGGCGTCGGTCACTGGTGGAAGGAAACCGCATTGGCCCCCGGCACCTACGAATACTGCCTGGTGGTGGACGGCCAATGGATGCCCGATCCGCTCGCCAAAGAATCCGTGCCCAATCCATTCGGCGGCCGGAACTCCATTTTGAACGTGGCGGGTACGGCCGAAGCCGCCCATCTCGCCGACGCAGAAATTCTACCACTACAAAACGCAAACAAACCGAACGCAAATAAGTTATGAGCAAACAAACACAAGCCATCCGCAATGACATGGGCCAACTGGCCGATGATGCCCACGCGTTGGTGAGCGCCACCGCCGATGCGGCCGGAGAAAAAGTCGTGGAGGCCCGCAAGCGCCTGGCCGCCGCAGTTAAACGCAGCAAGGAAACGTATGGCCGCGTCCGCGACCAGGCGGTCGAAGGCGCCAAAGCCACTGACGAGGCGGTGCATCGGCATCCCTACCAAGCCATTGCCCTCGGGGTCGGCGTCGGGGCACTGATCGGTTATCTCGTCGCCCACCGCTGTTCCCACAACGGCGACCGAACCCGACTGGATGCTCCTTGAAGCGGCCATCGGCAATTTCGGTGAACCAAGTCAACCTCCCAAACTGAACCACCGTGAAGGAATCCGAATTTTGACCCGGGCGCACCCGCCCACCCATGCCAGCAGCGAACATTTTGCCGTCCGGTTGGCGGCGAATACAACAACCAAACCAAACTACCGTTATGACTAAACTCGAAATCAAAGGCGACTGGAACATCACCAAGGGCAAACTGAAACAGAAATGGGCCAAGCTCACCGACGACGATCTCCAATACGCCGCAGGTAAGCAGGACGAATTGATCGGCCGGATTCAGAAGCGCACGGGGGAAACCCGTGAAGCTGTCGAAAAGGCTGTCCAGGAATCCTGCTCGACGTGCTGTAAATAGTCCCCGTCCTGCGTGGGTGCATCGAATGCCTTACCCTCCGTTCACCCACGCAGGAAGTTATGAACCAGTAGGCACGCTGTGTTTGCCGGACCAACCGAAGTTGCGTTGGAATCTGCGAATCCCCTCCGCCGCAATGCTGCCCGGTTGGGCGGGCGCGTTTGGGCACAGTGGGATGAGCTGCGGCACGCGGCGGCGGTGATTGGGACCATGCTCGGCGTTTGCCTTCAACCGCGCTGCTGGTCGCGCGCGGTGCGGCAGGCCTTTGCCGGCAGGTGCTGACCGTTGGCGTGGAACCGCTCTGGTTTGTCGGTGCGGTGGCGGGGTTCGTCGGTATTTCGGTGGTGGTGCAGCTCACTTTCTGGATCGGCGAAGCCGGCCAGTCTCAATTGCTCGGGCCGTTGTTGGTGGCTGTGGTGGCGCGGGAACTCGGCCCGTTGCTCATCAACCTCATCGTCATCGTGCGCAGTGGCAGTGCCATGACCACCGAACTGGGCGTCCTCAAAATCAACGGGGAGGTTCGCGCGTTGGAAGCCGCCGGAAGCGATCCATTCACGCATCTCGTGTTGCCGCGCGTGCTCGGCATGTCTGTGGCCGCGTTTTGTCTGACGATTGTCTTCATCCTCGTCGCTTTCGCGAGCGGCTACCTGTTCGCGGTCTGGATGGGGAAAGGCAGTGGTGATTTGTCTTTGTTTGTGGACACAGTTTCGAGCGCCGTCCAACCCAAGGACGTGTTCAACATTCTCGCCAAGAGCCTCGTGCCGGCTTTTTTCGCGAGCGCGTCGTGTTGCATCGGCGGACTCGGGGTCGGCGCGTCCGTTGCGGACATTCCGCGGGCCACGCAACGCGCGCTTACCCGCTCGGTTGCCGGACTGTTCGTCATCTCCGCCGTGGTGTCTTTGCTGACTTATCTGTGACCATGAATGAAACGCCAAAACTTTCCGAACCGACTCACGGCGATGCCCGGCGACTGGAATCGCGTTTCCAATTCCGGCGCGTCAACGAAATCACCGGCACATTCGTGCTCGTGATTTTCGTCCTGCTGATCGCCGCCGTCGTGTGGACTGGGCGCAGCCAGCGTTGGTTTAAAAGCCGCGTCCCGCTCCAGATTATTCTGCCCGCCGATGGCGCCGCCGGCATCCGGCAAGGCTCGGAAGTTTACTTTCTGGGCACGCTGGTGGGATCCGTGTCCGATGTGATTGTGGACGAACGGGGCCGCATGGAAGCCGACGCACGGATACGACGCGATTTTTTCCGGTTCGTGCGCGCCGATTCATCCGCCGTGGTCAAAAAGAAATTCGGCGTGGCGGGGGATTCGTATTTTGAGATCACGCGCGGTGTCGGCCAACCGTTGCCGGAGAAGAATGCTTCCATCGTCTGCAATGAGCAGTTTCAAAGCGCGCTGGAAGCAGCCGTCGAGGAAGTCCGCGCCGAGGCCTTGCTCGTGTTGAAGAAGGTCAATGTCGGCCTGATGACGTGGACCACACTCGGTACGAATCTGATCGCCACCCGGGAACGCCTGGACCAACTCGCCATCCGCCTGGAGAAAATGGCCGCCGGCGTCGAGGCGGGCGAAGGTACGGTGGGCAAGTTAATCACCGACACCGCGCTGGCGGATGAGGCGCAAACCCTTTTTGTGCGAGCCAACGAAGCCATGAGCGAACTGCGCGGCGTGGTGACGAATCTGAACGGCGCGGTAAAAAATATTCAGGACAGCACCGTCCGCCTGCCGGAGATCACCGATGCCATCGCCAACGAAGCAAACGATCTGCCCGGTCTGGTCCAGCAAACGCAATCCTCGATGCGCGAAGTGGAGCGGTTGATCGAAGCCCTGCAACGGCATTGGCTGGTGCGCAAATATGTGAACCAGACCGACCCACCGCCCGTGCATCCGTTGCCGGAAACCGCGGTATCGGAAAGGAAGCCCGCAAAAGTGCTGCGTTCGCCGGCGGATTCTGCGAACTGAGATTTCCAGCGCCGGTCCATGAAGTGTCGCATCGAAACCATCTGCTGAGCCTTGCCGTGCTGTTTGGCATTTTGTGGGTCCCACTGGCGATTCACCCTTTATACCGCAAACCGTGGCTGTTGGAGAGTGCCCTCGTCCTGGCGGCGGTGGCCCTGCTCGTCTTCTTCCATTGCCGGCTGTTGTTCTCGCGCGTGTCCTACACGTTGATCGCCTTGCCGACTTGCGCGGTTTGCTGTAAAACCCCGCCATGCCGAGCCGGGACAAACTCGCCGAATTCACCACCTGGTGTCAGAACCACATCACCGGCGACGAAAAAGGCCAGGCGCAAATCTTTCTCGACCGCCTCTTTCAAGCTTTCGGCCAGGGCGGTTCGCTCGATGTCGGTGGCTCGCCGGAATTCCGCATCCGCAAATCCAACGAAGACGGCGGTGGGACGGCCTTCGCCGATTACGTCTGGAAACCCGTCGTGCTGATCGAAATGAAAAAGCGCGGCGAGAATCTCCAGAAACATTACCGCCAGGCGTTCGATTACTGGACGCGGCTCGTGCCCAATCGCCCGCGCTACGTGGTGCTCTGCAACTTCGACGAGTTCCGCGTTTACGATTTCGACACCGACCTCGACACGCCCAAGGACACCGTCGCCACGAAGGATTTGCCCGAGCGCTGGGGGCCGCTCGCGTTTCTCGCGCCCGGCAATCCCAAGCCGAACTTCGAGAACGACCGCGTCGCCGTCACCACGCAAGCCGCCGACAAACTGGCCGAATGTTTCCGCACGCTGATCAAGCGCGGTGAATCCCGCGAGATGGCGCAGAAGTTCATTCTGCAAATGCTGGTGGCACACTTTTTGCCGAAGACATTGACCTGTTGCCGAAATACTTTGTCTCGAATCTGCTGAACGAATGTAAAACGCCCGCCGACGGTTTCGACATCATCGGTGGCCTGTTCGAGGCGATGAACAGCAAAGCGCCCAAGACCGGCGGACGGTTCAAAGGCGTTCCTTACTTCAACGGCGGTTTGTTCGCCCAGCCCGCCCGCATCGAGATCAACGACCTCGAACTGGCCTTGCTGAAGAAAGCTGCCGAGCAGGATTGGTCCAAGGTCCAGCCGGAAATCTTCGGCACACTCTTTCAACACTCGATGGACGATGAGGAACGCCACGCCTACGGCGCGCACTTCACCCACCCGTCCGACATCATGAAGATCGTCAAGCCGACGATCACCGATCCGTGGTCGGAACAGATTGAGAGCGCCAGGACCCGCAAGCGCCTGCGGGAACTCCTCCAGCGGATGCACCATTTCCGTGTGCTCGATCCCGCGTGCGGCTGCGGCAATTTCCTCTACGTCAGCTACCGGGAATTGAAACGGCTGGAGGCGCGCATCTTCGAGCGCATGGAAACCGAGTTCAAAAGCGAAGCCGAGCCGGGCCAACTGCGCCTGAGCTTCCTGAGCGCGCAGAATTTCTACGGCCTCGACATCCTGCCCTTCGCCATCGAGATCGCGAAAGTGACGATGATGATTGCGCGCAAGCTGGCGATTGACGAACTGCACATCAGCGAACCACCGCTCCCGCTCGACAACCTCGACCAAAATTTCATCGCCGCCGACGCGCTGCTCACGCCCGAGGGTTTGCCCGCGCAATGGCCCAAGGCCGATGTCATCATTGGCAATCCACCGTATCTGGGTTCGCGCTATCTTGCAAAGGAGCACGGCTACGAATACGTGCGCAAGGTTCACGCTTTGTTTCCTGACGTTCCGAAGATGGCTGACTATTGTGTTTATTGGTTTCGCAGAGCGCACGACCATTTACCCGCTTGCACGCCGAACGATTCAGTAGCGGGGCGAGCCGGTTTGGTCGGAACCAAGACGATCCGACAAAATGAGTCCCGCGAAGCGAGTCTTGATTACATCGTGAAGAATGGCGGCACGATTACAGAGGCGGTGTCCAAGCAAGTTTGGTCTGGCGAGGCCGCTGTGCATGTTTCCATTGTCAACTGGGCAAAGGGAGAACACAAAGGCAAGAAGAGGCTGTTCACACAAGTCGGCGACAATGTCGTTAGTGATTGGAAATGCGAGGAAGTTGATCACATCGGTCCAACCCTGACAACCGATACGGATGCAAGCGCAGCCCGGATTCTGAGTGTGAACCAAAACCCAAAGTGCGTTTATGTCGGGCAGTATCCATTCAATGAGGGCTTCTGGCTCGACCCGGACGAGGCGGCAAAACTCCTGAGCGAACATCCTGATCATCGCGAAGTTCTGTTCCCTTACATGATTGGTCGTGATTTGGTTGATTCCGGACAGCCCAGCCGTTGGATTATTGATTTTGCGCAAAGGAATATGCTCGAAGCTGCGCGCTACACCGCAGCGTTCGAGCGGGTGAAGAAGTTGGTGATGCCCGTGGTGGTCGAAAAAGGCGAACGAGAAATAAAAGCTACCGGCAAAGACAGCACGCGATGGTCACGGCTCGCGAAGCGATGGTGGCAGCTTCGCGATTACCAGCCCGGCACAATGGCGGCCATCTCAAGAGTGCCCCGTTACATTGCTTGTTCCCGCGTTACCAAACGACCAATCTTCGAGTTCATCTCTCAGTCGGTCCATCCAGACAACACCCTCATGGTCTTCCCGTTTGCCGACGATTATTCCTTCGGCATTTTACAGTCTGACGTTCATTGGGTTTGGTTCACTGCGCGCTGTTCCACCTTGGGCGGTACTTTCCGTTACACCTCCGACACCGTTTTCGACACGTTCCCGTGGCCGCAGTTTGAAATGGGGAGCAGCCGACGTGAGGAGGCTCACGCTTCACAGAAATGCGTCCTGGCAAGCGAGGCCGATTGGCTAAACCAGCCGCCTGCTACATACCAGGAGATGGTTGCTCAGGCGAGCCGCGACCTAGGCCGAGCGAACAGCGGGATGCGCGCAGCAGTTTCAGCCCATCAGAGCGGACTCACGTCCGCTGCTACGATTGCGAAGATTGACGCCGTTGCCGCCGCCGCGCGGGAGGTGCGCCGCGTGCGCGCCGAGGCGTTGCGGAATTTGAAAGGCGGCCTGCGCGCCCTCTATCGCACCCTCGAACTGCCCGGCGCGAATCCGTTGAAGGACGCCCACGCCGCGCTGGACGCCGCC
>JACZKP010000074.1 GCA_014860005.1 Verrucomicrobiota bacterium | reverse complement strand
TCGGAGGCTTCCTCGGGCGCAAAGGCGACGGCCTACCTGGCTGGCAAACCATCTGGCGCGGCTGGCAGCGCCTGATGTGGATGGCCGAAGGAGTAGAAACCTTTAACCAACGCTAAAAAGATGTGGGTAATGACAAGGCTTGGAGCGTGATGCTACCCATTTCATCGGTGGACATCGGCCCCCATTTGACGCGCATCGGCGGCGACGTGGGATTGCGCGGATTCGTGGCCGAGTTGTCGTAGATCAACTCTGATTCAAGACGCGTGCCTTTCGGGAGTTTCACGCGCGCCTGGAAGGTGTATTGTTCCTGCCACGCGAAGTCCCAGTCGGGAATCTTCAGGAGCACCTGTTCCCGCCCGTCCGGTAGCGTTGCCTTCATGGTCATGACCTTGCCCAAATAGTGCGCGTGGGCGGCAACGCCGAACGCCTCAATGTCCACTGGCAAGATGAATGAATCCCGGACTACGTAATTGGCCTCGCCTGCCGGAATATCAATGCCGCTGATCTCGCCAAAGGCCGGCGGCAACTGGATTCCCACAAACGAACGCTGTGGCGGCTGGTCGGCGAAATACAAACCGATCGTCGAAAGTTCCGCCTCTTCTTTGCCACTGGGATGAAAATGCGTCTGCACGACCAGATCGGCGTTCTTCGGATAACGATAGGCCAGCCCGTCCGGCAAGACTCGCACGTTAGAACCGACCGCCCAACCGCCCACCGGCGTGAACGTCCTGCCCAGTCGCCCCTGCTCGGAGTAACCCGGTTCGGGCTCCGCCGCGTCTGCGGCCCGGGCGGCACCGGAGTCGTCCAGAAAAAACAGCGAATGGTGGACAATGCTGCGGGCACTGGGTCTGAATTCAATGGCCTTCACCCACTTGTCCTCCGGCAGATTGAGCGGAAACACGAAGTTGCGATAAATGTCGCGGCCCTCGGCGTAAAGCTTGAAAGGCCGGTCCATCTTGACGACCAAATCCGGTTTGCCAAGCTGCCAGCCCTCCGGAAACTCGGGCAGCTTCGGCAGCTTTTGCGGATCGCCCTCTGGCGCTCCCGCCTCGTGCCAGAGACGCAAGGCGGTGAATTGCGCTTCGGAGAGCACACGCGGGTGGAGGAACTCGACGTGGCCGGAGTCCGCGTGCCAGGGCGGCATGACCCGGCTTTCCGTCACCTCGGCAATGAGCCGCGAGCGTTTGCGGACATCCAGATAAGTGAGCAACGGGAACGGTCCAATCTCGCCGGGCCGATGGCACGAGGCGCAGTTTTGAAAAATAATGGAAGCCACGTGCTCGTTGAAAGTGGGAACACTGCTGGCCGGATCGCCGGCGGTGACGCGCCCGGTTAGAGCGAGCATCACAATGGCAATTGTGAATGTGAGGAAGGAAAACGCATTGCGACGATCAGAGCTTTGATAGCGCGTGAGCCTAAGTTGTTTGGATCGGTATTGCATGAGGAATTCAGGGAGACTTCGTACGGGATTCTGCGTGCGTCTGAGTGGGCAAATAACAACCCACCGCTATTGTTACCGGCTCAGCGACCGGCCTCCCCTCAAGGATTGCGTCCAAGGCTTCCCGCAAATCCCGCCGCGAGGGTATGGTGCGCGGCTTGCCGATTGCCGTGAGCCGGTCGTCTATGCGACCACGGTAAAGCTGCCGGTTGTCCGGCGCGAGCACGGCGACCTCCGGTGAAACCGTCACCCCGGTAAAGCGCACCAACTGTTGGTCAGGATCGAGCAACGCCGGCAATGTAAGCCCGTAATCCTGCGCATGACGGCGCGCTGCCTTGGGAGTCAAATGGTCCCCGACGTAAACCAAAAAACTGCGGATGCCACGCTTCTGGTATTCGGATGCGATGCGGTTGATCTCCGGCGCGCAGCGGTTGGCCAGCGGACAGTCATGGAGAACAAAGAAGAACAGCGTCGCCTTCTGCCCGGTGTCTGCCAGCAGCCGGTGGGCCTTGCCATAAACGTCCTTGAGGGTCAGTGCGCGTGCGTGGGCGTTGGTCGCTGCCGACGCCGATTCCGCGTGTGGAGTTGCAAGCGCCGATGTCGCACTGAACATCGCTGCGCTCAAAAGCAGGACCAGAATTTGTTTGCGGACTTCCTTCACAATTATTCGCCAAGCGCGGACGCGGGTGGCATGGAGTTCTTGACGTGCAAACCGGGACAACAATTCACCATGCCGCACTGCTGGTCGCGCTTGAATCCGACGAGATTGTACCGGGAAGCAGCAACAATCAAGTTCGCGTCAAAGCATTTGTCGAACACTTTCCGGCCTCGGCTTGGGTAACACCCCTTTTGAGTTACGGCGAACACTCCTGCCCATGCCACGCAGGCCGCAACTTGCACCCGAGGCGAACTTGTATCGCCCAGGCGACCCCTTTGGGTGGCTCAATCCAGGATGCGCGACCGGTAGAAAACCGTCTCCGCGCCACTGCTGGCGTGATCGGAGAACAACACCGTGCTGGTCACATTGGTGATGACGAGGTAGGGATACCACTCGAAACCGCGAATGGACTTCTCGATCACGTAGCGGTATCCCGGCTCGCCCTGGTGCGACCACACCACCACGCCGCCGGGCTGTCGTTCCACGAACGCAATGATCCCACTGGCAAAACTCGGCTGCCCAGCCAGTAGGCTGAAACTCTGCAACCCATCAAGTTTCGCCGGAGGCAGCACGTCGCCGCCAACCATTACGGTCAACAATGCTGACTTGCCGAATTTCCCGCCCAGCGCCCGTGCCTCCTCGTAACTGCTGCCTTTGCTCATTTCCCACGCGCGCACTTGAACGATGGCGTTTGACCAGGGCGGCACGGTCGGGAGCATTACGATTTGCGGAAGGAAATAACCGGCATTGAACCCGGACAGGAAGGGGGAAGGCTGACTGACCGGACGCAGCGTTTCCAGCGAGGGACCGCCATAGAGTTGCGCCAGATAATTCGATCCGCTCAATCGCGTGGCGCCGTCAATCTCGAAAACCGGAGCGTCCACGTTCGTGACCCCGAAACTGGTAAACTTGTTGTGGAAATGGATACGCCCTCCACCGATGATAACCTCGGTCACAATCAGTTTAGCCCCCAGACTTCGCACGCTGCCGGCATGGTTTTGCACACGTACGGAGTAAACGCCCGCGTCCGCAAAATCCACTTGGTTGAACATAAGGATGCGGTTGGTCGCGCCGCCGATTTCTTCGCCGTCCAGGAACCATTGATACTTCAGCGGTAAAGTCCCCGCCGCGACGACGCTGAAATTGTAGTAACTGCCAACGGCAACCGTATCACCGTAGGGCTGCCAGAGAATCACCGGCTTGGTCGGAGACTCCACGGTAAGCGTGACCGGCGCGCTGGTCACCGAGCCAAAGCCGTTGGTGATGACAGCCCAATACGTCCCCGCCTGATTGGTTGAAACGGATTCCAACACCAACGCGGCCTCCTTCAGCCAGCCGATGGGCATGCCGTTAAAAAACCATTGGTAAGCCAGCGGCGCCGAGCCGGTGGCGCCCACGATGAACGCCGCCGTGCCTCCGGCGATTACGCTGGCGGACGATGGTTCATTGACGATTTGCGGTGGTGCAGTGAGGGAGACGACACTGAAGGCGTCCATGGGTACATTGGCGAACATACCACCCAAGTTCTCGAATCTTATACGGGAAGTTGGGCCGGTTGCGTACGCGGTGAACTCCGCCCAATGCCAGAAGGCGCCTTCATCGGCTGGGATGGTCGCCACGCCTACTTCCACGCCATCGCAACTAACCCGCACTTGCGCGCCGGCGCCAGAGAAGGCGAACCGGATGGCATGATGCTGGCCCGGGACCGTTGGGAAATCCTGCCAGATTTGCGCACCGCCACCCAAACTGGGCCAGGTGGTGCCATCCGCCCCACCCGGTTCGTTCACGGAGCCGCCGATGCTGCCACTCATCTGCCAGTACTGAGCGTCCAGCACTCCGGTGCCTTCCCAACTCGGCTCGCGCAGTAGATTTCCGAGTACGGGACGGCTGGCGCTGGAACGCGAATTGTATTGCCAGTAAATCAGCACATCCCCGATCACGTCCTTCGGCAAAGCCGCAGCGATAAAGTAGGTCTCGCCGCCGGTCACGTTGAAAGTGACTTGATTCGTTTTTGTGGCCACCCACCCCAGCGCCTCCAGCGCCGTTCCTTGATAAACACTCAAGACCACATTCGGGACCAAGCTTCGCTCGGAAAAGAAGCTGATCGTCCCGTGAACCGGCGACTGCCATTTCCACCAGACACTTTTGGTCGCAAGCCCGATAACGTGGACCGGTTCTCCCAACTCCAACGTGGCGCCCACCACCGAACGTCGGTCAGAAGCATTCTCCCCTTTGATCACCTGAGCCGCACGGAAGTGGTCGTTGGCACAGGGTGGAAAAGGCTCAAGTTGCAGCGACAAAGCGAAGTTCCCGTTTTGCCCCGCATATTGAAAGTGATAGACGGTGCCATCCTCCGCCAGAAAACAGAACACGCCATTGTCGGCTGACACGAGTCGCACCGGTGCCAGGCGGTCAACCGTCGGGCCGGTGTAAACCGCCATTGGCCGCCACCAAACCGGCCCGCGCGAAAACCACACCCGACCAGTGGCGGGCGCCGCCCAGGAAAACCAAATCGTGTTGGTGTCACCGGGATTGGGTTCACCCGCTTCGAACGTGGCGCCCAGCGTGTCCCCATGCACCACCTCGTTTGTGCCTTCGAATTGGAGGCTGCCGCCAAATGTGTCGTTGCCTGCGGCGTAGAACCGCGCGCCCAACCGGAAATGGCCCGCCCCCACATAGTCGCCAGCCATCTGCACTGCGTACTCGCGCCCAGACTCCATTTGGTAAGTCAATTCGCTCAAAGCGCTCACAAACACCAGGGATTCAAGTTCATTCCCTTGATAGACTCTCATGGCCGGACTGAACTGGCCAGCCGCCGGCGAGAGCGTCAGCAATCCGGTCGTCGGCGGGGTGAATTTCCACCAGAGGGTTTTCCCGGCGTTGGGTGAGGGCAAGGGTTCTCCAGGTTCGCTGGTCGCGCCATAGATGCATCCCTCGAAAGCATACAGCGGCACCGTGATTTCCTGGCGGTTGGCAAAAGTGTCGTTTAGGGAGGTGGCCGACGGCACTTCGAGCGACAGGCTCAATGTAAACGGTCCCCTGCCACCCCCGCCACCCCAGATTGGGTAAACCATGGAGGCCACCTGGATAACGATTATATCGCCCGCTGTCACCGGCACGCCGCCATCGGGCGTTCTGGCGGCCAATGTCAGCGCATCAAAGGCGACACCGCGATAAGCCCTAATGCTCATGTAAAAACTCGCGGTTGTAGTGGCGCCGGAAAGATGAACGATTCCGTTCGTGGGCGAAGTCCACGCGTACCAGACCGAGTAGAACCAAAGAGAATTTCCGGAGCCGGTGTCCTCGCCGGCTTCGGTGCCCGCTCCCGAATTATTACCGGAGATGGTAAGGTTCGTACCCGTCAGTATCGCGCGATTCACAAACAAATCGTTGGCGGGCGCGGCGGACGCCGTGGTTGCACAAAAAACGCCGAGCAGAGCGGCAACAAGGGAAGCAGTGCTTCTCATATCTCAACAACCTCGTTGTCGAGCCTAGTCCCAAATGGTGCCAAAGCAAGCGATTCATTTAGGGAATCGCGCACACGTGGCCAGATAAAGCCCACGCCCGGATTCGCGACCATCAATCAACTGCCGTGCCCACCAGGCGCTTGCTCCAAACAGACGGATCGCCGGGAATTCCGTCACCAACAGATTGGGAGGAGGAATTGAGGAATTTCCGAGAAGGCTCAAACCCGTAAGGGTCGTTGCGCGCTTTCGGCATGGCCGCCACCAACGCTGGAACCTCCCGTTCGCAAACATTTGAAGGATCAACCGGTTTCGGGATTGGCTTTTGCCGTTATCCCCGGTTCAATGGGCCGCGGAAAGTCTGATCATGGACGCTTATTTTTACACTTATCTGGTGGGGGGAGTCTTTTTCCTGATCGGCATGTACTTCGCCGTGAAGCACGATTACGTCGGATTCACAGGCCGGAAACTGCGGAATCTTTTGATCAGCCTGGGCGTGCTGATGTTCTTCGCCATCCTGCAAGGCTACCTGCAATACGCGCCCATGTCCGCCCTGCCGGCCAAAGAATATACCGGCGGCGCGGAGGCGGTGCTCAAGGACGTGGGCCACATTCGCGGCACGCCGCTGGATTACGGGATCGTGATCGCCTATTTCGGATTGATTCTTTTCAATGGGATGTACTTCGGTCGCCGCCAGAAAACGACCAAAGATTTTTTCTTCGGCGGACAGCGGTTTGCCTGGTGGTTGATTGCCATCAGCTTGGTTGCCACCACGATCGGCTCCTACAGTTTCGTCAAGTACAGCGAGATCGGTTACAAATACGGGCTGGGGTCAAGCCAGGCTTATTGGAATGACTGGATCTGGTTTCCGCTGCTGGTCTTCGGCTGGCTGCCGATCCTCTACTTTTCCCGCATCATCTCGGTGCCCGAATATTTCGGCCGTCGCTTCGACCGGCACGTGCGGTTGTGGGCCACCATTTATCTGCTGATTTATCTGATCGGTTACGTGGGGGTGAATCTCTACACGATGGGCACCGTTGTGAACATTTTGGTCGGCTGGCCGATTTGGCTCGCAGCGATGTTGGTTGCGATGGTTTCCGCCTCCTACGTGACGTTCGGGGGGCAAAGCAGCGTGATCATGAACGATCTGATCAACGGGGTTTTCCTGCTGCTGGTCGGGTTGTTGATTTTTGTGCTGGGCGCGTCCTACATCGGCGGCTTTGACCTGCTCTGGCTGAATCTGCCGCGGGCAGCACGGCTCGCGTTTCCGAATTTCAATGAAGACCCGGAATTTCCGGCGGTCGGCATTTTCTGGCAGGACGCGTTCGCCAATTCAGCAATGTTTTATTTCCTGAACCAAGGAATCATTATGCGGTTCATGGCCGCAAAGTCGCTGGACGAAAGCCGGAAGGCGACCACGGTGTTGATGGTGGGTCTGATGTTCATTGGCGCGCTGGTTGTTTCTTCCGGCGGATTGGTCGCCCGCGCTTTCACCAATGCTGGAATCTTGCCGGAAGTCCCGGCCCGCGAAGCCTTCTTCATTGCGGCGGAACTACTGAGTCACCCGGGAATCTTCGGCTTGATCCTCGCCGCCATGACGGCCGCGCTCATGTCCACCGTGGACACCTTGATCACGGCGGTTTCTGCAGTGACAGTCAACGATGTTTACCGTCAATACATCCGCCCGAAGGCGACGGATAAACAACTACTCCGCGCGGCCCGCATCACCGCGCTCTCCGTGACAGCGGTCGGAGTGTTAATGGTGCCGATTTTCATGCAGTTCAAATCCATCTACGTGGCGCATGCCGCTTTCACGGCAGCGGTGACTCCGCCCATGGTGGTCACGCTGTTGCTGGCAGTGTTCTGGCGGCGGTTCACGCGCGTCGCGGCGCTCTGGACACTGGTGGGCGGGCTGGTGCTCATGGGCGTCTCCATGGTTTTTCCGGCGGTTATCATTCCCTTTGCCCACGGTGTGCCTGGCGGCCATACCACCTGGGATTTCCTCGCCGGGATGCGGGAACAGCAATTCATGCGGGCGTGCTATGGCACCGTTCTGTGCGCAGTGATTGGCGTGGTCGTCACGCTGCTGACCCGGCCCGAGCCGCTGGAGAAACAGCGCGGGCTGGTATGGGGCACCATTGGCGATGCCCTGCGCCATTACAAAGGCTCCCCCGGACAAGAAAGCAAGGTGACGCGGGCGATGGCGATGCCGCAGAAGCTCGTTGGAGAACTTCCGCATTTCGGCACGGCCGAACTCGCCGGCATCCGGATTTCCTCCGCCGTAGCCCGCCAACTGGATGCCCATGTGAATGACCTGCTTTATATCACGGATTCCCGCTGGTGGACGGGCGGGTTGCACTCGGCGCACGTCATCGTGGCCGAAATCTCGGAGGACGGTGAGCAAACGACGGTGGCGATGGACGAAACGGCGTTTCGCAATGTGGTGGGCAAAAGAACCGGCCATCCGGTCAAACTCGAACGGCTATACAAGTAGGGAAGCTTCGACCTCCCCTCTTCGCGCCACGGCGGTCATTCGCGGCACGGAAACGGCCAAATCCTTTTGAATCGAGGGGCGGTTTCCCCGCCATCGTCGGCAGGCTTGTTTCGACTGCGGTCCTGACCTACATTCGCCTTGGTTTTGGAAGGGTGGAGAATCGCTCCTGGCGCGAGCCAGGGGAGGAAAGTCCGAACACCACAGGGCGCGATGCCGCGTAACCTGTCGCCGCTGACGCAAGGAGGCGGACTTCAGGATACACGCGGGCGGTGACGGCGCGAGTCGTCCCAACGGACAGTGCCACAGAAAACAGACTACCTGTTCCGGCGACGGAGCGGGAAAAGGTGAAAAGGTGGTGTAAGAGACCACCGCTCGTCGAGTAATCGGCGGGGCACGGAAAACCCCATCGGGTGCAAGGCCAAATAGGGAACCCCGGAGCGGCCCGCTCCAGCGTCCGCGAAAGCGGAACGGGTTCCGGGTATGGCTGCTGAGATAAATGATTCTCTCCCGCGGAGAAGTCCGTGGCAGACAGAATTCGGCTTACAGCCCTTCCAAAACCAACTTTTGAGAAGCCCTTGCCCGAGTGGTCACACTTGTACGGCTTCTGCCTTGCGTGGTTATCTGACTGCTGAAGCGGCAAGAATGCCGCGCTTCCAGATTGTCTCAGGGGGAAGTTTGCGCCATGCGCGCTTCTTCACCGCGGCGCATCTGGAACGGGGTGCTGCGCGTGATTTCCAGAACCAGCCCGGACAGTTTGTGGCGGTGGCGCGGAAGGTTCTCGGTGATCTGGTCCACGGCGCATTTGTCGTAGTATTCCAGGCCGCGACCTAGGGCGTAGGTCAACATTTTCTCGGTGAGGCAGCGCACATAGTCGTCACGTTTTTGCTTGAGTAGAATGCGTTTGAACTCCGCCGCGCCCTCGAATGATTCGCCGCTCACAAGTTTACCCGAAGCGTCTATGGCATGACCGCCATCCTGCTCGCGCCACGCGCCAATGGCGTTGAAGTTCTCAAAGCCAAAGCCAATCGGGTCCATGCGCGCATGGCAGGAGGCGCAATTGGGATTGTCGCGGTGTTGTTCCATGCGCTGGCGTAACGTGCCGGTGAGGGCGGTTTCGTTGTCCTCCTCAAGTTCCGGCACGTCGGGCGGCGGTGGTGGTGGCGGCGTGCCCAGGATATTGTCCAGAACCCACTTGCCGCGCTTGACGGGCGAGGTGCGCGTGGGGTTCGAGGTAATCGTAAGAATGCCGGCTTGGGTCAGTAATCCGCCGCGCCCCGTTCCCTTTAACGAGACACGCTGGAAGGCGTCGCCCTCAATGCCTTTGATGCCGTAAAGCCGGGCCAGCGGTTCGTTCACGAAGGTGTAGTCCGCGTCCAGCAACTCGAACAGGCTGCGGTCGTTCTGCAGTACGGCCGTGAAGAACAATTCCGTCTCGCGCTGCATGGCCCAGCGTAACTCGTCATTGAAGTCGGGAAACTGCTTCGCATCCGGCGCGACGAGGGCCAGGTTGCGCAATTGCAGCCACTGGCCGGCGAAGTTTTCCGTGAGCGCGACGGCCCGAGGGTCCTTCAACATGCGTTTCACCTGCGCTTCGAGATTCCGCCGCAGGGTGCGGCGTTCGGCGTGGCGGAACAACTCGTCGTCAGGCATCGAACTCCAGAGGAAATAGGAAAGCCGCGAGGCGAGCGCATGCTCGTCAATCGGATGAATGTGTTTGGGATTGCCCGGCTCGGGCTGGAGCTCGCCGCGAAACAGGAAGTGCGGCGACACCAGTACCGCCTGCAAGGTGAGCTTGATGGTTTGCTCGAAACCTTCGCCTTCGGCGTCCAGCGTCCGGTAGAGCTTCATCAAGCGGTCGGCTTCTTCCGCCACCACGGGCCGGCGGAAGGCGCGGCGCGCGAAGCTCGTGATGATCTTGCGGGCGCAGGCTTCCTGATCCTTGCCCGGCTCGCAGACAAAGATGCGCCGATGCGATTCCGGCAGCGGCTGCGGCTCAATCGGCCCGACGATTTCCAAGTAATCAATGATGAGATTACGATCGCGGTTGTCGGGATTGGGATCGTTGCGATTGACGAAATTATTGATGTAAGCCGCCGCGAAACGTTTTTCCCCGGCGGGCAAGGTCAGGCGCAGTTCATAAACTTCCGGCAACCGTTCGAGCGCCGTCACGTCAAACACCACGACGGGCTGTTCGTTGAGCCGGAACTCCATGCGCGGAGGTTCATCCCCGGCCCGCTGGCCAAACGCGCGGGCGCGCAGAAGATATTCCCCGGCTTTGGCGAATTGTGCCGGTGTGAACACCTCGCCCTCACGGCCCATCATCAGCGCCGCGTCGTCAAACAAACCGCCCGGCGCAGTGGATTCCAGTTTCTCCGCTTCGAAGCGTTGCACCGGGCCGTGGGTGGAATCGCCGGTCACAATCGCGGCATCGAGGATTTTTTCCGCAGCACTCAGATACTTTTCCAGCAGCACGGTTGAGAGCGAGAGCGCATCGCCGATGTTGTCGAACCCATAGCCGGTGTCGTCCTCGGGAAAATCCGCCGCAGGCTGGAAGTTGACGCCGACGAGGTCGCGGATGGTGTTGTTGTATTCGGCGCGATTCAGCCGGCGAATGGTGACGCGACCGGGGTCGGGATTCGTGCAGTCGAACTGAAAGAACCGGTTGTTGATCCAGGTCATGATCAACTCGCGTTCCGCCAGGGTGGGCTGCGGTTTGTTCTCCGGCGGCATTTCGTGGGTGCGAATGTTGCTCAGGACCTTCTCAATAATCTCGCGGTGACCCTCGGTGGATTGCTCATCGGCGAAGGCCCGCAAATCGAGCTCGGCGCGTTTCCGCACCCCGTGACACTCGTAACAGAAACGCTCCAGAAGCGGCTTCACTTCCGAGATATAATCCGGCCCGGAAGCATTGGCCTTCGGACTCGCGGTCAGCTTGGGACTATCCGCCTGACGCGCGGCGGCGGTGGCAAGGTTCATTCCCGCCATCCACAAACAAACGATTATGACTTGAACTCGGTACATAGGCTCAAATTTGGATTAAGCTGGTTTGACGTTTCTGTCGAATGTTTATTTTGAGAAATCTACGGATGCCTCACCGCATCGGCGGCGCGCGAATTACTCAAGCTCCCAGCCCGGTTGAATATCATCGTCGCCGGAAGTGCCGGCGCTGTGGCGGACCAGTTTCCGTTCCGCCAGAATTCCGACCATCGCGGCATTGTCAGTGCAAAGGCTCTTCTCCGCCAGATGCAGCGTGAGGCCCGCGCGGGCGCAGGCGGCGGCCAGTTGGCTGCGCAGGGCGCGATTGCAGGTCACACCGCCCGACGCCGTCACGCAACGCACGCCGAGTCGTTTGGCGGCGCGCACGGTCTTGGTCACCAGCACGTCCACAATTGCGGCCTGGATGCTGGCGCACAGATCACGGATTTGTTGCGCGTCCTCCAGCAACGCCGGGTGGTCGCGCAGGAAATAGCGCACGGAAGTTTTCAAGCCACTGAAGCTGAAATCATCGGTGGGATCGTTGAGCAACGGGCGCGGGAAGTCGAACGCCCGCGGATTCCCCTGCTCCGCCAACCGGTCAATCTCCGGCCCGGCAGGATACGCCAGGCCCATCAGCTTGCCCGCCTTGTCGAAACATTCACCGGCGGCGTCGTCCATGGTCGAACCTAGCACGCGATGCTGCAATTCCGCCGCGACGTGAACGAGCAGAGTATGACCGCCGCTGACGATGAGCGAGACATTGGGTTGAAAGCGCTCAAAACCGGCGCGCGGCGGCGTACCAGAAACCCAGGGCGAATACAAATGGGCCTCGTGATGATGAACACCCACAAAGGGCTTCCGCAACGCGAACGCCATCCCCTGCCCCGCTTTCAAGCCCACCATTAGCGCGCCCGGCAAACCCGGTCCCTGGGTGGCGGCGATGGCGTCCAATTGACCGACTTCTGCGCGGGCTTCGCGCAAGGCGGCGTGCGCCACCGGCAGGAGATTGCGGAGATGCTCGCGCACGGCGAGTTCGGGGACCACACCGCCATACTCCTCGTGCAACTTGATTTGCGAGGAAACCACGCTGGACAACACCTCGCCGGAACGAACAACCGCCACACTGGTTTCGTCGCAGGAAGTCTCAAAGGCGAGCAGGGTCATGGAGCAGTGGAGCGGCGGAGTAATGGGAATTATCATTACTCCAATAATCCAACAATCCGATCGCCGGCACTCACTTCGACGCAACCTTTTCCGGACGCTTGCCGGTCGGCGTATCATCCGTCGGCGCACGTTCGGTGAAAAGCATGATGCCTTTGAGCAAGTCCATGGCGCGGTCCAGTTGCGGGTCGCGCATATCGCGAACGCGTTCGCGATCCTTTTCCTCCAGGGATTCAATCCCGCCGGGGGCGCGTTGAAGCAGGATGGCGCTTTCCTCCTCGTCGGTCATCGTCACGATCCTGTCGGGTGTAATGCCTTCTTCGTGGATGACCTTGTGGCTGGGGGTGTAGTATTTGGCGGTGGTCAAACGCAGGGCTGAAGCTCCATCCGGCAGCGGAATGATGCTTTGCACCGAGCCTTTGCCAAACGTTTTTTCACCCAGCACAATGGCCTTGCACACGCCCAGCGCGGCGCAGTCCTGCAGGCAGCCCGCCACAATCTCCGACGCACTGGCGCTGCCGTAGTTGACGAGCACCACCACCGGCAGGTTGCGAAACTCGCCGCTGCGACCGGTGACGTTGCGCACGGAACTCTGGCCGGCCGTGGCGCCCTCGGTCGTAACGACAAGCTGGCCGCGCGGGAGGAATTTTTCGCACACCGCCACCGCCTGATCGAGCAAACCGCCCGGATTCCAGCGCAGATCCAGGATCAGTGCCTGCATGCCCTGGTTCTTGAGCTTGCGCAGGGCGGCGTCGAGATCGCCGCTGGTCTTCTCCCCGAACTGCGTCACGCGCACGTAACCGATCTTCGATTCATCCAGCGGAAACTCCTTCCGACCGTTGATGTCCTTGACCATCTCCACCTTGATGACCGCGCGGGTGAGGTTGTGGTCTTTCGTCTGGCCGGAGGAGGGCCGGAGAGTACTGATGTTGACGTCCGTGCCCGGCTCACCCCGTAACAGCTTCACCGCGTCCGGCAGCGTCATCTTCTCGGTGCTCTTGCCGTCAATTTTCACGATGCGGTCGCCGGCCAGAATGCCGGCCCGAAAGCCCGGCGTGTCCTCGATGGGGGCGACGACGGTGACGAAGTTGTCCCGCATCTGCACCACAATGCCCAAGCCGCCGAACTGGCCCTGCGTGTCGCCTTGCAGTTCCTTGAACTTGTCGGCGTCGAGAAATTCACTGTGCGGATCCAACTGGCCCACCATGCCGCGCAGTGCGTTGTGAACCAATTCGCGATACGTAAGTTTCTGGCCGTCCACGTATTCCTTGCGCACTTTTTCCATGACGTAGGAAAAGAGTTCAAGGTTGGGGTAGGCGGAATCCTTTTCGGCGGCAACGGCCGAAGTGAGATAAAGGCGTGCCCCTACGGCGAGGTTGATTGCCAACAACACCGTCACCAGACTGTAAACCAGACTTCGTTTCATAGCTGCATCATGCTTGCTCAGGCTGAAAATAGAAGGCCTCGGGTGAATTGGCAAGAAATGCGTTGGCCAATGGCCAACCGCACACGATTTGTCGTCGCCCGCCGCTGCTTCCGCGACCTGCCCATTCGTCAGCGCGGTTTGACCTCGACGCGCACTTCCGGCGGATACGCGTAATCGTTCCAGAGCCGGTCCAGTTCCGCACGATCCGGCGGGCCGTCTGCCACGACAAAGCGATAACGGGAAACATACGGCTGACCGGGAATGATCTCCCAATCGCCGAGTTGTGAGGGCGCAAAGCAGACGAACGGTTCAGTGGGATGCAGCCGTAATGGTTGCGGCGCGCGGAAGTTTCCGGGGTGGCCCAGAATCGCCACCCCCGCTAACTCGCCGTCCACCACGCCGCTGATGTGACACCAACGCGCGCGGGTTTCATTGCCTCTCACCCGGTTCGTCTCGCCTTCCGAAGTCAGGAAAAAGGCATTGGCTTTGCCATTCCAATCCCAATGTCCACGGAATCCCAGTCCACCGTAGTAATACTTTGGTAGTCTGAGCGGACTCGGGGACGCACATTCCTGCGTGGAAGTCAGATCGAACAGCCAATAAGGTCTCCCCGCGTCACTTCGCAGATTGTAAACCCGCACTTCCCATTCCTCGTTCAACGCGGGCTTCTCCTCGGTCGCTGTCATGTCCACAAAGCGGTGACGCGTGCGGAACGCGCCAAACACCGGCCCGGTCCAATAAGTGAGTGAGCCGGCATACTCCACCCGGCCTGAGCCTTGACCCATGTTCCAGAAATCCGGCCCACGCCCCTCAAATTCGGTCTTGGTCCAGGGAAACCAGATGCCGTGATGATGTGCGTGATTCGACGGATAATCGTCCGTCACGGCGCGACCGGATGGACTGAACAGCGGATGAATGTAACCGCCCCGCGCGAGAATTGGTTTGATGTTCGGACGCGGCAATTCGCCGGGCTGTGTCTGGTATTCCAACACCGGTTTGCCCCCGCTCGTAATCTTCAGCTTCTTTCCGTCGCGCTGGATGTCCACCCCGCCGCCGGGTTCGGGGGCGGGCGGCGCGCCAGCTACCAGTTCAAACACCGCCGTCTGATTCTTTGCCAGCTTCGGGAGCACAAAACTCGCGCGCCCGTCCAGATCAATTTGCAGCGCAACCAGGCGGCCTTGCGCGTCGCGCAATTGCCAGTCTCCCTGCCTGGACTCCGGCGGCGCAAAGTTAACGAGCGTTTGAACGCGATCGTGGTTGCCAGCAGCCACCGTCACCCGCGCATTGTCCGCCGGCGCAACCGTGGCCCATCCGACGGCGAGCAGCGCGACCACCAAGATTGAATTGAAGGGGCGAAGTTGGCTGGCAGATTTCATAATTAGTGGCGTCGTGGCCGGGAAACAATAAAAGCGCGGCGAGCCGTTGGCAAGCGGCGCCCGCAGGTGGGATTTTGCGCGCGAAGCCTTGGCGACCTGAGCCAGGGCTTCACCTGCAAGGGTAAAACGGGGGGCCGCCGATCTGTGAACGGCGCTCCGTCCGCCAGCCGACCCGTTCTCCGAACGGAGAATTGCCCAACCTCACCCGCTCTTGATCACCCCCTTGGGTCACTTCCTCAAGAAATGGCTTGGCAACATACTGAAGACCAGTATAAATGAGCGCCAGGAGCCGAGCCTCTCAGTTCACCAATGGCCTGTGCGTCCCGGCCAATCATTACTGTTAGCCCCATGAAAAACTATCTCCTGTCTGTCTTCGTGCTTTCTCAGGCGTCCATCGGTTTTGGCCAAGGGTCGCTGTACTCTTTTTCTGGCAGCGTGAGCAGCCTGTACTACGACGGCGGGGGCATTCTCGCGGCTCAGAATGTTGCGGTGGGTGATCCTGTGGAGGTTGTTTTTCATGTGGATTTTGGGACGCCGGGCTATTACCTGCTTAACGATGGGACCGTGGAGGTGCCTGCCGATGCCCCTTTGGGCAACGTGCATACGGAGTATTTCTACTCCCGATTGGTCGCTGGCACATTGCTGCCCGAAGTCGGCGGCGGATTCAATAATGGGCCACAGGATATCAGTGAGTACTTCACAGGCTGGAACCGGAGCGACCCCACTGGTAATGAAGGTATGTTACAGGGTGGGAGTGGTGATTCATCTTTTTCTGTCAGAAGGTCGGATCCGCATTACATCAACGGAGTGCCGTACATGGTGCCGGACGTTCGCGTGCAGGATTGGCAGGTCGGCACTGAGGTGCGCGGCGTGATCGTCGCCTGGAGTGACCAGGATTGGTCTATTGCCTGGGCTGATATGCGGGTGGATTCGATCACACCAGTACCCGAGCCAGCGTCCCTCTCGCTGCTATTCCTCGGCGGGCTGACCTATATTTGGTTGCTTCGGAGGAGGGCCAACCGCCAAAGGATGGGAAAGGAGTGAGGTGTGGAGGGAACGTCGGCTGGTTTGCGAGTAGGGTCGCGCCGAACGTCCTTTCCATCCAAGAGGAAGCCTTGCCGTGTTTCGAGAAGGCAATCGAGTTGACGCCGGACTATCGAGAGGCGATTACTGCGAAAACGGATGTTGAAAAAGCAATCGCATATCTCCGCGTCGAGCTCACAGGGAGTTTTTCATTTAGTGTTAGTATCCTCTCTGCGGCGATAAAAAACCACGCAGCCAGTCAGATTTGCTCGTCGAGATTCAAACCTATTCCCTCGTGGCACGAAACGCCGATGGTATCGCAAGACGACACCCGGATTATGACGTCGCTATTTCTTAACCGGTGGCGACTTGATTCCCTCATGCTTCGCGAGAGGTTGGTTTCACAATGGAATTCAGGCGTTTGAAAGCGAAGAAACCGAAGGTGACGAATGAGCAAGCAGGAATTATCCAAAAGTTCTTATGAATTTCGCACATGCCGGCCAAGCGATTAAGCCAACCCAATGAAATGGCGACGCAGCCGGTATAACAGAAAAGTGGTGGCTGGAGACGGAATTGAACCGCCGACACAAGGATTTTCAGTCCTCTGCTCTACCAACTGAGCTATCCAGCCAACCAGTCGCGGGCCGATATTCAACTTGGCCCGCGTGCGGTTGGCAAGGCATAATTCTTGCAGACATATAATCACATCACCGCCGGATTAACTGCCCATGAATTTAAATGTCCGCGAAATGCGTCCCGTTAACCTCCGGCGGAACCGCCGACAGTTCGTCTTGAGTTCCTTGAGACTCGGCGCCCTTGCCATAGCTCCATCTCTCATGGGCAACGCCGTGATCGGCGCAAGCAGGAAGAAGTTGAGAGCGGCAATCATCGGTCACACCGGGAGGGGCGGTTATGGGCATGGTTTGGACATGCTATTTGCAGATCGGTCAAACATCGAAGTAGTGGCGGTGGCAGACCCGGTGGCGGAAGCGCGAGCACGGGTCGCAGGCCGGACGGGCGCCCAACAGCAATATGCGGATTACGGCGAAATGCTCGTGAAAGAACAACCGGACCTGGTCAGCGTGGCGCCGCGATGGACGGATCAACACCACGCAATGGCAATGGCGGCCTTGCGGATCGGCGCGCATTTGTTCATGGAGAAACCCATTACCCGCACCTTGACTGAAGCTGACGAATTGCTTTCATTCGCCAATAAAGCGAGCCTGAGAATAGCGGTCGCTCATCAGATGCGGCTTGCGCCAAACATTGTCTTTCTCAAGCAACGAATGGACGCGGGTTTGATTGGTGATCTGCTGGAGATCCGGGCGCACGGCAAGCAGGATCACCGGGCCGGCGGCGAAGACCTGCTGGTGCTCGGCGTGCATTTGTTCGACTTAATGCGGCTCTTCGCGGGCGATCCGCAGTGGTGTTCCGCGCGCGTCCTGCAAGATGGTCACGACATTACGTTGCGACACGCCCGCCCCGCCACGGAAGACATCGGGATGGTGGCCGGCGATGCGATCCTCGCTCAATTTGCCTTCAGCAACGGAGTGAACGCCACCTTCACCAGTCGGCGACAAAACGCAACGGCGGGACCGTGGGGCATGGAATTGATCGGCACTCGGGGGGCGGTGAAAATCCTCGCAGATATCTGCCCCCGAGTCTACCAGCGGAAGGACGGCAACTGGAGCGACGCGGGGCTCGCCATTCAGTGGCAGCCAATTGACGGCGATCCGACCGCAAGCTGGACCAGCAACGAAAAGAGTGTTCAACGAGCCAATCATCGCTTGGTGAATGATTGGCTGGAGGCAATTGAAACCAACCGTGAGCCGGCCTGTAGCGGTTTTGCAGGGATGAAAGCACTGGAAATGGCTCACGCAGTCTTGGCCGCGGGACTCTCCGGTGGAAGGCTTGCGTTTCCTCTTGCCAACCGCACCCATCCACTGGCCAAGCAGGGTTGAGCCCCGCGATTGTTAGCCAGTTTCAAGCCCGTGGATGGGCTTTGTCGTAGGCTCGTTTCAGTCGCTCGGTTGTTACGTGGGTATAAACCTGAGTCGTGACGAGATGAGCGTGACCAAGCAACTCCTGCACGCTGCGCAAATCCGCTCCGGCATCCAGCAGGTGCGTCGCGTAACTGTGCCGTAACTTGTGCGGAGTGAGATTCGGGTCTAATCCGGCCGCCGCCAGATATTTCTTGAACTGGCGGGTGAACATGCAGGCGTTCAGCGGCGTGGGTTGCCGCCGTTGCGCTTGAAACACCCGGGTGCTGCCCGCTGGTCGGGCTGGCAGGAGTCTCCAGTAATTCTCAATTGCGAGCAACGCTGGTGCGCCAATCGGCAGCATACGTTCCTTGCGACCCTTGCCGCGCACGCGGACGAGTTGCTCGTTCCAGTCAATGTCCTCCGCCACGAGCCCGCACAATTCACTGATACGCAGACCACACGAGTAAATGGTTTCCAGAATGGCCACGTCGCGATAGCACGCAGTGACCGACACCGGTCGGCCAGGCGATTTCTTCTTCGGGAGCGTCAGAGACTTCAAGGGTGCGACGAGGAGGGCCTCCATCTGGTCCTTTGTGAGATATTTCGGCAGACGGCGGGCCATTTTCGGGAGGGCAAGATTGCGGATGGGCGAGGCCGCGACCGTGCCTTGGCGGATGAGAAATTTGTAAAACGTCCGCAGCGCGCAAAACCGCAGTTGCACCGCCGCGCGACCAAGATTCTGCCGCCCAAGAAACCGCACGTAGCTGCGAAAATCGTCGCGCTGCAGGCAGTCCCAAGCGGGCGGCAAGCCGCGCTCCTCAACGTGCCAGCGGCTGAATTGCGTGAGCGCCTGACGGTAGTTCCGCTGGGTGTAAACTGAGGCGTCGCGATCCGTGCCGAGGTGGACGAAGAACTTGTCCGTCCAGGCGTCCAGCAGCGGCGCGACCTTGGAATTGGGTTTATCCATGTTGGCGTGGTCGGACAAAACGCCGCGGGTGGGCAGTCCGGCTTGGACCATTCAGTGAATCGCCGTGCCGTCGGTCATTGGCCTTCCATTTCGCTTTCCCGCGGTGGGAATTCAAACGTCACTTTCCCTTTCTCATCCATCACCAGAAACGCGGCGAAAGGTTTGCCGGTTTTGGCGGACACAAATTTGCCCAACAAATCCGTCCTCTCCCCGGCCAGCAGCTTCTGCACTTGTTCGCGCTCGACCGACTGCTCCAGAATCGTCTTCCCGACACTGAACTTGCACGGCTTGTTCTCGAGTTGTGATTTCTCGCAAACGTAACTTTGCGGCCCTTCAAAAATCTGACTCCCGCATTTCGGGCATTTGCCGATTGGCGTCTGGCCGGTGAAATCAATCTTCGGCTGCGGCTCGGTGGACTTCGCAGCCCGGGCTTTTTTCTCGCGGGGCGCGAACTCGAATTTCACGTCACCGTCCTTGAGCGCCAGAAACGCCTCGAACTTACGTTTGGTCCGGTTCGAAACAAAGTTCCTCAGCAAGTCGGTCTTGCCCTCGGCGAGCAGCTTGGTGATTTGCGCCGGCTCGATGGGCTGCTGCAGGATGATCTTGCCCGTGCGGAAATCGCAGGTCTTCGCCGCAGCGGCCTGGTTTTCGCACACGTAATTCATGCCGCCATCAAACACCCGCGCGCCGCACTTCGGACATTTGCCGAGCGGCTCCTTGCCCGTGAAATCCACCGGTGCGGCGGGTTCACCGTTCTCACCTTTTTGGTCGTTGCCGAAATCAAACTCAATCTTGTGCTCGCCATTCATCTTGAGCACGGCCGCAAAGGGCCGGCCTTGCTTGCTCATGAATCCCTGCAACGGTCCGATCTGCTTTTCCGTGACCAGTTTCTCAACTTCCGCCGGCTCGAACATGCGACTGCACAACACCTTCCAAACGCAGAAATCGCAGCCCGCGCCCGCACATTGGTAGGCCTTGTATTTCTCATGAACCGTACCGCCGCACTTCGGACACGGCACATTCAAAACGCCGAAATCGCCCGGGATTGTGTCCTGTTCAAATTGCTTGGCGCGGTCCACGATGCGGCGTGTGATTTCCTGGATACCGGCCATGAACTGCTCGCGGCTCAGTTGCCGGCGTTGGATCTGGCGCAACTGATATTCCCAATCGCCCGTCAATTCCGGCTTGGTGAGTTCCTGCACGCCCAGGCCGTTGAGCAGTTCCATCAACGAAAACGCCTTGGCCGTCGCCTGGAGTTCGCGGCCGTTGCGCTGTAGGTAACCTTCGTAGATCAGCCCTTCGATGATGGCCGCGCGCGTGGCGGGCGTGCCGAGACCTTTCTCGCTCATCGCCTCCCGCAATTCATCGTCGTCCACCAGTTTGCCCGCGCCTTCCATGGCGGAGAGCAGCGTCGCTTCCGTGTAGCGAGCCGGCGGTTTGGTGACGTTGGCCTTTACCTCGACGGCGCTGGTGTGGACGGTTTCATTGGGCTTCACCGGCGCGAGACTGGGCGTCTCTTCCGAATCGGATTCCTTGCCATACACGGTGAGCCAGCCCGGATTGACGAGCACCTTGCCGGTGGTCTTGAACGGTTCGCCCTCGACGCGCGTGATGCGCGTGGTTTCCAGAAATTCCGCCGCCGGATAGAAGATGGCGAGGAATCGTTTTGTCACCAGATCGTAAAGCTTCTGCTCCGGCTCGCTCAAACCCTTGGGCGCCTGCGTGGTGGGAATGATCGCAAAGTGGTCGGACACTTTTGCGTTGTTGAAAATGCGCTTGTTGGGTCGCACCCAGCCGCTTTGCAGAATGGTGCCGGCCAACGGACTGTAGTGCGTTCCGCCCAGCATCGCGAGCGTGCTCTTCACTGTGCCGAGGTAATCCTCCGGCAACGCGCGCGAGTCGGTTCGCGGATACGTGAGGACCTTGTGCCTTTCGTAGAGCGCCTGCGCCAGTGCCAACGTGTTCTTCGCGCTAAAGCCGAAACGCGAATTCGCGTCGCGCTGCAAACTCGTGAGGTCGTAGAGCAGCGGCGAGAGCGACGTGCTGGGCTTGGTTTCCTCGGTGACGATGCCGGGTTTGCCGAGGCACTTGTCGCGGATTGTTTCGGCGCGCGACTTTTCCCACACGCGCTCCGGCTTGAGTTGTTCGTCGCCGTCCTTGTCTGGTTTGCTGAACTTCTCGTCAAACCAGCGCCCGGGGTATTGGCCAGCGGCGGCGTCAAACGTGCCGATAACCTCCCAGAAATCCCGGGGCACAAACTTGCGAATCTTCTGTTCGCGCTCGACCACGATGGCCAGGGTCGGCGTTTGCACGCGGCCCACGGTGGTCTTGAAAAAGCCGCCGAGCTTCGAGTTGAACGCGGTCATCGCCCGTGTGCCGTTGATGCCCACCAGCCAGTCGGCTTCCGAACGGCTCGTTGCGGCATCAGACAGCGGCTGCATGGATGCATCGTCCCGCAGCGCGTTGAACCCCTCGCGAATGGCGGCGGGGGTCATGGATTGCAGCCAGAGCCGTCGGATCGGCTGTTTGGCTTTCGTGTGGCGCACGATGTTGCGGAAGATGAGTTCGCCCTCGCGCCCGGCATCGCAGGCGTTGATCAATTCGGTTACGTCCTCACGCTTGATCAGCCTTTTGAGGACCTTTAGGCGGTTCTCACTCCTTTCGATGGGCTCCAGATCAAAGTGCGGCGGAATCACCGGCAGACACTTGAACGTCCATTTGCCGCGCGCGGCTTCGACGCCCGGCGGCGGCACAATGGTCAGCAGATGGCCGACCGCCGACGAAATGACATATTCGTCGTTCTCGAAATAATCGTCCTTGCGCTGAAACTTGCCCAGCGCCTTGGCGATGTCGCTGGCGACGGACGGTTTCTCCGCAATAATCAACGTTTTGCCCATGTGAGTGTTCGTGATTCTTAAAATGCGCCTGGGAAATCTGGCAACTCAAATTTTGTGCAGGGCGGCGGGAACTTGGCGCAAAGCCCGGGGCAAGTCAAAGATTTCATTGGCATGGTGTTTATTGGCAATATTACTCTCCAAATCAGCTTGCCGCATATATGGGACGCAGGTTTCCATGACACAAGAGGCGTCACCACGCGCGAATTCTACCCCTGGGAACAAGGCGGCAACGAGATTTCGGCTTGGTCGTGGAACTGGCTTTGCTTCCAAGATTCCAGAGGCCGTGGAGTCGCAGTGTGTTGGATGGTGAACGGTTTATGATGTTGGAGACGACCAAAAATTGAAGATTGCGATACTGAGTGATGTCCGAAGCTGAACCGCTGTTGCCTCCAATGGCTTGCCATGCAAGCAGAAACAAGGCTGCTAACCGGGAGCGCCTGAGGTGCAGCGAGGAAGATCGCAAATTTCCTGTAACCTGCCAGTTGGAACGTCTCAGGAAGCAGGTGTTATGACCAATAAAACAAATCAAAACATCTGTCCAAAGTGCGGCGCGGCGATTCAGTTCACTTTCACCGCCGTCGAATTGCGCGAAGTGGAAGGCAAACGATGGTTGGCGATTGATTACGTGGACAAAGTAAACGGCAATTGCCAAAAGGCCTTTCCGTGGGAGGCGAACATTCCCGGTCACCGGCCTGAAACCCGCACCTCCGAGTTTGCCGTGGATGTGGCGGATCCGCTGGCCCCGCGTCATCAGCGGGTCGAGTATCTGTTGCCCGATTCGATCCAGCGCGAACAACTTGAACAGTTACGCGGCAAAGTGGAAAAGGCGCTCAAACAGAAAACCATCCGACTCGAAATGGGCGAGCAGCAATCCCTGTTTGAATTCGGCAATTCGAGCGACGCCTCCCTCAAAGCGTGGATTAAAGTAGTCCCGCAGGAATAGCGGCATGAGCGACGCCCCGCACACTTCACCATTCGCCCCGACGCGCTGGACACTGGTCCTGCGCGCGCGGGGCGAATCGGTTGAAAGTCGCGCGGCCTTGAGCGAACTATGCGAGGCTTATTACCAACCGGTGCTGCGATTTCTGCTTTGTGAAGTCTGTGATGAAGATTCTGCGCGAGAGATCACTCACGATTTCTTCGCGCGCGTACTCGCCGGCGGGGCGTTTGCGGGGGCGGACCCGGAGCGAGGCCGTTTTCGATCCTACCTGTTGGGCGCACTGAAACACTTCCTCGCCGATCAGCGCGATCACGCGCGACGCCACAAGCGCGGCAGCGGTATCGCGCCGGAGTCGCTCGATGTGCCGGTGGGAACTGACACGTCACCCGGCTTTCAGGTGGCCGATCCCGCCGCTACCGCGCACGATGCTGTCTTCGACCGTGAATGGGCGCTTACGATAATGGATCGCGCGCTGGCCCTTTTGCAGAAGGAATTTGGCGACACGGGAAAATCAGATCAGTTCGAGACGTTCAAACCCTGGCTCATAGGGGATACGCCGGCGTCCTCGCAATCCGACGCAGCCCGGCGGCTTGAACTGACCGAAGGCGCGGTGAAAGTCACGATCCATCGCTTGCGAAAGCGCTTCCGCGAGGTGGTTCGCTCGGAGATTGCCCAAACCTTGCGCGACCCCGGGCTCGTGGAGGAGGAACTTCGGCATCTAATCGAAGCGATCATTTAGTCAATCCCCGACGGATACACGCTCGGACAGAAGTTTTACCTGATTGACCATTCAATGGGTATGCGGCAATCAAGCCAGACCGGATCGCCTGGGTGTTCAACCGAGAATTGCTCGCAGTATGTAATAGAAGATCGCCGCCAGAAGCGCGCCCACCGGTACAGTGATGATCCACGAGATCACAATGTCGCGGAGCATCCGCAAATTGATGTGGTCAATGCCCCGCGCCAGGCCGATGCCCAGCACCGCACCCACCAATGTGTGAGTGGTGGAAATGGGAAATCCCAGGCGGCTGGCAATGACAATGGTCGTCGCCGCTCCGAGGTTTGCCGCAAAGCCGCGGGAGGGCGTCAACGCGGTAATCTTCCGGCCAACTGTTTCGATCACGCGATAACCCCATGTGGCCAGCCCCACCACAATCCCAATTCCGCCCACCACCAGCAGCCAAATCGGAACGGTGGCCTTGGCGGCAACCGTGCCCTCGCGCACAATCGCCACAATGGCGGCAAGCGGTCCGATGGCGTTGGCGGTATCGTTGGCGCCATGGGCGAAGGCCAGAAACGCGGCGCTGATGACGAGGAGCGTGGCGAACACCCCTTCGAGCCGGTCGAACTCGAATTCCCGGCGGTATTCCCAGCGGCGCGCCGGCAGCGTCGAACCCGGCGCCAGGGCAGGTCGCAATTCCCGCTTCGGTGCTGGGGCCGCGCGTTCCTCTTTGCGCACAAACGGAATGCCTTCCGGTACATCATCCGTGAGTTCGACATTCTGTTCGAGGCGTTCGCGCCCGTGACGCTCCCGCAAGTTGCGCACCCAAAGCAGCGACGAGAGCGCCGCCCCGATCCCCATCAGGGTGGCCACGACGAACGCCGGAACGAAATCCAAATTCAAGCCCAGGTTCTTCAGTCCTTTCCAGACCAGCACCAGCGCGAGCACAAAGACCATGAAAAAGACGATGAACGGAATGAACCGATAGGTCTGCCGCAGTGGATGCTTGCTATTGATGATTTGAGTCTGAATCACCTTGAACAGCGTGAAGGAGATCAGTCCGCCGACGAGCGGCGAGGTGCCCCAGGAAATCACGATCTCGCCAATCTTGCCCCAGTTCACCGATGCCGGTCCACCAATGACGACGCCGACCCCGACTACGGCGCCAACGATGGTATGTGTGGTGGAGACCGGCCAGCCATACCAGGTGGCAATCTGAAGCCACGCGGCCGAGGCCAGCAAGGCAGCCATGAAACCCAGCACCAGCGGCAACGGCTCAAATAAGGAAGCGTCAAACATCTTGCCCCGCACGGTGTCGGACACATGCGAGCCTAACAGCACCGCGCCGGCAAATTCCATGATGCCGGCGATGATCACCGCTTTCTTGAGGGTCAATCCGCCTGAGCCTACGGACGTGGCCATGGCGTTGGCCACGTCATTGGCCCCGATACTCCAGGCCATGTAGAGGCCGAACATCAAGCCAAGCACGAGCAGGATCTGCCCGTTCGGCAGCGCCGTTTCAAAAAAGAAGGCAAACATCGGGGAGGTTCAACGGGAAGATTTCAGTTTCAGGGTCATGCGAATTCCGTTGCCGGTGTGATCGGCGTGTTTGGAAAGTTTCGCGAGCAGGCCAATCACTTGCATCCACAAGATCGCTTCCACTGGAGGCAACGAAGGTTGTGCTTCAAGCAAATCGCGGGTCAGGCCCGTTTGTGCGGGCTTGATGTCGTCCTCGCGCTCGGCCAGTTCCGTGATCAACTTCGACACCGTGAGCGCGTCCCGGCCCGTGAAGGAGGCCTCCACCAGCAGATCGAGCCGCGAGATGATGCCGCGCGCCAGTTCGCAATTCGTGAGCACCATCTCCACGTATTCCATGACCCGCGCCAGCAACGGCCCGGGCAAGTTCATGGCGCGATACGTTAGGAGAAAGGCGATGTCCTCGGCGCGATCCGCCATTGAATCCTGATGTTCGAGGATATTGAACAACTCCTCACGGCGGATCGGTAACAGTACCTGCGTCGCCAGATTTTCGTGCAACTGATTGCGAAGCTTGTCCGCCTCGGTTTCCGCCAGACTGATCCGCTCGGCCAGCCCCCGGAGTTGCGCGCGATCTCCGGACTGCAATGCGCCAAACGCCTCGCGCAGCAGCCGCACGCATAGGTGAACTTTCTCCCCGTGCGCCACCAAGGCCCAGAACGGCGACTCGCCCAGCAGATTTACCAGTATGGACATGTGCGGATCAGAGTTCGAGTGACAAGGCAGAGGCCACGCGCGGTAGAGCCGGTCGCTTCCTGTTCGACGGCTCTGACATTTCTAATTGATCCAATCGCATTTTCGGGATTGTCACATTCCAATCCGGCCATCGGAAAGAAAAATGTATTGGCTGCCGGACCGGGTCGCCGTTCATTCAGGGCGCATACAGCCATGGCGGCGACCGGGCACTCTCCTAATACCCAGTGGGCTGGCCGCCATTCTGAAGGAATTATCCTTGAGCCGGAGGTGTTCCGGTGGAAAAGTGACCGCGATGGATGTTGTGTTTATGCGGAGGTTGTGGGTTCTTCTGCTGGCAGCAATCAGTCTTCAACTGGTGCAGGGGCAGGTGGTGATCAATGAATTTGTCGCCGCAGCTTCGGACCGACTGCTGCAACGCGAGCCGGGCACGTATCCTCGGGTGGGCAACACCACACCCTGGCAGGCCAGCGACTTCGATGATTCACACTGGCGCACCGGGCCGGGTCCGTTCGGCTTTGGGACCTTTAGCGGGGTGACGATTGCCACCGGCCTCTCCAGCCAGATGCAGAATCGTGCCGCTTCGCTGTATCTGCGCCAGACCTTCAATGTCACCGCCACCCAAGCTGCCAGTGGTGCTTCGCTCGAACTGCTCAGCCGTTACAACGATGGCTTCATCGCCTTCATCAACGGTGTGGAGGTGGCCCGCCGCAACATGGGCAATCCCGGCATGTTCGCGTTCCACGATCAGACGGCGTTCAACACGAATGTAAACAATCCCAGCCTCGAAACCATCAGTCTCGGCGCCGCCAATACGCGTCTGGTGGCCGGGGAGAACGTGCTTTGCATTCAGGCGTACAATCAGTCGCTGGTGGGCGCGGCGGGCGCAAATTTTCTGATCATGGCCGACCTGCGCATCGCGGGCGGCGACACGCTCGTAAATCATGCCGCGCCGTGGAAGTATTTTCCCGGACTGGCCGAACCCTCCGGCGGCGTGCTGGATTACGGGTTGCTGAATGTGTTCCTCGAAGGAAACCAGACCGTCGCTTGGGCGGCATTAGAATTCAACGACTCACCGTGGCCCATCGCTCCCGGACCGGTCGGCATCGAGGGCGCGAATCCACCCGATTACATCCTGGGAGTCAATCTGTACTCCCAAACCTACAACATCACGCCTTCGATCTACACCCGGCGAGTGTTCTCGATCACGCCGGCCGAAGCCGCGTCCGAGTCGCCACTGCGACTGACGATTGACTACGATGACGGGCTGATCGTTTATCTGAATGGGAAGGAAGTGGTGCGGCGCAACGTCGGCACCCCGGGCACCCCTACACCGCACAACGTCAACGCCTCATCGTCTCACAGTGCCAATGGCGACAACCGCGGCGCCGCCACCGGCCAGGAGGAAGTCATCTTCCTTGCCGCACCAAAAGAGCTGCTCCTGAATGGCGACAACGTGCTGGCGGTGCAACTGCATCGTTCCGGTTTGACCAGCTCCGATTCCATCGCACGGGTCACACTGGCAACCACCGGTACAGGCGGACGAACCCTGTGCCAGCCCACCGACCCGGTGAGTTACTTTGTTGGCACGCAAGAACCGGTCCTTGATGGTGAACAGGAAGACATGGGGCCGTTGGAGGAAGCACCGGACTCGGAGAACGACTGGATCGAACTCCACAATGCCGGCGGCACCGCGGTGAGCCTCACCGGTTGGTCGCTCACGGACAATGCGAACAACCTGCGCAAGTGGATGTTTCCGACGAACACGACGATTTCCGCCGGCGGCTATCTGCTGGTGCTGGCCACGGGTCTCGACACCGGACCGGCCCACGGCGCGACTTATCTGCACAGCAATTTCAAACTGACCGCACAGGGCGAATATCTCGCGCTGGTCAACGGTGAAGCTGAGGTCGTCACGGAGTTCGCCCCGGCTTACCCATCGCAACACCACTTCCACTCCTACGGTCGCGATACCAATGGCCACTGGGGTCATCTCGCCATCGCCACGCCCGGCAACGCGAATACGGGCACGGCCCTCGCGTCGGCGCCGGCGGCACCGGCATTCAGCCTGCCGGGCGGATTCCACAACCTCAGCTTCTCGTTGGTACTCACAAGCGCCACCGCCGGGGCTGCCATTCGTTACACGCTGGACGGCAGCGAGCCGAATCCGGGTCTGCCATACACCAGCCCCATCGCCATCACGACCGATCGCATTATCCGCGCCCGTGCCGTGATGGAAGGCGCGATTCCATCGCCGACGATCACGCACACGTATCTTCTCAACGAATCGTTTGCCAAGCGCTCCTTGCCCGCGCTGTGTCTGGGTGGCAATCCCGGGTTGACGTTTTACGGCCCCAACACCATCGGCGGCCCGGCCGCCGGCGAAGGCATCTTTGCCATCAAAGGTGGGAGTTACGTAGGTGACAACAGCGACTGGACGCACAACGACGATCCGGCCGCCTTTCATTTTCCCCTGCAACGGGGGCGTGCCACCGAGAAACCCGCCACCCTGGAATTCTTCCCGACGGCCGGGGAAGTCTTGCGGACCGATTTTGGCTTGCGCATTTCCGGCAGTTCCTGGTCGCGCCCGAAGTACCGGCTGACCGATGCCGCCACCACCCGGTTCAATCCCACCAACCCCACGCAGAAACCGTCCTTCAATCTTTACTTCCGCTCGGAATGGGGCGAGCGCCCCCTGGATTATCCGTTCTTTGGCGATTCCCCGGTCACGCGCTTCAACGACGTGCGCGTGCGCGCGGGCAAGAACGACATCAGTAATCCGTTCCTCAAGGACGAACTCATGCGCCGCCTTTATCTGGGGACTGGGCAGAAGAGCAGCATCGGCATTTTCAATACGGTCTATGTCAACGGCGTTTTCAAAGGCTACTTCAACTTGTGCGAACGCCTGCGCGAAGGGTTCATGCAGGAACATCACCAAAGCTCCGAGGCTTGGGACGTGCAACAAGTCAACGAATTCTCCAGTGGCGACCCGCTGCATTGGAAGAAGATGTTTGCCTATCTCCGCTCCACCAACCTGGCAGGGTTGGGCGCGTATCAAGGGGTTCACGACTACCTCGACCTGGACAATTACATTGACTACATCGTCGTCAACGCGTTCGCCGCCATGTGGGACTGGCCGCACAACAATTGGGTGGCCGCCCGCGAACGCAGTCCGGCCGGCCGCTGGCGTTTCTACATGTGGGATGCCGAGGGCGCCTTCGGCATTTACGAACGCCCCATCACTTACAACACATTCACCGGCGATCTCATCCGAAACGATGCGCAAACCACGTCCTGGCATTACATTCAGGCGCTCTACACGCTGCTGCGCGTCTCGCCGGAATTCCGTCTGCGCTTCGGAGACCGGGTTCAAAAGCATTTCTTCAACGGTGGCACGCTTGTCAAAACCAACATGCAGGCCACTTACCTGGGACTGCGCAACACCATCAATCCCATCATGCAGGAAACCCTCGGCACGACGGTGAACGAGGGTTTCTACAATACCTGGATTGTGAGTGACACGCGGCGCAACACCTTCTTCACCCAATTGACGCAACAAGGTCTATGGCCGGCCACGCTCGCGCCCACGTTTAGTCATTACGGGGGCGTTGTTACCGCGGGGCTCGAACTGACGTTGTCCAATCCCAATGGCAGCGGCGCGATTTACTACGCGACCAACGGCACCGATCCGCGCGCCCCCGGCGGGGGCATCACGGGCACGGCTTACACCAGCCCCATCACGGTAAACCAGTCCACGACCGTTCAGGCACGGGTGCGCAGCAGCACGGGCGTTTGGAGTCCGGTCATCAAGGCCAGTTTCACCGTTCCGCCGCCGGCGCCCACGTTCCTGCCGACGGGTAGTGGTGATTGGACTTTGGATGGAAACTGGTCCAGCGCTCCCCTGCCCTACCCCAACGGCGCCGGCGCGGTGGCCATCCTCCCGCCACCAACAGAAACAGACCGCAACGTCAACCTCCGTGCCCCTGTCACCATCGGCCACATATACTTCCCGCAAGCCAGCTCAACAAACCGCAACCGCGTCCGCGACCAGGACACTGGCAACACACTGACTTTCCACTGCACCAACGGCCCTGCGCGTGTCGAAGTGGGCGGTGCGGCTGGAAGTTATGTTGAATTCGAAGTACTCGCGGGCACGATGCTCCAGTCTGATCTACGGCTGCACGTCACGAACATTGTTGGTCACGCGGAGCACGGAGCCTTGCGCCTACGTGCCAACTGGGCCGGGCCGGGCGGACTCATCAAGTCAGGCCCGGGCGTGGCCTCCCTCACGGGCGAGGCCAAGACTTACACGGGTGCGACGTTGATCGAGGAAGGCGTGCTGTTGGTAACACAACCCGCCACCCCCACCGCGTCCACCAACATCGCGGTTCAAGCGGGGGGACAGCTTCGGTTGATTTCTGCCAACGACGTCAGTGGACCCCGGATTTACAACTTTGGCGGCCCCCTTTCACTTGCAGGTTTGGGACGCGGCCCGGAAATCCCCGAAGAGCAGAGTTTTGGCAGACTCGGCGCGCTACGTTACGACCCCGGCAGTCAGGACAATCAAGCCATTCTTCTCAACCCCGTCGTGCTGACTGGCCCCACGGACATTCATGTGGACGGCGCACGCAATACCCTGGAGCTGCGCGGCGGCGTCTCCGGCACAAATTCCCTGACCAAGACCGGCGGCGGCACCCTTCTGCTTTCGACGGACAGCTCGTTGCACACCGAGCCTGTTCAAGTTGAGAATGGCACCCTCGCCTTGGCTGGGTCACTGGGTTCACCGGTCAACGTCGCGGCAACCGCGACTCTCACCGGTCATGGCCAGATCGGATTCCCCACCGGCAGCGGAATCTTGCGGCTCAATCAGACTGCACTTCACGCCCCCGGTGCCAACGGTTTGGTGCATCATTTCGGCTTCGGTAAAACTGGTTCGCCGGTCTATGCGCAACCGGCCGCCGCCGGCAACGGTTTGCTCGTCCTTCAATCCGCGCCGGTTGGACCGGCGGCACTGGACGTTTACCTGTCCGCTCCACCAATGTCCGGCGATCACCTCCGCGGCGGTTTCTTTGTCCCGTTCAACGTGAATCTGGCCGGCTCAATCGCGGGCGTGCCATCGCGGGCATTCATGCCTGACATGCTGGGGACTCACCTTTATGAGGATCAATCGTGGTCGCAACTGACCAACGTGCAAATCACCACCGTTGCTGAAGCCGCAGACTTTGGGCACGGGCTTGTGCAAGGCCGCATCCTGGAGATTCGCGTGGACGGCGCACCGGCCACCTTCCCTGCGTGGCAGGCCGCTGCGTTTTCGGATCCCGCGGACCTTGCCGACCCGTTTGTGTCAGGTCCGGGAGCTGATCCTCAGGGTGTCGGCGTTGCCAATCTGTTACGATATGCCCTGGGCCTGACGCTGACGGACGACCCGGATGACCGCGCGCCGGAGTTTGCCGGTTCGATTTCAGCCCCGGCCATCCGCTTTCCCTTCGACGCCGGTCGCAACGACATTGCCTACGTGGTCGAATCCACAACCGACGTTACGAATTGGTCGTCGCCGGCAATTCTCTTTGACTCCCGCACCGATTTTCCGCCGGCAACCCAATCAGGCTGGATCACCGTGAGCGATCCGACACCACCCAGTGGCCAGCGTTATTACCGACTGCGGGTGTTGATGACAACCACACCCTAAACCGAAGTAACGCTGGTAGTTCCTGGCCTTGCGGTCAGTGGGTGGCCGAGGCGGCAAAACTACTGGTGGCTCAACCGCACTCCTTGCACTCCGCCTTTTCGCGCGGGATGCAATCAATCACCTTGCCCCGCCGGTCGAACTCGAACGTGCAACATTCGTGGAGCCTCTGTTTCAATTGCTCCCGTCCGCGTTGGACGCGCGACTTTGCGCCCGACAGGGAAAGACCCAGGCGATCCGCGAGTTGTTGTTGCGTCAGGCCCTCAAACTCCGTCAGCACGAGCGCTTCGCGATAGGGATCAGGCAAGCTGAAGATCATGCGCCGGAACGAGGCTTTGAGTTCGTCCATTTCGCCGCTCTCCGGCTCGTGATCGGTGGTCAGGGTTTCCGGCACTTCCACGGTTTCCTTGCGCGTGCGGTAGTGATCAATGATGGCGTTGCGCGCGATAAGATAAATCCAGCTTTGCAACCGGGCCGGGTCTTTGAGTTGATTCAGTCGCACCTGAATCTTCACAAACACGTCCTGCAAAATGTCCTCCGCCGTGGCCGGATCGCTCACCCGCGCGCGGATGAACTGACCCAACCTTGCGGCGAACTCGTGCCAGATGTGTTCGAGCGTGGCGTTCATGTCAATTATGCGTAGCAGCCGACGTGAGTCGGCTCTAACTTCATGCGCGAGGATGGAGCGGACTTACGTCCGCTGCTACGATGAAGTCAGTTTGGCTTCACCGCTTCAATTGTGGCCGATGTGACAAATTCCTCGACGTGCTGGCCCGGAAACCATTCGCCGATAATCTTGCGGCTTCCGTCCTTCGGCTCAACGCGAATCTGCGTAAATCCCGCCGCTGCCAGCCACGATTTGATTTCTGAAATCGTCGAAGCGCCCGCCACGCAGCCGGTGTAAAGCTCCCAATCCTTGCGCAGTTCTGCGGGAATCTCCGCCAGCGCGACCACGTCCGAGATTGCGAGCCGCCCGCCGGGTTTCAGCACGCGGAACGATTCGCGGAACACGCGCGGCTTGTCCGGCGACAAATTGATGACGCAGTTCGAGATGATGGCGTCCACGGAATCGTTCGCCACCGGAAGGCTTTCGATTTCGCCGATGCGAAACTCAACGTTCGCGTAACCGCCCGTTGCCTGATTCTTGCGCGCCTTGCTCACCATTTCAGGCGTCATGTCCACGCCGATGACGAAGCCCTTCGGCCCGACCGCGCGAGCCGCAAGAAACGTGTCGAACCCTGCTCCGCTGCCAAGATCAAGCACTGTTTCACCGGGCTTCAAAGCGGCGATGGCTTGCGGATTGCCGCAACCCAACCCGAGATTCGCGCCCTCCGGCACACCGTCCGTGTCCGTCGCCGAGTAGCCCAGTCCCTGGGAAACCGCCTTGGGATCGTGCGTGCCCGGCGATGAAGCTTCCGTCGGGCTGCAGCAAGTAGGCCCGCAGCCGCATCCGCTGTTGCTGGTGGCGATCTTGCCGTAGCGTTCGCGCACTACGGTTCTTACTTCATCTTGCTCAAGTGTTGCTGTCTTCATGTTTTATTGTCGTTCTCGTTTATTGTTTTGTCGGTCTTCGTTACCGCTTCTGCTTCTGATGACGAATGACCCGAAAAAAGGACGCAAACTTTCTATGACGTCATTCTTAAAAGTCTATACCAGGACAATTTCCGCTTAGAAAACAGCAACCTGCGCTGAGCGCGATTTAGCGAAATAGCGAATTATGCAAGCGCTGACTATGACGGCGAATGCAAAAGCTGACTACAAAGCGAAGGCCCAAATCATCAAAGCCCTCGCGCATCCCACCCGCCTGTTCATCGTGGATGAACTGTCGCGCGGTGAACGGTGCGTAAACGAACTCACCGACATGATCGGGGTGGAGATGCCGACGGTTTCCCGTCATCTCAGCCAGCTCAAGGCCGCCGGGATTCTAGAGGACGAAAAGCGCGGTTCGCAGGTCTTTTACCGGTTGCGCGTTCCGTGCGTCCTGAACTTTTTCGAGTGCGTCCAAGCCGTGCAGAAGAATGGCAATGGCAATGGCAAATGACCCGGATTTTTTTGCTCGCATAGTTAGCGGATTGGCTAAGTGAAAACGAACTGGAAACTCGAATGGAAGGCGCTGGCTGCCATCGTGGCGGTGTTTCTGGCGTGCTTCTATTTGCCAGTCGGTGCGACGCGGTTTGACAACGCCGTGACCGAGGCGTTTGAACTCGTGAAGTGGTATGCGCAGGAGCATGTCATTCTTTGCCTCATTCCCGCGTTCTTCATCGCGGGGGCGATTGGCGTGTTCATCAGCCAGGCGTCGGTGATGAAATATCTCGGGCCGAAGGCGAACAAGGCGGTGGCTTACGGTGTGGCGTCGGTGTCGGGGACGATTCTCGCGGTGTGTTCCTGCACCGTGCTGCCGTTGTTCGCAGGCATCTGGCGCATGGGCGCAGGACTCGGTCCGGCGACGGCGTTCCTTTATTCCGGTCCGGCGATCAACGTGTTGGCGATTGTATTGACGGCGCGGATTCTCGGACTCGAACTCGGCATTGCACGAGCCATTGGTGCGATTGTGTTCAGCGTCGTTATTGGTCTGGCGATGCACTTCATTTATCGCAAGGAGGAACAAGCCAAGGCGGCAGCGGCAGCGCAGTTGCCCGAGCCGGACGTGAAACGACCGCTCTGGCAGACGGTTTTTTACTTCGCAGCGATGATCGGGATTCTGGTGTTTGCGAACTGGGGCAAGCCCGATGGCGAAGGCGGTTTGTGGCACACGGTCTGGACGCTCAAGTGGCCGATCACGGCAGCGTTCAGTGTCGCATTTGGTGTCGTGCTCGTGAAGTGGATCGGGCTGCGTTGGTGGAAGGTTGCGCTGGTGGCTGCGCCCACGGTGGCGCTCTCCATCCTGTTGCCACACGAACCGATGCTGGCGTTCATTGTCGGTGCGATTGGTCTTTCGATCATCACCAGCACCAGTGACGGCGAATCGGGCGAATGGTTTTCCGCCACCTGGACGTTCGCGAAACAAATTTTACCGCTGCTGCTGATTGGGGTGCTGGTGGCGGGACTGCTGCTCGGACGTCCGGGCAATGAAGGACTCATTCCCAACGCGTGGGTCGTGAAACTCGTGGGTGGCAATTCGCTGTGGTCGAATTTCTTCGCCTCCATCGTGGGCGCGTTCATGTATTTCGCCACGCTGACGGAAGTGCCGATTCTCCAAGGACTGATTGGTAGCGGCATGGGCAAAGGTCCGGCGCTCGCGCTGCTATTGGCCGGCCCGGCGTTGTCCTTGCCGAGCATGTTGGTGCTGCGGGGCATCATGGGACTCCAAAAGACGGTGGTATTTATCATCCTCGTCATCGTTATGGCCACCATCAGCGGCATGATCTACGGAGCGCTTTTCTAAAACTCAAAACCACAAACAAAGGAACAAATATGAAACTTCAAATCCTCGGAACGGGCTGCGCCAAATGCAACGCCCTCACGCAAGCCACGGAACAAGCCGCGCAAGCGCTCGGCCTGCCCTACGAACTCGAAAAAGTCACCGACCTCAATCAGATCATGTCTTTCGGCGTGATGATGACACCCGCACTCGTCGTGGACGGCAAGGTGAAGGTCAGCGGCAAAGTCCCGAACGTGAATGAACTCAAGTCCCTGCTGCAACCCGCCGCCTCCGCCTGAGCGGCACTACCCATTGGAGTTAACATGAACAAAACCACACGTATCATCATCGCCGTGGCGGTCGTCGCCGTGGCGGCCCTGGCGTTCATCGCCAAAGAGCGCAAATCCACTTCACCCGCCGACCCGCTGGGGGCTGACGCCATGGCCGCAGCCGCGCAGTCGTCCGGTGCAAGTGCGACAACTACTCCTGCCGCCGCAAAAGCCAAACAGCCCCGCCTTGTGGATCTTGGAGCGAGCAAATGCATTCCGTGCAAATTGATGAAACCGATTCTGGATGACTTGATGGCCAATTATACGGATCACTTCAGCACAGAGTTCATTGACGTGTGGGAAAATCCGGATGCGGGCAAGCAATACGGCATTCGCGCCATCCCCACGCAAATTTTCTACGACGCCGAAGGCAAGGAACTGTTTCGCCACGAGGGCTTCTATGGGAAGGAAGACATTCTTGGCAAGTGGAAGGAACTCGGGGTGGAAGTCCAAAGTCCAACCCCGGCGATCAATTAACGCTCTTTGAACTGGCGCGAACGCCTTTGATGCCGGCAACCAACTTACACCGTTATGAACCAGCCAACGACTCCTCCCCGACACCGGCCTTCTGGCGCGGCTTACCGCGCGGGCGTGGTGTTGTTTGTTTCCATCGCCGTGATGGTCGCGGCGATCCTCGTGGGGCGCGGGGCAACTCGCCCGGCGGCTGCGGCGCTCAATGAAGCAGGCAAGCGTCCCGTGCGCATCTGTCCGCCCTATCAGTTGAAGGACGAACTGGGCAACGTCATTGACCCGGTCAAAGGTATCAATGCCAACGCGCCTTACTCGCCGCGCCAAACCTGCGGCACGATTGGCTGTCACGATTACAACAAGATCACCGAGGGCTATCACTTCACGCAGGGCAAAGGCGAAGCCGTGCCCGCGGACATGGCCGAGCGTTATCAATGGGTGTCCTCGCCCGGCAACTACGGCGGCGCGTGGTGCTCGCCCGCGCCGCTCTACCGCTACCTCGCGCCCAAGAGCAACAGTTCGCCCGTCACCATTGACATGACCTCGGCCACCTTTGTCACCGGCGGTTGTGGCAACTGTCATCCCGGCGGCGGACCGCTGGAGTTTGATCGCGACGGCAGACGCTACGACGAATGGATGCGCGATCCAGCGAGTGGCCTTACGCCCGGCGGCGACAATCGCTTCGACGGCGACTATTTCAAAGCCCGGTGGTCCGATTCCGGCGTCATTGAGGCCGACTGTCTCTTGTGTCATCTACCCGAATACGATCTCAAAACACGCAACGACCATCTCAAGAAACTAAATTTCCGTTGGGCCGCGACGGAAGGCGCGGGCTTCGGCAGGGTCACCGGCAGCGTGGTCAGCAATCAAACGCCGGAAGTGGCTTACGACCTGAAGCAATTTGATGCCAATGGCTACCTCAAGGTGCGGGTCGTTACCCAACCCAGAAACGAAACCTGTCTCAACTGCCACGCGCAGCCCGGGTGGAAAAAACGCGGTGCGGACTATCGCGCTCGCACCGATGTTCACCTGCGGGCCGGGATGCGTTGCGTGGATTGCCATCCCGCCGGCAGCAACGCCGATGACCCGCGCATCAACGGGCGCGAGGTGCATCAGATTGCCAAGGGCGACGATCCTGGCGGGCGCGTGCGCGACGATTTGGACAACACCGTGCGCAATTGTGCGAGCTGCCACACCAGTGGCCAGTTCGGCGCGCCCATTGCCACGCACCCGTGGCTGCCGCCGCTGCATCTGGAAACCATCGCCTGCCAAACCTGCCACACGCCCGTGAAACAGGTCATGCCCATCCAAGTGCAGGCCGCCGATGTCTTCAACGCGGATGCCTGGATTGATCCAGGCATGAAGGAGCTTTGGACCTTCTACGGCGTGGACGGCGCTTACCGCAACCACTACGGCATCCTGAAAGTCATGGGTTACAATGACAAACCGACCGAGACGTTCCGGCCCGTGCTGGCGCGTTACAAGGGGATGATTTATCCCGTCAACCGGGTCCACTCGACCTGGCCGGGCATCGAAACACCCGGTCAACCGGGACTCATGCAGCCGCGGCCGGCGGACATTCACAAGATGTGGAAGGCGCACTTCGATGATCCAACGCAATATCCTGAACTGGCCACGATCAAAGACGACGACGGCGGCGGTGCGCTGGAGATCAATCGCCCCGAGGAAGTGGACGCGCTCATCACTGCGGTGACGCGACACCTGACCTCGCTCAACTACGATCTGCAAGGCAAGCGCGTCGTGTGGGTTTCCAGCGACCGGGTGTATCACTCGGGAACGGAATATCGCGTGATGGCGAAGGCCGAGTGGGAAGCGTCGCCCTACGCCAACGTGCATAAATACAATCACGACATCGCCCCGGCCCGCGCGGCATTGGGTTCGGGCGGTTGCACGGATTGCCACGCCTCAAATTCGGAGTTCTTCGAGCAACCGGTGCTGCTCACCGCGTTCTCGCCCGAGGACGGCGGGCCGCGTTGGACGCCGAATTACAACGTGCTCGGATTCTCGTCCGCCTCCGTGCGCCTGGGTGCGTTCCGCGAAGAAACGCTCAAGCCCGTGCTCTACGCGCTATTGGCTTTGCTGGCCGGGTTGCTGGTGATTCTTGGCCTGCGCGACGTGGCGGTGCGGCGTCAGGTCGTGTCCGCACAACTCGCTTCCACGCTGTCATGGCTCACACTGGCCGGCCTGGTGGTGGGCGGCATAATCGTAGTGCGCACGCCGGATCTGGCCGAATACATGACCGCTCGCCGGTTTACTCTTGATGCGGCGCATTTCTGGATTGGCATCGGCGTGCTGCTCGTGGGCCTGGTGCTCGCGCTGCAACAACCCTCTCCCGGTACGACCACCGCGACGCCTGCCGGACTTCAGCGTGTGTTGTGGTTGCTGCTGGTCATCACGGGCGCGTGCGGGGCGCTGGTGCTGTTGAAACTTGGATGGCTCGCTACGTTAACCCGCTGGGCTTACACCGGCTTTGACCTTGCCTTGGTGCTGGTGACCGCGGTTTCCGTCGCAATTCTGTTGGGTCGGATCAGCGTCCGGAAAATGACGGGCTAATTCCAAGACTGTTTCAGGCAATCCAACTAACCGACAACAAACCAAACCACGGAGTCCAACATGAAAAATGAAATCACTCGCAGAGAATTCGTCGGCGTGACGGCTACGGCCGCGCTCGCCGGCTCACTCGTTCCCACCGGCGCAACCGCGGCGGAGGGCGAATTCAAAACCATTAAAATACTCGGCATCGCCGGCAGCCCGCGCAAGGGCATGACGACCGCCAAAGCCGTGCAAGCCGCCCTCGACGCGGCGAAGAATCTCGACCCGCGCATCCAGGTCGAGTTGATTGATCTGGGCGGACTGAACATCGCCGGCTGGTCACCCGAACCGCCGAAGGATGATTTTGTCCCCCTCCTGCCCAAGCTGCAAGACCCGGCCGTGGCCGGCCTCATCATTGGTTCACCCTCCTACTACCGCGGCTTGAGCGCGCTGTGCAAGGCGTTCATTGAACGCTGCGCGCCATTGCGCGAGCCGAAGATGCTGCTCGACGGCAAGCCGATCGGCGTGGTGGCCGTGGGCGGTTTTCGCAACGGCGGCCAGGAGCTGGTGATCGAGCAAATTCAGACGGCCATGCTCTGCTTTGGGATGATTCCCGTGGGTGGCCGCCCGCCCGCCTTTCAAGGCGGCACGGTGCTCGCGACGAAGGATGACATCAGTGGTGATGAACTCGGCCTCGGCACGGCGCGAAACACTGGCCTGCGCGTGGCGGATTTCGCTCTGAAGCTTATTGGCGCAAAATGAGCCCCTCAGCCCGTCCCTCTCCCCATCGGATGGGGAGAGGGTGGCCGCCAGGCCGGGTGAGGGGAGTGCAGTTCCGCCAAGTATTCGGAGAACTGTTTGAGAACACCGTTAGCCACATGGAACAAATCTTCACCAATCTCAGTCACGCGGTGGAAGGCGCGCCGCTCCTCGCGCTGACGGCGGCGTTCATCTGGGGGATCCTGAGCATCGTCCTCAGTCCGTGTCATCTCGCGAGCATCCCGCTCATCGTGGGGTTCATCAGCGAACAGGGGAAGGTGACCGCGAAGCGGGCGTTCTGGACTTCCGCGCTGTTTGCGGTGGGTATTCTCATCACCATCGCGGCCATTGGCGCCATCACGGCGGCAGCGGGTCGCATGATGGGCGACGTGGGCCGTTACGGGAATTACTTCGTGGCGGTGATTTTCTTCGTGGTCGGCCTGCATCTGGTGGGCGTGATTCCGTTGTCCTTCTCCGGCGCCGGACCGGTGGGCATGAAGCGCAAGGGCTTGCTGGCGGCGTTCATTCTCGGATTGGTGTTTGGTGTGGCGCTCGGGCCTTGCACGTTTGCCTACATGGCGCCGATGCTGGCGGTGACGTTCAAGCTGGGTGGCGAAGCGCCGTTCTATGCCGCCGGTTTGTTGCTGGCCTTCGGTTTGGGCCATTGCGGGGTGATTGTGGCGGCGGGCACGTCCACGGAACTGGTGCAGCGTTTCTTGAAATGGAATGAGAACTCGAAGGGCCTGGCCGTGCTCAAGATTGTCTGCGGCGTCCTCGTCATCCTCGGCGGCGTGTGGCTGATCTACACTTCCCCATGAGCCAACCCAACTTGAACCGTGCCTAGCAGCCTGTCGGACTTAGGCGCGAAAGGTTTTTGCAAATGATTTGAACAAAAGAGTGGGGAAAGGATCCAATCCTGCATGGCGGCACGTTTTGTTAATCTGGATCGGCAGACGCCGATGTTTCTGCCCTGCGACTTGCGCGACTGGTTGCCGGAGGCTCATCTGGTTCACTTGATCCTCGACGCCGTGGAGCAAATCCCCACCGGCCACTTTCGTGTGAACCATCGCGGCACGGGCAGCGAACAGTATCCGCCCACGATGATGCTCGCCCTGCTCATCTATTGCTACGCCACGGGACGGTTTGGGTCGCGCACCATTGAGGCCGCCACGCACAGTGATGTGGCCGTGCGTTTCCTGTGCGCCAACACCCATCCCGATCACGATTCGATCTGCACCTTTCGCCGGGAGAACAAGGCGGCGTTTGAGGCCGCGTTTGTCACCGTGTTGCAACTGGCGCATCAACTCCGGCTCACGCGCGTGGGCACGGTCAGCGTGGACGGCACGAAGATTGCCGCCAATGCCAGCAAACATGCCGCCGTCAGTTACCAGCGCGCCGGCGAACTCATCACCCAATTCCAACTCGAAGTGGCCGAACTGACCACCCGGGCCGAGCAAGCCGATGGGAAGGAAGCCAAGGAGACGCTGGACCTCCCGGCGGAACTGGCGCGACGCGAGAAACGCATCGAGTCGCTGAAACACGCGCGGCAAATCATCGAAGCGCAGGCCAAAGAGATGGCGGCGACCAAACAAGCCGAACATCAAGCCAAAGTGGCGGAGCGTCAGGCCCAGCGTGATGCCGGCAAGAAGCCACGCGGCCCAGAACCCAAAGCCCCCGACGATAAACCCGCCAGCAAAGACCAATACAACTTCACCGACCCCGAGAGCCGGATCATGAAGGCGGGCAACGGGAAACACTTTGAACAAGCCTACAACGCACAGGCAGCAGTGGACGAAGCAATGCTGATCGTAGGCCAGCGCGTGAGTGATGCCGCCAACGACAAACAGGAACTGGCGGCGGACGTGGCGGTCATCAGTCCCGTGGTCAAAGCGGAAGTCAAAGCCGTGCTGGTCGACAGCGGATTCTACAGCGAAGCGATGGTCCGCGCGGTGGAACAACCGAGCGAGGGCACCGCCAGTGGCTTGACGGTGTATGCAGCGGTGGCCAAACAGAGCCATCACAAGAGCGTGGCGGATTTGTTACCGCAACCCGAACCTGAGCCGCTGGCAGAGAACGAGAGTGCCCAAGAGAAGATGGCGCACCGGATGAAGACGCCGACGGGCCAGACCCTGTACAAACTGCGCAAGCAGACGGTTGAGCCGGTGTTTGGAATCATCAAAGAAGTGCTGGGCTTCCGCCGGTTTCGGTTGCGCGGGCGGGAGAAAGTGTCGCTGGAATGGCTGCTGGTCTGCGTGAGCTACAACCTCAAACGGCTGTTCGCGCTCAAAACACTGGCGGTGACCGGATAAAACGAAAGTTCCCGGGGCGATCCGGCCCAAAATCAGTCAACCATCGCCCCCAGTCCTCTATTTGATCTATGCGCCGTTGATCAAAAATGATTTTGTGACAGCCACCCGAACCCGTATCGGAACCGCACCAACCAATCCATTTCCTAAGCCCGACGGGCTGCAAGGAGCGATTCCACCGACGAGCGTTGCCACGTCTGTGGCAAGGACGTTTCCAACGGCTGGTTCGCGAGTATCCGGCACGGGGAGAAATGGATTCTCTTGTGCAGTCCGGCGTGTGCGATGCATTACTACGATTCAGTGCGCCCGGAAGCGGAAATCCGCGCGCAGGAACTCGCAGCGAACGAGCATCCGCTGCGATTCCTTGTCAACGGAGAGCTGTGGTAGGGCCGAACGATTCGCTGTTCGTATTGCCCGACCGCCTTCGGCTATTAAAACCAAGTGAAGACTATTGTGACTTATTACGGCTGCGTGGCTCAGTTTGGGTGGGCAAAACGAATTGATTGGGTTGTATGAATTTCCCCTTGAAAGTCATCGGCGCGAGCGCAAGCACCGCATTGAGTTTGTTTTTTGCTTGGCCACCAGCTTGTCTGGCGCAGAACTCACCAACGCGCTCACGCTCGACGATTGTTTGCGCGAAAGTCTTTCGGCCAATCACGCGTTGCTCCGACGTTCCGCCGAGACCGATGCCGCCCGCGCGCGGGCCAAGGGCAGCACTGCCGCCCGTCTGCCACGGCTGTTCCTGCAAGGTGGCGCGCAACACACGAGCGACCCGTATCGCCTGCAACCCGCCACGGAGAACAACCAGCCCGGCATTTTCACGCGAGACACCTGGCAGGCGGGAGCGGGAGTGGGCGTGCCGCTTTACACGGGTGGCCGGCTTGTCGCCGAACAGGACGCGGCGCGGTTGCTGGCGGAAGCGGCAGCGGACGATTTCGCTTTTGCCCGTCAGGCGCTCGCGGTGCGGGTGGTGGCGCTTTACCAGGACGCGCTGGCCTTGCGCGCCGTCATGCGTTCGCTTGATCAATCCCGCGCCACGCTCACCGCCCAGGTCGAGCGCATTGACGCCTTGATCCGGCAACAAAAGGCGGCCGGGGTGGATCAACTCCGCGTCTCAGTGCGCTTGGCGCGTGTGGATCAAAACGCCATCGAAGCGCGCAACCGGTTGGAAATTGTTCAGGCCACCCTCGCGGTGCTCATGGGGCGCGAACCTTCCGCTGGGTGGGAACTCGCCAACAACTTGACCACACCCGTCGAGCCGCCAGCGACCGGGATTACCAGTCCCGTCCTGCGCGCCGACAAAGCGGCCGCCCAGGCCCGCGCCGATTCCGCCGCGCAACAAGTTCGCGCCGCGCGTTCCGGTTGGTTGCCCACCGTGGATGGCGTGGCCACTTACGACCCACGGGCCGACTTTAACAGCGGTGAGAATTATGACTCGGGTTTCGTCGGCCTCGCGCTGACGTGGAACATCTGGGATTTCGGTCGCACCAAATCGCGCGTGAGCGAGGCTCGCGCCAATCTGCGGGTGCGCGAGGAAGCAGCCACGGAGACGACGTTGCAACGCCGCCTCGAACTGGCCAACGCCGAAGCGAGCGTACGTTCCGCTGCCGCGCGAATTGAAGCCTCGCGGCTTGCGGTAGAGCAGGCACAGGAAAGTCTGCGCATTGAACAGCGCAAATACGAACTCGGCCAGGGCACGATCACCGATGTCCTCGACGCGCAGTCGGCGACGGTCGAATCTGAATCACTCCGCGCCCGGGCCTTGGCCGACCACGCCATTTCCCTGGCCGCCCGCGATTTTGCGGCAGGCCATGTTTTCACCAGCGCCGCCGCCATGCCCGCCCTGCGGGGCGATCCCGTCACCGGCCCGGTCAACAATTCGCCCTCCAAGCCATGAAAACCTCCGCTATTGAGATGAACCACGAAACACTCCAAACACATAAAGGTGCAGGCCGGGAGAACATTCGATTGAGGAACACGGGAATGAGTGAAGGAGCGCTGGCTGAATCCCAAAGGGATTCCGGCTCAAAGCCCAGGGTTGCGAGGAACGAGCTACCCTGGGTAATTCCGCCAAAAGCCGACAACCCCAACGGGGTTGTGTCACGTTTTCACGAGCGGGCCACAACCCCGTTGGGATTGAATCCTCATCGAACAACGTCGCAGGGTAGCTCGGTCCGAGCCGGACTGGCCAACCTCGCAACCCTGGGCTGGAGGGCACAATCCCCTTGGGATTGCAGAATCGCTGCGGTTGCCACTCCAGCGACGCCTCGCGCACTTCGGGCTTCGATTTTCGGGTTTCTTTCGAACCTCGGATTTCGGATTTCGGCTCTCCTGCTCGTCGTCCTCATCCTCAGCGGCTGCGGCAAAGCTGCTCCCGGCAAACCCACGCCGCCGCCCGCGGCCGTGACGGTTGAAGCCGTGACCAACCGGCTCTTTGTGCGCTTGCTCACCGTCACCGGCACGATTGAACCAACCACTGTCGCGGGCCTGGCTTCGCAGGCCGAAGGTCCGGTGCTGGGCTGCCGCGTGCGCGAGGGCGACCGCGTGACCGAAGGACAGGAACTGCTGCGCATTGGCCGCCAGCTTTCTGCCGAAGCGGCGCAGTCCTCCGCCAAAGAGGAGTTGCGCCGGCAGGAGCAGGAGTTTCAACGCATCACCGCGCTCGTTGCCGAAAAGGCCATCGCTGGCGACCAACTCGACGCGGCTCGTGCCGCGTTGGAGCGAGCCCGGGCCGCACTCGCCCAAGCCGAGCAATCGGCGGGCGACTATTCGATTCGCGCGCCGTGGGCCGGCGTGGTTTCCCGCGTGCGCGTGGCCGACGGAAATTATGTCGCGCCGCGCACGCCGCTCGTGGACCTCTACGATCCCGCCAGCCTCGTGCTGCGCTTCGCCGTGCCGGAGGACCATGCCTTCGCGCTGGCAGCGGGCGGACGCGTGCAGGCGACTTTCGACGTGCTGCCGGGACGGGACTTCGCCCTTGAAATCATCCGCGCGTATCCGGAACTGGATCGCCGTTTGCGCCCGTTCATTCGAGGCGGCGCTGCCCAAGGATGCCATGTGTGCGCCCGGCAAAGCTGCGTGTCTTCCGGTTGAAACTGGTTTCGAGCAGGATGGCTGCGTGTGGATTCGCACGGGACTGAAGGTCGGTGACCGCGTGTTCATCGGCGGCATTGAGCGCGTGAAAGACGGCGCAACCGTGCGCCTTGAAAGTGACAAGCCCGCCGCAAAGGAAACGAAGGCGGAAAAACCAACCGCGAATGGACGCGAATGAACGCGAATACTAAACTTCATTCATTCGCCGAAACACCAGGTTTCGTCCCGACCAACTTCGTGTTGCATAATGCAACACGAACTTGTCCGGCTGGTTTGCTGGTGGCGCAGCAGGACGCCGCCCCAGGAGCGCGGGCTTTAGCCCGCTTCAAATACCGAAATGTCAGCGCCCGCCGGGTTATTTTGCGCCTCAATACAGTCGGACGTTGAAGCGGCATGAATGCCGCGCTCCGAATCCCAACGGGATTCCATCCATCAGCCCGGGGTTGGCGAGCCTGCGAGGCGACCCTAGTTCATGCACCACCTGCTGCCCCGTAGCGCAGATTTCCAATCTGCTGTATCGCCGAATCCATTCGGCTGGCCGCTCGTGAAGTCCAAGCGCAAAGGAACTTCCTTGGTCTGGCGGATTGGAAATCCGCGATACAGCAGATTGGAAATCTGCGCTACGATTAAGCAACCTTGGGCTGAACGACGTTACCCTTGGGTAATGCCCGCCTCCGTCCCGTCCGCATTCGCGTCCATTCGCGTCCATTCGCGGTTGCTCAATCCGTTATGATTCGCACCGCCATCACCCGCCGGGTTTCCACCGCCATCCTCGCGCTCGGGCTGGCGATTTTCGGCGCGCTCAACCTGCGCACGTTGCCGGTGGATTTCCTGCCGTCGGTCAAGTATCCCCTCATCAAGCTCTCCATCGTCTGGCCCGGCGCGACGCCCGAGGATATTGACCGCAACCTCGCCGATCCCATCGAGCGCCAGGTCGCGTCCGTGGACGGTCTCGATTTTCTTACGTCCAGCGCGCTCGAAGGGCTTTACCAACTCGACGTGAACTACCGCTACGGCGTGGACGTGGACGTGGCGTATCAGGACACGCTCGCGGCGTTCGCGCGTTCGCAAAAGGATTTGCCGCCGGACATTGATCCGCCGGTCATCATCAAGGCCGACCCGTCGCAACTGCCCATCGTGCAGGTCGCGTTTGAATCCGACCGCATGGATCTCACCCAACTCCGCACCTGGGTGGACAATTGGCTGACGGATCGTTTGCTCGCCGCTGGCGGCGTAGCGGCGGTGGACGTGGCTGGCGGTCTCGAACGCGAAATCCGCATTTTGGTGGATGCGGGAAAACTCGAAAAACACGGCCTCAGTCTCGAACTCGTTGAGCGGCGGTTGCGCGAGGAGAACGTCCAACGCCTCGGCGGGCGCGTCACCGGGCCGAATCGCGAAACCATCGTCCGCACGCTGGGCGAGTTCACCGATCTCGAAACCATCCGCCAAATTGTGCTCGTGCGTGGCGACGGCAGCTCCCGCATCCGTTTGAGTGACGTTGCGAGCGTGGAAGATTCACACGAGGAAGTGCGGCTGATCACGCGGCTCGATGGCCGTCCCGCCGTGAAGGCGAACATCATCAAGCAAGCCGACGCCAACACGGTCCTCACCGTGCGCAACGTCGAGCGCCGCCTCACCGAACTCGCGCCCGCCTTTCCCTCCGGGCTCTCCTACAAGCTGCTCGAAAATCAGGCCGACTACATCACCGACTCGATGAAGGGTGTGCGCAACACCGCACTCGAAGCGCTGGCGCTCGTGATTCTCGTGTTGTTCATCTTTCTCGGCAGTCCCCGGCAGGTGCTCATCATCGGTATCGCGCTGCCATTCGCGTTGCTGGTCAATTTCTTCATCATGCGGCTGGCGGGTTTTTCGCTGAACATCTTTTCGCTCGGCGGATTGGTTGTCGCGATCGGCGTGCTGCCTGACGCTTCAATCATCGTGGTGGAAAACATCACCCGCCGACGCAGCCTGCGGAAGGAAGGCACGTCCGCCGCGGTCGCCGAGGCCGGCACGCGCGAAGTCGGTGGCGCGATTCTGGCGGCGACGATCACGTTCATCGCGCTCTTTGCGCCGTTCCTGCTTGTGCCCGGCATGATCACGCTGCTGTTCCGCGAACTTGTGCTTGTCGTGTTGGGTCTGATGGTCATCGCGGGCCTTGGAGCGATCACGCTTACGCCCATGCTGGGTTCGGTCTGGTTGCGCGGCGAACACAACGAGAATTCCTGGAGCGAACGTTTCAACCGCCGCTTACAGGCGGGCTATGGCTGGCTGCTCCGCCGGGCTTTGAACGCCCGTGTGATTGCACTGGTTGTCTTCGTCGCAGTCGCGGCGCTCGGAGTGGTGTTGTTCAAGAAAGCGGGCGCGGAGTTTTTCCCCGCCGTGGACGACGGACGCATCGTGGTGAAGGTGCGCATGCCCGCCGGGGCAGCGCTCGAACGCATGGACGCCATCACCGCGCAAATCGAGGCGCTGTTGCGCGGCGACAAGCGCGTGCGCAGCGTGTTCACCCTCGTCGGGGGAGCGGTGCGCGGACTTTACACTAATAAGATCGGCAACGAAGGCGAGGTGGATGTTGAACTTGTGCCGCCTAGCGAGCGTGACATTTCGACGACGGACTACATCAAGGAACTGCGGGCGAAGGTCGCCAAGGTTCACGCGCCCGGAGCGATTCTCGCCGTCAATCAAGCCAAGATGCGCGGCATCCGGTCGTCCGGTCAGGCGGAGATCGAGGTGGAAATCAACGGTTCGGAAATTGACACGCTGTTCACTCTCGCCAACGACATCGCCGCCCGTCTCCGCCAGCGTCCGGAGCTGGCGAACATTTACGTCTCGCTTGATTACTCGAAGCCGGAGTGGCAGGTGGAGATTGACCGCACGCGTGCCGCTGAACACGGCCTGACCGTGTCGGCCATCGCCGGCGCGTTGCGCGGCTACATCGGTGGCAATGTGCCCACGCGCTACCGCGAGGCCAGCGATCTTTACGACCTGCGCGTGCTTGTGCCCGAGCGCAGCCTGCGCTCGCGTTCCGATGTCGAGAATCTGGTGGTCACCACTCCGGCGGGCGATCATGTGCGCTTACGCGAAGTCGCGAAGGTGCATGCCGCGACCGGCCCGGTCGAGATCGTGCGGCAGAACCAGATCAAGCAGGTCATCGTGCGTTGCGATCCTTTGAACGTGGACCTCAGCACCGCGCAAACCGCCACGCGCGCGGCGCTCGCCGAGGTGACGTGGCCGCTGGGCTACAACTACACCATCGGGGGCAAGGCCCGGCAGATGGCCGAAATGCAGGACGTAGTGAAACGCATTCTCGGGCTCGCAGTGTTCTTCTCGTTCATCGTGCTGGCGGCGCAGTTCAACAGCCTGCGCCTGCCGCTCGTGATTTTATTCGCCGCGCCCTTTTGCCTAACCGGCATGGGCTACGGCCTGTGGATTGCGGGTCAGCCTTTCGGCGCAACCGTCATCATCGCCGCGATGATCGTGCTGGCGGCCAACGTGATTGACGGCGTGCTGCTCATTGAAACCGCCGAACGCCGGCGTGCGGAGGGCAATTCCCTCTTTGACGCCACCATGGCCGCGGGCCTGAGCCGGTTGCGTCCGCGCCTCATGATTGTGTTTCCGGCGGTGCTCGGGTTCACCCCGCTCGCGTTCGCTTTCGAGGAAGGCGGCGAATTGCTTCGTCCCATGGCGGCGGCAGCCATTGGCGGTCTGCTGCTCAATGCCTTCGTCGCGCTGCTCCTCGTGCCGGTGCTTTACACCTGGATGGCGCGGAAGGAAATTGAGTCAACCGCGAATGAACGCCAATGAACGCGAATCCGGATTCCAGCCTCCCCGCATTGAATCCCGTGCCAGCGGACGTGAGTCCGCTCCATCTGAAACGTCGGGGAATCAGAGCCGACTCACTTCGGTTGCTGCGGTTCAGGGATTCGGTTTGCGAACCGTTTCGGGGGGCAATCACCTCCCGTCATGCGCGTCCGTTCGCGGTTAAGCACTATGCGTTCGCGCATCAAAAATACTTTCGCCGGCCATCGGGAATGAGGACGGCGAACTCAAACCTAAACCAAAGTGAAGACCATGAAACATGAACTAACCCGCAGAGAATTCGTCGCCACCGCTGGTACTGCCGCGCTGGCCGCTACCGCCACCTCCGCCCTTGGCGCCGAAGCGGGAGGCAACAAATCGCTGAAAATCCTCGGCATCTCCTGCAGTCCGCGCAAAGGGATGACCACGGCGAAAGCCGTGCAAGCCGCGCTCGATGCGGCCAAGGGGCTCGACGCGCGAATTCAGGTCGAGTTGATTGACCTCGGTGGGCTCAACATCGCCGGTTGGTCGCCCACTCCGCCACAGGATGAATTCGTGGCCATCCTGCCGAAGCTCCAAGACCCTGCCGTAGCCGGGATCATCATCGGCTCGCCGTCATACTTCCACAGCCTGAGCGCGCTGACCAAGGCGTTCATCGAACGCTGCGCGCCGTTGCGCGAACCGAAGATGCTGCTCGACGGCAAACCGGTAGGCGTCATTGCCACGGGCGCATTCCGCAACGGCGGCCAGGAACTCGTGATCGAACAAATTCAGACCGCCATGCTCTGTTTTGGAATGATTCCCGTGGGCGGACGCCCGCCGGCCTTCCAGGGTGGCACGGTGCTCTCGACGAAAGACGACATCAGCGGCGACGAACTCGGCCTGGGCACAGCCCGCAACACCGGTTTGCGCGTGGCTGATTATGTGTTGCGTCTGCGATAGCTATTGTTCCGTTTACTGGCAACCAACAAATCTCATTTCTGATCCGGAGTGGCCTTACGCCATGACGCGCAGGTAATCGTCCGTGTTCTCGAGGGCGGCGTTCTGCAAGGCGAAGCCATCGGTGACCGGCAGTTGCGGATTGCGGAAGTCAACGCCGGCAAAGGTAACGCATTGCTCGAACACGTCCGTCCCATTGATGAAGCCACGGAAGTTTTCCGCGCCCGGACCGCGCGCAGTCACCAGGACATAATCTGCGCTGTGGGTCGAACCCGTCCAACCCACCGCCAGATGATTGGCCAGCAATTGACCGACTTGCACCACGGCTGAATTCATCACGTCGTAAAGCGTGCTGCCTTTGCGCGCGAGGAAGGGAGCGAGCAGACCCGCGCGGCGCTCGGATATCTGATAACCTCCGGTCGCTTCGCGGAACACGGATTGAATCTGCGCCATAGTGGGTTCGTTGCCCATTTGCTGGAGCATGGTCGCGACGGAACATTTCATTTGCGCAACGTTCTTGAACAGGGGCGAACTGCGGGCATAGGCGCCGCCAATCGCGTTCACGCCCGGATTGCCACAACCGTGATCGGTGGTGAGCACCACCAGGGTATCAGGATGCTGGCGTTGAAATTCCAGCACCACGTCAATGGCCTCATCAAAGGCAATTTGTTCGCGCAACGCGCCGGCAATGTCGCAGTTGTGGCACGCCTGATCCACACGCCCGCCTTCCACAAGCAGGAAGAAACGATCCGCGTTACCCAGTTTTTCGAGCGCCTTTTTCGTCATGACCGCCAGCATCGGTACCGCGCGGTGGTGCGCTTCGTCGTTCTGGTGATCAATCAAATACGGCATGTGACTAGACGTGAACGTGCCGAGCCAGCGCTTGTCCAGCGGGGCGGATTGCAGATCGTCTGCCGTGCGCAGGATCGTGTAGTCCGCCTCGGCGTAGTCCGCAAAGAGGTCGCGTTTGTCCTTCCGCCTGGTGGCATCGAACTTATCACTCCCACCGCCCAGCAACACGTCTATTCGGTGATCGAGGTATTGCTCAGCAATTGTGTCCGCCAGATCGCGCGAACCGACGCTGGCGGCAAAACCGGCGGGCGTGGCGTGGGTAATTTCCGTGGTCGTGACCAGCCCCCGCTGCCAACCGGCGTCGCCCAATACTTCACACAACGATTTCAAGTCCGTGCCATCGGGAAATTGGTTCACCGCGCCATTGACGACGAGCGCCCCGGAGCCCCATTTGGAGGCGGCGGCGGCGGAGTCCGGGACAATTGCGTTCAGCGCCCGCATGTTCATCAAACCCTGAATAGTTCCGGGGCGATTCAACAATTGCATCCAACTGGTCGGGCGATTTCGCGTGAGCAACGAAAAGTGGTTCGCCCCGCTGAACGTCCCCATGCTCATGCCGTCGCTGACCATCATGATGACGCGTTTTGGGTTTTGACCGGGCTTGGCCAGAATGGCTTCCGAGGAGCGCGCCAGGTGCGGCGCCCCGAGTGCACCGGCAGCCAGCAGCCCGGATTGCGTGAGAAAACTGCGACGCGAATTTTTCATCTTGGAAAATGTAACGTGCGTTGCCGCACCTTGGCAAGCATGGCCGGACAATTATGCATTGACGTCATGACATCGTTGCAATAAATGTTATTTCGTTGTTTGGCGAAACATAAGGTTATGCGCGAGTTCATGAATATCACCAAGGCGCTGGCGGACGAGAACCGCGTCCGCACGCTGCTGGCGTTGCGACAGGGCGAGTTGTGCGTGTGCCAGATCACCGAACTGTTTGGCCTGGCCCCGTCCACCGTTTCGAAACATCTGTCCATCCTCTTTCAGGCGGGACTGGTGGAGTCGCGCAAGGATGGCCGCTGGATTTATTACAACTTGCCGGGCAAGGACGCCCCGGTGGCGGTGCGCGAGGCGCTGGATTGGGTCGAGCAGTCCCTGGCCGACAATCCGCATGTGTTGGCAGACAGCAAACAACTCAAGAAGATCGTCCGGCAAGACCCAACCGATTTATGCAAGCGACAAACCCAAAAGTGAAGCCGACCATCCTCATTCTCTGCACGGGCAATTCCTGTCGCAGTCATCTGGCCGAAGGTATCCTGCGCGCGGCGGCAGGCGACATTCTCAACGTGCAAAGCGCCGGATCGAAGCCGGCGGGCTACGTGCATCCGCTCGCTATTCAGACGATGAAGGAAATCGGCATTGATATTTCCGGGCATCATTCCAAGCACATGAACGACTTTTTGCAGCAGCCGATCGAGACAGTCGTGACGGTTTGCGGCAACGCAGATCAAGCGTGCCCGATGTTTCCCGGTCAGGTGAACCGTCATCATTGGGGTTTCTATGACCCAGCCCACGCAACCGGCACGGACGAAGAAAAGCTCGCGGTGTTCCGCAAGGTGCGTGATGAAATCAAAATGGTGTTTGAGGCTTACGCCGACGGTCGCCGCGATGAGGCCAAGGCGGGGAGCTGATTTTTAACCGCGAATGAACGCCAATGAACGCGAATTCAGAATCTGATTTCACCGGGTTTCCCCAATCGAGTCTATTCGCGGTTAAACGATCAATCAGACATCACACATGAAACCAAACGAACCACTGCTGCTTAAGGACGAAGTTTTCCGGATTGTCGGTTGCGCGATGGAGGTGCTGAACGAACTGGGGCACGGCCTGCATGAGAAGCCGTATGAGAATGCGCTGGTCGTTGAGTTCGGGCTGCGCGGGATGCCGCTGGTTCAGCAACAGCGTTTCGACGTGCTTTACAAGACCGTCAAGGTTGGAGAATACGTTCCCGACCTGATTGCCTTCAACGCCGTGGTGGTGGACGCCAAGGTGATTGACGCGATCACCGACCACGAACGCGGACAGATGCTGAACTATCTGAGAATCACTGGTCACAAGGCGGGCGTCATCCTCAATTTCAAACGCGCCAAACTCGAGTGGGAGCGCATTGTCTTGGATCGCGAGCGGGACGGGACGAATCAACCGCTAATGAACGCCAATGAACGCGAATTCAAAATCTGACTTCACCGGTTTTTCCCCATTCGCGTTTATTCGTGTCCATTCGCGGTTACCATTTCCTGTCACTGCCCTTTCAGTATTTAGCATATGAAATTATCCGATTTGAAAAATATTCTGGCGGCGCAGCCGGAGGCGCGGTTGCGTTTTCTGCTGCCGAACGGGGAGTTTGCCCCGGCGCACGTTCACGTGACCGAAGTGGCACGCGTGGACAAGCGGTTCATTGATTGTGGCGGGACACTGCGAACGGATGCGGTATGCCGGTTGCAGACGTGGCACGCGAATGACGTGGAGCATCGGCTCACCGCGGGAAAGTTGATGAAGATTTTCGCCAAGGCGGAGCAGGTCTTGTTGACGGATGATCTGGACGTTGAGGTGGAGCATGAGGTTGGTTTCATTTCCCAGTTCCCTCTGGAATCGGTCGAAGCGACACCGGAGGAAATTATCTTTCGGTTGGGGGTCAGGCATACGGCCTGTCTGGCGGAGGATAAATGTCTGCCGCCACCCAAGCCGGCGTCGTTTGATCCGATGAAGTTTGATTTCAGTGGCCAAGCCTCGGCGGGGAAGTGCTGCCCCTGATTTTCATTCCATGAACCCTCATCGCATTTAGCGTAATTGTGAGTAATCAAAGTTCATCCGAAGCTGTTGCCAAGAACATGTCGTTCCTGGATCGGTATCTCACGGTCTGGATTTTTGCGGCGATGGGACTCGGCGTGTTGCTGGGCCATTTTGTGATCAGCGATCCCGAGGCATTCTTCGCGCCGATGACCGTCGGGACGACCAATCTGCCCATCGCCATTGGATTGATCCTGATGATGTATCCGCCGTTGGCAAAGGTGAAATATTCGCAGCTTCCCAAGGTGTTCGCCAATACGCGCATTCTAACTTTGTCGCTGGTGCAAAATTGGGTCATAGGTCCGGTGCTCATGTTTCTGCTCGCCGTGGTGTTCCTCCGCGATCACCCGGATTACATGGTGGGTTTGATTCTCGTGGGCATTGCCCGGTGTATCGCGATGGTTCTGGTTTGGAACGAACTGGCGCATGGCAGCCGGGAATATGCCGCCGGCCTCGTGGCGCTGAACAGCATTGCAACAATTCTGTTTTACAGTTTCTACGCCTGGTTGTTCATCACCGTGCTGCCGCCATACTTCGGGCTGAAAGGCGTCGTGGTGGAAGTCCGCATGAGCGAGATTTTTTGGAGCGTCATGATTTATCTCGGGATTCCCTTCGCGGCAGGAGTGTTGAGCCGGGTGATTCTCGTGCCGCTCAAAGGAGAGAAATGGTATGAACGGGTATTCATTCCCCGCATCTCGCCCCTCACACTCGCTGCGCTGTTGTTCACCATCGTGGTGATGTTCAGCATGCAGGGGGAAAAGATTCTGGCACTGCCGGGAGACGTCCTGCGCATCGCGCTGCCGCTGCTCG
>JACZKP010000073.1 GCA_014860005.1 Verrucomicrobiota bacterium | reverse complement strand
AGATGCCGGTCGGTGAATTCCATGTCCTTGCTTGAACGGCATCCGCTGACGGTGGCCAGCGCGTCGCGGTATTCGGCATCGTCCAGCGCGGCTTCGCGCTGGGCACGCTTCAAGAGGATCTGTTGGGCGCGGGATAGCATGTCAGTTCTCCGTTGCGGCCAGTTCCATCGCCTCGCCGGCCAGCGTTTCGGCGGTCAGGCGGTTGCGTGTGACGACGTGGCCGGTGTCGCGGGCGGGTGGCAAAGGATCGTTGTCATCTTCACCAACCAGGACCGGCGCCGGGCCGGGTGGTAGGGGCGCAGGTTGCCGTCCACGTCCACGCACGGGTTGGTTCACCGATGCCAGGGCGCGTACCAGTTTCGAGTCGGCAGGAATAACGCTTTCCTGCATGGCAACGCGGACGTCTTCGGTGCTGGCTTCCGTGCGACCGTCGCGCTTGGCGATGTAACGGGCGCGTTTGGCAATGGCATCAATGGCCGCCAGATAACGCGCCGACGTGCGCGCATAAGCCGCAAGCGCGCGGAGGGTGGTTTTGTCCGCCTCCGGAAGAACGGCCTTGGCCACGGCCATCAAATCGGCGGGGGAGAGTTCGCGCGGGAGTGGCTCGAAATGGCCGAGCCGGCCCATGAATTGCGCGGAATTCCAACCGCTCTGCGTTTCCGCGGCGCGCTGGCGTTCGATAAACTGCGGCGTGCCGATCAAGCATAAGGGAACGCCCTGATTGGCCATGCTCATGAGCCAGTTCACCCGCTTGGGGAAGCCGTAGCGGAAATTGGTTTCCGGCCAGAGCCGGTGCGCTTCGTCCAGACACAGGAGCAAATCCCCGGTCAACAAAACGGTTTCAACGCGTTCGCGGAGTTCACAAGCTTTCAACTGGTGAAAGCTGCCAATGCCAAGGCCACGGGCGAGCGCGCGGAAAAAGCCGGTGTCATCGTTGCCCGTGGGGACTTCGATAAAGCGTGCCTGGCCGGTGTGGGTTTCGCACCACGCACGCGCAGAGAAGGATTTGCCAATGCGCGCGTCGCCTTCGATCAATGTCATGGATCGGCTTTCGAGGGTGTAATCGAGAGTATCCTGAACCTTATGGCCCAGTGAGGTGGTAACGACGCTGGCGGCGCGCTGAGTGATCCAGTTGGCCACGTATTCACTGAGCAGATGCGGCATGGCTTCGCAGTACCATGGCCGGGCGCGGATTCCGTGACCGGGATCCAAACACAGGCCTGCAAGCCAATCCTCGAGGGTTCCATCCTCTGCGTTTTCGGGCGGATGGACGGCTTGGTTGCAGCAGAAATCCATGAAGTCTTTCACCGGATAGGATTCGGGCTGCGCGGCGGCCGTTGCCAGGAGTTCACGCCGTCGCTTGCCCCAGATGCCTTGGTCGCCAAGGTAATCGTCCGTGATCGCCACCCATCTATACGGCAAACAATCCCACACCTCGCCCTTGAGGGGGAATTCCCTGGCGGTTCTATCCGGCATGTAATCCCGAATGCGGCGCACTTCCGCTGCGGTGTAGGTTTGACCCGCACGCTTGCCGATTTCTTCCATTACATCCGTCCCAAACCGATCCCCAAACTGTTCAATCAACTCTCTGACGAGGCGCGGCATCCCGCCCTCGCGATGGGAGAGGAAATGCAGCGCCCAGATCAGTTGCCGGTCGGCGGGATCGTCCAGCGTGCTACAGCGGCGGGCAACGGCCGTCGCAACAAGCCCGCGCTCAAGTGAGGGCTGGAGGCGTAGCGGCCTTGATGCAGGGGCGCGCCGGGCGGCGCGTGTCTTGTTGAGCTCATGTTGGTTCTCCAGTGGTGACGCCGTGCGCCGCAAGGGCAGCCGGCGGGAAGTTAAAGTAAGCCGTGCGGCCAACGGCGGGCCCGCCGTTGGCGACCAGGGCCTGCCAATCCTTGAGGGAAATTCTGAACGATTGCAGCGGCTGCAAATAGTCCGCGTGCGGCACGGGACCGAACGCCGTAAGGGTGACGGTGCGCGGGCCGATTTCGACAACGAAGGGTTTGCTCATGCGTCGGATTCCTTTTTGGGGTTGAGAAAGCTTTTCAGGAAGCGTGCGTCGTCATCGTCGCCGTCGAAGTTGTCCGGGTCGCGCACGGCGACGCCGGTATCGCGCGCGAAGCGGCCGGCGGCATGGCGGCGGCGCTGCGTGCGAACCACGGTGGAACGCACGCGGGATTTCTGAAGTTCCATTTCCTGCCCGAGCTCAACGGTCTGCGCATCGGTAAGGGCTTTGCGTTCCGGCAACGGGAAGCTGGCCTTGACGATGTTGAACCGCGTCTTCATGTAGCTGGCCTGTTCTTCAACGCGCTTCAATTCGCGGCCCAAGGTACCGGAGTCCGGAGCGGTGAGCATTTCCAGTGCATCGGGCGACTGCGACCGCGCCACGCAGATCGGGTTCTCGCGGTCCAGATTGGTGACGGTGAGCGTGTCAAGATTTTCCGGGTCAAACCACGCGAGCACGTCGCGCCCGACCAGGTGGGCAATCTCCAAGCCGCGATAGTTGAATTTTTGTTTGCCGATTTGGATGGTGACGCCGTTCAACGTGACGCGCGCCGGGCGCTTGTCGTGGGCGAGTAGATAGCGAAGGGCGGCGCTGAATTGCATGGGGGGATTGTCCTGGTTGAGATGCGCTTCAAAGCCCGCTTCGGGCGAAAGGCCGGCGAGGATTTTGCCTTGTTGCGGTTCGCCGTTGTACCGTGCGACCAGTTCACCGATGCGCTTGTTCCACTGGTCGAGAGAATAGAAGTAACGCGAAGGATGCACCTTGCGGGCTTCCACTTCGGCCATCTGTTTGCGCAGGGATTCCGGGGCATCGCGGCGTTCATCGCGCCCGCAATATCCCGGTTCGCCTTCGGCCAGGTCTTGAAACAAACCCCCGACGCGTTCCACGGTCTTGGAACGCGGACGAATGGCGTGAATGAACTTGATCCCGAACTCGCGCAAGCCCTGGCTGATTTCTGTAAAGGTGAACGGATCGTTTTTGCCGGTCAGGAGCGTGGCGGATTTCCACAGGCCGCGCTCGAAATACAAAACCTCCGGCACGCCAAACGCGCCAAAGACGTGCGTGCAAAGCGAACGGATGGTTAGTGAGGAATAACTCTTTCGCGGCTCCAGTGCCCAGCCGAGAATCCGGAGCGAGCGGAAATCAATGAACAAGATCACCTGGCCACGCGTGAGGTTGAACCAACCGTTGCCATCCGGGATGAAGAAGTAGCAGTTCATCGTGAAATCATCCGCCTGGAAGCATTGAAGCGAATGGAGGTTGTCGTAATTGCGCGAGACAAAGCCTTTGATGGAATCGAAGGCGCGCGGGCCGCGGTGCATGACGGTGAAAATTTCCACTTCCGGCCCGATGGAATCCATGATGCGCGCCGGCACATAAGACTTGCGGCTGGCGTGCGTGGTGTAGCGTTCGCGCACCGTCTCAGAGAAGCGCTGACGCAAGCAATCGCGCCACGCGGGCGCCACGTCGCCGCGATAGTTGAACACGGCTCGGTGAATCAGAAGATCGCGATCCGCTTCCGGGAAATCAAATTTCTCGCCGTTCTCCGCGCGGCCATCGCGCTGGGATTTGGGATCGCCCTTGCCGTTTTGCCAACGGGCGAGGCGACGCTCGAAAGCCATCCGCAGCGCATTTCGGCTGGCGGCCAGGAACGGCGCCGCGGTGAACAGGAAAGCGCGCACCCGACGGGCGGCGCGGCTGGCCGGGACGCCCCGACCGACAAGTTTGCCATGTTGCTCCACCGCCAGCGTCCAGACCTCGCGTTGCTCGTTCTTGCTGGGTTTCGATGGATTAGGGATCGCGTCGAGGTAGCCGGTCAATTCGGCGAACTCTGCCAGTTCATCCGCGGTGAAAGCCGGCTGGAAGCCGGCGCGGCGAACGGGATTTTTCAACGCGGGTTTGTCCGGCAGATACAGTTCCAACCGGGCGAACCGTTCCTGGCCGGCGTCGCGGCGCAAGGTGCGCTTGAACAGGTCGCGCCAATAGCGGGCCGAGATGCTGTGGCCGAAGACGCATTTGTATTCCGCCACACCACGCGCTTCAAACTCCGCCGATGAAAGTGAATCGTCATGCTGACAGTGGAGGAGCGGGCCAAGGGCCTGGCGCAGTTTCCCGGCGCGGTCAATTTCTTCCGGGGCGATGGTATCGAGCGCGGGGAAATCCTTGGGCGGATAGATAGCGGGCGGCGCGGCAAGCAACGCTTCGGCGTTCCGGTACCCGCCTTGCACAGCGGCGGCATCAAGCTTGCAATTCAACTGCGCAGGGATTGCGGCGCGACTCCAGGCGCTGGTTTGGTTGCCATTCACCACGGCCAACCCATCCGCCGGCACGTTGCGTAATGCCCATTGAGCGGCCTGCCGTTTGATCCCCAGCGCGACGGCGATTTGATTGGTGGTGTAGGCGAGCATGGCTTCCCTTTAAGTCCCGAGATTCAAGCTGGAGCGCTTCGTTAGAAATTTCTCGTACTCATGCACCGGGATGCGCCGGAATTTTTTGTTACCAGTGCCGATGTTGATTCCGATGAGCTCGCCAGTATCCAATAAATTTAGGACGGTCTGATCGCACACACCAAGCGCCCGCGCGACCTCATGCACGTACAGTGTTGTGCGACCGGGGAAGTGAAGATCGGCCAACGGCTTTTCGTTGGCGGGGTCAATTTTGTTTTGTGGCTTTCGCATGTCGGGGTTTTTCGAGGGTTAGCATTTTCCCGGCGACGTTGACAAACACACAGCCCGATCCGCCGCGCCAGGCGTGGGCTGGAACGGGATCAAGGCGGACGGTGCGGATGAGGGATTCTGGTAACGGGCCGGTCTTCGTGATCCAGACGGATAAACGGAAGGGACAATCGCGAGACTTGGCGAACTTTTTCCAGCCTTTGGGGACGCTACCGGTTTGAACGGCAAGCAGCTCCACTTCGCGGACAATCTCGGGAGTAATTCCAAATTCACGCAACTCGGCGCGCCAGCGCAATCGCTGTTCGTGATTCGGGGCGATCCCGTCCAAACCATGGCGGAGGAGGCGTTCCCCGAGTTCGTGGATTTTACTCGCCGGCGCAACCATCGCCGCCGCTGGCGGTTTCCAGCAGCGAATGATGACCAAGTGCTCAACAACAGCAGGCAACCAAGATAGCGCAACCGTCTGGTTGGGATCGCCAACGAACGGGATTGTGGCGGCGACGTCCGGTTTTGACGCAAGGCCGGCGATCCCGAGTTGAAGAAATCTGCGAGTGCGCCGGTAAAGCGTGGCGGGTGGCATGGCCAGCATACTCGCGGCGGCGGCGACTGAGACGTGCTCGTGCATGTACAAGAAACGGAGGACGTCGGGCAATCGCGTTTCGACAATGCGGTGATCGCGGGCGGCGCGATCTTGTTTGTTGGGTGCGGGCATAGTGCGGTGGCGCTACGGGCGACACCGCAACGCGTTGCTGCGTTGCTGCTGACTTCGGTGAGTTGTGGTCTCTGGAAAATTGGCTGGTTCATTTTGATCCTCCGGTTTCCAGCGAGAGGCCGGCGCTGGCCGCGGCGCGAAGCGAATCAGCCATTATGAGATCAAGGTCGGAAAGATCGAGGGCCTGGCCGGCGCGCGGATGAAATGTGCGGACAAAATTCTCGTCTTTGCAGAACCACCCGATCGTGGCGAACCCGGCGAGTTCCGCCAGGGAATCACGCAAGGATTCCAGCGCGCGGCCAAGGTTGCCACCGACGGCGTAACTGAGTCGTGAATTATTAAACTCGCCAGATCCTCCGGTGCGCAAAACATGGATGCCAGCGGCTTTCAAGCGAAGCTCGACAAGCTGTGCGAGCAAGGGAACGGCCAGATAATTTCCCTTTGGAGTGATCACGCTTTCAGGAATCCGCAGTGCGACAAACAGCGTGTGCTGGTCTGTGTCGCCACTGCCAGTGGGGGCGCTTGGCGGAGGTTGGATTGTGCTCGAAGAAATCATTCCGTGTTCAATTGGGCGTTCATTCGCGAGGCCGTTCTTTGCGATTCGCGGCGGACAGATTCAAAGGCGGCGGCGATGTCTTGGAGGCCGCGCACAATTTCAACAGCGCTGGCTGAAATGGCGGCGATGTTTCCTTGGGCGGCGCCAGCGTCAACGCCGGCAGCGGCGGTGTTGATCCTGCCACGGGCACTGCCGCCCGCGCGGATCGCTTCCTCCCCGCGGACATTGCTCCCTTGTAATCCCAGGCGGTCGGCCTCGGCATCCATCGCAGCGGCGCGTTCCCATTCAGAACGTGCAGCGGCGCGATTGCCGACGGCGTTCAATCGGTCTTGGTAGCGCGCAAGCACCCCCTGGTGACTCGCGATGTTCTCCTGGGCGGTCGCGCGGGCGGATTCAAACCACTTGCTGTTGGCCATGTCTGGCTTGCCACCGAGCTTCATTTGCAACTTCAAGAAGGCGCCAATGTTCCCGCCTTCAGCCTCCGCAACCAGTCCAAGGATTTCGCGTTGCTCGGCAATTTGCGTTGCGGCCGCTTCCGCCAGCTTTTTTTCATCGGCCAACAGACCTTGCTCCCGCTCGACGCTGCCCGGCGTCCCGGCGCGTTCACGAATCCGCCGCGCTTCCAACCGTAAATTATTCTCCGCTTGCGCGAGGGCTTGTGATTCGGCAGCGGCGGCGCCCTTGGGATCGGCCACGCCCGCGGCCTTGCGGAAATCTTCGATGAGCTTGATCGCGCGCAGTGCTTGCGTCAGTTCCTCGCGGATTTTCTTCGTGTCGCCGGAAGCGGACGCGACGGATGCAGCGTACTTGCCCCACGCCCCGGCCATCAACTCGATGCGCTCAATGTCGCTCTGTGAGACGTCGGGCATCTCCACGCCGCCGAGGGCTTTCGTGAGCGCATCCACGCGGAACTTCCAAATCTGGAATGCGCCAATCGCCGCCGTGACCGCCAGCGTGATCGGATTCAACGCCGCGCTGGCCACGCGGCCAAGGAACGGAAACTGCAACGCCAGCCCGCGCGTGGCCGCCCGCCAATCTTTCGTAGCGGTGCCGGCTTTGGCGGTCGCGCGCTCGAGCTCGGGCACATCCTTCTTCGCGACATTGGCGGTGGCCTGTCCGAAGTCCCGCGTTTCCTTCGCGGCAGACTTCGTCTCCTCCTTGACCTTCTTGAGGACCTCGGCCGCCTTCTGCGGCCCGACTTCCTTGGTCAGTATCGTCAGCAGGATTTTCAGTTCTTTATCCGAATCAGCCATAAATCAGATAGGTGTTGAGGCGTGGACTTCGACGGTGTGAACTTCTGGATTCCGGGCAATTGCAAAAAGCCGGGTGTGCACGGCGATTAAAATAGGCGCCGCAGCCGTTTGCATAGGGCGCCAGCGCGCCGGAGGGGTATCCTGCTTGCCCGGATACCGAGCAAATCGTCTTGGGCGATTCTAGCGCGACCTGCCGCCGTCGTCCAAGACGGGAAGCGCAGGCCGCGAGAATTTTTAGGCAGTCTGGGCTTTTGAATGTTGCTGAACTGCGGCGGCGGTTCGTGCGCATGGTCAGTTCCTTGGGGGTGAATCGCCGTGTGCGGGTGAAAGAGGGGCACATGCCAATTCCGCCGAACCGGCATGTGCTGATCCAGCCGCAAGCAGCACTACTGCGCCGATGCGACCGAGATCAAAAGTGAAAGACGAACTGGACGCAATTCCGGAGTTGCGTCCAGTCGCCTCCGCGCGGCCTCGGATGGCCGAAGGTCCGGAAGGATGAGACGGCGGCAAGCCGGGCGTTGACTGCGAATCTTCACGCCCGGCCGCCGCCGAATCCATGCAGCCCTGGCGCGCCACAGCCAGGGAATCGAAAGTTATGTTCCTGCTGGTGAACACGGGATCATTCAACCGCAAGTTTGAGTGTCGCAAATGCGCTGGGTTCAATCATCTCGCCACGCGCGCGAACTAGCAGCCGCACCTGGCGCGCTCCGGTGTGGAATTTCGTATGCGTCGAAACCGCGATTTCGACGGCGTTCACGATGCCCACGGCATAGCCCTGGCCGCAGCCAAACGCCGCGACTTTCGCCGCGGGTTCATTCACCGCCGGCGCGCCGATGGTGAAGGTCACCGGATGGCCGCAAATCACCCATTCCCCGGTTTCACGGGTAAGCAGAAATTCGCCCGTGGTTTCCCGGACGATTAACAATGGCGCGAGGAAGCTCGCGTGTATCCACCAACGCGGGTTGCGGGTCAAGGCGCCGGGGGAGACGGCCGCGATGCAACGGACAAAATCATCCCGCTTCAAGCTCGCGATTGCTGTGCGCCCGGCGGAAGCTTCCGCGGTGGGCACGTCGCCGTGGACAAAGATTCCCACCTGCCCGCCGTGCAAGGCGGCTTCGTCGCCGGTGCCCGAAAACACACTGTGATCAATCAGCGAGGCCAGAGCGCGGCTGCCTTTGGATCGCAGGACGTCGCCGAGATCAATATCCGCGTCTTCAAAGAGTTCAACGGTGGGTTCGAATAAAATGCCGCCGGTGTTGACCGCCTTGGAAATCGAACTGCCGGCGATAGGCGACGGAACAAGCGCTGTTCCCTGGGCGGTGGGCATGATCCAGAGCGCCTGGGGATCGCCGCCGGCCTTGGCAAATTTCTTTCTGCCCTTCCGCAAGCGGATCACGTTGAGGGTTTGGAACGCGCCGGCTTCCTCGGCCAGGTCAAGCAGTTCGGTGCTCGGTTCTTCGGGAATCCAACTCGCGCCGGGTTCGGTGCCGGTGGTGAGGGCGCGGATCGCGGCGCGGTCAGCATCGCTGGAGGCGAGCGCGGGAGCGCCGCAAAAATGCCGGGCGACCGCGTTCCAAAACTGATCCGTGTCGTAGTGTTGGCCGCGCGCGTCCAATGCCTTCAAAATGTCGGTGCGGGTTGCGGATCGGGCTTGCGGGGCCGGGTTGGATTGGCCCGCGTCATAGCGGGCGATTCGTGATTCCAATTGGCGGATGCTTTCTTCGAGCCGGGCGACCTCTTGAGTGCGTTTGTTCATGGTAAAAGTCGGTTGGGGGTGTTGTGGTTTCGAGATCAGAGACCGCACTGCTCAATGGCGTTTTCAGCCTGGCGCAAGATTTGGCGCGCGAATTTGACCGGATCGCCGGTGTGCGGATTGAAAGTGTAACTGCCCAGACTCAACGCGCGCTTTTTAAGGGTGCGGATTTCCGGAGTGACGGCGCTCGCGTCCTGAACAATGTCCGCGCGGTGGCGGTCGTTGGGAATAAATTTGGCGAGGGCGGCATCCAGTTTCGCAACGATGCGGTCGCGCTTGTTCGCGCCCAGCGTGGCCACTTTTTTGCGAAGGTGGTTCGACTCGTTCAGCAGCGCTAGGCCGAGGCCGGCGCGTTCGCGGTCCAACTTTTCGAGTTGGACGGTAACGAGATTTTCCTGTGCGCCCAATTCCCCAATTTTGCCGAAGGCTTCGGCGTCTTCGGGGCCGGCGGCGTCAAAGATTTTTTCTTTGGCCGCGATGATTTCTTCGCGGCGTGTGGTGAGTTCCTTTTTGCGCGCTTCGATCTGGTCAGCGCGGGCAAGGAATTGCAG
>JACZKP010000072.1 GCA_014860005.1 Verrucomicrobiota bacterium | reverse complement strand
CAGATCGCAGGGCAGAAACATCGGCGTCTGGCGATCCACATTTACAAAACGTGCAGACATGGCCTTTGGATCCGTACCGCCCCCTTTTTGTTCAAACTATTTTCAGAAATCTCTTCGCGCTAAGTCCGACAGGCTGCTAGAGGCGGGCGAGCAGAGCGGACGCCTCGACGTGTGTTTCCGTGTGCTCGCGGATTACTATGCCGACCGCGCCCGCATGGGCCGCCAGATGATTGCGGATCTGGCCTATCCGGTGGCGTTGCTGCACTTCGCGGTCTTCATCATTCCGTTCGCTCAGTTTTTCACCTCGGGTAATTTGGTCGCCTACCTGACGAAAACGTTCGGAATTCTCATCCCGCTTTACCTGTTGGTGTTTTTGTTCATATACGCCGCCCAGGGAAAGCACGGCGAAGTCTGGCGCAGTTTTGTGGAAAGGATTATCCACCCGATTCCGTTGTTGGGCCAGGGGCGGCGCTCGCTGGCGTTGTCCCGGCTGGCCATGGCGTTGGAGGCGCTCATCAGCGCCGGCGTTTCCGTGATTGACGCCTGGGATCTGGCGGCGGCGGTCAGCGGTTCGCCCGCCCTGCGGCGAACCGTGCGAGCGTGGCGGCCCAGCGTGCTCGCCGGTCAAACGCCCTCCGAGGCGATCAATGAATCAGGGAGATTTCCCGACCTGTTCGCCAATCAATACGCCGCCGGCGAGATCAGCGGCAAACAGGACGAGGTCTTGCGGCGGTTGCACACTTATTACCACGAGGAAGGCTCGCGCAAACTTCACGCGGTGGCTCAATGGACGCCCCGCGTGATCTATCTCATCATCGTCCTGGCCATTGCGTACCACATCGTCAGTTTCTGGATGGGTCACTTTCAGCAGATTCAGGATGTCATGGGCGGGTTCTGAGATTTCGTACAGTTTGGGGCGCAGGGGATCGTGTTTCAACGTGCGGCGTGATGGCGGTTTACAATCCTGACGGTGAATTATAGATGCAGCTCAAGGTGGTTCCATGATTCGCTGGGCCATGAACATGAAGCACCACCTGACTGAAACGGCGCTGACCGCGCCACCCGAATCGGGCGAGCGAGTAAACGGATCCCACGATTGGATCGAAATCGTTGGTGGCTTGCTTGAAGGATTGCTGGAACTTCTGTTCTGGTGATGGGCGAATAGATACGCCGACGTGGCTGACCGGAATCAGCCTTGGTGGTGGCGGTGGCTCACGCTTATTAAAACCGTAACGATGCGAACCATGAACTACTCCGAATTTAACGACGAACAAAAGCAGGCTCTCTTGGAGTTGCTGGCAATGGGAATGTATGCGGACAATCACCTCGCACTTACCGAGGATGCCCGCCTCCAAGAGTTGCTCGCAACGCTGCCGCTTGTTTCCGACCATGCATGCCAGCGGCTTCTGGATGAAACCATCGTGCGAGCCGGTCGTCATACGATCACCGCGGAATCGCGGCGGGCGAGGGCAGGGGAGTTGGCAAAGCAATTCCCGAATCTGGAGCTGCGTCAGCGGGTCTGCGCTGCGCTCGAAGACTTGTTGGGCAGTGACCAGCGTGTCACCGAAGCGGAGAAGGAGTTTCTTTCCTTGGTAAAGCAAGTTTTCGCATGTTAGTGCATTGTTGAAACGGAACAATAAAGAGAAAGGAATAGTATGGAATTTGTCGCTGGAATTGGCGTGCTGTTGGTGTTCCTGTTCGTATCGGGGTTGGGGCTGGCGTTAACCGCCTTCTGGATCTGGATGCTGGTGAGTGCGATTCAGAACAAAGGACTGACCGATGGCGAAAAGATTGGCTGGGTGCTCGCCATCGTCTTCTTTCATTTCATCGGCTCGCTGCTTTACCTGTTCATTGGCTATCCGAAACGGCACGGGCCCCTGGCTGCCTCGTAATCGGCTTTGAACTGACGCCTATGAGCCTGAAACGTTCCACCCGCGATGTGATGATTGCCGGAGTTTGTGCGGGCATTGCGCATGAACTTGGCTGGCCGACCGGGCGCACCCGCCTCGCCTATGTCTTGATCTCAATTCTCAGCGCCGCGTTTCCCGGCATCCTGGTTTATGTGCTCTTGTGGTTTGTAATGCCGAAAGCCGACGAATGGTGAGCGCCGTTGCATGAATGTTGACTCAAAGGTCTGTCCGTTCTGCGCTGAAACGATCAAGTCCGCTGCCAGGATTTGCCCGTTCTGCCAGTCGCGATTCAGCATGTTCGCGCGTTGGGGCGTGGAAGGCTCGCATGCGGTGATCGGAATTCTGTTTGTGTTCATGTTTGTTTGGGTGGAGTGGTATTTCGGGCGGGATGAGCCAACGGCCAACGAACGTCGTTTCGCGCGTGATCGCGACCGGATTCAGATCGTCCGCACTGTCTGGGATCGCGAAGGCTCTTCTGCCAAGCCGGAATTCTGGCTGACTGGTTACCTGACGAATGCCGCCCCGCGTTCCTGGCGCATCCACGAACTGGAGGTTCGGCTGCTCGACCCGCAAGGCAAGATGATTGATGTCCGACAGGCTTCCGTGAAGCCGCCGTTCGTGGTGCAGCCGGGTCACGAGCACGCCTTTCGAGCGCGTTTCGGTGAGATTATTGAGACCAATCGTTTGGCCGAGTACCGAGTCCGGGTGCAACTTGCCTCGGACGGCAACCGTGAATTGAAAGAGGACTAGCCACGCAGGACGAACCATGGAAAACCAGAAGACATGCCCTTTCTGCGCGGAACAAATCCGCCAAACTGCGAAACTCTGTCCGCGTTGCCGGCAATGGTTGACGTTGCGCTCAATCAGGCATCCGGTCATTTGCATGCTGATTGGGGTCCTGCCGTTACTCCTGGGTGCGGCGCTTTTCATCGTAACGATATCGCGCATGTTTGATAACATCGGCAATCCCGGGCCGTACTACTCGGCGTTCGCTTCGCCGCTCACCATTCTGGAGTCGAACATGAACTGGGCGGAAACCAGTTCAGGGTTACGCATCTACCTCACGGGCGTTCTTACCAACGAGAGTTTTCAGGCGTGGAAGGACGTTGAGGTTGAGTGTCGTTTCTACGACCGAACCGGAAACCTGATTGATGCGGCCAACGGACTGACACGGTTCACCGTGCTGCCCGAGAGTGACTCGGCATTTCGGGTAAGCGTGACTCCCTCCCGCGCCACTAATGATTACGCCGGTTACAGAGTCTCGGTGAGCAACGCGCGCAACGCGAAGAGTTGGTTTTAGGAGAGCCAACCGATGGAGCCTCAATCAATTGAGAACTGGTTGAGACGGAAGAAGCGCCGGTCCGTGGTTTCAAATTATCTGCTGGCGGTCGCGGCGCTGCTTGCCGGAGTGGTGGTGGTGTTTCTCACCTTTTGGCTGACCTATGCAATAATCTGGGTTGGGTGGGCCGGCGTCTCCGCGGCGACGGAACTGATACTCAGCAAGGCACTCTCACTGGGACATGAATGGCGACTTGGCTTGAGCGGAGTGTTTATTGTGGTTCTCTTTCTCCAGCATGCGCGCACGGACCCATGGCATTGGGGAGATTACCCGCGCCGGAATTATGTGTCGGCACCGGGATTGCAGTATCAGGCCGGCGTGATGGGGGGACTGGTATTCATGCTCGCCTACCCGGGCGCATCGGCGAACATGGTGGCGGATATCCTCCTGAGCGGTCCACGGCTTGTGGTCGGGGCGTGGCGTTTGGTTAAAAAGTCGGGGCGGGTAAAGCATCTGGACGCGAGTGGTTGCAGTCAGTTGCTCGCGTTTCTGGATAGTCGGCAGGGAGCCGTGCCTTATGAGGAATTGCGCGAGGCTGGTTGGGACGACTGGTTGGTTCAGCTTCGCGAGATTGACGGAGTGGTCTTCCTGGAGAAAGGGCTAAGCCTTTCAGCAGAGCTGAGACAGGAGTTGTCCCGCCTGCGAGGCGGCTGATTTAGCCTGCCCTTTGTTACACCGGGCGTCGGAGTATCGAGTGGCATGTGTATTCGACCGAACGTGGCTGCACGTCCATGATCACCGGGAAAAGCTCCAGTGGATCAGCCAGTTGAGGCAGGAATTGCTCTGCCCAATTCCTTCCTGCCCACTGGCGTAGTGTCATTTCCAAGCCGCTGGCGGCAACTGAATACTGGCTCTAGGCCGGGAGTCAATTATAGTGAGACAGCCGACATGCAATGAAGTATGTTGAACCACTCAAACATTATGAAAACCCAGCTTTTCATGCGGTATAGTTGCGGGTTGATTTTGGCGGCGCTCCCGTTGATGGGAGGATGCGCGCAGCAGACCGGGGCGGAAACGCCCGGCCTTGTCAGTCTCGCCATGGCAGATGCGACGAATCCCGTGATCACGAGTGATGAAGCGACACCGTTGCCTGCCGAATCCAACCCAACTGCGCCGGTAAACCAGCCGCCTGTCTTGGATGAACAACCGCCTGTAGTGATGCCCGCTCCTTCCACTGGCACCGCTCTGCCGCCACATATTCACCCAACCAGTCCGCTGGCTGACGTGGTCAAGATGGCTCAATCGGGCGTGGATGATGGCGTCATGCTGGCGTTCATTACCAACGCGACCGGCACGTTCAGCCTGGGCTCGGAGGAAATCATTTACCTCAATGACATTGGCGTGTCGAACGAAGTGATCACGGCCATGATGGAGCGCGACCAGGTCAACAAGCAGTTTTGGGCCAATACCGCCCAGGCGCAAGCCGCCGCCGCATCAGTCACCGTCGAAGCGCCTGCGGAACCGGTTGAAGCCGCCGCCCCCGAGTACGTCAACCCGCCGCAGACTGCTCCCGCCGAACCGCAGCCGGAGATCACGTCCAATGATTACTTCTACGACACGCTGTCGCCTTACGGCAGTTGGGTCAACGTGGAGGGTTATGGCCTGTGCTGGCAACCCACGGTGGTGGTGGCCAACCGCCATTGGCAACCCTACTCAGATCGCGGGCGATGGGTTTACACCGATGCCGGCTGGTACTGGCTTTCCGATTACTCCTGGGGTTGGGCAACGTTCCACTATGGTCGTTGGTTTCAGCACGCCCGATGGGGCTGGTGCTGGTGGCCGGACCGGGTGTGGGCACCGTCGTGGGTGACCTGGCGTTACAGCGGTGATTATGCCGGCTGGGCGCCCCTGCCGCCCACGGCCATCTATCGGCCAGGATTTGGTTTCAGTTATTATGGCCGTTCCGTCGGCTTTGGCTTCGACTTCGGGATTGCTTCGAGTTGGTACACTTTTGTGCCCGTATCGAGGTTCTGTGATCCGCGACCGTATCGTCATCGGCTTTCGGCGCATCACGTGACGAAGATCTATAACAACACCACCGTGATCAACAACTACGGTTCGGGCAATCGGAACACCGTCATCAATCGCGGCATCGCTCCCGAGCGCATCAGTGCTGTGACCAAGACCGAGATTCGTCCGGTCGCCCTCCGCGACGGTGCGAACGGCACGGCACGGGGTGGTCGCGGAGAGAGATTGGCGGACGATGGCAGGTCACTGGTGGTGCGGCGTCCGCAATTTCCGGAAAGCCCGGGTGAACCGCGCAACGTTACCATGACCGGGGGCAGATCTTCACCCCAGGTGGCTGGACGCGCCGAAGGTAGTAGAAGCGTCGTCGCCCGCCCGAATGAGGGCGCTGCCACCCTCGCTCCGCGAGATGAACTGCGATCACCGAGAAGTAATTCCAACCTGGAAGGCAGCCGCTCCCGCACACCTGTGGCCGCGGTTGAAATTCCGTCACGGAACACACCAAGCGTACAGAATTCTGGATTGAGCGCGCCCGTCCTTCCGGCAACACCGCAGGCATCGGCGGCAACACCTCGTGCCGGATCCACCCCTTCAAGAGTCACGCCCATCCCGTCGCGCAGTGAGACGGTGGGGGGGCGCGAGCGGCCTTCCGTTCCGCGTGCAACCCAGCCATCAACCGTTCGTGGCGCTGATCGCCCGCCACAAACAGCTCCGTCGCGGCCCGCACCGGCGCCGACTGCGCCGCAGACTCAGGTTCAAGCAGCGCCCACGACACCTGCGGCACCCACAAGGTCGTCTTCTTCGCCGGTGGTGATTGGCAGGCGTGACCTTTCATCTCCCACCGTCTCCCGCGCACCGGCAATGTCAGCACCTGGCACACGTTCAACCGTGCCACAAGCCGCGCCGTCCAGACTCCCCACAGCCGAAACCTGGTCAGCCCGGGCGCAGCCGCAAACGCCGCGTTCGGAAGCTCTGCGAATTCCGCCCGGCAACGCGCGTCCGTCCTACTCGGTGCCGACACCGAGTCAACGTTCGCTGACACCGCCCACGCCGGCGCCGCAGATCCAAACTGCACCGCCACAGAGCAGCCGGCAGCCCTCGTTCTCACCGCCACCCGCTGCCGCCCGACCGCAACCCGCCGCGCCGGCGATGAGTGCGCCTCGGGCGCCAAGCGTTTCGCCGCCAGCGGCGGCACCGGCACCGCGCGTTCAAGCTTCACCACCGCCATCATCGCGACCTGGAGCAGCGGCGCCGTCACGATCCGATTCAGGTTCGCGTGGCCGTGACCGCCGGTAGGCGTTTACCACCTTTGCAGTTGAAGCACTCTTGCCATGAAATCCAAAAGACTCCCTATGTACTCCGTTGGCCTCTGTATTCTATTGACTGCCATGCTGGCCGGCCCGCGTCCGGCGAGCGCCGCGACGACAAATCTTTTCTCCACGCAGTTTGAACCAGCCGAAGGATACGACATAGACTTCGAACTTGTCGGCCAGGCTGGCTGGCTGGGCGAAGGCTCTGGTGGAAACGGCCTGGTCACCAACTTCATCGCCGGCCAGGGGCAACAGGCTTATATCGGTTTCTTTGCGCCAGAAACCAATGACGACTCACTCTTCCTGTGGCGTCCGCTGAACTTCGCACCGCTCGCGGCGGGGCTGCCCATCGTGAAGTTCTCGGTGTTGCTCAGTTTCGTGGATTCGGCCAACGACGAGTACGACAACTTCTTGTGGAGCGTTTACAACCACCAGACCAACCGGCTCTTCACGCTGGATTTCGACAACTATTTTACCGACGTCAGTTATCAACTCGATGGCACGAACACCTTGGTTCAAACCGGGATCTCGTTCAATCACGACGTGGCATATCTCCTCACGGTCACGATGAATTTCGCAGAGAACCGCTGGAACGCCCGCCTCGGCAACTCGCTGCTCGCCACCAATCAGCCCATCACCACGACCAATGCCGCACTGACACTCGGCGACGTGGACGCCGTGTGGGCGGTGTTTGAGCCGGAGCGCCCGGGTGACAACTTCATGCTCTTTGACAATTATCAAGTCAGCGCGCAACTGCCGTCGCCGCCTCCACCCCAGATGCAACTCCTGGGTCGAACTGGGGACGGTCAGATACTGCTGCGTGTCAGCGGCCAGGAAAATATGCGCTTTGCTGTGGACGCCACCACGAACTGGACGCACTGGACCGCGCTGAAAACCAATCTCGTGAGCGGCGCGTACTTCGATTACGTGGATGTCTCCGCGCCGGCCTTCTCACAGCGCTTTTATCGCGTGCGCTGGGTGCCGTAGTTGGGCCGCCCAGCCCGCGAGTGTCGAGTTCAACGGCAAGCCCCGGGTAGTATGAGGTTGCGACCAGGCTGGCGGCGAAGAAACTGATGCAGTCGCGGTCCTGTTCAAACAGGCAGCGTGAGAATCTGCCCGACCACCGTAAAGCAGACCGGAGAATCCAGGAGGAAACGCGGCGCAACCCTGCGCCTGATCACGGCTCAATGAGTTTGTTGCGGATGGCGTAGCGCACGAGATCGCTCACGGAATGGATGTTGAGCTTGCGCATGATGTTGGTGCGGTGCGTCTCGGCGGTCTTGGGACTGATCCCCAATTTGTCGGCGACTTCCTTCGTGCTCCTGCCCTCGGCCACCAGTTGCACAATCTCGCGTTCGCGCGGCGTGAGCGTGGGACTCTCCCGCGTGGTCGGATTCAGATAACCCTGCAAAACGTGGGCGGATATCTTTGAGGTGAAGTACGGTTTCTGTTCGGCAAGGGCTTTGAGCGCGTCCACCAAGGCATTCCCCGCATCGGATTTGAGCACATAACCCCGGGCGCCGGCATTCAACATTTCCCGCACCAACTCCTCGGACTCGTGCATCGTCAGGATCAACACCTGCGTGCGCGGCAAGCCGGCGCGAATCTGGCGCGTCGCCTCCATGCCATTGAGCTCGGGCATGGTGAAGTCCATCACCACGATGTCGGGCTTGAGTTCGCGCGCTTTGGCAACCGCCACCCGGCCGGTGTTGGCCTCGCCACAGACTTGCCAGCCCGGCTGGTCCTCAATCAAGGCGCGCAGGCCGTGCCGGACCATTTCGTGGTCGTCCGCGAGCAGGATGCGCAGTGACTTCATTGCGATTTTGATTCTGTGTTCTTCACGTTCAGGATCGCCCGCACGGTGGTGCCGCCCGTTCCTGAATCAATTTCCAGCCGCCCTTTCAACTGGTGCAACCGCTCACGCATGCCGGCAACCCCCACCCCCACAGCGCCCGTCTTGCTCCGCAAGGCGGACAGAATTTCGGCGGGCATTCCGTGACCGGTGTCTTCGATGGCAAGACTAACCCGGTCGGGTTCGCGTGCCAAGCGAATCGTTGCGGTGGCGCTGCCGGAATGACGGTGGATGTTGCCCAAGCCTTCCTGCACCATGCGAAAAAGCGCAAGCTCCACCTCCGCGGGCAGCCGACCCACGTCCTCCTGGAGTTCAAGTTCTACTTTGATCCCGCTGCGCCGCGCGAAGCCGCTGGCGTAATCCCGCACCGCCCCCGTCAGTCCCGCGGCTTCGAGCAACGGCGGATGCAGCAGGTACGACGTGGTGCGCACCTCCAACGCCGCCTTCTCCACCAGATCGCGACAATCGGCCAGAATTTGGACTGCCTTGGGTGGGGCATTGACGACCAGCTTGGAAATCACAGCCAGGTTTAGGGCCAGGGCGGCGAGGTGTTGGGCTGTGGTGTCGTGCAACTCCCGGGCGATTCGCCGCCGCTCTTCATCCTGCGCGGTCAGCAAGCGCGCGGACAATTCCCGCAGCGCAGCTTCAGCCCGGATGCGCTCGGTCACGTCCTGTACCATCGCGAGGAGCCCCACCACTTCCCCGGCATCGTTCAGCAACGGCGTGTCGTGCCATTCGCACACTATGCGGCGGCCTTGGCTCGTGCGGTTTTCGTTGATGAGCGACCGCGTTTGATGTCCCTGCCTCAGTTCGGCGATGAACGTCTCCACGAACTTGCGTTCGGAATCGGCAATAATCCGGCCATAAGGTTGTTGCCCCACCATTTCCTCGCGCGCAAATCCAAAAATGCGTTCCGCAGCCGGGTTCCAATCCAGAATTGTCAAATCGGGCGCGGTGACAATGCACCCGATGGGCATGGCGTTGAAATGCAATTGCAGCCGCTGGATGAGCTGATCCTTCTCTGCGGTCAGGCGGCGTTGTTGTTCCTCCGCTTCCCGGCGGGCGGTAATGTCCAGCGCCGTGCCCATGACGGCGGGACGACCATTGAATTCCGTGCGGCTGCCCAGCACCTCCACCTCCAGCAACCGGCCATCCTTGTGCCGCGCGCGAAAACTGTATTGCAGGGTCCGCTCCTCACCGGCCAGCCGCTTGCGCAAATTCTCCGCCACCCGCGCGCGGTCTGCCTCATGCACCAAATCCTGCGGCCCGAGATTCATCAACTCCACCTCCGAGTAGCCGAAGATGCACGAAAGGCCCGGATTGGCGTACACGAACCGGCTGTCTTGAATGACATAGACCCCCGTCAGCGATTGCTCCACCAGCGCGCGAAACTTGGCCTCGCTCTCGCGCAAGGCGGCCTCGGCACGCTTGTGATCCGTTACGTCAATGGCCACCGCCACAATACCGGTGACGCGGCCCGTCACGTCAGTCAACGGCGCGGTGGCCAGGCTGATGTCCACCGGCGTGGCATCCCGCCGCCAGCGTCGCACCTCGATGCCTGACAGCGACGCCCCGCTTGCCACCCGCTGCCGCAGGGAGGCGAACTCGGCGAGGGTATGCTCTGGTAGGATTGGCAGAATCCGCCCCATCGCCTCCTCGCGCTTCCAGCCAAACATCTTCTCCGCGGCAGGATTCCACCACGATTGGACCCGCCCGTCGGAGCCAATGTCGAAAATCGCCGCCGGCGAACTGTTCACAATCGCCAGCAACGTTTCGTTGGTGCGGCGCTGCGCTTCCTCCGCCTCCCGCTGCGCCATGACATCCATCACCACCAGCAGCAGGTGGGGTCGCCCCGCGTGTTCGAACGGCACGAAGCGCATGTTCAACCAGAGTCGTTTCCCAAATGAGCTCGTCAACTGCGTCTCCAGCTTCTGTTCCTGTTGCGTGGCCAGCGCCGTTTCGGCGGCGGTTCGCAACCCGTATCGCCGCCAGGATTCCAACTCGCGGAAATTCTGGGTCTTGACTTGTTCTACTGTGCCGCCCGAGAGCCGCGCCGCCGCTTCATTGGCCGAAACCACTTCGCCCGAAGCCTGATAAGTGATCAACCCCACCGGCGAGGCATCCAGGATGGTTCGATTGTAGTGCAACGCCTCCGTCAATTTACGATTCGCCTCCCGCAGTTCGCTCTCCAGATTCTTGAGGGTGTTAATGTCCGTGTGCGTGCCCAACATGCGGCGCGGCCGGCCATCGGCCTCGCGCTCGACAATCTGGCCCACAGACAGAATCCATTTCCAGCCTCCCGAACTGGTGCGCAACCGGAATTCCAGGCGGTACTCCGGCAGCTTCCCCGCCACATACTCGCGAAACGTTGCCTCCGCCCGCTCGCGGTCCTCGGGATGCAGCCGCGCCAGCCACTGGCCACTCGACTCGGCAAAGTCCGCCGGATCGTAACCCAGCATCCAGGCGTACTCCGGATTTACCTGGGCCGCGCCGGAAGGTATGTCCAAATCGTACATGCCTTGGTTCGCCGCCTTGAGCGCCAAGCGCAACCGCTCTTCGCTGTCGCGCACCACCACCCCCGCCTCCTCAATCCGTTTCAAATCGCCCCACACCAGCCAGCCCAGCAGGACGCCGGTCACCGCGACAAAAAACCAACCCTTGTACGTCTGCATCTGATGGATCGTGCGCGGGTCATCCACCAACGCTGCCACCGCCAGATCCGACAACAAAATCCACGCACCGCTGATCAGCAGGTAAATCGCCACCAATCGCACCACCGCAAAGGTTCTCTGCGACGGCGCCGCGTGAACGCCTCCTGTGTCGGGATGCGCCAATTCCTGACTCCGCCGGCGCGGTGATGGACTGCTCCATTTCATGGTTGAACTCCGTGTGCGAATTGAATGATTCGGTAAGGGTAACGAAGGACTGCGCGGTGAAGCAAGTCACGGACGGCATGGCTGCGAGATCGGCGGACTCAGCGTCCCCGGACCCGCTTCACGGCGAGCGGGACTTCACGGCTTCGTTTCCGTCCCCTCCAACGGACATTCTCGCTTCTTTCGCAATAATGGGACAACATCGGCCAGTTGAAACTGCCAAAGGCTGGGAAGCGGACACGACACTGTCACGACGACAGCGCGGTTACAGGAGCAGTTGGCTATGCATATGATGCGGCCTGAAACTTGAATCGCCGGACCAGGCCGGCGGGCTACATCCCCATGATCTGATACCCGCTGTCCACGTAAATCACCTGTCCGGTGATGGCGCCCGCACCGTCGCTGGCGAGGAACGTGCCGGTTGCCCCGAGTTCATCGGGCAGCACGTTGCGTTTGAGGGGTGACTTGGCTTCGTAGTGCTTGAGCATGTCGTTGAACCCGGCGATGCCGCGCGCGGCCAGCGTGTTGACCGGCCCGGCGCTGATGCAGTTGACGCGGATTTTCTTCGGGCCGAGGTCGTAGGCCAGATAACGCGTACTGGCTTCGAGCGAGGCCTTCGCCACACCCATGACATTGTAGTGGGGGACAACTTTTTCCGCGCCGTAGTAACTCATGGCGATGATGCTGCCTCCGTCCGTCATGAGCGGTGCGACGGCGCGGGATAGCGCGACGAGGGAATACGCGCTGACATCGTGCGCGATGCGGAACGCTTCCCGGCTGGTGTTCACGAATTCACCTTCCAATGCGTCTTTGGGAGCAAAGGCGACAGAGTGTAGCAACAAATGCAACTTGCCGAACTTGGCGCCGACTTCACTGAAGACGCGCGCGATGTCTTCGTCCTTTGTCACATCACAGGGAATGATGAGAGTCTCCGCGCCGAACGTGCCGGCGAGTTCCTCGACGTTTTCCTTGAGGCGTTCGCCTTGGTAGGTGAAGGCGAGTTGGGCGCCGGCTCGGGCCCACGCCTGCGCAATGGCCCAGGCGATGGAGCGTTTGTTGGCGACGCCAAAGACAATGCCGAGTTTGCCTGCAAGTAATGACATGTTGGTTAACCGGGTTAAAACGTTGAGCAATTCACCGTGAATCTGCCAGCAGCATGAACGGAAAGATGACGGTTATCAAGTTTTCGTCTTGAGCCGAATGATCAATAAACCGCCTAGCCCGCAAAGCAACAGGGCGCTGACCGCCAGCGCGCCGCTATTGGCATATTGCGGCAGGAAATGCAGGGAGGCCGCCCCCACGGCAGGACCGGCGAAATTACCCAAACCGATTGCCGCCTCGTGGATGCCGCCGTGTTCGCCCTTGGTATCACCGACATCCATTGAGTAGAACAGCGAGGAGTAATAGATCAGCCCGATGGCGAGGCCAAAAACCAGTTGCGCGAGCACCAGCACCGCAAGGCTGGGCACGGTGAGAATTAAAACGAACGTGCCGAGCAGCGCCAGATACGACGCCACCAGCCAGCGATACCGGTAATGCCAGCCCGGCCAGAACCATAAACCACAGAACGCCCCGAGCCGCGCGAAGCACCACACCGAACAGAAGAAACCGGCCAAAGTCGTGGATAATTCCAGCCGCTGCGCCACCCCGGGCATGACGGCGACGAGCGTGTTGATGGCAATGTAAGCGAAGGGATTGGCCAGCCACGCGAGGCGCAGAAACATTTTCGTGCGGGCAATGGGACGTGGATTGGCGCGCGGCTCGTAAGGTTCGGGCTGGATCGTGGTGGTGGCGGGCGGGACGGATTTGGCGCCGCGTTCGAGCCACAGCGTGAGCGCCAGTTGTATCCCAAACACAGCTGCGGGCACAAAGAACATGCTGCGCAGCCCCAGTTTGTCCAGCAGCGCGCCACCGATGAAATACGCCACGGCGCCGGTGGCCGCCCAAACGACGTTGTAGATGCCCAGCATGCGCTGGAGACCTGCCGGAGTTTCGCCTTCGCTTACCAGGGCTTCAAGCGTGGGCCAGGTGAAGCACATGCCGATCACGGCGACGAGCATGACCGCGATCTGGCCGGTGGCTGATTCGATTTGCGCGCCGACGAGCAGGGCGCCGATCATGAGGGCGAATCCCAGTTTCAGGGCTGTGAAGTAGCCCGTGCGCTGCGCGAACCGTCCGCCCCACCAGGCGGCGAACATGTAAACAAAGCCGTTGAGGGCGGCCAGAGCGAGATTGGCTTTGTCGCCAAAACCGAACTGCTGCTGCATGAAGAAATAGAAATAGTAAAAGTAATAAGTAGTCCCGAAAGAATTGAGGCCCTCGATTACGAAGTAACCGGTTTTAAGCTGGCGCGGTAACATGGGGGGCGTGATACGTGATGCGCGGTTACTTCGTTCCCGGGTCATTGCCGCTGGAGATTTCCCCAATGGCTTTGCGGCAGTACCATTTCACGGCGTTGCTCATCGGGGGTTGCAGCGTGTCGAGATCAGACGCCGCGCACCAACGGATGTCGTGATGTTCCTCGGCGGCGAGCGTGAGGGTGCCGTTCCGCGGACGCGCCCAGTAGATCATGCCGATGTGCTCGTGCGTGTCCGTGATGCGATGAATGTCCAAGAAGCGCGGCGCGATCAGGGCGCGCGTGCCGGCTTCAGTGGTCGGCGGGCGCTCGCCCAGCAGTTCCACCTCCAAGCCGCTTTCCTCTTTTGCTTCGCGTAGCGCGGCCTGCTCCGGGTCTTCGTCCAGCTCGATGTGTCCGCCGAGCGGCAGCCATTTGTCCAACCGGCGATGGTGAATGAGCAAAATCCGTCCGTGCTGAACCACAAAGATCGCCACGGTGAAATCAATCTTCTCGTGAATATGCGCCATGCGGGCGGAACTCTGCGGGCTGGCGTGCCGGGCGTCAAACCTTGTGTGACAAGCGCTTCAGCGCGGGACGCAGGGCCGCGACCGGCCAGCCGCTGGCAGGTTTGCATTCCAAACTTATTACAGCAACAACCAACCGCAGACTAAGGGTTTCACCGTATTTCGCTTTCGAAGGGTTCGACTAACTTACTTTCAGTTCTTTGAAGCCGGATCAGGTTTCGGGTAAGCCGAACCACCGGGTCGCCGCACGCGAGACGTCTCGCCGAACTTCTGGAGTCAGGGAGGTTATTCTGGGTTCCGCTGTATACGGTCGGCGGGACGTCTCGCTTGCGCGACTGCGATTGCATCAAGCTCCGCCTGGCGTTGCCGGAGAAATCGGCCCGCAGGCTCATGCAATCGCATTCCCGCCAGTGACCCAATGCGCAGTTCACTTCTTCCCACACCATTATCAACCCCACGATTTGCTTTCGGACGGGATGCATTCAGACCGCCGAATCTTTGCGACAGGTGGCGTTTGAGAATCGCGGGTTTTCCCGGAAGCATCGAAATTCCGACAGTTGATACCACCGGACGAATACGGAGTTCGCCCGATTGGATTGCTGTAGTTTTCGCGTAATTTATGCACAGACAGTTGACGGTTCTTTGACGGGCATTGGGTTGGCGGTGGAGGCATCCGCCAAGTGTCGCACGCGAGACGTCTCGCCGGGCTGGTTTTGGGTTTTATTGGATGGCGAATCAGGGTTGGTTTCCACCGGGGCAGGGAAAAGGGGGGTGGAATTCCGGGGATCGGAGATTTGTCGGGGTTGGGGAATTGGTCGGCGGGACGTCTCGCGTGCGGGATGCGGGCAACTGGTGATCAGCGCCGGTCCAATGGTGATCGCTTCAGGAGGTCCGGTGCTTTTTGCTGCGGTAGCTTCGCGGTATTGTCCGGAAAGCAGCCGGGAGGAACTCTCAATAATCGTAAAGCCCGCTGTCGCGCGTGTAGTCACCGCCGCTCCCGCCGCCTTCCGGGCCACCCATAAAATCACCCAGCACGTCGCCCATGTCGGCTTCTATCTTCTCCGGGTCTTCGCCGGCTTCGAGACGTTTGATGGCGACATCGAGTTCCTTGGGCATTGTTCCGGGCGGCATGAGGTTTTTCATCTTCCGCATCATGTGGGCCATGTGCCGGGGATTGTTCTCATCCAGATGCTCCATGTCCCGCTCCATCTCCATCATGGCGCGTTCCATGCGGGGATCATCCAATCCGGGCATGGGTGGGCCGCCTTCCGGAGTTTCCGCATTGGCGGCGGGTTCCTTCAGCCCCCGGGTCATGGCAAAACGGCTGACTTGCTTGGGCAACCGCTTGTGGCCGCACTTGGGGCAGTCCGGTGAACGTTCCGGATTCACCCGTTTCGAGAGAAAGCTGAAAATCCGGCGGCACTTGGGACAGGCAAATTCGTAAATTGGCATCGGGAATTACGATTTACAGATTAACGATTCGTGTGCCAGAAAAATTTGCGAGTTCCGAAAGGCGCCCCGGACTCGCAAACCAGTAATCAGTCGCCGACCGCAGCCGGGTTATTTCATCCGGTCAAAACTCCTTTGCAGGATCTGCCAGTCTTTCAAGCCGGTCACTTTTCCCCGGAAATTCTGGATAATCTCGGCTTCCTTAGCATTCTTGGTCGCTCTGGCGACTTTATAGAAGATGCCGAAGTGTCCGGGAAACGGTTCGCCGGCAAGTTTGTAGGCCGCATCTTCATCAGTCACGTCGTGGCTGCCGGGGACGAGGTTGAATACGCCGCCCTTGCGCGGATTGCTGGCGTCGAAGGCGCCTTCGTAGAACTCGACACACTCGCTCAAGCACTCAATGAAGCTGAAGCCGTCATGGTCCATGGCGGCTTCCATCATCTGGAGGACGTGGTTGGGATTCGTGTGCGTGGTGCGCGCGACGAACGTGGCCCCGGCGGAAATGGCCTGTTTCATGGGATTGATCGGATGATCCACGGCGCCCCATTGGTCGGTCTTGCTCTTGAAACCCAGCGGTGACGTGGGGGAGGTTTGCTTCTTGGTCAGGCCGTAAACCCAGTTGTCCATGACCACGTACGTCATCTTGATATTCTTGCGCGCAGTGTGGTTGAAATGGTTGCCGCCAATGGAAAAGGCGTCGCCATCGCCGCCGAACGCAAACACATGCAGGTCCGGGCGGCTCAAGGAAATGCCGCTGGCAAAAGGCAGCGCGCGGCCGTGGATGTAGTGGGCGCCGTGCGCCTGCACGAAATACGGAAACCGACTCGAACAACCGATGCCGGCCACAGTGGTGATTTTCTCATGATGGAGCTTGCGCTTCTCGATCAATTTGAAATACAGCGCGAGCACGGAAAAATCGCCGCAACCGGGACACCACGTTGGATGGTCGGCGGCAATTTCTTTTTTGGTCAACCCCTTGCGCTCGTTGGTGGACCCGGTGACGGTGGCTGGCGCGGCAGCGGTCTTGGGCTTTGGATTTTCGACAATGGCTTGGCTCATGTTGCGTAAAACTGGTTGGAGGTGGTTCAGGATTGCTTGGCGGCAACGTGCGCTTTGACGCGTTCGAGGATGTCTTTGACTTTCCACGTGAGACCGTCGGTCTTGTTGATGCCGCGGATGCGGGAATTGCAGAAACGGGCGCGGAGCAGCATGCAGAGTTGCCCGCCATACCCGTAAAGCCCTTCGTCATTGGTTTCGACCACGAGCACATGATGGAAGCCGGAGAAAATGTTTTCCAGACCTTCGGGCAGCGGATTGATGTGGCGGATGGTGAGGCTGGAAATACTGTCCCCGCCGGCGCGTGCGCGATCCACGGCTTCACGCATCGTGCCGTCGGCCGAACCCCAGCCCACCAGCAACACATTGCCTTCCGTTGGGCCGTAAATCTTCGGTAGCGGCAGGGTCGCCGCCAAGGCCTGCAGTTTCTTGCGGCGTTTGGTGGTCATGGCCTGATGCAGCTTGGGCGAGCCGGTCGGGTGCCCCATTTCGTCGTGCTCCAGACCCGTGGCAATGGGATATTTGCCGCTGAGAATCGGCGTGCCGGGCACGGCGCGTTTGATGATGCCATCAGGCGCGGACAAATCGTAGGGCTTGTGCTCCGCCACCGGCGAAAGATCAGGCGAGAGATCCTGACAAACCTGCTCCAGATTCGGCTCCGGAAAGGCCTCGATGCGCGTCGCAATGGCCTGGTCGCTGAGAATCAAGACCGGGACGTTGTACTTGCTGGCAATGGTGGCCGCTTCGATCGCCGTGTAGAAACAATCTTCCACATTGGCTGGCGCGAGCACCACGCGCGGGGCGTCGCCGTGGCTGCCGAAACAGGCGATGAACAGATCGGATTGCTCGATGTTGGTCGGCATGCCGGTGGACGGCCCGCCGCGTTGAATGTCGCAAATGATCAATGGCACTTCCGCCATGACCGCCCAGCCCAGCGACTCGCTCTTGAGTGAAATGCCAGGACCGCTTGAGCCCGTCACTGCAACCCGGCCCGCGTAACTGGCGCCAATCGCCATCGAGATGGAGGCGATTTCGTCTTCACACTGAATGAATGAGCCGCCGTATTTGGGCAGTTCGCGGCGCAGCAGTTCCATGACGTCGGTCCACGGCGTGATGGGATAACCCGCTCCAAAACGAACTCCTGCGGCAATCAAGCCGTAGGCCAGGGCTTCGTTGCCGTTCATGACCACCTGCACGCCTTCGCGCTGACGGCTGTCCAGGAACGTGAATGTTTCCACCAAGTTGCCCAGCGAGTAACCGTAACCTGCGTGAAAGGCCAGGAGCGCGTTCTTGACGATGCTCGGGTCCTTGCCGGTAAATTTCTCTGCGACCAGTTTTTCCAGCTTGGGCACGTTGAGGTCGAACATGCGGGCGATGAGGCCCAAAGAGAAGATGTTCTTGCCCTTGTCCTTGGCGGTGCCACCAATGGCCTCGACGGTGAGGCTCGAAATCTTGATGCCGACGTGGTGGTAATCACTCTGCCACTCGGTCCTGGGTTCGACGTGGTCGGCGTCGAACAGGACGATCCCGCCTTTTTTCAGGGAGTTGATGTGCCCTTCATAGGAGTGCTGGTAGAACGCGAGCAGCACGTCCGCTTCGTCGCCGGCGCTGAGCACTTCGCCGGAGCCAATGCGGACCTGGAAGATGGACGGCCCGCCGGAAATGGTGGAGGGAATGGTCATGAACGTCATGACCTCCTGTTCGCTGCGCCCGGCCAGGCGCGCCAGAAAACCGCCGATGGCTTGGATGCCATCCTGCGAATTACCGGCAATGCGGATGACCGCCTCGGAAACTTGCGATAATTTTGGCGCTCCGTCCGCAGTTTGAGCGGTTAATGTTGAATCACTCATGAATCCTCTCGAATCAAGCCTGTGGCTAATATCCCGCAAGGCGAGGCGTTACTGAAGTCATTTCAGTCCAACCACCGTTGCCCCGTCACACTAGCATTGTCACTCCGGCTGTCAATTTCTAATCCTCAATTTATCCCGTTGACAGATAGTTATTTGCGCTATGTTTGCGCGGTTGGCTGCATTGGCAAAAAGTGGCCATAAGTGGCTGTGATTTCCAGGCTGGCGGCAATCACATTTGATTTTGCATCGCCGCTTGCCGCAGGTGGTGCTGCAGTCCATCAACCACCCCCGCGCCGTGTGCCAGTTGACTGACAAATCCGCCCTGCCGCCGGACTGCGTCCATGACTGGTGTCACGGCGTTGCTTGGGGCTGCCAGCCAACGCGCATGAGCCAGCAACAGCATCGGCAAGTCGTTCAAGTGATCGCCGGCGGCAAACACTTCGTCCGGGCCAAGTTTGAGCCGCTTGGTAAGTTCCGCCAGCGCGGAGCCCTTGTTGTAGGCGGCGTGGCTGAACCGCGCATACACGTCGTTGCGCACCACGGTGAGCTGGGGAAACCGCGCGCAAAACTCCTCGAGGAAGGCGTGGATTATATCGGCGTCGCCGTTGTTCCCGGCAATGAGGCAAAACGGCGAAAAAGCATCCTCATACACCGTTGCGCGAAAACGGGCGTTGATCCACGCGGTGAGCGCGGGCACTTCGGGTCGCACGCGGTTGAAAAGCTCGGCCTGATCGCGGGCGCACGCGGCATTCCACGCCTCGATTGGCGCGTAACGCACTCCGTCATGCCGATAAATCTCCCGCTCCACCAGCACCAGGTAATCCGGCTGAATCGAAATTCGTGTGCGGCCAAGCGCCTCCATCAGGCTGGACATGTCGCGCCCGGTGTTGATCACCCACTTTGCCCCTCGCGCCTGCAAATCGGCAATCAACGCTTCGAGCGACTCAGGGATTGGCGGATTCTCAAACTCGGTGAAGATCGTCCCGTCGAAATCGGTTGAAATCAGCTTGATTGGCAGCCTAGCGTTTGATTCCCGTATATTGCTTCCCTGAGACATTATGGCGGCAGCATACCGGAAACATGACACCCGGCGCAATACGCATGGCTTGCGCCGCCCGGCAACAGTGCGTTAGCGTGCCTTCGGAAGACATGACTTTGCAGGAGCAATATGACGACGCGATGTTCGATTTCAGCACGGGCGATTTCGACGGCGCGATTACCAGGTTGAAGACGATTCTCGCGAAAGACCCGGCCTACTTCGACGCGCAGCTATCGCTCGGCATGGCCTATTATCGCCAGGGAGATTATGTCGCGGCTATTGCGGAGGGTCACCAGGCGGAGAAACTTCGCCCCCACGAACAACTCGTCCACACCAACCTCTCGCTGTTCTACATGAAAAGCGGCGACAAAAAGACAGCCGAGCATCATGGCCTTCAGGCGCGCATTGCCTCGTGGAAGGAAGACAAGTCGCCGCCGGGCACGGCGCCGGCGGGCGATCCTGAATTAGAAATCGCCAAACCCAAATTGCCTCCGGTCAAACTGCCCGAAAAATTTCCAGACATGCCCTGGAAGAAAAAGCCATCCAAACCCGGTGGCGCACCATGACTACTGCATCGCGCCGTCCGAACCATATTTCGCAATCGAAAATCTGAAATTGAATCTGAACTTTAATCCCCATGAAAACCGCCTACGAACTCGCCATGGAACGCCTTAGCCAGGCGTCACCGGTTGCCAAACTTTCCGCCGCGCAAAAGAAACAGCTTGCCGCCCTGGATTCAAAGTACAAGGCCAAGATTGCGGAGCGCGAGCTTGCGTCGCAGGATGAGATTGCCAGGGCGAGCGCCGCCGGTGAATTCGAAAAGGCAGAGCAACTTCAGCGGCAATTCTTCAGCGACCGCAAAGCCCTGCAAGCCGAACTGGAAGACCGCAAGGAGCAAGCCCGAAAATCCACGGCGTAAAAGCAGGCGACTGCTTTTTGTCGGCACCCCGGTAATTCACGCAAAGCCTCATTTGCGGCTTTGCCAGGGGTGGGCGCGCTTCCTGCTTTTTCGGCTCAAGCGGTCATTCAGAAGATTCGTGCAGCTATAAATGAACACTTTGAAAGTGAACGGGACAGATTTTGCCTGTGAAGTTCAGGGGACCGGTGAGCCATTGATTCTTGTACATGGCGCCTTGGGTGATTTCAGGACGTGGGAAACCCAGATGACCGGGTTCGCCAGGCGTTATCGCGTTCTGGCTTACAGCCGCCGCTGGCATTATCCCAGCCTGGCCGCCGTTCACAGCGGTGACTACACGCCGGAGGTTCACGTGGCGGATCTGCTCGCGATCATGGAAATCGTCGGACCGGCGCATTTGGTGGGTCATTCTTACGGCGCAGCCCTCTGCGCGGCAGCCGTGCTGCGCCGACCGGACTTGGTGCGCAGTTTGGTGCTCGCTGAGCCGTCACTCTTTTCGCTGCTGGCGGCGAGTGGAGCAGGGGCAAGCGCCCTGGCTCACGCCGCGGCGGAAATTGCGCCTGTGGTCCCGATCCTGCGCGACGGGCGGAAAGCGGACGCCTTGCGGCAATACCTGAACGTCATTCTGGGGGCCGGTGGCTATGAGCGATTGCCAGCGCGGGCGCGGGCCGTCATGCATGACAACCTCCATACCCTGGAGCCGATGCTCAACAGCCTTAACGTCGGCACGCCGTTCACGCAGGATAATGCCGCCCGAATTTCCGCGCCAACCTTGCTACTGGAAGGTGACCAAACTCCAGCCCCTTTTGCCCTGACCCTTGATGAACTGGCCTGTTTCGTTCCGGACGTTCAACGAATTACCCTGCCCGAACTCTCGCACGGTTTGCATCTGGAGAATCCGACGGCTTTCAGTCGTGTTGTGTTGGGATTTCTGGCGGGTGTTGAGGCGGCTGCGCTGGCAGCATGAACTATTGCACAGCGGCTTTCAATCCCCGTTGCCAGAGGTCAAAGTGGTACAGAGCCACGGCCACCATGGCGTGACTGATCCGGCCCTCCGCCACCAACCGCGGCACGTCCGCGACCGGGACCAGTCGCGTGATCAAATCTTCGCCATGATCAAACTCCACTGGATGGACGCAGCGGCAATTCTCCACCAGCACCGTGTAACACGTGTTGCTCATGATGGCCGGGTTCGGAAAAATCTTGCCGATCACTTGTGCCCGCACGCCCTCGTAACCGGTTTCCTCGCGCAGTTCGCGCAGCCCGGCGGTCAACGGCGATGACTCATGTGCGTCCATCATGCCGCCGGGAATCTCCAGTTCGATCGTGTTGGAACCGTGGCGATACTGCTCGATCATCACGAGTTGCTGATCTGGCGTGATGGCGACGATGTTCACCCAGTCAACACTCTCGATGACGTAGAAGTCGTGCTCGGCGCCGGTGCGCGGCGAGATTTTGCGATCCGTCCGTAGCGTGAATACCTTGAAATCGCCGAGCGGCGTCGTGCCGAGTTTGGGCCAGGGTTTGATCATTTACGGGGTTTGTTCTTTTGCCGCCCAGCCTTGCTGCATCAGGCCAAGCAAATACGCCATCGCTGCTTCATAACTCCGGCCCTTCTGCGCGGCCAATTGTTGCGCGCGTTTGTCCAGTTGCGCCGCCATCCCCGCCGATTTCTCCGGCGGGCAGCCCATCTGCTCAAGCAGCGCGGCGAGTTCGGGCAGGTTCATGGCAAAAGAAAACGCGAATGAAGCCAAACCTCATTCGCGTTTTGGCGGGAATCGGTCACTTGACCGAATCCGCGGGCACCAGCTTGATGCTTTCGATGTTCATGCGCTTGACCGGACGGTCGCCGGGCTTGGTCGGCGTGGTGGCAATCTTCTCCAGCACATCGTCGCCTTTGATCAATTTGCCGAACGCGGTGTATTGCTTGTCCAGAAATCGTGGCTCGCCGTGGCAGATGAAGAATTGCGAGCCGGCAGAATTGGGGTCCTGGGAACGGGCCATGGACAACACACCGCGCATGTGCGCTTTGTCGTTGAATTCAGCCTTGATCTGATAACCCGGCCCGCCCGTGCCCCACTGGGATTGCTTGCTCTCGTCCTTGGTCAGCGGGTCGCCGCCCTGGATCATGAAGCCTTTGATGACGCGGTGAAAACAGGTGCCGTCGTAGAATCCTTGTTTTGCGAGCTTCTTGAAATTCTCCACGTGTCCGGGCGCCACGTCGGGCCAGAATTCGAGGACCATTTCGCCTTCGGACGTAACCAGGATTGCGTGTTCGTGGGTGTCAGTCATGAGTCGGGAATTTGGCTGAGATTCAGGGCAGGACGCTGGCTTGCTTGATGTAATCGAGGTTCGGGAAATCTTTCTTCAGGTATGCGTTTCCTTCTTTCTGAATACGGCCTTGATCGGGACCACGACCTCGCGGGGCGCCCTCGCCATACTCACTGTTGATTTTGTCCACAACCTCCATTCCCTCGGCCACTTTGCCGAAAGGAGAAAATCCCTGGCGATCCAGTCCGCTGTTGTCGCCGAAATTGATGAACAACTGTGTGGTGCGCGTGTTGGGCCCGGCTGTGGCGAATGTAATCGCGCCGCGAGTGTTGCTGGCCTTGACCGGGTCGTCGGGAATCTGCGCCGCCTGCCAGGTGCCAGCAACCTTCGGGTCGCCGTGAATTCCAAATTGGCACATGAACCCGCGGATGACCCGAAAGAAGGTCACATCCTTGAAGTAGCCGGAGCGGACAAGGTTGTAGAAACGGTCGGCGCCGTTGGGGGCCAGAGCGCGAGTGACCTCGACCGTGAATTCTCCCTTGGTCGTCTCGAACTTGACCTTGAAGGTTTCGGGAGCTTTCGCCGTAAGTTTAGCCGGGTCGGTGAAATCCACTGTAGCCTCGGCTTTGGGCGACTCCGGCTTGGGCTCTTCCTTCTTGGCGTCTGTCTTTTCCTGGGCGGGCGCGGAGACGAGTCCCGTCGCCAGGCTGAACGCACAAAACAGCATCGGTATTTTCATAAGCGAGGCGCAATGTTCCATGCCTGTCACGCAAAGTCACGCGCGGAATTTGCGATCTAAAAAATCAGGATTGGCGCGCACGGAGATCTCGTCGCCTTGCCTTGCGAAAGCAAGCGGTCAAAATCGGCGGTGTCAAAATCGGCGTAACTATTTCTCGCGGCCATCGTCTCAATAGCTGTAGTGGCCGTTCCTTGATGGCGCGGCGAAGAACAAACAAGAAACACGAGGTAACAGTTTATGAAGATTCGTAAAGTTGGTCTGATTGCCGCTCTGACGGCAATCACAATGCTTGCCAGCAGTCCGGTATTGCTGGCTCAGGAAAAGGACGCACCCAAACGCGAACGCCGCGAAGCGGGTCCGCGCGCCGGCGCCCTGCCCCCGCGGATGGTGGAGGAACTCAAGCTCACCGAAGCCCAAAAGCAAAAGGTGGAAGCCGCGCTGAAGGAACAGGCGGAGAAAACCCGCGCATTGCGCGAGGACACCAGCCTCACCAACGAGCAGCGCCGCGAAAAGAGCCGCGCGCTCCGCGAAGGCATGGACAAGAAGATGAAAGAGATTCTGACCACTGAGCAGTATGCCAAGTGGCAGAAACTCCGTGAACAGGGCGGTCGCGGCGAAGGACGCCCCGGCGGTGAAAAGAAGCGTGGGGAAAGACCGGTGCAAAACTAACGGTCCCGCAGCGTTTGATTCCGCGAGGGACGGCAACGAGCCGTCCCTCGCTTTTTCTATCCGGCAAGCGCGCAGTTGCCGACTCCGTGATTGAATTCCCGCGGCGAACGTAATGCCTCAGTCTTGCCTGGCGAAAACACTCGTAGCGCAGGATTCCATCCTGCCGTATCGCGGATTTCCAATCCGCAGGCCTTCGCCAAGGCCGGCGTTTCCGGGCGTTCGGCCGATCTGCCGAATGGAATTCGGCGATACAGCAGATTGGAAATCTGCGCTACGCCGGGCAAGACTGAGGCATTACCGGCGAACCAAACGTCCGCTTGACAGGTTGCGTGAATTTGCAAACGCTCAAGCAACTGAGCTGGCATGTCTCATATCACCATGAAAAATCATCTCCTTGTCGCTCTGCGAAAATTTAACCGCGCGAAAACCTCCCTGACGCTCGTGGCCGGCATTTTCTTGTTTGCCGCCTGCGCCACCGCCCAACGTGAAACTGGCTTCCTGAGCCTGTTTGATGGTCAAACCTTGAATGGCTGGAAGCTCATTGGCAAAAGCGGCGATGGCTATGGCGTCAAGGATGGCATGATTTATTGCGCGCGGGGTGGCGGCGGCAATCTGCTGACCGAAAAGGAATACAGCGATTTCATCTTCCGATTTGAATTCAAACTCGAAGACGGTTCCAACAATGGCGTGGGTATCCGCGCGCCAGCGGACGGGGACGCCGCCTACATGGGCATGGAAATCCAGATTCTCGATGAAGTCGCCGCGGATCGCGGCAAGTGGGGCAAGTTGCGCCCGGCTCAGTATCACGGCTCGATTTACGACGTGGTAGCCGCCAAAAAGGGCGCACTCAAACCGGTGGGCGAGTGGAACGAACAGGAAATCAGCGCCATTGGCCGCCGCATCAAAGTGGTACTCAACGGCCAGACCATCACCGACGCCGACCTGAATGAAATCACCGATCCCGCCATCATCCGCAAGCATCCGGGCCTGTTCCGGGATCGCGGCCACATCGGATTTCTCGGGCACAACGATTACCTCGAATTCCGCAACATCCGCATCAAGGAACTGCCGCGCGCGGAAAAAGACCACACTCCGCCGGAAGGTTTCACCGCCCTGTTCAATGGCAAAGACCTGGCCGGTTGGAAAGGCTTGGTGGCCGATCCCAAGAAGCGCGCCGCAATGTCCGCGGCGCAACTGGCGGCCGAACAGGAAAAAGCCGATGAACTCATGCGCACCAACTGGAAGCTTGAGGACGGTGCGCTCGCCTATCGCGGCAAATCCTTCGACAACCTTTGCACCGTGAAGGATTACGCGAACTACGAACTGCTCGTGGACTGGAAGATCGAGCCGTACAGCGACAGCGGACTTTACCTGCGCGGCAGCCCGCAGGTGCAAATCTGGGATCCGCACACCAAGCCGACCAAAGCCGGCAGCGAAGTGGGTTCGGGCGGGTTCTACAACAACCAGAAGAATCCCAGCAAAGCATTGAAGGTGGCGGACAAACCCATCGGCGAGTGGAATCGTTTTCGCATCCTTATGGTGGGCGAGAAGACGCACATCTTTCTGAACGGCGAATTGGTGGTGCGCGACACCACGCTGGAGAATTATTGGGATCGCAGCCAGCCGATCTATCCCACCGGGCCGATTGAATTGCAGGCCCACAACACGCCGGTTTGGTTCAAGAACATTTACGTCCGCGAACTTCCTGCCCAGTAAGTTTATGAAGCATCATTTCTCCCGCCGCGAATTCATTCGTCGCGCCGCGTTTGCCGCCGCCGGAGCTGCGTTCTCCGTTCCGTTCATCGCCCGCAACCTGCGTGCAGCGTCGCCCAGCAACACGATTCTCCATGCCTCCATTGGTGGCAGTGGGCAGGCTGGAAGCGATCTGCAACTGGTCGCGCATCATCCGTTCGTCAAGCTCGTGGCCATCGCGGATGTGGACAGCACCAAGTCCGCCCCGTGGAAGCAACGTTTTCCCGAGGCGCGGATTTACCAGGATTGGCGCGAGCTGCTGGAGAAGGAAAAGCAACTCGACACGGTGAACGTCTCCACCCCCGATCACATGCACGCGCCCATTGCGATGGCCGCCATGCAACTGGGCAAACACGTTTACGTCCAGAAACCCCTGACGCACGACATTTACGAAACCCGCCAACTGACCCGCGTGGCGCAGCAGAAGAAACTGGTCACGCAAATGGGCATCCAGATTCATTCCACATCCGCCTACCGCCAGGGCGTCCAGATTGTGCGCGAAGGCGTCATCGGCAAAATCAAGGAAGTCCACTCCTGGTGCGGCAAAGGCTGGGGCGATTCCGCTCCGTTGCCGGACCGCCAGGACACGCCGCCCGCGAACTTCGATTGGGATTTATGGCTGGGCGTGGCGGCGGCGCGCCCGTTCATTGGCGGCGGCTATTATCATCCCGGCAACTGGCGCAAACGGCTCGACTTTGGCACGGGCACCTTCGGCGACATGGGTTGCCACATTTTCGATCCCGTGTTCAACGCGCTCCAACTCACGGCGCCGATTTCCGTTCGCTCCGAGGGCCCCGCGCCCAATCAATGGAACTGGGCCAACGACGGGCGGGTGCATTATGTCTTTCCCGGCACGGCCCACACGGCAGAGAAGACCATCAATATCACCTGGTACGACGGTGACCAACGACCACCGGCGCAAGTTGCATCGCTATTGGGCGCCGAGCCGTTGCCGGGAACGGGGTCCATCTTCGTCGGCACCAAAGGCGTGATGTTGCTGCCGCACATTGCGCGACCACGGTTGTTCCCGGACAGTGAATTTGGCGATCGTCCTTTGCCGAAAGTTGAGGACGGCAATCACTACACCCAATTTCTCGAAGCCGTGCGCGGCAACGGGAAGACGACTGCGGGCTTCGATTTTTCCGGGCCGCTTACGGAGTCGGTGTTGCTCGGCGGCGTGGCCTCGCGCTATCCGGACACGACGTTGCAGTGGGATGCCAAGGCGCTCAAATTCACGAACCACCGCCCCGCCAACGAACTTCTGCGCCGCAAGTATCGCAAGGGTTGGGAGGTCAAAGGCCTGTCGTGAATCGCCGGCAGTTTCTTCAACGGAGCGCGCTGGTCACCGCTGGCTTCTGGCTCGCCGGAAGCCGGACCGCGTCAGCCCGCGTATCCGCCAATGACAAACTCAATGTCGGGGTCATCGGTGTCGCCAACCGGGGACGGGAGAATCTAAACGGCGTGTCGGGTGAGAACGTCGTGGCTCTGTGCGACGTGGATGACACGTTTCTGACAGGAGCTGCAAAGCGATTTCCCAAGGCGAAGACTTACCATGATTTCCGCCGCCTGCTTGATCGGAGTGATCTCGACGCTGTAGTCATCTCCACCCCTGATCACACCCACGCCGTGGCTGCCGCCGCCGCCTTGCGCAGCGGGCGTCATGTTTACTGTGAGAAACCGCTCACCCGCACCATCTCCGAGTGTCGCATCGTCACGGAACTTGCGCGCAAGCAAAAACTCATCACGCAGATCGGCACGCAGATTCACGCCGGCCGGAACTACCATCGCGTGGTGGCGAAGGTTCAACAGGGCGAGATTGGTTTGGTGAAGGAGGTCCACGTGTGGGTCAATGCCACTTATGGCGGCAAGGACCTGCCGCGGGAAACTCCCGCCGTCCCGCCGGGCCTGCATTACGACTTGTGGCTCGGTCCTCTGCCAGCCCGCCCGTATCATCCCGACATTGTCCCGCGCTGGTGGCGACACTGGTGGGCGTTTGGTGGCGGGGCGTTGGCGGATTTCGGCTGTCACTACCTGGACCTGCCGCATTGGGCGCTGGGTCTGCGCGCCCCCTCCAGCGTCGAAATCGTGGACGGACCGCCGGTGCATCGGGAATCCACGCCGCCGTGGCTCGTCGTGCGCTACGAGTATCCTGCGTCGAGAGAATCCCGGAACTTGAATCCAAGTTCCCGCTCAGAATCGGTCACCCTCACGTGGTATCACGGCGGCAGGAAACCTGCCCTACTTCCGCCATCCCTCGCGAAGAGTTGGGGGAGCGGCGTTCTGTTCCTGGGCGAAACCGGAATGTTGCTGGCCGACTACACCCGCCATGCAGTCATGCACGAAGCCGACTTTTCCGACTACGTCGCGCCGCAAGAGCTTTCCGGCGACTTCGCCTGGCATCATCAGGAATGGATTCACGCGGTGAAGACCGGCAAACCTGCCAGTTGTGATTTCGCCTATTCCGGTCCCCTGACGGAGGCAGCGCTACTGGGCAACGTGGCGTTCCGCGTCGGACAGAACCTGGATTGGGACGCCAGGAATCTGCGCGCCCGAAATTGTGCGGCCGCGGATGAGTTCATCCAGCATCAGTATCGCGCCGGTTGGGCGCTGTAGTCTGCCCGCCCTGCCAGACGCGTTTGCCCCGAACCCGCAAGGTTCAATCCTCTTCCGGCTGACCGAGCCAGACCACTTCCGCTTCTGCCTGGCCAGCTCGCGGAAACCAGGCGACCCATTGCGTTTCTGCCTGCTGGACCTGTGCCGTCAGAAACTTACGGCTTGGACGGTATTTGTCCCACCGCTCCTGTTAGGGTGCGGTCGAAGATGTGAACAACTTGAACAACTAAAGTCTTGTGAGGGTCTGACCGGAAGCCTAAAAAAGGCATCACTCCCAAGGCGCTCCGGGGCTAAGAAATGAAACTGATTTTATGAAACCATATCCCATTCAACTTGAAATCTCCGGCCCGACTGCCTTATGGACGCGGCCTGACACCGGCTCGTCGCCCGCTCTGCAATACCCTCTCCGCCTCGAACGGGGAGAGGGCAGGGTGAGGTGTCGAGTCCGGCTTTGCGCCCCGGTGCAATTCTATCGCTACACCACGAATTACGGCGGGCCGCTCCGCGCCAGCGACGCGAAAGAGATTACCCTCTCCGCCTCGAACGGGGAGAGGGCAGGGTGAGGTGTCGAAACCGCGCTCCAATCGCCTCGGCCCGTTCCGGGAAACGCTCCTCTGCGAAACCGGGAATCACGAACTGCCCAGCCTGCTGCGGATGGGGTTCGACCAGCTTGTGAGTTTTTCCAACAATTGAACGAGCCATGAATCCTGAACCACTCCTCGCGCATCCGGATCAATCGCTTGTCAAACATCTTATCGGCGGGGCGTGCCGTGCGAAGACATCCGTCGCATACTTCCAAGGAGAGCAACATGCGGAACTGGCCGGCTTGCTCCATGACTTGGGCAAAGCGGCAGCGGAATTCCAAAAACGAATCCGCGACCCAGAAAGGAAGGACGAACCGCACGCTTATCAGGGACGGAACATCTCGTGCAATTGGCGGAGGATTTCCTGGCACGCCACCGCGTCCAACGTGCCGAGCAACCGAAGGAAACGCTTTTCGGGCAGACTTCGGATGTGGTCCAAGGCCACCTGTCCGGGTCTGCCATCGAACACACATTCCACCCGCCACGGATACGACCTGCCTTTGGAAGTGAGCGGCGCGGCCAACGCCGTGCGGACCGATTGGTTCAAGTCGTCCGGCGAGAGCACGACGCAGGGGCGTGTCTTGCGCATTTCCGCGCCCTCGGTCGGGTCGAGCCGCACCAGCCAGACCTCAAACCTTTTCATTGGCGGGGATGTCCGGCCATTGCCATTCGGTCGCGTCCCACTCGTCTGGAACATCCAACCACTCTTGAAGCTCGGGCGTCAGGTCGTCGCCCCGTTCGCGCATCTGCCGTGCGGCCTCCGCCCACCCTTGGCGTGCCCGCCGCGGGCCGGGACTGACCACCAGCGTCTTGTCCTGCACCGTCACCGTCGCCTCGCTGCCAAAGCCGCAGGCGTCGAGCAACTCCTTGGGCAGAAGCAACCCGAACCCGTTGCCGATCTTCTCAATCTTTGCTTGCACGGCCACAATCTACCCGCTCCTCAAATCCTTGACAACCGCGATTCCTGATCCGTCAACCAGCCATGACCTACCTCGCGCTCACTCCGCAACACCCTCTCCGCCTCGACCGGGGAGAGAATTCGCCCAACCAAAGTTCGCGCCTTGAACCCCTGAACCGCGATTGGAGCGTCGGTCTCCCGACCCGGCGTGTTGGTAGGCAAACGCAGGTTCACGCCGGGTCGGAGACCGGCGCTCCGGTACATGGGGAGGGTTGGGTGAGGTGTCGAATCCTGGCGGTGATCGGTGCGGCGCACGGCATCTTTGAATCCATCCTGCGCTGGAAATCGGTGAAGGGTGGCGCGGGCGACTCGCCTGCCCCGGTCGGCGACCCGCCGAACGGAATTCCTTCTCCGCATCGGATGGGGAGACTTGAGCCGCTTGGGAAGCGGCAAAAGGAATTTGGGAAGCAAAGGCCCGCGAGGGCCGAGCGAACGGGCGTGAGCGAGTCCATGTGGCGAAGCCGGATGAGGTGTCCCCGCCCGGAGACGCGCGTCTGCGAAATCGAGAACCACGAACTGCCCACCCTGCTGAAAATGGTGTTCGACCAGATGCAGAACGGGATGAATTGAAACTGAGCTCAAGATGAAGTTTTACGCGCACACGGCGGAAGATGAGAACGGCAAGCGATTGCCGAAGGCCGCGTGGCAATTGCTCAAGGACCATCTGCGCCAAGTGGCAGAACTGGCAAAAGGCTTTGCCTCTTCACTGGAGCTTGAGACGGAAGCATTTCTTGCCGGGCTGTTGCATGACTTGGGGAAATATGCCGAGCGCTTTCAGGCCCGCCTTGATGACAACTCGATTCACGGCATAAACCATTGGGCAGCCGGGGCCGCCCACGCTGCTGAATTGCGACTCCACAACAACGCGTTCGCCGTGGACGGTCATCACACCGGCCTTCCAGCGAGGGATGGCGATGGCCTGAAACAAACCATTGCCCGTATGCGCTCGGACGCGGAGCGGGAAAGCTTCTGCAAGTGTGTTGAACCTTTGTCCGAACTCCTGCTCCGATTCAAGGCGGATGGCCTCTGCCTGCCGGACATTCCGGCCCGAACTCCGGGTGATCCATTCTCCGAAGCCCTGCGCACCCGGCTGCTGTTCTCTTGCCTCGTGGATGCCGACTTCCGCGATACGGAAAATCATTTCGATCCAGGAGTCGCAAGTCTTCGACAAGTTCCTCGGCTTCAGCCCGTCCGTGCGTTGGAAATCCTCCGTCACCATCTGGCCGGCCTGTCTGGTGCCGGCGACGTGAACCAACGCCGCCGCAAGCTGCTCGACGATTGTCTGGCCGCTGCGACTCAACCCCCCGGCTTATTCACGCTCACGGCGCCGACAGGCAGCGGCAAGACGCTCAGTTCACTGGCCTTTGCTCTCCAGCACATCAAGCATCACAATGCTTCGTTGCCTGAAGACGATGCCCACCGGTTCCGCCGGGTGATCGTCGTCATCCCGTTTACCAGCATCATCGAGCAAACGGCTGGCGTGTATCGCAAGCTCTTCGAACCAGAGTTTGGTCCGGACTACGTGCTGGAACATCACAGTGCCGTCGCTCCCCGTGAACGCGCCGAGGATAAGGGCAAGGACGCTGAAGCGGAAAGCCTCCGGCGCGCCCGGTTCGCGGCGGAAAACTGGGCCTCGCCGCTCATCGTCACCACCAGCGTCCGGTTCTTTGAAAGTCTGTTCAGCAACCGCCCTTCCGCCTGCCGCAAGCTCCACAACATCGGGCGTTCCGTTGTGCTGTTTGATGAAGTGCAGACGCTGCCGTCCGATCTTGTGCCATCGCTCCTGTCCGCCGTGAAACTGCTGACACGCGACTACGGTGTGACCGCGGTGTTCATGACCGCGACGCAGCCCGCCTTCGCCGCCGCCGAAGCCGCCCTGCCTTATGGTTGGAATCCGACACCCATCGCCTCGGATGAATCCGCCCTCGCCGAAGCCCTGCGGCGTACGCGGATTGAACTGCCGGCCTTGGACCAAAAACTCTCTTGGGAAAACATCGCCGTTCGCATGGCCGACGAACCCCAAGCTCTGTGCGTGGTCAACACAACTGCTGATGCACGGAATCTGTTCAAGCTGCTTCGCGACCGCTCGCCCGATGGCCTCTGTCACTTGTCGTCGCGTTTGTGCCCGCAACATCGTCGCGAAAAGTTGGAGGCCATCCGCCAACGGTTGTGCGATGGATTGTCCTGCCGGCTGGTTTCAACACAGTTGATCGAGGCCGGCGTTGACGTGGACTTTCCCATCGCCTTTCGCGCTCTCGGGCCGCTCGACTCCATCATCCAAACCGCCGGGCGCTGCAATCGGGAAGGCAAATCCGCTGAACCGCGTCCGGTAATCATCTTCCGCCCGGAGGAACTCAAGACACCGCCCGGGGCCTACCGCACCGCCACCGCCAAGACCGTCGAGTTTCTCAACCGCCATCCAGACGCTGCCAACCGCTTGCACCTACCAGAATTTTATGCCGCTTATTTCCGGGAACTCTACGGCCTGCTGGGTCCGCAGTCGGTAAAGGACGATAAGGTCTTTGCCGCCAGCAATGCGCTCGACTTTCCCAAGGCCGCTGAAGAATGCTCCCTCATCGGCGACGAAACCCGCGCCGTCCTCGTGAAGTGGAAGGACAAAGACGGAAAGAATCGCGGGCAGGAACTCGCAGAGAAGCTCCACCTCCAAAAACATCTGACCGCCGCCGACTGCCGCGAAGCCCAACGATTGTCCGTGAACCTTTACCAGAGCGAGTTTTTCGACGCGCAAGCCAAGGGCTACATCTATCAGCCAACGAAGGATTGGGACTTCTGGGTGTGGAACTCGGACTACGATGATAACCTCGGACTCGGCCACATCGGACTTGATGCCTACAACCAATGATTCCGAAAAATCTATGACCATCCACCTCCGCACTTGGGGCGACCTCGCCTGCTTCACCCGACCGGAAATGAAAGTCGAGCGCGTGAGTTACCCTGTCATCACGCCCAGCGCCGCACGCGGCCTGCTCGAAGCCATCCTTTACAAGCCGCAGTTCCGCTGGCGCGTTCGGCGCATCGCAGTCAAGCGGCCCGTCCGCTTCCTCGCCTTCCGTCGCAATGAGGTGAAGTCGCGTCTCTCGCCGCGCAATCCAGTGCCGCTGTTGGCCGACGAGGATCGAACCCAGCGCAACACGCTCGCCCTGCGCGATGTGGAATACGTCATTGAAGCCTCGATGCACTTGACTCCCCTGGCCGGGCTGCCACGGCGCAAGCCAGCCGACGACGAGGATTATGGCGAAGACAGCCCGGTGAAGTATCTCGCTATGTTCCAGCGCCGCGCCGAGAGGGGCCAATGTTTCGTCCAACCGTGCTTCGGGTGCCGCGAGTTTCCCGCTCACTTCGAGTTGGCTGACGAAGTCGCAATGCGCGTCCCACCGGAAATCAACCGCAACACCGATCTCGGCCTGATGCTTTACGATGTATTTCACCTCGATGTCGCCAAGGATCAGCCGCCCGGCAAGATTGAGAAGCCCCAGCCGCGCGTGACGTTCTTCAAAGCCTCCCTCAAGGATGGCGTCATGGCCGTACCCGATTGGAACGAAGTGAAAACTCAACTTGGAGGTGTCGCATGATGCTTCAAGCCCTGGTTACGTTCGCAGAAAGACGAATTGCCGCCGATCCAGACTTCTTCGATCCAGATTTCCGGTGGGAGAACGCCGCTTGGAGAATCGAGGTCAACCGTAACGGAAAACTCACGGGTGTGATTCCGCTCAAAGTGAAAGACGGGAAGAAGTGGAAGCTGAAACGCGTCCGGCGGCCATACACCGACGTCAACGAGATTTCCGTCCGCTCTTTGGAGAAGGCGAAGTCCTACTTCCTCTGCGACACGCTTGAGCGTGTTCTCCTCTACGCCGACAAGAATGTCATCTCAACTGATCCGCTTCTTGTTGCTCGCAGCCGATTTTTCCTGGAGTCAATCAAGCAGGCTGCGGCAAAGGGGGCAGCAGCTAATCTGCTCGGGGCCGTTGTTCGGTTCCTCGAATCCGGCTCTGAACTCGAATCCGCTCGCCGCAGCCTCTCCGAATCAGAAGCCGATCCGGATGAGAATGTCGTGTTTGGCGTGGAAGGGACGGACGTAATGAGTAATCCCGAGATCATGGCCTACTGGCGAGAGCAACGACGCCTGAAGGCTGGCGCTGGCGGAACGAACCGAGCGGTTTGCCTCGTCACCGGCGAACTCGCGGACTGTGTATCCACCGCCAACAAGATCAAGGGCATCGGTGGTCAGGACACGATTCTGATTTCCGCAAATGAACAGGCGTTCTCCTCGTTTGGCTTGGACAAAGCTGCTAATTCCCCGATTTCTGTCCAAGCGGAGGGCTTGGTAAAAGCCGCCCTGGACGACCTGATTCGCAAGAGCAAGGAGCAAAGACTCGTCTTCAATGAAACCATCCACCTTCACTGGACGCGGAAGCCGGTTCCGAAGGATCCGTTCGACCTGATTGCCCAACCGGACGAGGAAGCTGTCAAAGCTCTGATCGAATCAGTGAAGGCAGGTCGAAAGCTCGTTGCTTTCGATGCCAACGCTTATTACGCACTCAGTCTGTCGGCAAACGGCGCTCGCATCGTGATTCGGGATTGGCTGGAGAGTTCAGTGCCAGAGGTTGAGGCGAACATCGCTCGATGGTTTCAAGACCTCACGATTATTGACCCTGAACATTTACTACCCAAGAGGGACTTTAGTCTCTGGGGTCTGCTGGCGACGCTGGTTCCCCGCAAAGAGGGCAAGCCCGACTTTGGTAAGCTTGCCCCTCAAGCCGCCACAGAACTCCTGTATGCCGCTTTGAATGGTGGCTCATTGCCGCAGCCGATTCTGTTTGCCGCCATTCGCCGGCATCAACTCGAAGACAACAAGATTAACCCTGCCCGCCTTGCTTTGATCAAGGCGTGCCTTATCCGATCAGCAAACCGAAAGGAAACAGACACAATGAAAGAAAACCTCGACCCTGAATCAAAAGATCGTGCCTATCTCTGCGGGCAATTGTTCGCGGTGATTGGTCGGTTGCAACTGTTGGCACTCGGCAAAGTTGGCGCGTCCATAGCGGAACGAACCTACGGCGGCGTTGCGACACGGCCTGCCACAACATTTGGCCCCCTGTTCACCAAACTGCCGGCCTACTTGAAAAAGGCGAACACCCGATTCCCCGGCAGCGGGACGAACAAGCAGAAGGAGCTTGAAAGCTTGAGCGTCCGAGTCGAGGCGCTCGGCGGGATTCCGCAGACCCTTGGATTGGAAGAACAGGGACGTTTTGCGCTCGGCTACTATTGTCAACTCGCACAATACCGAACCGACCGGGCAGAAGCGGAAGCCGCAAAGAAAGCTGAAGAACTGGCCGACGAATCTAATTAAACCATCAACCTCAAAATCAAATCACATGAACAATCGTTACGACTTCGTTTATCTCTTCGACTGCAAAGACGGCAACCCGAACGGTGATCCCGATGCCGCCAACTCGCCTCGCATTGATCCGCAGGACATGCACGGCCTCGTCTCCGACGTGTGCCTCAAGCGTAAGGTCCGCAACTTCGCGCTCCTCGCGAAGGAAGCCGCGCCCGGCTACGGCATCTTCGTCCAGCAGGGCAGCGTTCTGAACGAGAGCATCGCGAAAGCTCATAAGGACCTTGGTCACGACGTGGACCCCAAATCCGAAAAGAAGAAAGCCACCCGCGATCAAGTCGGTTCGGCCCGGGCGGAGATGTGCAAACGCTTCTTCGATGTCCGCACCTTCGGTGCGGTCATGTCCACCGGCGCGAACGCCGGCCAGGTGAGAGGCCCGGTTCAACTCAGCTTCAGTCGCTCGGTGGACTCGATCCTGCCGCTCGACCTGAGCATCACGCGCATGGCCGTGACCGAAGCCAAGGAAGCAGATTCACCGAATCAAACGATGGGCCGCAAGAATCTCATCCCTTACGGGCTTTATCGCTGCCACGGTTTCATAAGCGCCCACCTTGCCAAGGATACCGGTTTCAACGAGGACGACTTGGGCGTTTTCCTCAAAGCTCTTTGTGGCCGCGCGGTGCTAAGTGAGCAGCACGGACCAAGCATGTTCGACAACGATCATTCAGCTTCCCGTGGCACCATGTCCCCTCAGAAGCTCGTGGTCTTCAAGCACCAGTCCATGCTTGGCAATGCCCCTGCGCACAAACTCTTTGAGCGTGTCACCGCCAAGCGCAAAGGCGGAGTGGAGGTGGCCCGGTCCATTTCCGACTACGACGTTGTCGTGGACAAATCGGGCCTGCCGTCCGGTGTGGAAGTGATCGAACTCCTGTGACCCCGATCGCAAATCGAGAATCGCAGATTCCAGATCGTGAATCGTAAATCGCAAATCGTAAATCGCAACCGCAGGCTGGCAAGCCGCCGCCGTTTGAGTCATAGACATCACGTATGAGCACAAAACAAATCCTTCTGGAAGTGGCGGAGAAGCTGCCGCCGGATGCCACGCTCGTGGACGCCATCAGTGAACTGGAGTTTCGGCAGCGAACTCGCTCTCCTCAACGGGGAGTTTCATCGGCGGTGGCGAGCAGTGCGTCGTAGGAATCGGGATGGTAAGGGCGGAACTTGCCTTGGCGCGCGGCCTCCAGCTTTTCCCGGAGTCGCGGCGGTTCGACGTCAAAGTCTTCCTCGGCCATCCAGCGCAGGAACGCCTGGCGCGCGACTTCGTTTTCGTTCGCGTAGCCTTTGGCCATCTGTTCCTTTATGAAATCCTCAATCGGTTTTGTCACCGTGATTTCCATGCGCACAAGCTGGCATAAGCCGGCCACGGAGACAACCGGCGAATTTCATTCATCCGCCCGGGGCGGTGAATCATGAATCATGAATCCTGAATCGCCCACCATGGAATCGCTGCCGCTCTCGCTCCTCAACGATTATCTCTACTGCCCGCGCCGGGCGGCGTTGAAGGTGGTCGAGGGCTGGCGGTCGGCCAATGAACATACGGCGCGCGGCGACATCGTCCACGAGCACGCCGATTTGCCCGGTTACGAACTCGCCAAAGGCGTGACGTTGCTCCGGGCATTGCCCGTCTGGTCCGAGCGGCTGGGTTTGAATGGCAAGTGCGACATCGTGGAAGTTCATGCCAAGCTCGTAGCAGCCGAGGTAACGAGGCTCACTTCTCCCGCCCCTCAACTCTCAACCGTCAATCCTCAATCACCTGTGGCCCGCAAGTCAGAGCCTCCTAACGTCGGCTGCTACGACCGGTTGGTTCCCGTCGAGTTCAAGCTGGGCAAGCGGCGGCAGTGGGAGAATGACGATGCGCAACTTTGCGCCCAGGCACTGTGTCTGGAAGAGATGTTCAATGTTTCCATTTCGCGCGGGGCGGTTTTCCATGCGGACAGCAAGCGTCGGCGTGAAGTTGAGTTCACCATCGAGTTGCGCCAGCGGACGGAGGCGGCGTTGCAGGAGCTTCACGCGTTGTTGAATGACCAGCGCGTTCCGGCAGCGGTGTTCAAACCAGCCTGCGAAGAATGTTCGCTCTACGAAATCTGTCTGCCCAAGGCGACCGCGGCGGAGAGCCGGGCGGGGCGCCTGGCCAGGCAACTATTTCAAATTTGAAATCGCAAATCTCAGATTCCAAACTCACTCTCGCCCGTCAACCAACAACCAGCAACCAACAACCAACAACCAACAACCAACAACCAACAACCAACAACCAACAACCAACAACCAACAACCAACAACCAACAACCAACAACTCCCCGTATGACCTACGAACGTTTTGAAGATTTGCCCGTGTGGCAAAAGGCGGCAGACCTTTATGAAGCGACGGAAGATTTGCTTGAAAACGAAGCGTTCAAAGCTTCGCGCGGCTTTCGCGATCAACTGGATCGCGCGGCGCTTTCCGTGTCCAACAACATCGCCGAAGGTTTCGAGCGCGGCACGACGAACGAGTTGCTGGCCTTCATTTACATCGCGCGCGGTTCGGCGGGCGAGGTGCGCTCCATGCTCACGGTCAAACGTCGCCGGGTGCGACCGGAGAACATCAAAGCTCAGATGTCAAAGCTCATATCGCTGGCCGAGTCCTGCTCGCGTCAACTTCGTGGCTGGGCGGACTCGCTGCAAAATTCCGACATCAAAGGCCAGCGGCATTTGAATGATAAAACCCGGCGGGAAGCCGATAAGGAAAAACGCGCGACCGAGTTTGAGAAGGTACTGCTCCGCAAACTGCCCGCGTGGCATCCGAAACGAAAGGAAGCGGAGGAGAAGGGGCTTATCTGAAACGGCAGATTTGAGATTTCAAATTCCAAATCAAATGAAACCGAATCTCGACAGCATTGACGACGCCGTGCTGGCGCTCTTGCGCCTGACCAGCTTCCGCGAGCACAAAGGCGAATTACCGCGCGCCTGGAAGGGCCACGATTGGGACGCGCTCGGGCGGCTGCATGACAAAGGCTACATCAGCGATCCGGTGGGCAAGGCCAAGTCGGTGGTGCTCTCGGAAGCAGGCGCCCGCCGCGCCGAGGAGTTGTTTGTAAAACTGTTCTGCCCGCCGGACGCGCCGAAAGGCGATCTCAAATCTCAAATCTGAATTCCCAAATTTAACATGGGCGACATTCCCCAAAACACCCTCTACCTCACCACGCCCGGCAGCTACATCGCGCGGGATCACCTCACGTTGCAGGTCGAAGTGCCGGAATACCCGCCGGACCTTCCGCGTGAGGAGCGCAATCCGAAAGCCGCCATCGGCCATCGCAAATTGAGCGTCCCGATTCATCACCTGGAATCCATCTGCGTCTTCGGCCCGAGCACCATCAGCCCGCCCGCGCTGGATTTGTGCTGGGAAAGCGGCGTGGCGGTCAATTACCTGAGCGAGTTCGGTTACTTGCAGGCCCGCATGACGGGTGTGGCCGACACGAGCGTGACGTTGCGGCGCGCGCAATTCCGCGCCGCCGATATTCCGGCCAAATGCGCAGCTATCACCCGGCAGATCATCGCCGGCAAACTCCAGAACAGCCGGAACAGTCTCTTGCGTGGCGCAAGAGAATCTGAAATCTCAGATCACAAATCTCAAATTACTGAGGTCACCGATGCCCTGGCCCGACAAATCCGACGGCTGGCGGAATTTGAAATCTCAGATCGCCAATCTCAGATTGATGAACTGCGCGGCGCCGAGGGCATGGGCGGCGCCACCTACTTCGGGGTGTTTGCGCTCTTACTCAAACAGCAGCGTGACGATTTCAGTTTCACCACGCGGAGCCGCCGTCCGCCCCGCGACAGGATCAACTGTCTGCTCAGTTTCCTTTACGCCTTGGTCCGGCACGATTGCATCGCGGCGCTGACGAGCATTGGACTGGATCCGTTCGTTGGCTTTCTCCACGCCGAACGGCCCAATCGTCCGGCCCTGGCGCTGGATCTTATGGAAGAATTCCGTCCGTGGCTGGCCGACCGGCTGGCCGTGACGCTCGTCAACCGGCAGCAGATTGGCCGGGACGATTTCAAAATCCGTGAAGGCGGCGCGGTGGAGTTCACCGATGCGGGCCGCAAGCGCGTCATCAAGGCGTATCAGGAACGCAAACAGGAAAGGCTCACGCACCCGTTGCTGGACCAGGAATTTCGCATTGCCCAAGTTCCCTTCGTCCAGGCGCGCGTGCTGGCGCGTTACCTGCGCGGGGATTTGCCCGACTACATTCCGTTCGTCCCCAAGTGAATTTAAGATCTCAAATCTCAACACTCAAATAGCGCGAAACACCATGCTCATCCTCGTCACCTACGATGTTTCCACCGTTGAGAAGGCCGGTCAGCGCCGACTGCGCCGCGTCGCCCGCGCGTGCGAAGACTACGGCGTGCGCGTCCAGAAAAGCGTTTTTGAGTGCCAGGTTGGCCAGACCGAATGGGTGCAACTCAAGGACCGGTTGCTCCGGGAAATCAAGGCTGACGAAGACTCGTTGCGCTTCTACCATCTGGACGAAACCGCCAGGCAAAGGATCGAGCATCACGGCGTGGACAAACCCGTGGACCTCACCGAGCCGCTGATCTTGTGAACCGCTCTCCGCGAACCTCCAGTGCCGGGCCGGCACGCATGACTTCGCGCTGTGGCCCGAAGGCAATGCTGGTGGACATTTTCGCTCGTTCATTGACAATTCAACCCGCCGACGGGCAGGAAAGACTGGCAGGTTGGCGCAAATGGGCTACAAAGTCGTTGCGGCTCAGTCGGAAGGCAGGGCCGCTGTCGCCCCGCTCACGTGAGCGGGGCGCGGATTGAAACCAGTCCCAGGCGTAAAGTCCCTGCCGGCCAACGGGTCGCCCCGCTCACGTGAGCGGGGCGCGGATTGAAACCGCGCACAGAGGGTGCGCGTGCCGGGGTAGTCGTGTCGCCCCGCTCACGTGAGCGGGGCGCGGATTGAAACAGCAGCCGCGTGAGGGTTGCACCGGACGTGCCAAGGTCGCCCCGCTCACGTGAGCGGGGCGCGGATTGAAACAGTGCCACCGGGCTTTACCTTGGCCAACGCTACAGTCGCCCCGCTCACGTGAGCGGGGCGCGGATTGAAACACCGGATTCGCGCCCTCAGTCGCCCATTGGAAATGTCGCCCCACTCACGTGAGCGGGGCGCGGATTGAAACAGCGTGATGGAATCGTCCGGGACGAGGATCGTTAGTCGCCCCACTCACGTGAGCGGGGCGCGGATTGAAACCTTGTGAAACACCTCGAACAGAATGCTCGACACCGTCGCCCCGCTCACGTGAGCGGGGCGCGGATGGAAACGCTCCAACGGGCTCTTGATGCTGGCGCTGGGCCGAGGGCGAAGGGTTCTGCTCAACTCACGGCCGCAGTTTGGTCGCGCGTGTTCACCTCGGAGAGCTGGTGACGCAGCAGCCACCCCGTCATCGCCACGAGCAGGAGGGCCCGGAAAAACGCGAAGGCGGCGGACTCGAAAAAGCTGATGGCGCCGTCAGCCGGCTTGACCACGCCAAGAATCTTGAAGTCCAGGCAACCGCAGGAGATGTCCAGCCCGCGCAGCCAGGCCTGACCCGTGGCCAGCACAAAAACCACGCACAGGCCCAGCACAAGTGTCAGGGCCGATTCCGTCCATTTGTCGGCGATCAAAGCGAGTCCGCAAAGCAGTTCCAGCCACGGCAGCAAGACCGCCGCGAACTGCAGCCACGCTTGCGGCAGCGGCAGTTTGTAGGAGTAAATGGCGCCGAGGAATTCCGTTGGCGCGGCCAGTTTGGACACCGCCGCCCAGAGCATCAGTCCGCCGAGCAACCAGCGCAGGGCGGCGCGCACGCGGAGGAGAGTGTCTGGCTTCATTGCCGGATCGCGGATTGGCGGTTGATGAGTTCTTCCTGCTGATACTCCAGATAGCCACCGGTCATGAACTTCACCGAGGGATAACCGTACGTTTGCACGAGGCGCGCGGCTATGCGCTGCGATTGCGAGCAACTGGTGCTGCTGCAATAAACAATCAAGGTCATATTCGCGGGATGCTGTTGCACAAAGGCGGCGAATTCCTCCGGCGAACTGCTTTCCGGCAGGGAAAACGCCCCCGGAATATGACCTGCGTCATACGCTGGCCGGGCGCGCACGTCCACCAGGACCGCTTGGCCGGCGGTCACCAGCGGTTTGGCTTCGCGCCAGTGAATCGGGCCGGGATTGAGATTTGCCGTCGCCGCTGGCGGCACGGTGGTTGAGGCCACGGCTCCCGGCGTATGGTTGGGCATGGGCATTACTGACATGTAAGGCGATTGCGGTGGCGCGGTGGCGGGGGAAGGCGGAGTATGCACGTGCGGTGTCGCCGGCGGCGGTGGTGGAAGAACGGGACGGGGAATCGGTGGCAGCATGGGTGGCGCAGAAGCCACCGTAGCCGGTTTGGCGCCGCTGGTATCACTGGCCGGCGGTTCAGGCGCGGGATTGATGGTTGCTGGTGTGGGGGGCTTCACGACGACCACGCTGCTGGTCAGGGCCAGATTGAAATTGGTGGGAGTTGCACTTGCGGCCAGTGCCGGTGACGGTTTGCCGAAACGCACCCCAATGGGATTAGCGGTATTGAAGGCCAGTCCCAGGACACCGCTCAAGGCGGCAATTGCCACACACTGCCAGAGGATGCGCCGCGCGATGCGCTGTCTCTGGGCGGCAGACTTTACCAGAGAAGCTTTCGCGTCCCGTGCGGCACGGGTGGGCGGCAGATGGACTGATGGTTGCGGCGGCTGCTTCTTGCGGTTCTTGCCCATGGGCCAAAGACTAACACCCGCCAGAATCAAGAGCAATGGGCAGGATACGTTCAATTCCAAGCCGGTAGCTGGGCCGAGGCCAATTACCCGAAGAAGCCCGCTGGCGGCGGTTGCGGGGCAAGTGGGGTTCTGCCGGGTTGAACGTTTCCGGCGACGCCCGGTCGAATCCAACATGAACGCAAAATCCCTCCGCGTCCGCGCCCTCCATTGGTGGAAGAAAGAGATCCGCCCGTTGCTCATCCTGGTGTTCATCCTCTTTGCCGTGCGTTCTTCGCTGGCGGATTGGAACGATGTGCCCACCGGCTCGATGCGCCCGACGATTCTCGAAGGCGACCGCATTTTCGTAAACAAGGTTGCCTACGATCTCAAAGTGCCGTTTACCACGTGGCACGTTGCCGGGTGGGGCGACCCGCAACGCGGCGACATCGTGGTGTTTTTCTCGCCGCACGACGGCACGCGCCTCGTCAAACGCGTCATCGGCCTGCCCGGCGACACCATCGAACTCCGTGGTAATCAGCTTGTCATCAATGGCACGAACGTCGAATACCAACCCGTTACTGAAGAACGATTGCGTGACATTCCCGCCACCGAACGCGAAGGCCGCGTCTTTGCCAGCGAACAACTGCCCGGCCAGACGCATGCCGTTGCTGGCTATCCCGCCGCCCCCGCGCCGCGAACCTTCGCGCCCATCGTTGTGCCGCGAGGCGAATACTTCATGCTGGGCGACAATCGCGACGACAGCTTCGACTCCCGCTTTTGGGGCACGGTGAAACGCACGGAGATTGTGGGGCGAGCAACCGCCGTGGTTCTCTCGCTCGACAAGAGCCATTACTGGCTGCCTCGCTGGCAGCGGTCTTTCACTTCATTAACGAGTGAGCAGTGACCCAAACAAATCCATCTGCTGGGGCGGGACGAGTTGCTTGATTTTGTCGCGCGCATGTTGTCACAGATTCATCCACCGGCCAGCATCTCCAATCGTTTCAAGGAAAAGACATCACCACCGCGCAGGAAGAAGCGCGTGACCTGCTCGCGTAACTGGCGGTATAGAGCAGGGTCAGTTTGCGCGAGTTGCACCGGAACGTCGCGTCGGGCAAAACGCACGAGCGCGGCGAGTTCGGCCCAGCGTTTTTGCTGGAAATACACATCCACCAGATCCGGGTCGGCCAGCAGGGCGCGGGCGGTTAATTCTTCTTCGCGGGCATTCATGTTCAGGTTTCCAGGACGTCAAGATAGACGAGGTTTTCGGTGGCGCGTGCGCAAGCCTGGGCATTGAATTCGGTGATGATGCTCCGCACGCGTTGCAAGTCCGGGCGATGGCGGCTCAACAAGAAACGAATGTCGCTCAAATCTTTCGGTTCAGCGCGGATGAGCTTGGCGGCGATGAGATTTTCCACCGGCGGGCGAAAGAGATGCAACCGCCCCATGCGTTCGATCAACACGGGTTCAAAGGTCCCGAGTTGCGTCAACCCCGGCTCAATGAGTTGCAGATACGGTCGGTCGGGTTCAAGCGTTTGTTTAGGATCGAACAGCAGACCGATTGTTTCCGCAGCGGTCTTGAGTTCAAGCCGGTCGTAATCACTCGCGGGTTTCCAAATGTCGAGGTCGGCGGAAGTGCGCCCATCCATTCCCCCAAACAAGCAAGCAGCCGAACCGATGAGGCAGAGCCGAAGTGGTGAACCTTCCTTGCCGAGAGCTTTGGCAAGGTCGGCCAGCACTGCTGACCACGCTTCGCCGTCGAGTTGTAGCTTCATGGACATTCAGTAAAGCGTGGGCAGCATATCCAAACTTGACCAATCAATCAAACCAACAAAGCAGCGACTGCTCACTCGCTCGCTCACCCAAACAAATCCATCTGCGGGGGCGGGGCGAGTTGTTTGAGTTTATCACGCTCTTGTTGACGGCGGGGCTGGCGAACGTTGCCTTCGGGGGTGAGTTCGGATTCTTCGAGGTTTACCAAAATCTGCTTCGCACGCTCCAACACTTCCTTCGGAACGCCGGCTAGACGCGCAACCTGGATGCCGTAACTCTTGTCCGTGCCGCCTTCGACGATCTTGCGCAGGAACACGATGGATTCGTGCCACTCGCGCACGGCGACGTTGTAGTTCTTGATGCGCGGCAGGCGTTGGGCGAGTTCGGTCAATTCGTGATAGTGCGTGGCGAACAGCGTTTTCGCGCCGACCTGATTGTGCAGGTGTTCGACGATGCTCCACGCGAGACTGAGGCCGTCGAACGTGCTCGTGCCACGCCCAATTTCATCGAGGATGATGAGGCTGCGCGGCGTGGCATTGTTGAGGATGTTCGCGGTCTCGCTCATCTCGACCATGAAGGTGGATTGCCCGCGCGCCAGGTCATCGCTCGCGCCGATGCGGGTGAAAATGCGGTCCACGAGGTCAATGCGTGCTTCCTTGGCGGGAATGAAGCTGCCGGTGTGCGCGAGCAGCGTGAGCAACGCGACCTGCCGGATGTAAGTGGATTTACCCGCCATGTTCGGCCCGGTGATGAGGGCGATTTGCGGGAACGTAGGACAGGCGTCGCGCCTGTCTCCATCCGAAAAGTCTGCGCCTTGAGGCGGGGAACCTAAGTTAGAGACAGGCGCGACGCCTGTCCTACTTCCAAGTGCCGCATCATTCGGCACGAAGCGTTCCTCCACCAGGCTCTGTTCCAAGACAGGATGGCGGCCATCGGTGATTTGCAGCACGCCTTCGTCGCTGACGTGCGGACGGCAATAGTCATGCAAGCGCGCAATCTCGGCGAAGGACGCGAGCACATCGAGTTGCGCGAGGGCGGAGGCAGTCTGCTGGATCGTCGCAAGTTGGCCAAGAACTTCCTCCCGCACGCGCTGGAAGAGTTCGTATTCCAACTTCACGCTACGCTCCTCGGCGCCGAGGATCTTGCCTTCCATGTCCTTCAACTCGGGCGTGATGTAACGCTCGCCGTTCGCCACGGTCTGCTTGCGGATGTAATGCTGCGGCACCTTGTCGAGGTTCGACCTGGTCACTTCGATGTAATAACCGAAGACGGAGTTGAATCGCACTTTAAGCGAACTGATGCCGGTGCGCTCGATTTCGTCCGCCTGAAGTTTCGCAATCCAATCCTTGCCGCCACGCTGGGCATTGCGGAGTTCGTCAAGGTTCACGTCAAAGCCGTCGCGGATCATGCCGCCTTCCTTCAGGGCGAGCGGCGGCTCGTCCACGATGGCGCGACCGATCAATTCGACGAGGTCGGGGGATTCGGTGAGTTGGGCGGTGAGGTTGTGAAGCAGGACAGGCGTCGCGCCTGTCTGATTCTCCTCGGAAAGGATTTCAGAAGATGGAGCCAGGCGCGACGCCTGTCCTACGCTTGCGAGCGTCGTCCGCAGCGCGGGGATTTGTTCCAACGCCTGTCGCAACGCGGCGAGATCGCGCGCATTGCCGCTGCCGCTGCTCAGACGGCCCAGCGTCCGTTCCAAGTCGCGGACGCCCGTAAGTTGCGCGCGAAAGCCATCGAGGTTGGACGAATGTTCAAGAAACGTCTGCACCGCCTCTTGGCGTTGGCGAATCGGCGCGACGGCAGCCAACGGTTGCGAAAGCCAGTTCCGCAACAGTCGCGCGCCCATCGGCGTGACGGTCTTGTTCAAAGCCCCGCACAAAGACGAGTTGCGCGGAGCGTCGTGGCGCAGGGGTTCGAGGATTTCCAGATGGCGCAGCGTGGTGTAATCGAGCGCGAGATAATCCGTGCGTTCGTAGAACGAGAGTCGCGTGAGATGTTTCACGTCGCGCCGCAGGTTCTGCGCGAGATAATGCAGCGCCCCGCCTGCCGCACCGATGGCTGCGGCGCGATCCTTCAAACCGAAACCGTCCAGCGACGCGACCTTGAAATGGTCGCGCACGGTATAGAGCGCAGTTTCGGGCGCAAAAGTCCAATCGTCGTAGCCGCTGACGGTCCACGGTCGTAGCGGCGACGCCCCGTCGCCGAAGGGTGGTGGCGTCGCCTCGACGCCAGAGGGGATTCGCGACGGGGGCGTCGCGTCCACGCCACTCCGCCGAGGCGTCGCAGCTACGCCGCGGAGCAAGTCGCGGAGCGCGGTAGCTTCCATCGGATGGACGATCTCGGCGGGGCGCAGGCGTTCGAGTTCCGTAAGCAACGCGGCCTCGGACTCGACTTCCGTGGTGAGAAAATCGCCCGTGGTCAAATCCACCAGCGCGAGGCCAAAGATTCTACCATTCGGACAGACGGCGGCCAGGAAGTTGTTCCGTTCGGCGACGAGCATTCGTTCGTCGAAATGGGTGCCGGGCGAAATGATTTGCGTGACCTCGCGTTTGACAAGTTTGCCGGGCTTCGCGTCCTCGGTCTGGTCGCAGATGGCAACCTTGCGTCCGGCGCGGAGGATGCGGGCGATGTAGCCGTTGGCGGCGTGGAACGGCAAACCGCACATGGGCACGCCGTTCCGGCTGGTGAGCGCCAGATTCAAGAGCTGGGAGCCGGCTTGCGCGTCCTCGAAGAACATCTCGTAAAAATCGCCGAGCCGGAACAGCAACAACGCGTCTTTGGGCAGTTCGCCTTTGATGCGGCGATACTGCGCCATCATGGGAGTGAGTTGCGCTTCGGCGGACATGCGGCAAAACGTTAGTCAGTCGAGGGGGCTGGGTCGAAAGGAAATTTCCGCAACCCGGACGCGCCATCACCCACCAAGTCACGAAACGGAATGTGGAAGCAAGGCGCGGTTAACCAACGAAGCCGACGCGGCCAGCGGGTGGCAGCGACGAAACATCACACACGAATAAACCAGCGGCGCTGGCGGGCTCAAAAATTATTCGAAGACGGTTGCGCCGCCGGTCTTGGACTCCAGCCAGGCGTCGAAGGATTCCTGGCTTTCCACCACGACGAAGCCCGCCGACATGCTGGTATGGCCGTTGCCACACAGTTGCGCGCATTTGATCTGATAGCGGCCTTCCTGCGTCGGCTTGAACCAAATGGGAATGCGCATGCCGGGGATGGCGTCCTGGGTGACGCGGAAGGCGAGGACTTTGAAGGAATGGATCACATCCTTGGAACTGATATAGCAAATGACCGGTTTGTTCACCGGCACATGGAGTTCGTTCAGGACCTGAACGTCGTCCTGCCCGTTGGGATCATCCGGGATGGCCCCGAAGGCATTGTCGGAACTGACGAGCCGCATGTCCTGTTTCCCGAAGGCACCGTCCTTGCCGGCATAGCGGGCGTTCCAGGCAAACTGCTGGGCGACGACCTGGATGACTGTGGCCTCGCTTTCCTTCGGGAGTTTGTCCACCGCCCGGGCCCAAAGCGGGACGGCGACAAAGATGAGCAGCACGGCTTCGACTCCCGCCACCGCCAGTTCGATGTAACTGGAGGCATGGTTGCGCACGCCGAAATGATCGGCGCGTGGTTGGCGTGACCGGCGAAAGCACCAGAGCGCAATCACGAAATAGGCCAGCCAGCCAACGAACAGGGCGATCATCAACCAGTGAATCCAGATGATGAGATTATCCACGCCCTGGCCCGTTTCGGCGGCGAGCGGCGGCAAACCGAGAAGCTTCTGCATCATGATCAAACTTGTTTGGTTTTCAACACATCCGATTCATCGGCACGGACGCTCGCCGCTTTGCGAGCCAGGAACACAAAAAAGGCCACCACCCCGGCCAGCACCATGCCCACCGTGCCCAGCAGCACCGTAATGCCCCATGTCAAACCGCGCGAGAGCGGCGATTCGGGGTCGCCGTAACAAATGGTGCAGGCCGCGACAGAATTGGGCCAGAGCAAGGCGGCCGTCAGCAGCACGACCGGAATGGTTTGAAGTCGAGTTTGCCAGTTCATAGGTAACTTACGTTTCTGGTTTTCTTCAAAAAATACCGCTCATACACCAGCAACCCCACGCCCACGGCCAGCGACCCGATACCGAAGACGAGATCTTGCGTAAAACCATCCACCGACGAGTAGGCTCGCAACGACCATACGCCGAAACCAAAGGCCAGCGCGCTGGCCGCGGTGATGAACACGACATGAAAGGCTTTGAGAGACATAATCAGAGGGTGGTGGTGTTGGGCGGATAATCGTAGTGAGCACCTAGGGTGAGGAACATCAAGCCGAGGAAGAAAAACACGGTGAACGCCAGAATGAGATAAATCATCCTCCGCTCCGAAATGAGGTGCATGAAATAGCAGGCCACCAGGGCCGCTTTGATGGTCGCCACAAAGAGGGCGATGGAGATCGTGAGGGCCATGCTGTCAAAATGCAGGTAGTTCAGCGCCACGGTGATGATCGTGCCGACCAGGAGGGCGACGAAAACAAGGATGTAGGTTTTGACGTGCTTGGCGATGTCTTGATGGGAATGGTCGCTCATAAATTCAGAGAAGGTAGAGAACCGGGAACAGAAAGATCCAAACCAGGTCAACGAAGTGCCAGAACAAACCGGAAATCTCGACGCGATTGGTGTAACGCTCGGGATCGGTCTTCCACATTTTCGCGCCTGGTCCCCAGATGTAGAAAATAACTATCGCCCCGCCCAGCACGTGCAAGGCGTGCAGCGCCGTGAGCGTGAAGTACACCGCAAAATAAGTGCTGTGGCTGGGCACGAAGGAGGACAACCGTTTGACCTGTGGGGCCGTGATCTCAAGGGCCTCCGCCTTTTGGCCCGCCGCCGTCTTTCGCGCGTGGGCCATTTCCTTGGGCGTCATCGTATAGTGGATGGGGTCGGGCGTGAATTTGAACGACTCCACCTGCTTGTCCGCGAGGGTTTTCGTGTTCCAGAAGGCGGGATGGCTTCCCTGATATTCAATATGGCCGAGCAGGCGGTCGGTTTGCACTTCCTGGCCGCCGCGCATCACGGTGACCGGTTGATTCAACCAGACTTCGTAGTGGCTGAATTTCTCGCGGTACTCCAGGGATTTGATGCCCAGAAAGCCCAGCGCGCAAAGAATGGTGATTGCCTGATAAAAGCGGTAACGCCCGAAGTTGCCCATCTTGAGCGCGGCCCACGACAACACGACTGTGACCGACGAGGTGATGAGCACAGCGGTGTTGAAAGTTCCGATCGGGATGTTCAGCAGGCCGTGAACCCACGTGCCCGGCGCGGCCCCGACACGCAGCAGGATGTACGCGGAAAACAAACCGCCGAACAACATCACTTCCGAAGCGAGAAAAAGCCAAATGCCGACCTTGGCGTTATACAGGCCGGTGTCTTTGCGGGGTTGGGCTGTGTAAGGGATTTCCATGAAAGTCAGTGCTTGCCGCCCTGGTCTGGTTCATTCTGCGGCGTGAAGTCTTTGTCCTTGCCGGGCATGCTGTACTCGTAGGGTCCGCGGTGAACGTGTGGTTCGGTGGCAAAGTTACCATGCGGCGGCGGCGTGGGGGTCTGCCATTCCAGCGTGGTGGCGTCCCAGGGATTATCGCTGGTCACCTTCCGCCCGTTCTTGATGCTCCAAAACACATTGATGATGAAGGGAATCTGCACTAGGGCCAAGCCGATCCCGCCCCAGAGAATGAGCGTGTGCAGGCTCATGATCGTATCACTCAGTCCGCCGATGGCGTCCGGCACCTTGGCCAGCGAATAGTTCGCGCCGCCGTCCGACATGCGGCGGATCATGCCGGCCATGCCCTGCGCGAACATCGGCTGGAACACGACGTTCATGAAGATCAGTGAACCCCAGAAATGCACGCGGCCCCAGTATTCGCTCATCATGCGTCCGGTCATTTTCGGGAACCAGTAATAGATTCCAGCAAACAGCGCAAAGATCGTTCCCGGCGCCACCACATAATGAAAATGGGCGATGACGTAGTAGGTGTCATGCAGGTGCAAATCCGACGCGCTGAAGCCCAGCGGCAAACCGGTCAAACCGCCGATGCCGAACATTGGCAGGAACGCCAGCGCAAAGAGCATCGGCGTGTTGAACCGAATTGAACCGCCCCACAACGATATGAAGAAACACGTCAGGATGATCACCGACGGAATGGAAATGATCATCGTGGTGGTCTGGAAGAAGGTCGAGATCTTCGTCCCCATGCCGGTGAGATACATGTGATGCGCCCAGACGATGAATGACAGGAAACCAATCGCCAGCGTGGAATAGACCAGCGACTTGTAACCCCAGATCTGCTTGCGCGTGTTGTTGGAGATCACCTCGCAGACAATCCCCATGGCCGGCAGGATCAGGACGTACACTTCGGGATGGCCGAGAAACCAGAATAGATGCTGCCACAGCAGCGGACTGCCGCCGCCGCTGACGTCAGCCAGTTGCCCGCCCACCGCGAGGCCAGTCGGCAGGAAGAAACTGGTGCCGGCCACCTTATCCATCAATTGCATGACGCCGGCGGCTTCCAGCGGCGGAAAAGCCAGCAGCAGGAGGAAGCCCGTGACAAACTGCGCCCAGACGAAAAACGGCAGCCGCATCCAGGTCATGCCCGGTGCGCGCAATTGGATGATCGTCGCGAGGAAATTCACCGCGCCGAGCAGGGACGAGGTGATTAGAAATATCATGCCAACCAGCCAGAACGTCTGGCCGTCGGTGGGGATGGAGGTCGCCAGTGGCGAGTACGAAGTCCAGCCGGCCTGCGCCGCGCCGCCGGGAATGAAGAAGCTGACGAACATGATAATGCCGCCAACGACGTAGGCCTGGTAACTGGCCATGTTCAAGCGCGGGAATGCCATGTCCGGCGCGCCGATCATCAGCGGCACGACATAATTGCCAAACGCGCCGAACGCCATGGGCACAACCGCCAGAAACACCATAATCGTGCCATGCATCGCGCCGAAGGAGTTGTAGAGGTCGGGGCTCATCACGCCGCCGGCGGCCACGTCGCCCAGCACCTTGGCCAGCAACGGCCCGACCACTGGAATCGGCTGGCCCGGATGCGCAATCTGCCAGCGCATCATCAGCATCAGAAAAAATCCGAACAGCAGAAACGTCAGCGCCGTCAACCCGTACTGGATGCCGATGATTTTATGATCGGTGGAGAAGATGTACTTGCTCCAGAAGCCAGGCTCTTCGTGGTGGGCTTCGGTGTGGCCGGCGTGCGGTTGCGTGTGGGATGTCGCCTGCATTATATCGTTACGTTGTTCCAATCTGACCGCTGCATCATATCTTGTCTGGGTTCCGGCAATTTAAGGCGCGAAAGTAAACGTGCCCGGCCCGGCCGTGTCAATTGCTGATTCATCCACAACTGATCTGCTGGCTCGCAGGCGAATGAGGCCCAAAGAACCGTGTGCTTGTTCACCGGAGGAGTGCAAGTATCGGGAATTTGATTTCATTTCAACTTGTCAACCACCAGCAGTACCAGCAACAGCGGCAGGTACACAATCGAAGCAAAAAACAACCGCCGCGCGCTCGCGAGATCCAGCCGCTGCGCGAAATGAATGGCGCAACCCAGATACGCGATTCCCAGCAACAAGGCGCCCGTCAGGTAAACCGGCCCGGCCAGGTGAAACAGAAACGGACACAAACTCACTGCCAACAATGCCAATGTGTGACTGACTGATTGTTGGGCCGTGCGACTGCCATCCGGGTCCACGGCTGGTAACATTTGAAAACCTGCCTTGGCGTATTCGTCGCGATAAATCCAGGCAATGGCAAAAAAGTGCGGCATTTGCCAGAACGCCAGAATGGCGAACAACGCCCAGCCGCCACCATCAAGTTCACCGCGCGCTGCCGCCCAGCCCATCAACGGCGGCAAACCGCCCGGCACGGCGCCCACAGCGGTGTTCAACCACGTCACCCGTTTGAGCGGCGTGTAAAGGAACAGGTAGGTGATCAACGTGACCGCGCCGATGACGCTCGTAAGCGGATTGGCCAGCAGCGCCAGATAGATCAGTCCCGCCACCGCGCAACCGCCCCCGAACAACATTACCGTCACCGGTTGCAGCCGGCCCGAAGGCAAGGGCCGGTTCCGCGTGCGCCGCATCTTGGCGTCGTGCTCGCGCTCAAGAAGTTGGTTCAACGCCGCCGCCCCGCTCGCCACCAGGGCAGTGCCCAGCATCGTGTGAAACATCAGCGCATAATCCATCGCGCCGCGGAAGCCGACGTAGAAGCCCACAAGCGTGGTGAGCAACACCAGCAACGTGAGGCGCGCTTTGATCAGGTCGGCATAAACAGCGAACCAGCCTTTCTCAGGAATGGTCGCGGCAATCAATGTTTGTGCGCTTGCTTTCATGTCTTACTTCTGGGCTGCCACTGGTCGCGAGCCCAATTCGGGTCGCGTCAAATCAAACGCCGCCGTCGCTGGAGCGGCACGCAGCGGGGCGGATTGGCGGAAAGCAATAATACAGGCCAACGCACCTGTCACGAGCGAAAGTGCGCCCACCAGTACATGTGCGGTGGCCACGTCGGCGGCTTTGTTCGTCCACAGAGTGAAAGCTCCCAATGCCGCCTGCACCACAATGGTCGCGAGCCAGAACCAGCCCAGCCGGGTCAAAGGATGCTTGCCGCCCAGCTCGCGCCGAAGCCGCTGCGCACACCAGACGACGCCGATGAGAATGACCACCGCCACCAACCGGTGAGTCATTTGCAGCCCAATCTGGAACGCCGTGATGGGATGCGCCGCGGTGATCTCCTGTCGTTGTTGGTTGTAGCGCATGACCGATTCCGCGTCCATGGCCGGCCAGAGCTTGCCGTAGGCCAGTGGAAAATCCGGAATGGCCAGCCCCGCGTGTTGGTGGCGCATCGTCGCGCCCAGGATCAGTTGGAGCAGAATGATCGCCGTGGTCGCCAGCAACAGGGAACTGAGATTGCGGGAAACAAAAGAGGAAGATTCTCCCCGGCCGCTTGATGGCGAAGCGCACAGGGTAGAACCTTTCCGCCACCAGGAACTGGTGAGCAACGCGATCGCGCAGATCAACGCGAAGAAAAGCTGGGCCAATGTCGCGTGGAAAATGCCGAGTTCATCCTTGTACAGCACCACCCTCAAGCCGCCCAGCACGCCTTGTAGAATCACCGTGGCCAGCGCCAATATTCCGAGCCACCGGAGCGCGTGCGCATCACGCTGAAATTGGTAGATGCCGAAGAGCATCCCCACCGCGGCCACCGCGGCCAATCCCAAAAAGACTGTGTGCTCGCGCACGCCCATCAATCCGCCCATCAGCACCAGCACTCCCAGAATTACGCTTGCGCCAATCTTTCGGGTTGCGCCCCTGGTTTCAACCACCCACAACCAGACGGCCAGAATTGCGGTCAACAAACCCACGAATGATGCGATCAACCGATGCGTGTGCTCGTAGAAAATCCCGCCCACCCACTTGGAGACGGGAAATAGAAACATGTTGTAGCCGTAAGTATTCGGCCAGTCAGGGACGGCCATGCCCACGCCGTGGCTGGTGACCAAGCCACCCACGCCCAACAATACCAGCGTAATCACCGCCGTCAGCACGGCGAAGCGATGCAGCCAGGGATGAAAAATAGTGTCGTTGGTTTGAGCCATTGCAAACAAGGCACGGAACTGGCCCGGGCAAAAGCAAACCGCTGCGGTCAGTCCCAACCGCAGCGGTTACCCAGGAATCCAGATCAGCTATTTCGCTTGGAGGACGAAGTCCACCTTCGCGCCGTCCGCGGTGACTTCGATTTCCTTCTCCACGCCTGCGGGGGCCGGTGCGGCTTTGCGATGCATGGCCACGATGGTGTACTTGCCCGGCGGCACGTTCTTGATCGTGAAGCTGCCGTCCTTGCCCGTCACCGCGAACCACGGATGATCCACGATGTTGATGTAGGAGAACATCCACGGATGCACATCGCACTTGAAGCGCAGGAAATTCTCCGGCGCCGGGAAGGTGAAGTTCAAATCCGCACCGCCCGCCATCTGGGCCAGATTTGCCTCCTTGTTGCCACCCGCAGTGTTTACCGGCGTGGGATGCACATTGTGCAGGAACGGGTCGGAATTCTTCACGATGATTTTCTGCCCGGTTTGGGCAGCGCCAATGTACGGCACATACTCGCAACCTTTCTGATCAATGATAAGTGGCTGAGCCGAAGCGCCCGTGGACTTGCCGCTGATGCCTTTCAAGGTAATGAACACATCAGCCAGTTCGTTCTTGTCGCTCACCACGTAAAAACGCGTATGAACGGGTTCCGAATGTAATTTGCCGCAGTTGACATCGGTGCCGATGGCTTTGATTTCCAATTCCGCCGGCGGCTTGCCGCTGAGGGTGATTTTGCCGGTGATATCGCCCGCCGTCGCGAGTTGGAAACTGGCAATCAACGCGCCGACGGCCAGGAGTGTAGTGGTTGTTTTCATAGTAATTGTTCTTCGAGTCGCAATAAATAGCTTGGTCAATAGTATCAGGCACTTCTCATGTCGCAAGTGGTTTGGTCCGATTTCACCCTGACTCATCGCGTGTTTGACGGTCGCTAATCCCGGCTATTCACGCAAGCAACCCACGCGCTTGCCTGTAAATCGGTTCGCTTTGCGCAAACCAGGACCGCGCTCCGCGTGCGCACGAGCCGCGAATGGCGTGTGTTTGCCTTGGCGAAGCTCAACCGCTGAAATCCTGCTTGCCGTGCTCGGCGTAGAGCATTGCGGCTTGCGTGCGGGTGTGGACGCGGAGCTTCGCAAAGACGCGGTCCAACGCGTGACGCACGGTTTTCGCGCTCAGGTTCAGAACGTTCGACACCTCCTTGTCGGTCAAACCCTTCGCCACCTCCTTCAGCACCCGCAGTTCCCCCGCTGAAAGAATGTTCAACGGATTCTTACGTGCGGCCCCGTTGCCGGGAACTGCATCCAGCGCCGGGTCGAGGACCGGATTGCCCGCCATCACTTCCCGCACCGCCTCAGCAATGCGGAGTCCATAGCCGGCCAAGGATGCGCCGACGAATACCACGGCCACTCCCACATCTGCCGGTGATCGGCGCACACTCTGATCCAGCGCCAGCCCCGCCAATGTCCGCGGCGCCAAAGGAAACTTTTTGTAAGGTCTTTTCCCGGCGATCGGTTTAACCTTTGGTAGCGCACGTTGTGGCGTGCCGGTTTCCCAGCACTGGACCCGAGCGGTACGGATGAGCCATCAAGATCAAACTGACGACTGCCCGGAAGATTTGATTCCGACCCGCGGCAGTTTGTTGAGCCGCCTCAAGAACTGGGAGGACGGCGAAAGCTGGCGGACGTTTTTCGACACGTATTGGAAACTCATTTACGGCTTTGCCCTCCAACGCGGCCTGAGCTACGAGGAAGCCCAGGAGGTCGTCCAGGAGACGGTCGTGGCAGTGGCGAAGCACATTGGCAAGTTTCATTACGATCCAAAAGTGTGTGCCTTCAAGACGTGGCTGCTGGGGGTCACGCGGTCGAAAATTGCCAACCAATTTGCCCGCCGTGCGCGCAACCCGGCGGCCAGCTCATCCCGGGAGGATTCAAGCGCCACACCGTTGCTGCATCAGATTCCCGACGAGCAAAGTGGTCAATGGGACAAGGCGTGGGACGAGGAATGGCAGAAGAACCTGATGGAAGCCGCCATCCACCGCGTGAAACGCCGCGTGTCCATCGAGCAATACCAGATGTTTGATTTGTTTGTGCTCAAGCAGTGGCCGGCGCGGGACGTGGCCAAGACCTTGGGTGTCACCATCGCGCATGTCTATGTGGCCAAGCATCGCATCTCGAAGCTGGTGCGGCAGGAAGTTGCAGCCTTGGAGGTTAAAGGCGGGTGAAGGTTGTGAAACCAACAACGTACGAACCACACGCAGGTCGAACCTGTAACGGACATGACCCGCTTGCTTGAGAAATTCTCCTGCCCGCCTCTCGCGCTCTTTTGTTTGGTGTGCCCGGGGTATTTCATGTTGAATTCCGTGACCCCATGAAACTGGACATCCATACCCGCTGGCTGCGGTTGTTGATCGAATTCCTACCGGCGTCACCGGCCATTCGCCGATACCGGGCTTTGCCCTCACGCTTCGATTCCCAAATGGGACGGCTGCTACAGCGGCAAATCACGCGCCAAATGCGCCGACCCACCTCGGAGGAAGCGTCATGAACGCATTCCGCGTAACGCCGGTTTTCCAACCGGCCCGTTGGCCGACTGAAAAAGTGGCGCAACCTGTATCGCCGGGTTTCCAACTGGCAAGCCCCGCCCGTGTAGGTTCTTTTCCCAATGACTCGCCGACTGGAAAGTCGGCGTTACGTACTGCTTGTTTTCCAACCGGCGGGTCAATCATGCTCCACCAGCGGTTTTGGACTGCGCCAGTCCTCTGGCGCTTCGACCGGGACATTGGGCGGTCGGACAGCGGCAGTGGGCTGCCACACTCCAGAACGCGGCCGCGGATTCCGCGTCGCCATCGCCTGATGACAGCCCTATGAGCACCACCCCTTCCCCCACGCCCCCCGGCGG